>NZ_JACIGW010000006.1:0-232309 GCF_014198105.1 Aliirhizobium cellulosilyticum | reverse complement strand
ATATCGGCAAACTGGTCGAAACAATCCAACCCGACGAATGCGCCAATTATCTAACAAATGCAGGATACGGTTCCGTCAAAAGGTGAAACGCTCTAGCTGCTGTTCTCATCGATGAACGGATAGTAGCGGCCGCCCGTCGCCTACTCGATTTTCCCGCCAGTGGACGCATTGGTAGAGTTGCCGGCACACGCGAACTCGTCATCAATGGTACGTCTTATGTCGCCGCCTACGTCATAACCGAGACGACAGTTCGAATTCTTCGCGTACTCCATGGCGCGCAGGAATGGCCAGAATATCTGCCGCAGAGCTAAGTGACTACAATCAAGTGGGCCGATGGTTCGATTCCGCTCAAGACCTGTATCCTCCTTTCAGGAGGTCAATAGAGAGACCGGGACTCGAAATTGCGGATGCGGCTATTCGAGCCGATCGCTCCTGTCGGAGTTGGTGCCTGGTTAGGTTAGTGGCTGATCATCCAAGGCCTCGAGGAAGGAAAGGCTTTAGCCCCATCCGCGCGATATAGTGTTCTGGATTTCTTGTTACCTTGGCAACACGAGCATCCCGATCCATGTTCGGAGGACTTTAGCGTCTTAGGTTCATTGGCCGATTTCTCATTAGTCCTCTGCGCGGCCCGCTTCGTTTGATCCATGAGTGAAAAAAATGGCGTGGAGAAGAAAGCGCGTTCTGCGGGCACTCCGCAGGTGGGGCAGCCACAGGGTTCCGCTGATACCGCCATCGGTCGAAGTTCGGTAAATGCACCGCATTCGGCACAGTTGTAATCGTAATAAGGCATCGGGTCTCCCGGAGAAATCGGTGTAAGAGATGGCGCGATAGCACGGGGCGGCACGCCGCCGCCCCAAAATCATGGCGAACAACTCACAGATCAGGCGCCAGAGGAACGTCGATCTTGCCGTCGAGATATTTCTTCGGACCATCTGCGCCGGGCTTCAGGTCGTATTCGAAGATATCGAGTGGCAGCCACAGCGTGGCGCAGGCATTCGGTACATCGACAACGCCAGAAATATGACCCTGGACGGGTGCCGTGCCGAGGATCGCATAGGCCTGGGCACGGGTGTAGCCGAATTTGGTCAGGTACTCGATCGCGTTGAGGCAGGCCTGGCGATAGGCGATGTGGACGTCGAGATAATGCTGCGTACCCGCTTCATCGACGGAAATCCCTTCGAAGATCAGGAAGTCGTCGTATTTCGGCGTGATCGGCGAGGGACGGAATATCGGGTTCTTGATCCCGTACTTGGCCATGCCGTCCTTGATCAGTGTGACCTTGATATGTAGCCAGCCAGCCATCTCGATGGCGCCGCAGAAGGTGATCTCGCCATCGCCCTGGCTGAAATGCAGGTCGCCCATGGAAAGGCCGGCACCGTCCACATAAACAGGGAAGTAGATTTTCGAGCCGCGCGACAGGTCCTTGATGTCGCAATTGCCGCCATGTTCACGCGGCGGAACGGTGCGCGCACCTTCGGCTGCAGCCTTTTCGCGGGCCTCGCCCTTCAGCGCCCCCATATGCGCGGTCGGGCCGCCGTTCGGCAGGTTTGCAAGACCCGGAACGCGGTCGGGATTGGTGTCGAACAGGGCCTTCTCACGGCTATTCCACATATCGAGCATCTTCTGGTCCGGCAGGCAGCCGATCAGGCCCGGATGAATGATGCCCGCATATTTGACACCCGGCACATGGCGCGAGGAGGTGAACATGCCGTGGAAATCCCAGATCGACTTCTGGGCTTCCGGGAAATGCTCGGTGAGAAAGCCGCCGCCGTTCTTCTTGGAAAAAAAGCCGTTGAAGCCCCAGAGGCTGTTTTCGAACGTGCCGATATCGAGAATATCGACAACCAGCAGGTCGCCGGGCTTTGCACCCTTGACGCCGATCGGGCCGGAAAGGAAATGAACCTGCGAAAGATCGACATCGCGCACGTCTGCGGCATCGTCGTCATTCTTGATCTGGCCACCGGTCCAGTCATAGGTCTCGATCCGGAAGTCGTCGCCCGGCTCTACCCAGCAGGCCATCGGAATGTCCGGATGCCAGCGATTGTGAATCTTCTCATTGGTATAGGGCGACTCGTTGAGGTCGACCTTGATCAGCGTTTCAGGCATGTCTTGCTCCTTCCTAAGTAAATGTTGGATGTGAGACCGGCATCAGACGGACAGGAAACCGGCGACCTTCGCCTCGTCGATGCCGTCGCGTGGGCTCTCATGAACGATGTCGCCCTTCTCGATGACGAGAACCCGGTCTGCCATGTCGAGGGCAAAGCTCAGGACCTGTTCCGAGACGAGAATGGAAAGCCCCATCTCGTCTCGGATGCGGCAGAGCGTTCGGGCCATCTCCTTTATGATCGACGGCTGAATGCCCTCGGTCGGCTCGTCGAGCAGAAGCACCTTGGGTTTGGACGCAAGCGCCCTGGCGATGGCGAGCTGCTGTTGTTGTCCGCCTGAAAGATTGCCGCCGCGGCGGCCCTTCATTTCAAGTAGAACCGGAAACAGCTCGTAGATATGATCCGGCACGTTGCGTTCGCCGGTAACGGTCAGGCCCGTCTCGATATTCTCCCTGACGGTCATGGCGGAAAAGATCATCCGTCCTTGCGGGACATAGGCCAGCCCTGCCGCAACCCTGCGATAGCTCTCCATGGTCTCGACCGGCGTATCACCGATGCGGATCGCCCCCTGCGCAGAGGGAACTATCCCCATCAACGACTTCATTAGCGTGGTCTTGCCCATGCCGTTGCGGCCCATGACGGCGACGATCTCGCCGGGTTGCACGGCAAAATTCATGCCGTGGATCACCTCGCTCTGGCCGTAGGCGACGCGCAGGTTTTCGACTGCAAGCATGTTCACTCTCCTAATGGCCGAGATAGACTTCGATGACCTTGGGGTCGTTCTTGACGCGCTCCATTGATCCTTCGGAAAGCACCTTGCCCTGGTGCAGGACCGTGACCCGGTGAGCGATGTCCTCGACGAATTTCATGTCGTGCTCGATCACGATGACCGACTGGTTCTTGATGATCGTATTGAGCAGTTCGGCGGTCTTGATCCGCTCGGCGACGCTCATGCCCGCTACCGGCTCGTCGAGCATCAGCAGTTTCGGGCTCTGGATCAGTAGCATGCCGATTTCCAGCCACTGCTTCTGGCCATGGCTGAGGATTGCTGCTTCGGTGTTCAGATGATCCTTCAGGAATATCAGCTCCGCGACTTCCTGGACCCGGTCGCGCACTTCCGCATCGCGGCGGAAGAACAGTGCGCCGAAGACGTTACGGCCGCGCGGAAACGACAGTTCCAGGTTCTCGAAGACCGTCAGGTCCTCATAGATCGACGGGTTCTGGAATTTGCGGCCGACGCCAGCATGAACGATTTCGAATTCACGCATCCCGGTCAGTTCCTGGCCGGAAAACTTGATGGAGCCCTGTGTCGGACGGGTGCGGCCGCAGATCAGGTCAAGAACCGTGGTCTTTCCCGCCCCGTTCGGGCCGATGATGACGCGGATCTCGTTCTCGTCGATATATAGAGAGAGGTCGTTGACCGCCTTGAACCCGTCGAAGGAAACCGTGAGCCCTTCGACCGAGAGGAGAAAATCCTTCTGTTCGGTATCGGTGACAAGCATGGCGCCCTCCCGTCAATTGGCCGAGCCAGCGGCAGCCTGAATGGGCTGCGTCGTGGCAGTGCGTTTCGAAAGGCGGCGGATCAGCGGCTCGACATGTTCGCGGTAGAGACCGACAAGACCATTCGGAAACGCCATGACGACAGCGATGAACAGCCCTCCCATGGCGAAAAGCCAGAGTTCGGGAAAGCTCTCGGAAAAAGATGTTTTGGCGGCATTGACGATGAGTGCGCCATAGACGGCACCAAAGAGCGACAGACGCCCGCCCACGGCGCAGAATATCACCATCTCGATCGATGGAACGATGCCGACGAAAGAAGGCGACATGAAGCCGACCTGCAGCGTGAACATCGCGCCGCCGATCGCCGAAAATGCAGCCGCCAGGCAGAAGATGAAGATCTTGAAGTTCGAAACGTCATATCCAGAGAAACGCACCCGGTCCTCGCGGTCGCGCATCGCCACAAGCAGGCGGCCGAACTTGGATATTTTTACGCCCTGAGCGAGAAGCACGCAGAGGAGCAGAGCAAGCGCGCAGGCGAAATACAGCAGCAGCTTGGCGTCGTCGGTGCGGATGTCCCAGCCCAGCAGCGTGCGCAGATCGGTGATGCCATTCACACCGCCGGTATATCCCTGCTGACCGATGATCAGGATGGTCATGATGGCCGCGATCGCCTGGGTGATGATGGCGAAATAGACGCCGCCGACACGTCTCTTGAACATCGCCGCCGCGATGACGAAGGCGAACAGCGCAGGCACGGCGATGATTGCGACCAGCGTGAAGGCGAAGGAATGGAAGGGCTGCCACCAGAAGGGCAATTCCGTCAGCTGGTTCCAATCCATGAAGTCCGGAATGCCGGGCGTCGACTGGATCTTCGTGGCTTCGGGTGTCGATGCCTCGAGCTTCAGGAACATGGCCATGCAATAGCCTCCGAGCCCGAAGAATATTCCCTGCCCAAGCGACAGGATGCCGCCCATGCCCCAGCACAGGACGAGGCCGAGGGCCACGAAGGCGTAAGTCAGATATTTGCCGATGAGATTGAGGCGGAAGACATCCACCGACAGCGGCAGGACGATCAAAAGGATCGCAGCCAGGATGGCGAAAGAAATCCATCCCTGCTTCGAAAAGAAAATGCTTTCGAATTTCATTGGATGCTCCTCAGCGGCGAATGTTGAGTGTGAAAAGGCCCTGCGGGCGCAACATCAGGATTCCGACGACCGTCAGCAGGGTCAGCACCTTGGCCATCGATCCACTCAGGAAGAATTCCAGGGTGGACTGGGCCTGCGAGATGGTGAAGGCGGAGGCGATCGTACCGATCAGGCTGCCGGCGCCGCCGAAGACCACGACGAGAAATGTATCCACGATGTAAAGCTGACCGGCCGTCGGCCCGGTTGAACCGATCATGGTGAAGGCCGCGCCGGCGATCCCCGCGATGCCGCAACCGAGGCCGAATGTCATGCTGTCGACCCGCTTCGTGTTGATGCCGACAGCCCCCGCCATCACCCGGTTCTGCAACACGGCGCGGACCTGCTTGCCCCAGGCGGAACGGAACATGATGAAATAGACGGCGAACGAGACCAGAAGCGTCAAAGCCATGACGAACAGGCCATTGATGGGGATCTCGATCATGTCGGTGAGCGCGATCGAACCCATCATCCAGTCCGGCAGGGTGACGCCGACCTCACGAGCACCGAACACCGAGCGATAGACCTGCTGCAGGATCAGCGACAGGCCCCAGGTCGCCAGCAGCGTGTCGAGTGGCCTGCGGTAAAGGAACCGGATCATTCCCCATTCCACCAGCACGCCGAGCGCGAAGGACGCGACGAAAGCGGCGGCCATGGCGATGAAGAAATAGACGGGAAACAGGACCGGAATATATTCGGTGACGATATGCGAGCATATGTAGGTCACATAGGCTCCCAGGATCATGAATTCGCCATGCGCCATGTTGATGACGCCCATCTGGCCGAAGATGATCGCAAGCCCCAGCGCCATCAGGACGAAGACGGAGAAGAGGCTGAGCCCCGCAAAGCCCTGCATCGCAAGGATCGAGGTGAATTCGCCGAAAGTATAGTCGCCAATCATCGTGGCCTCGCCGGACAGGAAGCTGATATTTCAGATGACATCGAGGAAAGTGCTGCCCACGGGTGACCCGCGGGCAGCAAGGTCAAGGCTTATTGATAGCCTTCGGGGAATGGATCGGGCTCCATCAGGTCAGCCGTCTCGTAGACCAGTTCATACTGGCCGTCCGTCTTGGCGCGGCCGACTCTCGCCTTTGACCAGAGATGATGGTTCTCGTGGATCTTCACATAACCTTCCGGAGCCGTGGTCAGCTCGATGCCCGGCGAGGCTGCCTTGATCTTGTCGATGTCGAAAGAGCCGGCCTTCTCGACTGCAGCCTTCCACAGCCATGGGCCAAGGTAGGCAGCCTGGGTCACGTCGCCGATGACGATATTATCGCCCCACATCTTCTTGAATGCTTCGACGAATGCCTTGTTGTTAGGATTGTCGAGGCTCTGGAAGTATTTCATCATCGCATAGGCGCCGGCCATGTTCTCGCCGCCGATGCCGAGGATTTCGTCTTCCGTGACGGAAATGGTCAGGAGCAGCGGCTTTTCCTTGGCGAGGTCGATACCGGCAGCCTTGAGCTGCTTGTAGAAGGCGACATTGGAGCCGCCGACAACGATGGCATAGATCACGTCGGGCTTGCGCAGTTTGATCTTGTTGATCACCGAGTTGAACTGGGTGTGGCCGAGCGGGTAATATTCCTCGCCGACGACCTCAAGGCCCAGCTTTTCGATATGCTTGCGCGCGATCTTGTTGGACGTGCGCGGCCAGATATAGTCCGATCCGAGCAGGTAGAAGCTTTTGGCACCCTTCTCCTTCACCACCCAGTCGATGCCGGCAAGAATCTGCTGTGTCGCTTCCTGGCCGGTATAGATGACGTTCGGGCTCTCTTCGAGGCCTTCGTAGAAGGTCGGGTAATAGAGCATACCGTTATACTGCTCGAAAACCGGCAGAACCGCCTTGCGGGATGCTGATGTCCAGCAGCCGAATACGGATGCGACTTTGTCCTGTACCAGCAGCTTCTTTGCCTTTTCGGCGAATGTCGGCCAGTCGGACGCTCCGTCTTCTTGAACAAACTCGATCTTGCGGCCGAGAACGCCGCCCATGGCATTGATCTGCTCGATGGCAAGCTTTTCAGCCTGGACCGAGCCGGTCTCGCTGATCGCCATCGTGCCGGTGACGGAATGCAATATGCCGACCTTCACCGTGCTGTCGGTAACGGCCAGACCGGTCGTATTGACGGTGGCTGTCGGATAATCGGCGGCCGAAAGCGGCGCGCCCATCAGCGAAAGCAGCGGCAGGCTGGCAAATCCTGCAAGCAGTGTCCGTCGGTTCACGGACAAGACATTTCCCGGAACATCATCGCTCATAGCAACCCCTCTTCATGTCGCTCGTTTTTCGGCTTGAACTGGCTGATCAACCGCCAGCTGCACGAAGTTCGACAGGAATGATGCGATGCAACAATGGAGTATTTGACGTATTTCCCCCCGAGTATTTTGCCCGTACTATGTGCTCAATGGTTTGAAATAAAAACATCAAGATACTGAATTTCATAAGAAAAATGTCGCCGGATAATTGTCCGACACGAGGCCTAAGGCCTCCTGGATTTCCTTGCAAAGACCGTTGCGGAAGACTGGAACGAAGTTTGCTTTCGTTTCGTCGGTGCAAACACTGCAGAGTTGAGGGGGCTTGAGTTTGAACACGGCGCAGCGCATTCCGAGAAACCGGCGCACCTACAACAAGTGGGTGGCGAACCAGACCCTCGAAGACTATGCCCTGCGTTTCACCGCCTACAAGGTTCGCCGCTTCTCGAACTGGCGGATCGCCAATACCGCCATAGGCGCGATTTCATTTCTGGCATTGGAGGCAATCGGCGGAGCAATCACCCTCAACTATGGTTTCGCCAATGCCATCGCGGCCATCGCAGTCTCTTGCTCCATCATCATCCTGATGGGCATTCCGATCGCCTATCACTCGGTTAAATATGGCGTCGACATCGACCTTCTGACCCGTGGCGCAGGTTTCGGTTATATCGGCTCCACCTTCACGTCGCTGATCTATGCTACGTTCACCTTCATCTTCTTCGCAATCGAAGCGGCGATCATCGCGACCGCACTGCAGCTCTGCATCGGCTTGCCACTGCCGATCGGTTATATCGTAAGCGCGCTCGTCATCATTCCGCTCGTCACTCATGGGGTCACGTTTATCAGCCGTTTCCAGGCATGGACCCAACCATTCTGGGTGGTGCTGCAACTGGCCCCCTTCGTCTTCATTGCCTCCCAAAGCATGCCGTCGGTGCGCCAGTGGACAGGCTATTCCGGCCTGTTCGGACATCCGGATGGAAGCATTAACCTCGCTCATTTCGGCGCGGCATCCGCAGTGATCTTTTCGCTGGTGGCGCAGATCGGCGAACAGGTCGATTTCCTCCGTTTTCTGCCGCGACGAACCCATGCGAACCGGCTGCGCTGGTGGGCAGCCTTGCTCGCTGCCGGTCCAGGCTGGATGGTGATCGGCGGGCTGAAGATAACGGCAGGCTCGTTTCTCGCCTTCTATGCCTTTCAGCAGGGCGTCGATTTCAAGGATGCTTCCGATCCGACGCAGATGTATCTGAGCGTTTTCCGCGAGATGCTGGGATCACCCGAGATGGCGCTTGGCCTTGCCGGCATCTTCGTGGTCATCTGCCAGCTGAAGATCAACGTCACGAACAGTTATGCCGGCTCGATCGCCTGGTCGAACTTCTTTTCACGGCTTACCCACAGCCATCCCGGTCGTGTTGTCTGGCTGGTGTTCAATGTCATGCTCGGCCTGCTGCTGATGGAGTTCGGCGTCTACAAGGCTCTGGAACAGACATTGGGGCTCTACTCCATCCTTGCGGTTTCCTGGATGGGCGCGATCGTCGCCGATCTCGTGATCAACAAGCCTCTGGGCCTGTCGCCACGATCGATCGAGTTCAAACGTGCGCATCTCTATGACATCAATCCCGTCGGGTTTGGCTCAATGGCGATCTCGGCTCTGGCCGGACTGATCGCCTATCTCGGAGTCTTCGGCCCAACGCTGGCTGCCATTTACACTTATGTCGCGCTCATCTCCGCCTTTGTGCTTGCTCCTGTGCTCGCGCTCGCGACCCGTGGTCAATATTACATTGCCAGACAGTCTCCCGCAGACTGGAAAAGCGGGCAGGCGATCGAGTGCTGTATCTGCGAGCATCACTTTGACAGCGAGGATATGGCGCGTTGCCCGATCTATTCGGGGCCGATATGCTCGCTCTGCTGCTCGCTGGATGCGCGCTGCGTCGACGCCTGCAAGACCGACGCTCGTTTGATGCAGCAGGTCCGAGGCTTTGCCGTCACTTTCCTGCCGGGCCGCTTTTCCGCTTTCCTTGAGAGCCGTCTTGCCCGTTATATCGCGGTTCTGACGGTCGTCACCGCATTGATCGGGCTGGTTTTCTGGCTCATCCACTTTCAAAGCAGCCTCGACAAGACCATGCCCGCGGCCGAGATCGCCACGGTGCTGTGGAAGCTGTTCATCATCGTCTTCATCATCGCGGGCATCATTGTCTGGCTGTTCGTGCTTGCTCAGGAAAGCCGCAATTTTGCCGAGGACGAGGCGCGCAAACATACGCGGCTGTTGATGGATGAGATCCAGGCGCATGGGGAAACCGATCGTCAGCTGCAGAGGGCAAAGGAGGTCGCTGAGCAGGCCAATGTGGCGAAAAGCAAATATGTCGTTGGCCTCAGCCACGAACTGCGAACGCCGCTCAGCGCCATTCTAGGCTACGCACAGCTTCTGGAACGCCAGAAGGGACTACCCGTCTACATCCATAACGCCGCGCGGACGATCAAGCGAAGCGGCGAGCATCTGGCGGATATGATCGAAGGATTGCTCGACATCTCCAAGATCGAAGCAGGACGGCTGGAGATTTTTCGCCACAAGATCGCGCTGCGCCCCTTCCTCGATCAGATTGTCGACATGCTGACGCTGCAGGCCCATGCGAAAGGCATCGAATTCGAGTTTCGCGCCAGTTCGTCGATGCCTGACTATGTCGTCACCGATGAAAAGCGGCTGCGGCAGGTGCTTATCAACCTCCTTTCGAACGCGATCAAGTTCACCGATCACGGCAAGGTCTGCCTTGCCGTTACCTATCGCGGGCAGGTAGCGACCTTCGAAATCGAGGACACGGGTATTGGCATACGAGAGGCGGACATCGAGCGGGTATTTCTCCCCTTCGAGCGTGTGGAGCAGGCCGGTGATGTCATTCGCCCGCCCGGCACCGGATTGGGACTGACGATCACCAAGCTGCTGGTGGAAATCATGGGTGGCGAACTTGTGGTTCGCAGCGTTGCGGGTGCCGGTACCTATGTGTCCGTACGCCTGCATCTTTCCTCCGCCAGCAGTTCTGAGGATGCTCCTGCGGTTGTTTCGCGTATCAGTGGCTATGAGGGGGCACGCCGCACGGTGCTGGTCGCGGACGATGATGCCAACCAGCGGGCGCTGCTGGAGGATGTCCTGCGGCCGCTTGGGTTTACCGTCATCGTCGCGGCGGATGGACCGGCATGCCTTTCGGCGCTTTCGCTCTACCGTCCGGACATCCTTGTTCTCGATATCGCGATGCCGGGCATGTCGGGTTGGGATGTTGCGCGGCAGGTGCGCAAGCGTATCGGGCGGGGACTGCCGATCGTGATGCTGTCTGCAGACGCGGGCAACGAACGCACGCGGCCGGAATTCGCCGACCTTTGCGACGCTTACCTGATCAAGCCCTTCAGCTTCGACGAACTTTTCGACTGCTTTGCGACGCTGGTGCCGCTGACCTGGATGCATGCGGGCGAAGAGACAGTGGAAGCTGATCTGCAGCCGAACTTCGCTTCGGCGGAACTGCCCGAGCCACGCAAGCTCAAGCAATTGCGTACATTGGGGGAGACCGGCTTCGTCCGTTCGATCGAAGCCATGCTGAACGATATAGAGGCATCCTCGCCAGGGACGGCACGGTTCTGTCGCCATATGCGGTTCCTCGTCGCGAACTATCGGCTTCGCGATTTTCTGGCCGTCATTGAGGAGGTGAAGAATGTCTGACCTTGCCGCCGCCAACCGCGTCCTCGTGGTCGACGATTCACCTGACGCGCTTTTCATGCTGTCGGACGCCCTGACGCTCGAAGGCATGGATGTGCTGACCTGCAATAGCGGCCGGCAGGCAATTTCGCTGGCAAACAGCAGTTCCCCGGATATCGTTCTGATGGACGCGGTGATGCCCGGCCTTGACGGTTTCCAGACATGCCAGATCCTGAAAGCGGAGCGCGGCTTCGAGGACATCCCGATCATATTCATGACCGGCTTCAACGAGAGCGAACATGTCGTGCGGGCACTGGCCGCGGGAGGGGTCGATTTCATCAGCAAGCCGATCGAACTGAACGAACTGTTCGCCCGCATGCGCGTCCATCTGGGCAATGCGCGACGGGCTCGTTCCGCGCGGCGCGCGCTGGATTCCACCGGGCGCTGGATCGTCGCCTGCGACAGGAACGGACGGATCCACTGGTCGACACAACAGGCCGCCGACCTGATGCAACGCGCCGGGATCCGGTCCGACCAGGGCGCCTACCTGCCGTGGGAGGTCGTGGAACTGGTTGGCCTTGCCGTCGAGCAGTTGCCATCCGCCGCGCTTGGCCAGGCGCTTCGTTATTCACGCAACGGACAGGATCTGGAATTCCGGATATTGTCCGATGACGGGAATGACGAATTGCTGTTGCGGCTTGTCGACCGGCACCGTGGAACGGATGAGGAGCAACTCGCAAAAGCCTTCGCTCTGACGCTACGGGAAGCGGAGGTGCTGCTCTGGATAGCGCACGGCAAGGCGAACAAGGAGATTGCTGACATCCTGGAAATGTCGCCGCGCACCGTCAACAAGCACCTGGAGCAAATCTTCAACAAGCTTTCCGTCGAGAAGCGAACCTCCGCAGCGACGATGGCGGTGAGGGTTCTGTGGCGGGATAGCTGATAACCAGAGAAACCGTGGATTGCTTAGCTGCGTTTTGGACTGGCCGGAGAGTTTTTATTATCCTCTGAACCAAGAGATCAAAGCCTAGTTTCTTCCGCATGAAGAGCCATGTGATTGATAATTGATCAACCAGCTCAAGAGCGCTCGGTTACGGCCAGAGTGTTCTCGAAATTTCAGCCACATGCACTTTTCAAAGTCACCATTTCGATGCCAAGATCGGTGATCTTTATCTGCTCAAGAACTTGCCTGTCCCACCGGCGAAAACCGCCCAATCCGGAAATCTTTCAGGGGTATTTGCGTTTGGCCCGTTGCGATAAACTCCGCCATGACGTCACCCACTCCGGGTCCAAGCTGGAACCCGTGTCCACAAAAGCCGAAGGCGTGGTAAAGGCCTTCAGTCGTCGTGGATTGTCCGATGACGGGCAGGCCATCGGCGACATAACCTTCACAGCCCGACCAGGTGCGGATCACCGAGACGTTCGCAAGCGCTGGCAGCAAGGGCAGAAGTGCCCTTAGCTGTCCCGGCAGGCGGGCGGGATCGGCCTTGGCATGGCCGCTGTCCAGCGACACGTCGGTGCGTTCCGCTCCGCCGCCAAACACGATATTGCCGCGTTCGACCTGGCGAAGATAACCGCCGCCATGGTCATGGCCCCAGACGCCGACGACCGGCAGAACCCGATGTGGAAGCGGTTCGGTGACGCCCATTTGCGGACCTTTGGCGACGATCGGTACCGGTTCGGAAAATTGCTCGGCAATTCGTGCGCCCCAGGCGCCGGCCGTGTTGAGGAGTATCGGCGACGAATACAGGCCTTTCGAGGTTCGAACTTCGAAACCGTGTGGCGTTTTCCCTATGCTCTCGACAGTGGTTTCCTCGACGATTTCCGCGCCGAGCCGGCGCGCAGCATCCGCAAAGGCGGGCGCAATAAGGCGAGGATTGCCGCTTCCGTCCCGCGGGGAAAAGGAGGCGCCGATTGCGGTCGGGCCGAGGCCCGGAAAACGGTTCTGCACCTCTTTCGGGCCGAGTTCCTCCAGATCCAACCCCCAGGGCCGCGCCGCCTCGGAGAAGCTCCGCATCTCATTCAGCCCCTTCTCGGTAAAGATGAGACGAAGATGGCCGGTGGCGCGAAACTCGACATCGCGCCCAAGCAGCTTTTCCGCCTCCCTCCAAAGGGCCAGCGACCGGTGGGCGAGGGGGAGTTGGGGCAGATATCTGCCGCTTCTACGGATATTCCCGAACGATGCGACGGTCGCACCACTGCCGACGCGGTTTCGCTCGATGAGCGTAACGCGCAGCCCGCGGCGCGCCAGGAAAAAGGTCGAGGCTGCGCCCATGAGGCCACCACCGACAACAATCACATCCATCCGGCTTCCTCGTCATCATGAAAATCGCATGAAGAGTGACCGATCCGGCATCGGTAAGTCAAAGTCGAGCTTTAGGCAGTCCCATAAGTCGGACCTATGGGTTGGTCCGTTCGAGGGCATAAGTTCTGCTTATGGGATCTCGCCCTTTCCGTCTTGGACCGACGTGGTTCCATCGTGCCAGCTTTGCATAACCAGACGGAAAGGGATCCAATATGGACAATGCGCCAGCGCTCGGCAAAGGCCATCTCAAGGAACAGGATTGGAAGGTCGGCGTCGATATCGGCGGAACCTTCATCGACTTCTGCGCTCTCGAAACTCGCTCAGGCAGGGTCGCCTCCTTGAAGGTTCTGACCACGCCGGACGATCCGGGCGCGGAACTGATGACCGGGCTTTCGCTTCTCGCTGAGCGCGAAGGGCTCGATCCGACTTCGATCAGCCGCTTCGTGCATGGTACGACGGTCGGCATCAACACCGTCATCCAGAGGCGCGGCGTATCGCTGGCGCTGATGACCAATGCCGGCTTCGAGGACGTGATCGAACTGGCGCGCCTGAGAATGCCGGACGTCTATTCGCTCTTCTGCTCGCGTCCCGACCAGCTCATCTCGCGTGACATGGTCTTCGGCATTCCGGCGCGACTGAGGGCCGATGGCAGCGAAGCGCAGGCGCCGGACATGCAGGCCGTCATCGAAGCCGTTGCAACCGCCAAGGCAAGGGGTGCATCGGGCATAATCATCTCCTTCCTCCATTCCTGGCGCAACGATGCCCAGGAAGCGGCGGTCAAGGCGCAGATTGCAAAGTCGGCCCCTGATCTGTTCGTTTTCACATCCTCGGAAGTCTGGCCGGTCATTCGCGAATACGAGCGCACCACCACAGCCATCCTCAACGGCTACGTCCATCCGCGTGTTTCCGGATATCTGACGGCGCTGGAGGACAAGCTGGTTTCCCGTGGAGTGACGGCTCCGGCGCTGCTGACCAAGTCGAATGGCGGGGTCATGAATGCGGCGGAGGGCAAGCGCTCCTGCGTGCAGATGCTGCTTTCCGGTACCGCATCCGGCGTTATCGGCGCCGCCTGGCTTGCTCGCCGCGCCGGTGAAAAGCATATCCTGACGCTCGATATCGGCGGTACTTCGGCCGATTTCGCGCTGATCATCGACGGCGAGCCGCAATTCGGCACGGGCGAACTGATCGGCGAGTTTCCGCTGCATATTCCATCGGTCTCGGTCAGCTCCATCGGCATCGGGGGCGGTTCGATTGCAAGCGTCGATGCGCAGGGCGTCTTGCGTGTAGGACCGGAATCGGCCGGATCGACGCCGGGACCGGCGTGCTATGGGCGTGGTGGCACTCAGGCGACCGTGACGGATGCGATGGCGGTCTGCGGCTGGCTCGGCCATAGCCAGATGGCTTACGGCCAGTTGCAGATCAATGTCGGCCTGGCACGCGCGGCGGTCTCGAAGCTCGCCGACCAGATCGGCCGTACGGCCGAAGAGGCAGCGCAGGCCATTCTCGATATCGCCATTTCCGAAATGTTCGTAGAGGTCGAGAAGCTTGCCTCGCGTGCAGGCGTCGATTTGCGGGAATTCACCTTGATGCCGTTCGGCGGCGGCGGACCGATGCTCGGCGCTTTCCTGGCGCGGGAGTTCAAGATGGCGAAGGTCATCGGGCCACCGCGTCCGGGCGTCGTCTCGGCGCTGGGCGGCCTGGTGGCGGATCTTCGCGGCGACTTCATCCGCACTGTTTTCACGCATCTTTCCGCCGAGGCGACACCGCAGTTGCGCAAGGCGCTGGATTCGCTCTCTGCCGAAGGTCTGGCATGGCTTTCGAAGCAGGGACATGAGGGGCCGGCGACGCTGAATGTTTCCGCCGACATGCGCTATGTCGGCCAGAGCTTCGAGATCGAGGTGCCGGTTCTGGCAGCCTGGATCGCCGAGGGTAAGCTCAGCCCCATCAAAGATGCCTTCCATGCCATGCATGCGAAGCTCTACGATTTCGACGATCCGGACGGAGAGATCGAGATCGTCAACCTGCGCCTTTCGGCGATCGGTGCCGGTCCGGCTCTGGAGCTTCCGCTCGAGGCCGAACATGCCGCTGCTGCGGCTGTGCCGGAGCGGGAGATCCCCGTCTTCACCGGCAAGGAATTCGAATGGATCGGCCTTTACCGGCGAGATCTTCTGCATCCGGGCGGCCGGTTCTCAGGGCCGGCGGTAGTGGCGCAGGAAGATACGACCTTTGCCATTCCGGCTGGCGCCACGGTCGATGTCGACCGCCACCTGAACCTGCATCTGACCTTCTCGGAGTAACCAGCCATGTTTGACCCATTGAGCCTTCAGGTCTTTGCCAATCACACCCGCGCGGCTGCCGAGAACATGGCCTATACGCTGCAGCGGACCGCACATTCCGCCTTCGTCAAGGAGACGGAGGATTTCACGGTGATGCTGATAAACCGCAATGGCGACACGTTCGGCGTGCCGATGGGGCTCGGCGCCACATGGTATCCAGGGCTGACCTATACGCGGGCAATCGACATGGTCGCCGACTACAAGCCCGGCGATGTCGCCTTCACCAACGATCCCTATTCCTGCTTCGTCGCGACCCACGCGCCCGACACGCATCTCTGGAAGCCGGTGTTCTACGAGGGTGAGATCATCGCCTGGACCGGCGGCCACATCCATAATACCGACATGGGCGGCGCCGTGCCGGCGTCTCTTTCGCGCGCCCTGACCGAAATCCATCAGGAAGGCATCCGCTTTCCCCCGATGAAGCTGGTCAATGAAGGTGTCTTCGACGAGGACATCCTGAAGATCATGACCACCAATGTTCGCAAGCCCGATCTCAACATCGGGGATATCAAGGCGCTGGTGGGTGCGCTCAATACCGGCGAGCGTAAGATCCTCGCAATGGTCGAGAAATTCGGGAAAGAGGCCTTTCTCGAAGGCGCGGAAGTGCTGCTCGATCATGCCGAAGCGCAGGCGCGTGACATTCTGCGCTCCATGCCGGACGGTACCTATGTCTTCGTTGATTACGCGGACGAGGATTCCGTCGAAGCCAATCCATGCCGGCTGAAACTGACGATGACGATCAAGGGCGACGAGGCGATCCTCGATTTCACCGGTTCCGATCCGCAGCTCGGGTCTTCGCTTAATGTTCCCTCGGGTGGCGATCCGCGGCATACGATGCTGCTCGTCGGCGTCTATTATGTGCTCTACACGATCAATCCGAAGATCCTGCTGAATACCGGCCTGACACGCCCGTTTACCTGCATTGCGCCGCAGGGCAGCGTGCTCAACCCGATTTCGCCGGCTGCCGTCGGCATGCGGTCGCTTACCTGCGCCCGCCTGCGTTCGGTGATCTTCGGCGCCTTCTGCCAGGCCGTGCCCGAAAAACTTCCGGCAGCACCTGCTGGCAACAACTGCATCGTCAACGTTATGACCACCGACGAGCGAGGTCATACTGTCATCGCGGCCGTCAATCCGGTCGTTGGCGGAGGTGGTGGCATGCCGCATCGCGATGGCACCAACGGCTCCGGGGCTGATGCAGCTTACCTCAAGAACACGCCGATCGAGATTACAGAGACCGAAGTGCCGATTGAATTCGTCAAATATGGGTTGGCGAAGGACAGTGGCGGTGCGGGCCGCTGGCGTGGCGGTCTTGCGACCGAGATGGCGTTCCGGGTGTTCAGCCCGGGCAGCCGGATTACCGCGCGAAACCGTGACCGCAGCTTCTTCCGGCCCTGGGGGCTGCTCGGCGGCAAGGCTGCGGGCCTGTCCGACATGGTGCTCAACCCTGGTCGGGATGACTATCGCCGACTCGGCAATATCGATACCGCCATCCTGCAGCCCGGTGACGTGCTGGAGATCCGCTCGGCAGGCGGCGGCGGGCGCGGCAATCCGCTGGAACGTGAGGTCTGGCGCGTGGTTCGCGATGTCGAGCGCGGATATGTCTCTGCAGAGGCCGCAGAGCGCGACTATGGGGTCGTCATTCGTGATGGTGTTGCGGATGAGGAAGCGACCGAAAGCCTGAGGGCATCGCGTTCCGCATCTGCCGGCCACTTCCACTACGGTCCCGAGCGCGACGGTTATGAGGCGCAATGGACGCCGGCCGCCTACGATCTCCTGACCGACATTCTTGTCGGTCTGCCGATCCATTGGCGCTTCTTCACCAAGACGGAAATCTTCCGTCGGATGAAGGGCCGTGTCGGACCGGAAGGCGTGTCTGCGGCCCTGGCGGATGTCCGGGCGCGCTTCAGGGAAATGCCGGAGCCCGCGATCGAGGCGAAGGAGGCTGCTGAATGAAACCGCACCCGCGAACCGGGCGAATTGTCCGTCTGTCGGAAACGGCAAGACCGCGGGTGCATTTTCATCTGGATGGCTCGCCCTGCGAGGCTCTTGCCGGTGATACGGTGCTGACGGCGGTGTTGTCCTCTTCCCATCACCTGCGGCAATCGGAATTCGGGCCGGAGAGGCGGGCGGGTTTCTGCCTGATGGGCGCCTGCCAGGATTGCTGGATCTGGCAGGCCGATGGCGAAAGGCTTCGTGCCTGTTCGACGCCGGTCATGGACGGCATGCAAGTGCTGACAGAAGCGCCTGCCGGGTGGCCGTCATGAGTTCAGGCGCTGAAAAGGTCGTCATCGTCGGCGCGGGGCCGGCAGGCATTCGCGCCGCCGAGATGCTGGTATCGGCGGGTATAAAGCCCGTTGTCATTGACGAGGGAATGAAGGCCGGTGGCCAGATCTATCGCCGGCCGCCGGATGGTTTTACCCGATCTGCGCGGCAACTCTACGGAACCGAAGCCGACAAGGCGGTCGCATTGCATGGTCGGTTCGACCAGATGGTGGCCGAGGGGCAGGTAGATTACCATCCGCAGAGTTCCGTCCTTGCCTGCGCCAACCGAAGCCTGCATGCGTTGACCCCTTCGGGGCGGCGCGAATTCAGCTATGACCGGCTGATCCTTGCGACAGGCGCCACCGATCGCCTCGCACCGGTGCCAGGGTGGCAGTCACCCGGTGTCTACAGTCTCGGCGCAACCCAGATCGCTCTCAAGGCTCAGGGTGTCGCGCTCGGGCAGAAGATCGTGCTTGCCGGCTCGGGGCCGCTGCTGACGCTGGTCGCAACGCAATTGCTGAAGGCCGGGGCCGAGATTGCGGCCGTTCTCGACACTTCGTCATTGCGGACGCAGATGACGGGACTTCCCGGCATGCTGGCAAGGCCGGGACTTGTCCTGCGCGGGATGATGATGCGCGCCAAGCTGGGACGGCTTTATCATGCTGGCGTGAAGATACTCGGTATCGATTCCGACGAATGCGGCCCGGTGAGCATCCGCTGGCAGGATGCGCGTGGCGCAATGCGGAAAAGCGATTGCGACATGGTAGGTATCGGATGGCATTTGCGGGCAGAAACGCAGCTTGCCGGGCTTGCCGGTTGCCAGTTCGATTACGATGCCGGCTGGGCGCAATGGCTTCCACGCACCGACCGAATGGGAAGGGCTGCAGAACGGCTCTATCTTGCCGGTGACGGCTTGCGCATTCTCGGAGCCGATGGGGCGGAAGTCGCCGGTCGCCTAGCGGCGCATGCCTGTCTCTCCGATATGGGTCTGACTGCGCCGGACAGTTCTGCGGATCTGCGGCTGCTCACACGGTATGAGCGTTTCGCCCGTGGCATGGCGCGCGCCTTTCCCTGGCCGGCCGAGATGGTTCGCAGGACGCCCAACGAGACGGTGGTTTGCCGCTGTGAGGGGATCACTGCCGGTCAGTTGCGCGAGGGTGTCGATTACGGCGGTGCGGAAGCCAATCGGGTAAAGTCGCTCGCGCGGGTCGGCATGGGCCGCTGCCAGGGGCGTTATTGCCAATTGGCCGGTGCCGAACTGATTGCAGCAAAGGCCGGGATTTCCGTCTGCGACGCCGGGCGTCTGCGGGAACAGGCGCCGGTCAGGCCTGCTCCGATCGGAGCATGGGTCCGGGATGCCTGAAAGGCTCTAACGATTGAGATCTTCCGCCTTGGCCAAGACCGAGGCGCAGGCGTCGCGAATATTGTCGCGCATCGCCAGGTGGCTTCCCGTGAGCGGCCGGTCGCGGCTGGTGAGCAGCGCGATCGGCACCATCGCCTTGTGAGACAGCGGTTTGCGGATAAGGCCGGGAAACTGATCCCATGGAAGCAATCCATCGACCACGGCGACACCATAACCGTCACGGACAAAGGGCAGGGCAGTCAGCGAGATGTCGATCTCGATTGCCGGATTGAACATATGCTTTTCGGCCGCCGCCGCACTCAAAAGTATGCGGCCGGGATAGGTGCCGGCCCTGTAGGAGATCAGCGTTTCTTCCTGCAAGTCGGCGAAATTGATATGTTCGCGATCCGCCAGCCGGTGTCCTTCGGGCAGGATGCAGATCAGCTCGGTATGGCCGAGCGTCTCGACCTCGATGCCTGGTCTCGCCATGTTGTTCATCACAAGCCCGAGTGCGGCATCGCCGTTGCGGATCATGTCGACGACATTGACCAGCGGTGCGATGAGTGAGCGGATCACAACATCCGGATGGGCTTCGCGAAACGATGCGAGCGCCTTCGGCACGATCGACATGGCCGGTGGTGCGGAGGCCGCAACCCGGATGATGCCGGTGCGGCCGAAGCGCATGTCGGTCGTATGCCGCTTCAATGCGCCCAGTTCCGAGAAGATTCTCTCACATTCGGGATAAAGCTCCTCGGCCTCGCGGGTGGGGACCAGCTTGCCGCGAACTCGATTGAACAGCTTGAAGCCCAGCTGGTCTTCCGCATGAAGCAGGATCTGGCTGAGAGCGGGCTGCGATATGTTGAGCATGGCGGCGGCGCCGGTCACAGTCCCGCAGCGCATCAGCATGCAGAAAACTTCCAGTTGGCGTGCCTGCATGCGTTCTTCCGTGTCCGTTGGTGGCCAGTCTCAGCTTACATCAAAGGGTAATCAGTCAGAAGTCGGCGACCTTGCCCCATGAAGACCGCTCGAAGCGCTCGGGACGGTAAGGGACAGGATCAACGATGGGCTGCGCGCCGGTAATGATATCGGCGATCAGGCGGCCGGCGCCCGGACCAATGCCGAAGCCGTGGCCGCTGAAGCCCGCAGCAAGTACGAGGCCGGGAACGACTGCAGTCTCGCCGATGGCGGGTACGCCATCCGGCGTGGAATCGATATAGCCAGCCCATGCTGCCGTGACCGGCCGCCCCTTGAAGTCGGGCAGAAGTTCGGTGGCCCGCTCATGCGTCAGCTTGACCGTGTGGCGATCGACTACGGGATCGAGGATGCGCATCTCTTCCATCGGCGTCGGCCGATCGAGGCGCCACATCTTCAGGCTTTCATGGCCGCTGCGAATGCCTTCTAATCCACCGGGAGAGAGGCTGCGCCAGCGCCGCATGAACATGGGGAGAAACTGTGCCGAGAAACGCATGTTCTGCGCTGTCGGGTCGACACGGCCACGTCCGCTGATCGCCAGCGTGTGTCCGCCGTCGCCGCGGCGGGTAACCGATACCCGCGCCGTATGGAGAGCATCCGGAAGATCGCCCTGGCCCGGGCCGACGGAGAGGATGGATGAGCGGATTGAAGCCTGCGGGAAGCGGATGCCGAGCTGGCGGCAGAAGGACGAAGCCCATGCGCCGCCGGACAGGATCGCCACCTTCGTCCTGATCGTTCCGTGTTCGGTGACGACGGCCGAAAGCCTGCCGCCTTCCATCTCTATACCGCGGGCTGCGCAGTTCTGGTGTACGGAACTACCCAGCTTGATGATTGCACGGGCGACCGCGGGGGCGGCATTGGCGGGATCGGCCGTGCCGTCCGTGGGCGAAAATACGCCACCCTTCCATGAGCGGCCGGTCGCCTTTCCGCGTTCGCCGGCTGCAACGCTGTCCAGCATATGCGTGGTGACGCCTACGGTCCTTGCAAAATCCCGCCATCTGGCCCAGCCGGCGATCTCTTCCTCGTTGTCGCTCAGATAAAGGAGACCGCAGCGGCGGAAGCCCGTGTCTTCTCCCGTTTCTGCGGCAAAACGCTGCCACAGATCGAGGCTTTTCGTTGCCATCGGGAGTTCGCGGGCATCGCGGTTTTGCTGGCGGCACCAGCCCCAGTTGCGGCTCGATTGTTCGGCGCCGACAAAGCCCTTTTCAACCAGCGCAACCTTCAGGCCGCGCGTCGCCAGATAATAAGCGGTAAAGACACCGACAATGCCGGCGCCGATAACGACAGCGTCGGCAGACTGCGGGAGATCGTGGGACGTCGGGACGAGCGTGAGCGGCGCTGGCATGGCATTTCTTCTCCTTGTCGCCGCAAGCATAGCGAGACGAACCATCCATCGGTTACCGGACAGATGGCGCGGACGGCATTAAATGCTGCATGATCCGGAATAAGCAGATTTTCCTGCCGTAGCGCTTGCTGCACAATGGAATAGACAAGCGTCTTCATAGTGTTAAGCTGGTTTTCAGAAAACGGCAGAATAAAATGCTGCCGAGTGCTGGTCGCAAGGAGAGATCGCAGATGAAGCTCGACCGTATCGACATCAAGATTCTCTACGAACTCCAGAAGAATGGCCGCATCACCAATGTCGAGCTTGCCGAACTGGTCAATCTTTCCCCCAGCCCATGCCTGATGCGGGTGAAGAAATTGCAGCAGGAGGGCTATATCGACGGATATTCGGCCCAGATCAATATCGGCAAACTGGGCCAGACCCTGACCGTATTCACCGAGATTACGCTCAAGAACCATCGGCAGATCGACTTTGCCCGTTTCCTTGCGGCGGTCGAGAAAGTCGATCAGGTCATCGAATGCCATCTCGTTTCCGGCGGCTATGACTATCTGCTGAAATTCGTCACCGCCGGTATCGGCGAATACCAGACGATCATGGAACGCCTGACGGACATGGATATCGGCATCGACAAATATTTCAGCTTCGTGGTGCTGAAATCGCCGATCGTGAAGGCGCACATGCCGCTCACCAGCCTGTTCCTCGTTTAGCGCATTCCATTTTCTTGTCAGAGGGATCACCGGCATTCGCAATGCGGTGATCCTGGCGTTCAGGCATGTCCGTAAGCCTTCACCAGTTCGGGATCGCGTTCGAGGCTGTCGAGCCAATTGGGGTCCAGCTTGGGCACCGACGAAAAGAGCAGTTGCGAGTAGGGATGCTGCGGGACCTTGGAGATGGCCGGTGTGATCTGCTCGACTTTCTTTCCGCGATACATGACGACAATCTCGTCGCAGATGGCTTCCACCACCGACAGGTCGTGACTGATGAAGATGTAGGAAAGCGCAAGTTCGCGCTGCAATTCCTTTAGAAGATCAATGACCGCAGCGGCGACGACCGTATCGAGTGCCGAGGTGATCTCGTCGCAGAGGATGATCTTCGGCTCGGCGGCTAGCGCGCGTGCGAAATTGACGCGCTGTTTCTGGCCGCCGGAAAGTTCTGCCGGCGTTCTGCTGCGCAGTGCTTTCGGCAGATGCACCATGTCGAGCAATTGATCGATGCGGGTGCTGCGCTGGCTGCCCTTCATGCCGTGATAGAAGGTGAGGGGGCGGCCGAGAATGTCCTCGATCGATTTTGCCGGATTGAGAGATGTATCGGCGTGCTGGAAGACGATCTGCAATTCGCGAAGCTGCTCGCGGCTTCTCTGTCGTGCCGAGGGTGCCAGTTGGCGCCCGTCGAGGGTCAGTTTGCCGGATGAAGCTGGCAGGATGCCGGCGATCGAACGGGCAAGCGTGGATTTGCCGCAGCCCGATTCACCGATGATGCCAAGATTGCGTCCCTTTTGCACCGTGATGCTGGCTTCCTGAACGGCGCGCACCAGCGGCAATCCGTCTTCCTGAACCGGTCCATAACCTGCGGTCAGGGCATTGATCTCGAGCAGAGGTTTTGCTTCGGCAGCAAGGTCCAGCTGATCGCCACGTGGCTTGGGTTCGAAAGCGGACAGAAGTTCGCGCGTGTAGGGATGTTTGGCATCGTTGAGAATGGTTTCGGTGGAGCCGACTTCCTGCACTTCGCCATTGCGCAGTACGAGAATGCGGTCAGCGATCTGGGCGACGACAGCCAGATCGTGAGACACGTAGACACCGGCAATTCCGCTCTTCTTCATGACGGACTTGAAGGCGCGCAGAACCTCGATCTGGGTCGTCACATCCAATGCCGTCGTCGGCTCGTCGAAAATCACGAGTTTCGGATCGCTGATCAGCGCCATCGCGGCGGCGAGGCGCTGCAGCTGACCACCGGAAACCTGGTGGGGGTAACGTTCGCCGATCTGCTCCGGATTGGGCAGGGAGAGTGCCTTGAACAGAGAGATGGCCTTCTGCCTGGCCTCGGCCGGTGGCAGGAGCTTATGGATATGCGTGACCTCGACGACCTGATCGATGATGCGCTTGGTCGGATTGAAGGCAGCGGCGGCCGATTGCGGCACGTAGGATATTTCCCGACCCCGGATCATGGCCCGTTGCCGCTCGCTCAGCGTCACCATGTCCTTGCCGGCGACACGGATGCTGCCGCCGGATATGCGGCAGCCGGTGCGGGTATAGCCCATCAGGGTGAGGGCAATGGTGGTCTTGCCGGAGCCGCTTTCGCCGATCAGCGCGACGATCTCCCCCGGTGCTATATCGAGATCGACGCCTTTGATGATGTCCAGGCGGCGGCCGGAATCGGTTGTCGCTTCGACCTTCAGCCCGCGAATTTCTACGAGATTTTCCATTCACGCACTCCGGTCGCGGATCTTCTTGGGCAGGTTGTCGATCAGCAGGTTGACGCTGATCGTGAGGCTGGCAATCGCAAGCGAGGGCACGATGACAGCCGGTGCGCCGAAAGGCAGGCCGCTGATGTTTTCGTGAACAAGCGCACCCCAATCGGCATAGGGCGGCTGTACACCGAGGCCGAGGAAGGAGAGGCCGGACAGAAGCAGCGTGATGAAGACGAAACGAATGCCGAAATCCGCCAGCAACGGGCCGATGATGTTTGGCAGGATCTCGGAAAAGATGATGTAAAGGATGCTTTCGCCACGGGTACGCGCGACAGTGATGTAGTCCATCGTGTTGACGTTGACGGCAAGCGCGCGGGCAAAGCGATAGGCGCCGGGGGTGTAGATCACCGCCAGCATGACAATCAGGACATTGATCGAGGAACCGATCGCCGCAGCAACGACCAGGCCGGAAAGCTTGCTGGGAATGGAGTTTAGCGCATCGAGAAAGCGGCTGAGGATCGTGTCGAACCAGCCGCCGATGACGGCTGCGGCCATGCCAAGCGCGGTTCCGGTGAAGCAGGCGATGCAGACGGCTGCGAGCGAGATGCCGACGGTGTAACGCGCACCCATCATCAACCTGGAGAGCATGTCACGACCGAGATAATCGGAACCAAGAAGCAGCTTGCTGCTCATCGGGCCGAAATAATCCTCGTCGACGATTTCTCCGATCGGGTAGGGAATGATGTGCGGGGCCGCCAGTGCGATGACCGCCCAGAAGACGATGATCGCAAGCCCGACCATTCCGACCCAGCTGAAGCTGTAGCTGACTTTGCTCGAAAAGGGCGTGGATAGGGTCATGTCAGCGCAGCCTCGGATTGGCAAGAATGGCAACGATATCTGCAAGCGTGATCAGGGCGAGATAGCCGATGCAGAAGATGATGGCGCAGGATTGGATGAGCGGCAGGTCGCGGGTCGAGACACCATCTACCATCAGCTTGGCAACACCCGGATAGTTGAAGATGGTTTCGACGATGATGACGCCGCCGACGAGATAGGAAAGCGACAGCGCGATCGCGTTGGCGATGGGGCCGACCGCGTTGGGCAGCGCATGGTATAGCACGGCGCGCGGAGGCGAAGCGCCTTTCAGAAGGGCTGCTTCCACATAGGGCGTGTTGATCGTGTCGATGACGGCTGCGCGGGTCATGCGGATCATCTGTGCCGAGACGACGAAAGCAAGGGTAATGACCGGCATGGCATAGACTTTCAACACCTGCCAGAAGGAGGTCACCTCGTTGGCAAAGGAAAGTGCGGGCAGCCACTTCAGATAGACGGAAAAGACGAGGACCGCAGACGTGGCGATCATGAATTCGGGTACGGAGATCACGCCGATCGTCAGGATTGTGACGATGCGGTCATAGATGGAGCCGCGGAACATGGCCGAGGTGATGCCGAGCGTCAGGGCAACGGGTACGGCGATTAGCGTCGTGATGCCGGCAAGGCGCATCGTGTTGACGAAACGTCCGCCGATCAGATCCGCCACCGCGACATTGTTGACGTAAGACGTGCCGAGATCTCCCTGGGCCAGGCCGGCGAGCCAGCGGAAGAAACGGAACACGGCAGGTTCGTCGAGATGCATGGCGGCGCGAAGACCGGCCACGGCTTCGGGTGTTGCCGCCTGCCCCAGCAGGATGCTGGCGGTATCGCCGGGCAGCATGGCCGTTGCGAAAAACACCGCGAACGAGACGATCAGCAGCGTCAGACCTGCGATGAGAAGCCGGTGCACAATGAGATTGAGTACGAATGTCCTCAAGATCGGCTCCCTGGTTTTGAGAAGTTCCAATTGCCGGCATGCTCCCGTCTAGAGCGGAATATGCCGGAACATGCGGCACGAATGGCAGGAGACGGATGTCTCCTGCCATCATGCATGAGCCTCAGGCGTCGATCCAGACGTATTCGGCAAACGCGTAGCCCATCATGCCGCCAAGCGGGTTGGCCTGAAGGCCCTTCAGCTTTTCGGTGATTGCATCGACATTCGAGATGTAGACCGGAATGATCGTACCTGCCTCTTCGGCGATCATGATCTGCATCTGGCCGTAGATTTCCTTACGCTTGGCTTCATCAAGAAGGCCGCGTGCTTCGACCAGCATGCTGTCGAACTTTTCGGACTTGTACTGGCTTTCGTTCCACGGCGCATTGGACGCGTAGAGAAGCGAGAACAGGATATCCGGTGTCGGACGCGGATTTATGTTGCCGAAATGGATCGGCGCCTTCAGCCAGTAGTTCGACCAGTAGCCGTCGTTCGGAACACGCTGGACGTCGAGATTCATGCCGATTTCGGCAGCCGATTGCTGCACGATGGTCGCCATTTCGACGGCAGAGGTTGCTGCATCGGAGGTGATGACCGGGATCTTCTGCCCGAGCACGCCGGCTTTTTCGAAGTGGAACTTCGCCTTGTCCGGATCGAAGGCCTTCGGCTTGAGTTCCGCATTGTGATAGATGCTGGCCGGGGAAACCGGCTGGTCGTTGGCGACGTCGGCCAAGCCACGCAGAACCGACTTCTGGATCTGTTCGCGGTTGGTGATGTACTTCATGCCCTTGACGAAGTCGGCCTTGTCGCCCGGTGTCATGTCAAGACGGATATTCAGGTCGGTATAGTTACCGGATGTGGTCTTGGAGAGGACGAAGCCGGGCTGGCTTTCGACCAGACGCATGGAGCGCGGCTTGATCGAGGCGGCAAGATGGATGTCGCCGGAAAGAAGCGCATTCACGCGGGCATTGTCGTCCGAGATAGCAAAGAATTCGAACGAGTCCACATGAGCGCCGCCCGACTTGAAGTAGTTCGGGTTCTTGGCGAAAATCGACTTCACGCCCGGTTCGAAAGTCTCGAGCTTGAAGGCGCCGGTGCCGATGCCCTTGGAGAAATCGGTCGTGCCGTCCTGGACGATCATGAAATGGTGCATCGACAGGATGGTCGGAAGGTCGGCATTGGGGTTGGCGAGTGTGATCTCGACCGTTGTCGGGTCAACCGCCTTGACGTCGGTGATCTGCTTGGCGATCGCGTTGACCTTGGAGCCCACGGCCGGATCAAGGTGACGCTTCAGCGAGAAGACGACGTCAGCGGAGGTGAGCGACTTGCCGTCATGGAAGGTAACGCCCGAGCGTAGCTTGACGGTCCAGGTCTTGGCATCTGCGCTTTCGACCTTCTCGGCAAGTTCCATCTGCACGAGGCCGGCCTGATCGAGGAAGGTGAGACGGTTGTAAAGCGCGCAGCAGCGGACGTAATCGGTGGAAAGAGAGGCTTTCGCCGGGTCGAGCGTGTCGGCTGTCGAGGACGACCAGCCGGCCGCTTTGAGGTTGCCGCCGCTCTTCGGGGTGGCAGCGAGGGCATCGGATGCCCGGCCGAGGATCATGCCTCCGGCGGACATTGCGACGCCGCCTGCAAGCATCATGCTGAGCAATTCGCGCCGTGTGGCTCCGCGGCGAATGGCATTCTCGACCATTGCGTCGTCTGACGCGGTCCAATTGGTGATCCTGTTATGCATGTCATTCCCCTTTTCACCGTTGGCGGACGGCCGGTCTTCAGCCGGCTTGGCCCGATGTTACGAAGATCGTTGATGGTCAGTTCTCGTTGGCAATCCTCACGGCTTCGGCCAGTTCGACCATCGAAGTGAAGTGGTAGTCAGGCTTGGTGAATTCGGCAGGCTCGATAGTGCCGCCATAACCTTTCTGGGCATGCCGGCGCTGGATCCAGCAATTGGTCATGCCGAGCTGACGGGAGATGCCGATGTCATGATATTGGCTCTGGGCGACGTGGAGGATGTCGTCCTTGCTTGCGCCCTCTGAGGAGACGAAGTCGAAGACCTGATGGAAGAAGGCCGGATCGGGTTTCTCGGTGCCGGTATCATCGGCTGTGAAGGCGGCATGAAATGGATTGCCGAGTTCTTTGGAGAAAAACTCGAATGCCCAGCGACGCGCATTGGTCATCGCGATCAGGCGATAATGCTGCTTCAAGTCGGCCAGGGCCTTTACGCTGTCCGGGAAGGCCTTCCAGCTCTTTGCGGAGTCGCGCAGGCGTTCGCCATAGGCCTTTTCTGCAGGCAGGCCGAGTTTCGGCGCGATCAGGAGGTAAACGCGAACAAGATCATCCGGGAAAAGGTCTGTCGCGTCCGAATAGCGGGCTGCGCGGTAGAGCGCCAGCGCTTCCTCGCCATCGACCTCTACACCGCTTTCGGTACCTATTTCCTTGAGACAGGAGGTCAATCCGCCTTCAAAATCGATCAGCGTGCCAACGACGTCGAAGGACAGATATTTGAATGTTGTCAGAGATTTCGTCACGTTAGCATCCCGTTTTATGGGCAATTGGCGCGCTGTGCAGCCGAGTGCCAAAGATTATGCTGTTCCGTGCCCTGTTGTTTTTCCCCTTCCTTGGCAGGTTTTATGGGGTTTTGGGCTTTTGTTAGATTGAAGTTTGACAGTTCGGCCCCGCCATTTTCTCCGAATTGGCGGGGTAGTGCGGCACATAATTCTGAAATTTGCCGGTTGGCGGTATAAGGCCCGGTACGTTATCCAGGCTCAATCCTTCATGGCGCGGCGGACATCAGGATCATCCAGCGTCTGATCGAGGGTCTTTGCGGTACGCTCGATGATCGCATCGATCTCGTCATCCGTGCAGCAGAGCGGTGGAGCATAACCGAGAACGCCATTGGCGAAGGCGCGGATCACAAGGCCATTATCCCAGGCGCGGTCGAAGACCCGCCGTGCCGGAGCCGCCTCTACGGGAAGCGGGGTCTTGGCGACCTTGTCGGTCACGAGTTCGACGGCGGCCAGCATGCCGCGTCCGCGAATATCCCCGACCAGCGGATGATCTCTGAGGCCTTCGAGGCCGGCCATCAGCCGTGCGCCAGCTTTGACGCCGTTTTCCAGCAGGCCGCCTTCTTCGTAGAGTTTCAGGACTTCGAGACCGACTGCTGCACTGACCGGATGAGCCGAATATGTGTAGCCGTGGCCGACTGCCGAGGCACCCGCACCATCGGCGATCACCTGATAGACGTGGTCCGCCATGAACACGGCGCCCATGGGAACGTATCCGGATGTCAGGCCCTTGGCAGTCGTCATGAAATCGGGAACGATTTCGTCTTCGGTGCAGGCGAAGAGCGGCCCGGTGCGACCGAAGCCGGTTATGACTTCATCTGCGACGAACAGGATGCCGTATTCCTTGCAGAGATTGCGCATTGCCTTCAGCCAGCCCTTGGGCGGCACGATGACGCCGCCGGAGCCCTGGATAGGCTCGGCATAGAATGCCGCAACCCGATCCGGACCGATCGTCTCGATCTTGTCCTTCAACTGGGCAAGCGAAGCATCGATGATCGCCTGAGGATCCTGGCCGACAGGATTGCGGTAGGGATAGGGCGACGGGATCTTGTGCTGCCATTCGAAGGGAATGCCGAAGCCTGTGTGGAAGTTGGCAAGCGCTGTCAGGCCGGCGCCGACCGTCGAGGAGCCATGATAACCTTGTTCGATGGAGATGAACTGGTCACGCTGCGGCTGACCTCTGGCAATCCAGTAGTAGCGGATGAAGCGGATTGTGCTGTCGATGGCATCAGAACCGCCAAGCGTGAAATAGATATGCTTAAGATCGCCGGGCGCGCGATCGGCCAGTTCCGCAGCGAGGCGGATGGGGGCTTCTGAACCCAGTCCGAAATAGGCTGTCGCATAGGGCAGTTCACGCATCTGGCGCGCCGCGGCTTCGACGATCGAGTCATGTCCGTAACCGGCATTGACGCACCAGAGTCCGGCAAACCCGTCGATCAGCTGATGACCGCGGGCATCCGTGACAGTCGCGCCCTTGGCAGATGCAAGCACCCGCACGCCCTGCTGTTCATGGCCGCGATAGGATGCGACCGGATGGACCAGATGGGCGCGATCGAGTTCGATGAGCGAATTACTGAGCATGATGTTCTCCGGATCAGCCAAGGGCCTGATTGGCAAGGGCAAAGGTTGTCGCCGTAGAGGCGGCGGATTGAATGGAATGAGGCCGCGACATGGCGATGCCGCCGCCGACATGGGAAAGAGCGTGCTCCGAAAGCCAGGGAGCGAGGCCGGCAGCAGCGATGGTATCAACTCGAACGAAACTGCCGATCCGCTGAGCCAGGAAATGAGACACCAGTGATTGCGCGTCCTCAAGATTGCCGGTGACCACCGGTCCGATGACCTCGCCGCGACCGAAAACACGGATGCAGGCAAAGCCGGTGATTTCACTGTCATTGCGGATGACGGCAAACTCGCCGATCTCGAAGAGCTTGCGCATGAGCGATGTGCGGTCTGCGCCAAAGGCCTGTCTGTCGAGTGCAGTTATCGCGGGCAGGTCATCAGCGGTTACGGCCTGCGTATTGGCTGAAGATCGTGCCGAGGCGACAATCCCCTGGTGCTGGAGGATCGCGCCGGTTTGCCCAAAGCCGAGCTTTTCATAAAGAGGAAGCCCGTCGCTGGTGGCGATCAGGCGAAGAGGCCGTGCGCCACCGATAGCCAAGGCCGCATCCATCAGCCGGCGCCCGAGGCCGCGGCCGCGCATGGCGGAGTCGACGATGACCATATTGATCGTCGCACAATCCGAACCATAGGGCGTGACGAGAGCTGTGCCGACCACGTTGCCGTTCTCTTCTACAGCAACCACGCCCTCGCTCAATTGCTGGGCGACCAGCCAGTCTTCTGGACGGTGCGGCCAGCCGGCCTCCTGCGAGAGACGAACGGCCGACGCAAGGTGTTCGGCGGCAAAGGCCCTGATCTCGATGTCACCCATCTGCATGGACGATGCTCCCTTTTCTGCATTCGAGTTTCGGGGGGAATAGGCCGGACTATTATCCAAAGGCGGCGGCTGTAACGATATCTTCCGCCAAAGCGGCGGCTCGTTGCCGCATCTTATGCCGCGCGTTGATCTTGCCGCTGCGTTTCAGGGTGGTTTTGGCCGGGCCTCAGGCCTGGTTTCTGCAAGCAAATGCCAAAGCGGCGGCAGGATACGGAACTTTCTGCTTCGAAAGAGGGGAAATCAGTCGGCAGACGCGCGGGAAGCAGTTCTATTATCGATCATCACCCGAAAGGCCAGCCAGGCCTTCCCAAAGGCCCCATGCAAGGATGAAGCGCATGACCACCTTCCGCCCGAAATACATCACCTTCGATTGCCATGGTACCCTGATCAACTTCCAGATGGCCGAAGCGGCGCGCGACCTTTATGGCGACCGTCTCGATGAGCCGGCCATGCTGGAGTTCATCAAAAATTTTGCAGGTTATCGGTTCGATGAGATCATGGGCGCCTGGAAGCCCTATGCCGAGGTTGTCTACAACTCGCTGGAACGGTCATGCAAGCGCAATGGCGTGACCTTCACGGACGAGGATGCCAAGATGGTCTATGAGCGCGTCCCGACGTGGGGGCCGCATGCGGATGTGCCGGCAGGGCTTGCCAAGGTTGCCAAGGAAATTCCGCTGGTCATTCTCTCCAACGCCATGAACGACCAGATCCCTTCCAACGTCGCCAAGCTCGGTGCTCCATTCCATGCCGTTTATACGGCCGAACAGGCCAATGCCTACAAGCCGCGCTTCCAGGCCTTCGAATATATGTTCGACATGCTCGGCTGCGGCCCGGAATATATTCTCCATTGCTCCTCTTCCTTCCGCTACGATCTGATGTCGGCCCATGATCTCGGCATCAAGAACAAGGTCTGGGTCAATCGTCGCCATGAGCCGGCCAACCCCTATTACGGCTATACGGAAATCGCCGATATCTCCGGCCTGGCCGGCGTTGTCGGGCTCTAGGAAGGGCCGAGGCTGATGAAATACGTCTCTTATTGGCATGATACGGCATCCCGCTTCGCGGGAGCCGTTCAGGGACCTGTCGAGGGTCATTACGACGTTGCCGTCATCGGCGGAGGATTTACGGGACTTGGCGCTGCGCGGCAGCTTGCGATGGCGGGCGCCAAGGTCGTCGTACTCGAGCGAGATACCGTCGGTTTCGGTGCTTCGGGACGCAATGGCGGCCATCTGAACAATGGCCTGGCGCATAGTTATCTTGCCGCCAAGCAAGAACTGGGCAAGGAGCGGGCGATTGCGCTTTACAAGGCGCTCGACGATTCCATCGACACGCTCGAGGCAATCATTGCCGAGGAAGGCATAGACTGCAATTTTCGTCGTGCGGGCAAGTTGAAGCTCGCTTCCAAGCCGCAGCATTTCGCAGGACTGGCGAAGAACTTCGAGGCCGTGCATGCGGAGGTCGATCCGGATACGGCACTTCTGTCTCCCACTGATCTGAAAAGTGAAGTCGGCTCACCCTTCCATGGCGCAATGCTGTCAAAGAAAAGCGCCATGATGCATATGGGGCGCTATGCCGTGGGCCTTGCCGAGGCCGCGGCGGGACGCGGTGCAACGATCGTCGAAAATGCCCTGGTGACGGAGCATTCGCAGGCCGGTGGGCGTCATATCCTCAAAACCGCAAAGGGTGTCGTGACGGCTGACAACGTGCTTGTGGCGACAGGTGCCTACACGACGCCAAACTTCGGCTATTTCCGCCGCCGCATCATGGCGGTCGGCAGTTTCATCATCGCGACACGGCCGCTCACCGATGCGGAAGTGGCTGCCACCATGCCCGGTAACCGCACCTGCGTGAACACGATGAACATCGGCAATTACTGGCGCTTGTCGCCGGATAACCGGCTGATCTTCGGTGGCAGGGCGCGATTTTCCGCCACATCCGATCAGCGTTCGGACGCCAAGAGCGGGGAAATCCTGCGCGAAAGCCTGGGCAAGATCTTTCCGCAGCTGGCGAAGGTCGAAATCGACTATTGCTGGGGCGGTCTCGTCGATGTCACCAAGGACCGTTATCCGCGTGCCGGTTACCATGACGGCCTGTGGTACGCGATGGGCTATTCGGGCCATGGCGCCCAGCTTTCCACTCATCTCGGCATGGCGATGGCTGACGCGATCCTTGGCAGACCGGACAGAAACCCGGTGAAGGATCTCGATTGGCCGGCCGTGCCCGGTCACTTTGGCAAGCCCTGGTTCCTGCCGTTTGTCGGCCTGTATTTCAAGATGCTCGACAAGATCCAGTAGGCCAACGCTGGTTCCGTCATCAGTCGTGAAAACAAAAAAGAGTGGGGTTGCGTGCAACTCCACTCTTTTTCGTGACACCTTGAGGTCGGGCTCAGGCGAGCCCGCCAACATGGAAGGTCTTCACTTCCAGATATTCATCGATACCGAGCTGTGATCCCTCACGACCGAGGCCGGATTGCTTGACGCCGCCGAATGGGGCGACCTCCGTCGATATCGCGCCGGTATTCAATCCGACCATGCCGAATTCGAGCGCCTCGCCGACCCGCCATGCCCGCCGGAGACTTTCGGTGTAGAAATAGGCGGCGAGACCGAAGGGCGTGCCATTGGCAATGGCGATCGCCTCGTCTTCCGTCTCGAAGCGGAAGAGGGGAGCAACGGGGCCGAAGGTCTCTTCGTTTGCAAGCTGCATGTCCGTCGTTGCGCCGGTCAATACGATAGGAGCGGTATACTGCCCGCCTGTCGGCAGTTCAGGCTTGTCGGAGATGATCTTAGCGCCCTTGGCGAGTGCGTCTTCAACGTGGCGGTTGATCTTGGCGATGGCGGCCTGGTTGATCATCGGGCCGATCGAAACGCCTTTCTCCGTGCCGGGGCCGACCTTCATGGCATTGACCCGTGCCGTGAGTTTTTCGGCGAAACGCTCGTAGACGCCGGACTGTACCAGGATCCTGTTGGCGCAGACGCAGGTCTGCCCGCCATTGCGGAATTTCGAGATGATCGCGCCTTCGACGGCAAGATCGAGATCGGCATCGTCGAACACGATGAAAGGCGCGTTGCCGCCGAGCTCCAGAGACAGGCGTTTGACGCTGTCGGCAGCGCCGCGCATCAGGAGCGAGCCAACAGGGGTGGAGCCGGTAAAGGAGATCTTGCGCACAGTCTGATTGGCCATGATCTCGTTGCCGATTTCCTTCGGCATGCCGGTAACGATATTGACCACGCCGGCCGGAATTCCCGCCATTTCGGCGAGCACGCCCAGCGCCAGCGCTGAGTAGGGAGTGAATTCGGATGGTTTTACGACGACCGTGCAGCCGGCGGCGAGCGCCGGGGCAATCTTGCGGGTAATCATCGCATTCGGGAAATTCCACGGCGTGATGATGCCGCAGACACCGACCGGCTCCTTCAGCACGATGATGCGGCGATCCGGCGTCGGCGACGGGATGGTCTGGCCGCCGATGCGGCGGGCCTCTTCCGCGAACCATTTGACGAAGGATGCGCCGTAGCGGATTTCGCCGCGCGCCTCATCGAGAGGTTTGCCCTGTTCGGTGGTGAGGATCAGTGCCAGATCCTCGATATGCTCGATCATCAGGCCATACCAGGCTTCGAGCAGCGCTGCGCGCTCGGCATGGGTTTTCTTCTTCCATGCCGGATAGGCCTTGTTGGCCGCTTCGATCGCCGCACGCGTCTCGTCACCGCCCATATCCGGAACAGTGCCTATGACCGTCTGGCTGGCCGGGTCGGTGACGTCAACCGTCTTGCCTGATCGGGCAGAGACCCATGTTCCGCCGATCAGGCCTTCCTGCCGAAACAGGGACGAGAGGTTCAAATTCTGCATTGGTCCGGTCCTCGGTAATGTTAGATCGCGGCAAGCAGCGCGCTGGTGATGGCGTCCGTCCGGTCCTTGCCGGGGACGCTACCGATGCCGCTTGCGGTGGTAGCCTCGACCGCCTTCATGATCGTGGTGGCGGCTTCCTTTTCTCCCAAATGGTCGAGCATCATGGCGCCGGACCAGACCGTGGCGATCGGATTGGCGATGCCGAGATGGGCGATATCGGGAGCGGAGCCGTGTACCGGCTCGAACATCGACGGGGCGTTGCGCTCGGGATTGATATTGGCGGAAGCGGCGAAGCCAAGCCCGCCCTGGATGGCAGCGCCAAGATCGGTCAGGATATCGCCGAACAGGTTGGAGGCAACCACGACGTCGAGGCTTTCAGGGGCCATCACCATGCGTGCTGCCATGGCGTCGATATGATAGCTGGTGACCTCGACATCCGGATATTCGGCGGAAAGCTCTCTCGTCACGTCGTCCCAGAACACCATCGAATATTTCTGGGCGTTCGATTTGGTGACGGATGCAAGCTTGCCGCGACGGCTGCGTGCCTGTTCGAAGGCAAAACGAAGGATACGCTCCACGCCTCTGCGGGTGAAGATCGAGGTCTCGACGGCGACTTCGTCGGAACTGCCCTGGTGGATGCGTCCGCCGGCGCCCGAATATTCGCCCTCGGTATTCTCGCGGATGCATAGGATATCGAATTGCGTCGCCTTGAGCGGGCCTTCAACGCCCGGCAGCAGGCGATGCGGGCGGATATTGGCAAATTGCACGAAGCTCTTGCGGATCGGCAGAAGCAGTCCGTGCAGCGAAACCGAATCCGGAACCTCTGCCGGCCAACCGACAGCGCCGAGCAGGATCGCGTCGAAGCCGCGCAGGATCTCGATGCCATTGGCCGGCATCATCGCACCGGTCTCCTTGTAGAAGGCGCAGGACCAGGGGAACTCGGTGCCCTTCAGCTCAAATCCGTATTTGCCGGCGGCCTTTTGCAGCACCGACCAGGCGGCCGCGGTCATGTCGCGGCCGATACCGTCACCGGGGATCAGGGCTATCGTGTGTGTGTTCATGTTCTTCATCCTTAGAGGCTGATCAGGACACTCTTGCTTTTACGGTTGGCCTGGAATGCTTCCCGGCCGAGATCCTTGCCAATACCCGACTGCTTGTAGCCGCCTGTCGGCAAAATGTGGTCGCGCGAACGGCCGTAGCGGTTGACCCAGATCGTGCCGGCCTGCAGGCGGCGGGTGAGCCGGATTGCGCGCGAAAGATCGCTGGTGAAGAGGCCGGCGGCCAGCCCGTAGCTCGGGTGGTCGGCAAGCGCCATGGCTTCTTCCTCCTCTTCGAATGTCTGTATGGTCAAAACAGGCCCGAAGATCTCCTCGACCACCGCCGGAGACGTCTGGTCGATGCCGGTCAGGAGCGTTGGCGCGTAGAAATAACCGGGTAAATCCATGGAACTGCCGCCCGTCAGCCGTTCCGCGCCGGCTGCGACCGAGGCGGTGACGATGTCATCGATGCGCTGGCGCTGCCTGTCGGAAATGATCGGTGAATACTGGCTTGCCGCATCCCAGGTCGGGCCTGGAACAATGGTCTTCATCCGTTTCAGGATGGCTTCGATAAGCCGAGCGGAGGCGTTCTTTTCGACGATCAGCCGGGATCCTGCAACACAGGCCTGTCCGGCATTGCTGGTGATGCTTGCCGTCACCGCCGCAGCCGCCTTCTCGATATCTGCATCTGCAAAGACGATCTGCGGGCTCTTGCCGCCAAGCTCAAGGGTCATCGGCTTTATGCCGGTGCGGGCGATATTCTCCATGATCGCCGAGCCGGCGCGCGTCGAGCCGGTAAAACTTACCTTGGCAATGTCGGGGTGCCCGGTAATGGCGTTGCCGGTGGTCATTCCGTCGCCGAGCACGATGTTGATCAGGCCCGCCGGTATGCCGGCCCGAACTGCGAGTTCGGCAAGATAGAGCGTCGAAAAGGGTGTCATCTCGGATGGCTTGAGGACAACGGCATTGCCGGCGGCAAGTGCCGGGCCGAGTTTCCACGCTGCCATGTTGATCGGGAAATTCCATGGGGTGATGGCACCGACCACTCCATAGGGTTCCGTCATGATCATGCCGAGATTGCCATCGTCGGTCGGCACCAGCTCGCCGCCTTCCTTGTCGGCGAATTCGGCGAAGAAGCGGATCTGCTCGGCGGAGACCGCGATATCGCCCGAGACCAGCTGACCGACTGGGCGGGTGGAGGATATGGCTTCCAGCCGGGCCAGCGTTTCCGCCTCCTGCTCGATGAGATCGGCCCAGCGATGCAGGAGGTTCAGTCGCTCGCGCGGGCGGAGGCCGCCCCAATTGCTGGTTTTCAGCGCCGATTTCGCGGTCTGGACTGCCTGATCAACGACATCGGCGTCGGCAACCGGGCAGCCGGCATAGTTTTTCCCGTCAGATGGCCGTTTCATCGGGATCATGCCCTCGGCAGCGACAAGCCGATCGCCGATAAAATGCCCCACAGGCAAGGTCAGGCTGTCGGGATCGAAACTCAGGCTCATCGCTATGCCTCCGGTTACGTGACGACGATACCGTCGTTTGCGCAATGCCTGTCCATGGGGTTTCGGCACATGGCCGAATGCGGCGCGGCTTGACCATCAAACCGCGCCGCCTGCATTCGTGTCAGGGCGTGACCGTGATGTAGATCTTGCGAACTGTTTCGATGGTCTTCCAGACACCGACGAAACCCGGCTTCATGACAAAGCTGTCGCCGGCCTTGTAGACGACCGGCTCGCCATCCTTGGGAGTGATTTCGACGATGCCGGAAATGATGTGGCAGAACTCGAAGGTCTCGCCCTTGATCGAGTGGGTGAGGCCAGGGGTCGCTTCCCAGACACCGGTATGGATAAGCTCGCCATGTGCTTCATCCTGCGCCCATGTCTTGAACTGCGGGTCGCCGGAAATCAGCCTTTCGGGCGTGGGGCGTCCTTCACGCGGGGCGAAGGACGGGTTGGTTTCGATGGTCTTGAGGAGCGACATGGTTGTCCTTTCGATGTCGATGTTTCAATATCCGCGCTGTCTGTCGACGAGGCCGACCGGATCCAGTCCGGCGCGAAGCCTCTTGATATTGTCGATCACGGCACGCGCGGCTGTATGGGGTTGGGTGATGCTGGCGATATGCGGCGTGAGCAGGATTTTCTCATGCCGCCAGAATGGATGGCCGGCCGGGAGCGGCTCCGGGTCTGTCACGTCGATGACGGCTGCCGAAAGCTGGCCGTTATCAAGGGCGGACAGCAATGCATCATGATCGAGTTGTGGGCCGCGTCCGACATGCACGAGGCCTGCACCCTTGGGCATCGCGTTGAAGATATCGGAGTTCAGGAAGCCGCGTGTCTCGTCGGTCAGGGGAAGCAGACAGATGAGAATGTCTGTTTCGGACAACATGGCCTTCAGACCATCCGCGCCGCTGTAGCAGCGAACTCCATCGATGCTGCGCTCCGACCTGTTCCAGCCGGCAAGAGGAAAGCCAAAGGGCTTCAGGCGATCGAGCACGGCCTGGCCGAGATTGCCGAGGCCGAGGACGCCGATACGGCGTTCGCCGGCCTGTGGTTGCGGCAATACCTTCCACGCTTCGGCCTTCTGCTGCAGCAGATAGGCGGGAAGGTTGCGGTGAAGCGCGAGCACGCCGAGCACCACATATTCCTGCATCATCCGCACGATGCCTTCTTCGACCATCCGTACGATCTTTACATGCTCTGGCACCGAGGCCGTGCTAAACTGGTCTATGCCGGCTCCGGTGGAAAACAGCACTTCGAGGTTGCGGTAACGTGCAAGGTTTTCCGGAACCGTCCAGGTGATGAGGTAACGAACTGCGTCGGGATCGACGGTCGAAGGGTTCATGGAATAGGGCAGGTCAGGAAGTTCTCGGGCAAAGGCGTCCCGGAAAATCTGGCCGCGCACGGCGTCTGAGTGGAAAAGGAAGGTCATGATGCTGTTCCCATCTCAAGTTTGCCGGCAGCATATCTGGCCGAGCATCTCGATCATCGTCTGGCAAGCAGCCAGTTCGCTCGTCAGGATGAATTCGTTCGGCTTATGGGCGCGGGCGATATCCCCCGGCCCGCAGACGATCGCGTCAATGCCCGCCTGCTGATAGAGACCTGCCTCCGTGCCATAGCTGACCGCGGCGAGCGGCTCGATGCCGGTTAGGTCTTCAAGAAGGGCCGCGAGCGGTGACGAGGAGGCAAGTAGAAGGGCAGGGTAGGCGCTGAGCAATTGCCAGTCGACTTCGAAACCTCTGGCGGTGAGTGCTGCTGCTACCGTTCGCACGGGAGCAAGCAGTGTCTGCGGTTCCGCGGACGAAATGGCTCGTGCCTCTATCTCGAGCGAGCAGTGGTCCGGAATGACGTTGACGGCCTGGCCACCGCGGATCGTTCCGACGGAAATGGAGGAATAGGGCGGCTCGAATTCTCTTTCGAACGGACCGTTTGTCAGCTCCGCTGCCGCAGCGACGGAGGCCTGCAATACTTCGGTCATCGCATGAATAGCATTGAGGCCGAGATCGGGCCTCGAGGAATGTCCCGTTCGCCCCGTGATCGTGACCCTGGCTGCGGCTTTTCCCTTGTGCGCAAGGATCGCCTGCATGCCGCTCGGTTCTCCGATGATGGCGCCAAGCGGGGCCAGGCACAGGTCCGGCAACCGGGTAAGTAGATGCGGCACACCCCGGCAACCGGCCTCCTCGTCATAGGAGAAAGCAAGATGGATCGGGCGTGCAAGGGGGGCAGCGACAAGCGCGGGAACGGCTGCCAGAACCGCTGCCAGAAAACCTTTCATGTCGCTGGTGCCGCGGCCATACAGCTTTTCGCCATCGGCTCTCAATGCGAAAGGATCGCTATTCCATCCGGCCTCGCCGGCCGGCACCACATCCATGTGACCTGAAAGTATATAGCCGGGCCTGTCAACAGGGCCGATCGTCGCGAAAAGATTGGCTCGGTCGCCCTCAGGGCCTGCCAGCACATGCGACTTGATGCCAAACGAGGAGAGATAGGCCGCAATCCACTCAACGATATCGTTGTTTGGCGTGCCGACGATGGAAGGGAAACCAACCAGTTTTTCCAGGATCTCGTAGGTGCGCATCGATCTTGCCGTCATGCCCAGTTGCTATGTGCCGTAATGGCGGCATCTCCCCGATTTGAAGACCAAGGTTAGTCGTCGGGAAAAGGGATGGCTGCTGAAAGTCGAAGGGATACGGTGCAATCTTGTGCCGAAACTCGTCTTCGCAGTGAAATGTTTCGCCAGGTACGGGCTAACATAATCACTGGGAGTGATGGGCTTTTTACCGGGCCTGCAAGAAAGTCCTGTCGCGGCTGGGTGAAGGATGAATACGAAGATACCTCAGACATTGCATGTCGATGCGTTCGAGATGCGTACGGCCGACATCGCGGATGTCGAGCTTTCACAACTTCAGGCATTGTCGATTTCCGTTGGATGGCCGCATCGGGCGCCCGATTGGCAGCACGCACGCGATGTCGGCCACGGCTTCGTCGCGCTTGACGAGATCGGGCGAATATCCGCATCCACCATGTGGTTTCCTCATGGAGATCAGTTCGCCACTTTCGGCATGCTGATTACCGCCCCTCGACTGCAGGCGAACGGCGCTGCGAGATGGCTGATGGAACGTGTGCTTGCGGATTGTTCCGGCCGGCATATTCGTCTCAACTCGACCCGTGAGGCACGCCGCCTTTACGTCTCGTTCGGCTTTCGCCCGCAACGGACGATATTTCAATGTCAGGGCGAGGCCGTTGCGCCGCCGGCAACTGCCGCAATCGCCGACGGCCTGACGCTCAGACGCCTGGATCGCGCCGATATCGAAGCCGTGATTGCACTCGATACACCCGCCTTTGGCGCGGAGCGGCGGGTTCATCTCATCCGTCTGCTTGAAAGCTCGATCTGCTACGGTCTTTATGACGGCGACCGGTTGCTGGCCTATTCGATGAGACGCCGGTTCGGGCGCGGGCATGTGATCGGCCCGATCGTCGCGTCCTGCGATGCGGATGCCATCGTCGTGACACGTCCGCATATCGTTGCGCATGTCGGGAGTTTCCTGCGGATCGACCTTCGTTTCGAGACCGGCGACTTTGCGAATTTTGTCCAGCAGTCCGGCATGTCCGTCTACGACACGGTCAAGACGATGGTGACATCCGAGGCCGCGAGTTATGGCGAAAGCGACGGCGGCCGGCCGATCGTTTATGGGTTGGCTTCGCAATCCTTCGGCTGAAGGTGCGCGTTAGCGGAACTGCCTGATGGAAGCATTCGGGCCTGCGTTACCGCTGGTCCCAGCGGTCACGCATCTCGTAATAGAGAACGACGAGGGGTAAAAACCAAGGCTTGCCGTAATAGAGATGACGGCTGCGGAAGGGCAGATCTTCGTAGGCACTCGGTTCATCTTCGATACCCAGCATGCGTTGGGCTATCTTGTGGCCAAACCAGCTGGCGCGCGCGATGCCGGTCCCGTTATAACCGCAGGCGTAATAAACACCCTCATGTTGACCGAGATGCGGCAGCTTGTCGAAGGTGAAACCGGTCTGCCCGTGCCAATAGTGGGAAATCCCTGCATCCGCCAGTTCGGGAAAAACCTGCAGCATCTGTTTACGCAGATGCGCGGCATTTGTTTCCACTACGTCCTCACCGGTAACCTTTAGCACGCGGCCGCCGAAGAGGATGCGCGTCCCGTCCGGCGATGGCCGGAAATAGGTGACGACACGCTGGCTTCCGGCAAGCATGCGCCGCTTCGGCATCAACCGGCTCATGACGGCGGATGGCAGAGGTTCGGTTGCTATGATTGCACTGCGGATCGGGATGATACGGCGCTGCAGGAAAGGATAGAGCGGGCCGGTATAACCGTTCGTGGCGAGCAGAACCTGCTTTGCCCCGATCTGCCTCTTGCCGTCCGACACCCGGAAGCCTGCTGCTTGCCGTTCGAGTGCCGTCACGCGCACGCCAGCAACGATGTTTACGCCCGCTCGTTTGACAGCATGTGCCAGGCCTGCAACGTATCGGGCCGGATGTAACCCGGCATAGCCGGGAATGGCGAGGCCTCCATGATAGAAATCGGTGCCTATCTCGCCATGTTGTTCCGCATATGGCACGAGATAAGCATCACAGGGCATGACTTTGCGGATACGCTCCAGCTGCGCGCCCATCGCATCGTAAGCGCGCGGTGTAACAGCGCCGCGGAAATATCCGACGACTGCCAGATCGCAATCGATTCTCTCCTGGTCGACGACATCCTTTACGTGCTGCAGGGCCTGAAAGCTCTCGGTGACGATTGCCCTTGCCTTGTCGGGACCATAGGCCATGGCCGTGTCGAATGTTGCCCAGCCCGGCCCCAACATGCCTCCGTTTCGTGAAGAGGCGCCCCAGCCGGGGGCTTCGGCATCCAATACGGTAACCTGTCGGCCTGCCCTGGCAAGCGTCAGGGCCGCATTGAGGCCGGTGAAGCCGCCGCCGACAATGACCACCTCGCTGTGGGAAGGCAGATCCGCTTCCAGGGTTGCTGTCGGTTTCGCATCCTCCCACCAATAGGGTTCATTGACGGCGTCATGGGTGAAAAAGCGGCTTTTCAGCTTTGTCATGGCCGTTACGCTTCCAGAACGCGTCGCAGGAAATCCTGTGTGCGCGGGTTTTGCGGACGGCTCAACACTTCTTCGGGAGGCCCCTGTTCGACCAGGACCCCACCATCGAGAAAGAGCACGCGATCGGCAACTTCCCGCGCAAAGCCCATCTCATGCGTAACGACAACCATGGTCATGCCTTCCGCGGCCAGTGATCGCATGACGGCAAGAACCTCGCCGACGAGTTCGGGATCGAGCGCGGATGTCGGTTCGTCGAACAGAATGGCGTCCGGCTGCATTCCGAGCGCCCTGGCGATGGCCACACGCTGCTGCTGGCCACCCGACAGTTGGGGCGGATAGCTGTCTGCCTTCGCGGCAAGTCCAACGCGTGTCAGGAGTTCGCGGGCATGTTCGAGCGCTTTCTCTCGCGGTTCCTTCTTAACGTAGATCGGCCCTTCCGCGACATTCTCCAACGCCGTCATATGAGGGAAGAGGTTGAAGCGCTGAAACACCATGGCCACCCGGGTGCGGATGCGCCGGATGCTTTTGCTGGCGGTATCGACGCGATCGCCATGAACCCTGATCTCGCCGCCCTGATAGGTCTCAAGTCCGTTGATGCAGCGAAGCAAGGTCGATTTGCCGGATCCCGAAGGGCCAATGATGCAGACGACCTCGCCCTTTTTCACCGAGAAGGAGATGTCGTGGATGACTTCGATCGTGCCGAAACTCTTGCGGATGTTCTTCAGTTCGATGATGCTCATCGCGATTTCCCCAGACGTCGTTCAAGCCATGAATTGAAAGCCGTCAGCGGCAGGCTCATGGCAAGATAGATGAATGCGACAAGCGTGAAGATGATCGTGTTTTCGAAGGTCGAGGAGGCAAGCAACTTTCCTTGCAGCGACAGCTCCGCGACGGTGATCGTCGAAGCGAGCGAGGAATCCTTGAGCAGCATGATCATCGTGCTGCCGTAGGGTGGTAATGCAACACGGATCGCCTGGGGCAGGATGATCCGTCGCATCAGCAGGCCCCAGCCCATGCCGATCGAAAGCGCCGCTTCCGTCTGGCCCCGGTCGATGGCTTCTATGCCTGAGTGGAAGACCTCCGCCATGTAAGGCGAATAGGCTATGCCCAGGCCGATTATGGCTGACTGAACGGCCGTCAGCGACAGGCCGAGATCCGGCATGACGAAGTAGATATAGAACAGGATCACCATTCCGGGAATGCCGCGGACGATGATGATGATCGTGCTGGCGGTAAAGGCGAGCGGCGCAATGCCGCTCACCCGCATCGAAGCCCAGACCAGACCGAGCACGGTCGCAAGGACAAATGCTCCAATGGTCACGAGCACGGTCAGATAGACGCCCTGCATCAGGATCGGCAGATAGCTGGGCGCCTGCTCGAAGAAATGAGACATGATCTTTGTTGCCGAGTCTTAGAGGCCCCACTTCTTCTTGATCGCGTCGAAGCGGCCGTCCTCTTTCATCTTGGCAAGCCCGGTATTGATCTTTTCCAGAAGCTCGGCATTGCCTTTGGTGACCGCGATATTGATCGGACCGACGACAGCCGGCTTGTAGGATTGAACGAGGCGAAGTCCCGGGAAACGTCCCTGAGCAATATTATAGGAGAGAATCGGATAGTCGCCGACGCCGCCGTCCAGGCGACCATTGGTGACATCGCGCAGGATGTCGGGCAGAGATTCATAGGCGTTTACCTCAGACGGCGCGCCGGATGATTTCATGTAATCGATGTAGCGGGTGCCGACCTGAGCCCCGAGCTTCTTGCCCTTGAGATCTTGGACGCTGATGTAATCGGTCGTGTCCTTGTCAGATACGACCAGGCCTTCGCCATAGGCGTAAACATCCTGGCTGAAGTCGACGACTTTGGCGCGCTCGGGCGAGCCATACATAGCTGCTGAGATGATATCGATCTTCCCGGAGGTCAGCGCTGCAATCAACGCCGAGAACTGCATCGGCTGGATCTCGATCTTGAACCCGCCGTCCTTGGCGATCCCCTCGATGACATCCACCATCACTCCCTGGATGGTATTGGTTTTCGCATCGAGGAAGGTGAAGGGAGTACCCGTCGGTGTCGACCCGACCTTATAGACCGTCTGCGCCTGAGCTGTATGCGCGGCGACTGCGAAAGATATGGCAACCAGAGTAGTCTTGAACCACATTTTACCTGTTCCCTTTTTATATTTTTCAAGAAAATGCATCGCGGATTATCTCCGACAGACAAACGTAATCTCTCGGAAACATTGTTGCGTGTGCAGAGCATTGAAGCCCGGTGCAGGATTATAAAAATCGTCCGGTAGGACAGAGTGTCTCATCTCGGAATCGTACGATGTTGCGAATGGCGAATACTTCACAGCAGATAATGCTGAATCATGAGCTCATTCAAAATCATTGGGATGACCGCGCATTTGATTTATCAATTCCGCTTGGCTGGGTGATGGTCGCGCGAGCTTGTAAGATAACTTCCATGGATAAGAATTCACGCCGTATGATTTCATCCAACACAGCGGTTTGCTGCCTGAAAGATATGGTCAAAAGTTCGTATCTCATTAATAGCTTAATTACGCTCTGACCCGCAGCGAGTTTTCCGGAGGCCGTCAAAGCATACACGGAGGAAATGAACCGGCTGACCCGGGATCGCCGCGCGCAGGCGCAGAACGATCGGAAGTCGCTCGCTAAGGTCGAGAAGGCCATCGCCGGGATCATTGCGGCCATCGAGGACGGCGTGTACCAGCCGTCCATGAAAGCCCGCATGGACGACCTTGAGCGACAGAAGGCGGAGATCGTCGCCCGCCTTGGGCAAGTGCCGGCGGACATGCCCGACATTCACCTTAATCGCGCCGACCTCTACTGCCGCCGCGTCGAGCGTCTGTCCGACATCCTCCAGCGCCCCCCGGACGGCGGCAGGCAGGCGGCGGAAGCTCTCCGCTCACTCATCTGGGAAATCGTCCTTACCCCACACAACCAAGCGGGGCTAAGTTCACGCGAACCTACGCGGCGAGTTGTTAGGCATTCTCGACTTCGCCAGAAGCCGAGGAAAAAGGCAACCCGGTTTTATGCCAGAGGTCGAAGCCTGCCGCCGCAACCAATATTCCCGGAATAAGATCGATCCTCCTCGCGAAAGCCCGGTCTATGTCGTCCGGAGCGAAAAATCTTATGTACTCTCCTGCCTCTCCGCAGGCACGTTTGCCCTCACAATCTTGCAAAACTTCAGCTTCCGCTGGCCCAAAATTCCTGTGCACCTCAATTTACATGCAGAGGGCTAGTTTCTCAGTTCGGTGCCTACTGCCTCGGTGGCATCGCATGCGTGGTCAGCCATACTGCGTGCTATCCGGCGATAGTGGAAGACATCCTGCCTGGATGTCGTTGCTTCCTCGATCAAGGCCGCCATGCGCGCGTGCAATGGAGATTTGATGCAGGCGGGATCGGTGGCGGCAGCGTTTCCTGCAATCGCCATCGCCTGACAGCGACAGCCGCCCCAGTCTATTTCCTTGCGGTCGCAGGTACGGCAGGGTTCCGCCATCCAGTCCGTGCCTCGAAAGGCGTTAAATGCGGAAGAACCGTGCCAGATGTCGGCCAGGCTTTTTTCGCCGAAACGGTCGAAAACAAGTCCCGGTATGGTGTCGGCAGCATGGCAGGGAAGGACGGTGCCGTCCGGCGCCACCATGAAGGCGTCGCGCGCCCAGCCGCCCATGCAGGGTTTGGGGTAAATCGCGAAATAATCGGGCGTGACGAAATCGATGGCGAGAATGCCGTGAAGCCGTTCCTGCGCTTCCCGCACGACATTCACCTGGCGTTCGACGGCGGCACGGTCCGGCATCAGGGTATTGCGGTTGAGAAGCGCCCAGCCGGCATATTGAACATTGGCGATCTCCAGCCTCTCGGCGTCAAGTTCGAGCGCCAGTTCGATGAAGGCCGGGATCTCATCGATATTGTGGCGGTGGATAGGAGCATTGATCGTCAAGGGCAGGCCAGCTGCACGCACCTGTTCGGCCGTCCCGATCTTCTTGACATGCGCATCGCGATAATTGCCGATCTTTTCGGTGGTGGCGGCGACAGCGCCTTGAAAACTGATCTGGACATGATCCAGTCCAGCCCGCGCCAGATCGTCGATCCGTCCTTCACGAATACCGACGCCGGCGGTGATCAGGTTTGTATAGACGCCGCGATCGCTCAGGCGGCGGACCAGAGTTTCGAGATCCTGCCGCAGGGTCGGTTCACCTCCTGACAGATGGATCTGGAGCACGCCGAGATCGGCTGCCTGGTCGAACAGGGCCAGCCAGTCTTCCGTTGCCATTTCACGGTTTGCCTTCAGAAGTTCGAGCGGGTTCGAACAATAGGCGCATTGAAGCGGACATCGATGCGTCAACTCGGCCAGCATGCCGATCGGGGGAAGAACCGCTTCGGTCATAACGTCACCAGCGAACGGTCCGACCAGTCCTGCAGAAAGGTTTGGACGTCGAAGGTTATCTCTTCGATGGGTGCGTCATATTGCATCGACAGTTCCTCCAGGATCTGGGTCACCGAATGCGTGCCGTCACATAGGTTGAGAATATCGAGGCTCACCTCATCCGGCCAGAACACCTTTTCCGGTGACAGCAAAGCCCAAGCCTGCCGGACAGTGTCATATTGCAGCCGCACATGGGGCTTCAGCGTCGGCGTCGATCCGGAAGAAATAACGATGCGCTGCCTTTGCGGTCTCATCATGGCTGCTTCGGATCGAAGGCGCCGGGTGGAATGTGACCGTGATCGCCGTAAGCCTGTTCCAGCGCGTCCAGCATGGCCCAGAGCAGGTCGCATTTGAAGACGAGCGCATCGATCACCGCCTGCTGTTTTTCGGGTGTATCAGCATGTTGTCGCACATAGGCGAGCGCATAATCGGCATCACGCGAAGCCTGCACCGGCCTCGGCTTGAAATATTCGAGAATATCCTCAGTGACATAATCATACTTCGCGAGCATGGCGGGAACCCGCTCGCCGATGATGACGGGTGAAAAAAGCTCGGTCAGGGAAGACGCCACCGCCTCCAGTAGGCTTTTATCTGTACAGAAGGACAGATATGCGCCGACGGCGAAGCGGGTGGCCGGCAGTGCGCCCTGCTGGCTCGCCACAAAATCCCGATCAAGTCCGAGCCCAGTTGCAAGTTTGAGCCATCGGGCAATGCCGCCATTCCAGCCGTCACTGCCGTCGTGATCCTCTATCCGCTTTCGCCATTCGGCCCGAAACGCGGGATCTTCCGCATGCGACAGGATCATCGCGTCCTTGCGGGGGATAACAGCCTGATAACAATAGCGGTTTAGCGCCCAGGCCTGCAACTGCCCCTTCGAAAGCTGGCCCGAGGTCATCTGATGATGAAGCGGGTGGCGGTTGTGATAACGGGAAAGGCCGATTTCGCGCAGGATACGCTCAAGTTCATTTGGCGTCAGTCCATTGCCTGCAGCATCAGCGAACTCGTTCACAGGCGGATCTCCATTCCGTCATATCCAATTTCCCAGCCGCCTTTGCGCACCGCCGCCGCTTCGGGCGAATGATTGTCCAGGATGGGATTGGTGTTGTTGATATGCACATAGATCCGCCGTCCGATCGAAAGATCGGCCAGAGCATGCATCGAGCCGTCATCGCCGGAAATATGCAGATGGCCCATGCGTTGCCCGGTTTTCGTGCCGACGCCGGAGGTCAGCATTTCGTCATCGGTATAAACTGTTCCATCGAAGAGAAGGCATGAGGCCCGATCCAGGCGCTGTCGGAGGTTGCCGTCGATGCGGGCGCAGCCAGGAATGTAAAAGACGGCCGACACGGCGTTTCCAGACGTGATCTTCAGGCCGATCGTATCGCCCTCTTCGGTCCCGAAACCTTGTTCGGCCTTGGCCTGATCTTCCAGAAAAAGGGCAATCTTGCCGGGCACCGCGAATGCTTCCACCGAAATGCCGGTTGGCCTGTTCTGCCAGTCCAGAATGGGAGAGATTTCATGCAACTTCAGTTCACGACGCTCGACCAAGGCCGGATCGACCACGTTGAAGATCGCATTCTGCTCCAGCACCGCAAGAACGCGTGCCGTGGCATAGATGACGAACCGCTCCCGCTCCCGCAGGTTGAGCAGACCGGCAATATGATCGACATCCGCATTCGTCAGCACCACGGCGGAGATTGGGGTGGAACGCGGTGGGGCGTTTTCGGCCGGCTGCAGTTCCGGCGTCGCTGCAATCTGCTGTCGGATATCCGGCGACGCGTTGAACAGCACCCACCGCGCTTCGTCGGCGCTAGCGGCAAGACTCGACTGGGTTCTGGGGCGGATGTTTTCCGCGCCTTTTCGGGCATCGCGGCTCAAATGAAAATTACAGTTCCACTGGGGGAAGCCACCTCCGGCGGCGGACCCCACAACCTTCAGGTACATGAAACCCTTCCCCTGACGAGATCTCGCCACGGCTCAATATCATATCTGAAAGACGCCCCATCCGGGGTCCGGATGAGGCTGCTTTAACTGCTTATTTTTTCGACGGAAGTTGTGCGGGAAAGTATCGTGACATTTCCATTCCGACGGGGACGGTGCACATCGTCGGTTTCTTCCAGATCTTCTTCATAAGTTTCTCCTCCTCATAAAGGGCCTCTTCGGCCAAGATCATCATACGCGCAATCCTGCGATGTACAACTGTAGATTAATGCGAAGTTTAGAGGCAGCTTCACATTTACAGGTTGTAATCCGATGCGTCTGCGCTAATCTGACCACGGCACCGATAATCCATGGCAGATCCGAACAGTATCGGAGATGTGTGTTCTTTTGCGAGCATATAGGATGTGTGGTGGCTGTTTTCGTCTTTTTACTCATTTCAGTTTTTCTTGCGGTTCTGCCTCTCGCAGAAGCTAGCGCACAAGCTTCATCCAAACCCGGAACAGCAGGTCAGGTACTGCCTGAACCTGAGGCATCCGAAGTCAGGCTCGGCTACATTCGCGCCTATGCGCCGCAATTGGCGCTGTCGGTTCTCGATGTACCACCGCGCGACGAAGGGGTGGCGGGGGCAAGTGTCGCCATATCCGACAACAACACGACCGGTCGTTTCCTGGAGCAGAAATTCTCGCTGGACGTCGTTGAAGTAAAACCGGATTCGGATGTGCTTGCCGTTTTCGATGTGATGGCGGGCAAGGGGATTTCGACAATCCTTGCCGATCTTTCCGCAGTTCAGCTTCTGGCGCTGGCGGATGCAGCCCAAGCCAAAGGAATAATCGTCTTCAATGTCGGTGCCACGGACGACCGGTTGCGGGAAGAGGATTGCCGCGCAAACGTCTTTCATACTGCACCGACGCGCAGCATGCTGGCAGACGGGCTAGCGCAATATCTGATCTGGAAACAATGGCCGCGCTGGGCGCTGGTTTATGGTTCGCATGAGAACGACCGGCTGTTCGCCGACGCTCTGCGCCGGGCGGCCGAGCGGTTCGGCGCGGAGATTGTCGCGGAAAAGGAATTTGCCGATACCGGCACGGCGCGACGAACCGATAGCGGCGTGGTGCAGATCCAGCGGCAAATGCCGGTGTTTACGCAGGGGCTGGCCGAGCATGACATTCTGCTGGTCGCCGATGAGAGCGAGGTTTTCGGCACCTATGTGCCGTTTCGCACCTGGCAGCCGCGGCCTGTAGCCGGCACGGCGGGACTTATGCCCTCCGCCTGGCATCCAGCCAGCGAGCAATGGGGCGGCACACAAATCCAGAATCGTTTTCTCAAGGCCACAGGACGGCGGATGCTATCGAAGGATATGTCTGCCTGGACGGCAGGACGCATCATCGGCGAGGCGGCAACGCGTACGCGGAGTGCCGATCCGGCCGAGATCGCTGGGTTCATCCGCTCCGACGAATTCTCCATTGCAGCCTTCAAGGGGCAGAAGCTGACCTTTCGGCGCTGGAATTGGCAGTTGAGGCAGCCGATCTTCATCGGCGATGGCCGATCGGTGGTGTCGACCTCACCGCAGGAGGGATTTCTGCATCAATTCTCCGAACTCGACACATTGGGCATCGACCAACCGGAGACGAGGTGCGTGCTGAAATGAGGTGACAACAGAGGAGCCTTGGGAGGGGCCGACATGCAGAAAAGACCGACTTCAGTCGCCATTACGTTTGCTTCGCTGCTATGCGGCGGACTGATGGGCGCACAGCCGGCCGAAGCCTTCATGGCCTATGTGTCGAACGAGAAGGACAATACGGTGACCGTTGTCGACACGGCAACCGGCACTGTGGTGAAAACACTTCCCGTCGGGCAAAGACCACGAGGCATCACCATCTCGCACGACGGCAGGTTCATCTATCTCTGCGCCAGCGACGACGACACGATCGAGGTGATCGATACGCAGACGCTCCAGATCGTCGACACGCTTCCCTCCGGGCCGGACCCGGAACTGTTCGTTCTGTCGCCGGATGGCAAGACGCTTTATGTCGCCAACGAGGACGACAATCTGGTCACCGTCATCGACATCGAAAGCCGCGATGTGCTGGCGGAAATCCCCGTCGGCGTGGAGCCGGAGGGCATGGGCATCAGCCCCGACGGCAAGACCATGGTCAACACGTCGGAGACGACGAACATGGCGCATTTCATCGATACCGACAGCCATGAGATCACTCATAACGTGCTGGTGGATGCGCGGCCGCGATTTGCCGAATTCAAGCCGGACGGATCGGAAGTGTGGGTGAGTGCGGAGATCGGCGGTACGGTTTCGGTCATCGACAATGCCAGCCGGGAAGTGAAGCAGAAGATCACTTTCGAGATCGCCGGCCTGCGCTCCGAGGCGATCCAGCCGGTCGGCGTGCGCATCACCGCCGATGGCAGAAAAGCCTATGTGGCACTGGGGCCGGCCAATCGTGTCGCGGTGGTCGATACGGCCACCTACAAGGTGGAGAAATATGTGCTGGTCGGTCAGCGGGTGTGGCAGCTCGCTTTCACGCCGGACCAGAAGACGATCATCAGCACCAATGGCGTTTCGAACGACATTACTTTCATCGACGTGGCGAGTGACGAACCGGTGCAATCGGTGACGGTCGGAGCGATGCCGTGGGGCGTGGTGGTTTCGCCGAAATAGGAAACTGGGATAACGGGAGGAGGAAAGTATGCTGGATTATCGGACATTGGGGCTGGTCGCATTGGCGGCTGTGTTTCTGTCTGCGGGCATCGGCTTTGCGCAGGACAAGGATGATGATGACGACGACAAGCCTGCAGCCAAAACGGCAGTCTCGACGGAAAAGGTGACACGGGCGAGCAAGGATGTGCCGGAACTGGTGCTCGGCTCGGCAAAGGACAGTTTTGCCGTCAATCGCAAGGATTTCGAGCTGGTGGCGGGGCAGGGCTATCGCTGGAAGATCACTTCTGCCGCAGGGCTGGAATACAAATTCGTCACCGACCTGTTCCGCAATGTCTGGGTGAACCAGATCGTCATCAACGATCTCGAGGTCCATATGAACGGCGCGCCGGCGTGGCTCGAATTCGACAGCGAAGGCACGATGCAGGTGCAATTCACCGCTGTTCGTCCCGGTAGCTACACATGGTCAGTGCCGGATCTCGCCGACAAGGGAATGAAGGGGACGATTACCATCAAATAGGAAAATGAGTTTGTGTGGCGTCAGGCGGGCGCAGTGGTGAGCGTGGAGGAACATGATGCACGGTATCGAAGACGAAGGCGGCCCAGCACAAGCCATGGCGCTGGAGGTCGCCATGGTCAGCCATTCCTATGGGCAGAAGAAAGCGCTCGATGCCGTCTCCTTCTCCCTTCCCGCAGGTAGCTTCACCGTTCTGCTGGGTCTGAATGGCGCCGGCAAGACAACGTTGTTTTCGCTGGTCAGCCACCTTTACGACACCCGCCAGGGATCGATCCGCGTCTTCGGCCGGGATATCAGGCGTGAACCGGGCGAAGCTCTGCGCCGGCTCGGCATCGTCTTTCAGGCGCGCACGCTCGATCTCGACCTCTCCGTCGGCCAGAACCTCGCCTATCACGCGGCGCTGCATGGTATGGGCAGGCGGGATGCAATGGTGCGGATCAGGGAGCTGCTGGCGCAGGTCGATATGGCTGACCGGCTGCACGACAAGGCCCGCAATCTTTCAGGCGGACAGATGCGGCGTGTGGAGATCGTGCGGGCGCTGTTGCATCGGCCATCCTTGCTTTTGCTCGACGAAGCCACGGTCGGGCTGGATATCCGCTCGCGCGCCGACATCCTGGCGACGATCCGCGCGCTGGTGGCGCAGACCGGCTTGAGCGTGTTTTGGGCAACGCATCTGATCGACGAGGTGGATCAGGCCGACGATGTGGTGATCCTCGACAAGGGATGCGTGCTGGTGGCGGGGGCGGTTGCGGATGTGGTGCGTCAGGCGGGGGCGAGGGATATCGGCGGGGCTTTCGCAGGTCTGACAAGCGGAGCCTCGCGCTCCGAATTGAGCGTGGCCGCCGTCGCAGCGATAGGGGAGAGCAGAGATCTTGCCGCGCGCTGCGAGGTCGATGCGGCGGCTCCGTTGGTCGGAGCGGCGCGATGAGCATTCCCGCCCAGACCGGCACCGTCTCAGGCAACCCGCAACGCGGGTTCGGCATCGCTCAATACGCCGCGTGCCTCACCGGTATCATGCTTCGCGAGGGCCTGCGTTTCCTCAATCAACGCGAACGTTTCATCTCTTCGCTGGTGCGGCCGCTTTTGTGGCTGTTCGTCTTTGCCGCCGGCTTTCGCCAGGTTCTGGGCGTGTCGATCATCCCTCCCTACAAGACCTATGTTCTCTACGAGGTCTATATCACTCCGGGGCTTTGCGGCATGATCCTGTTGTTTTCCGGCATGCAGTCGTCGCTTTCCATGGTCTATGACCGCGAGATGGGCAACATGCGCACCCTGCTCGTCAGCCCGTTTCCGCGCTGGTTTCTGCTGGTCTCTAAACTTCTGGCCGGTGTCGCCGTGTCGGTTTTGCAGGTCTACGTGTTTCTTGCCATCGCCTGGTTCTGGAGCGTCAAGCCACCGGTGATCGGTTACCTGCTGGTCCTGCCGGCATTGGTTCTGGCGGGTATGATGCTGTGTTCGCTCGGCATGCTTCTGTCCTCGATGATCCGCCAGCTGGAAAATTTTGCCGGCATCATGAATTTCGTGATCTTTCCGATGTATTTTGCATCCTCGGCGCTCTATCCGCTTTGGCGAATTCAGGAATCCAGTCCACCTCTTTTCCATATCTGCCAGGCGAACCCTTTTACCTATGCGGTGGAACTGATCCGCTTTGCGCTTTACGGCCGGATCGACTGGATATCGCTTGCAGTCGTTTGCGGTTTCACCGTGCTATTCCTCGGCGGCGCCATTCTTGCCTATGACCCCGCCAAAGGGCTGTTGAACCGCAAACGGGATTCAGGAGGAAATGGCTGATGTTGTGGTTCATGCGTGCTCTGATCGCTGCGGCCTTGGGATTTGCGGCGTTGTCACGGCCGGTTTTTGCCGCCCAGGGCGACGATCCCGACTGGCCCTGCATCCAGCGTAAGGTGCCTGAATTGTCGATCGGCCAGATCTGGACGGGGCCGGAACTGCCACCGCAGGCCGCAGACTGGTCAAAGGATGAGGCGGTGTCGGAACTGGTGGATGATCTCGCCGCGCGACGCCTTCCGCTGCCGGAGGCGCAAGAGAAGATCAAAGCCTATCGCGACACGCTGCCGACAGACCAGCGGACACTCCATATCGCCATGCTGATACAGGGCCTGTTCGACAAAATGAATGGCGAGCGCAGCCATGTCATCTCCGGCATCGCCCGTTATGCGCAACGCCAGCGTGATTTGGCGGCCAGCCTTCGTCGGGAAGGCTCTGCGCTTGATGCCATGCGGGCAAAGCCGGATGTGGACCAGAACCAGGTGACGCTGCGCAGCGAGCGGCTGATGTTCCAGACGCGCATCTTCCAGGAACGCGTCCAGTCGCTCACTTATGTCTGCGAGGTGCCGACGTTGATAGAGCAGCGGCTGTATGCGCTGGTCAAAACGCTTGCCGAGGCCTCGCCCGCTCAGTGAAGCGGGTCGGGCCGCCAACACCAGATGTCACGGCGAAAATTGCTTCAGATAGGCGATGACATCGGCCACGTCCTTGTCCGCCTTCAGCCCGACGAACGCCATCTTGGTGCCTTTGACGACGCCTTTCGGGTCATGAAGATAGGTGGTGAGTGTGGCTTCATCCCACACCATGCCGCCCTTGCCGGCATCGCTCATGGCCGCAGAATATTTGAAGCCCTCATGGGATCCAGCCGTTCGTCCGAGCAGCCCTTTCAGAGAAGGGCCTATCTTGTTCTGATCGGTATCGGAGACATGACAGGCCTTGCATTTCGCAAATACCTTTTCACCCGCAGCCGCATCCTGGCCAAAGGCATAGCCCGCCATCGGCAGCACAAGGCCGATGGCGCCAATATAACAGATGGCACGCATAGAGTTCCTCCCAAAAGCATGAGCGGTGACGGGTAACTCGGTTCGACACCACGCCTGCACACGCAAGGGTAGTTCGTCATAACGCTAAGTCAACATCCCGAAATCAGGTCGTCTGCAAAATAAGGTTGCATTAGAGATTTCGTACGTTCGGCATGTCTGATTGACGGCTTTTTCGGGCAAGCGTATTCTGTAGCCTGCTGACGGCCCCTGCAGGCCGACAAAATCGCGGTCCACATGATGCAGGAGAGGGGCTTGCGATGAACATGGTCGATCTTGTCCTGACGGTGTGTCTGTTGGCCAATCCCAGCGATTGCCGCAATGAGCATCTGCTTTTCGAGAGCCGCGGTTCGCTGTTCCAATGCATGATCCTGGCGCCGGCGGAAATCGCGAAATGGTCGGGACAGCACCCTGCGGTAAGAATTGTACGCTGGAAATGCGCCTTTCCGGATAAGGGTCGCAAGGTCTGATTTTCCAGCCGCTAGCGAATTGTCAACACGGTCAGAAACAGCGAACGTCCGCCTCCGCCTGAGCGCGTCGCAGCTCGGAAACGGCCGATTTCGCCACAGCTCCCTGTCGGAAAAGTACACCTCGCTCGCCCGTCTGCAGGCCCAGGCTCATAAAAGTCTCGGCCGCCTCGTAACGCTCATAGGGTATGATCGACGAGATGACATCGATCGAGCAAGAACAACTTTGGAGTGCGTTTCGCGTTTCGCCGTTCGCTTTCATGCAACCGTGGACATAATCGACTATTGCAACCGTTGGGTAATCGTCCCGCGCCAGGGAGATTGTGGTGAAGCAGAGTGCAACGAAGAAGAATGAGAGCTGAAAAATTCTGATAAACATCAAAAACCTTCCTTGTTCATGGCGTTGTACTCCCAATGCTCAAAGAGAATTCCGCAATCATCTTCAAATTATCATATGTTTTATCTAAGTAATACTCCTGAGCATTTGCAATAAAATATGTCGCGGAGCAGCAAATTCAATTATAGATCAAGTCAGCTCAAATAATACACTTGCCGCGATTAATGTAATACCCTATCTTTTAAACGGTTTCCGGCTTCAAGGTCTTGTTTTTGGGAGAGGCAAGATCCGCAGGCCTATCGGGTGGGCAGTAAAGGTGCCCTTGGCCCATCCTTTTGCCGTGACACGCTGACGGAAACGTTTCCCGCACATTGAGAAAATCACTTGGCTGCGCTGGAGCATGCGACGGTTCGCGACGACGAATCGTGCGTGGATAATAAGCATCGGGAGGATTTCACATGCGGATACCTGTCAATTCCAACATTGCACGAAATCTATTTCTACCACTGGCGACCGCGGGCGTTCTGGCCACGGGGTTTTCCGGGGCGGCTTTCGCCAACGACGACCTGACCAAGCTTGCCAAAGACCCGAAAAACTGGGCGATGCCGACCGGCAACTATGCCAACCATCGTTATTCGGAACTCAAGGAGATCACTGCGGGCAACGTCAAGAACCTGCAGGTGAAATGGACCTTTTCCACCGGCGTCCTCAGAGGCCATGAGGGTGGACCGCTGGTCATCGGCGACGTGATGTATATTCACACGCCATTCCCGAATATCGTCTATGCGCTGGACCTGAAGAACGACGGCAAGATCCTCTGGAAATACGAACCCAAGCAGGATCCGAACGTCATCGGCATCATGTGCTGCGACACCGTCAATCGCGGAGTTGCCTACGGTGACGGCAAGATCATCCTGAACCAGGCCGATACGACGGTGGTGGCGCTCGATGCCAAGACCGGCAAGGTCGTTTGGTCGGTGAAGAACGGTGATCAGATCGATGGCGGCAAGGGCGAATCCGGCACGGCTGCGCCGCTTGTGGTCAAGGACAAGGTGCTGATCGGCATCTCCGGCGCCGAATTCGGCGTTCGTGGCTGGACTGCGGCATATAACCTGAAGGACGGTTCGCTCGCGTGGAAAGCCTATTCGACCGGGCCTGATGCCGAAACGCTGATCGACCCGGAAAAAACGACCCATCTGGGCAAGCCGGTGGGTAAGGATTCCGGCATCAATACCTGGGAAGGCGAGCAGTGGAAGACCGGCGGCGGTACGACCTGGGGCTGGTTCTCCTACGATGCGAAGTCCAACCTCATCTATTACGGCACCGGCAATCCCTCGACCTGGAACCCGGTTCAACGACCTGGCGACAATCGCTGGTCGATGACCTTGATGGCGCGCGATGCCGATACGGGCAAAGCCAAATGGCTCTACCAGATGACCCCGCATGACGAGTGGGATTATGACGGCGTCAACGAGAACATTCTCGTCGACGGCATGGAGGTCAAGGGCAAGAAACATGATGTTCTGGTGCATCTCGACCGGAACGGCTTCGGCTACACGCTGGATCGGGTGAGCGGCGAGTTGCTGGTGGCCAAGAAATACGATCCGAAGGTCAACTGGGCGACGGAAGTCGTGATGGATCCGAAGAGCGAGCAATATGGCCGGCCACAGGTGGTCGCGAAATATTCAACGCAGCAGAATGGTGAGGACGTCAACTCCACCGGCATTTGTCCCGCAGCACTCGGTTCTAAGGACCAGCAACCGGCGACCTATTCGCCCAAAACAGGCCTTTTCTACGTGCCGACAAACCATGTCTGCATGGATTACGAACCCTATAAAGTGAGCTACACGGCCGGCCAGCCTTATGTCGGCGCGACCGTGTCGATGTATCCGGCGCCGGAAAGCCATGGTGGCATGGGCAATTTCATTGCCTGGGATGCCGCCAAAGGTGAGATCGTCTGGTCTATACCCGAACAGTTCTCCGTCTGGTCCGGGGCGCTGGCAACCGCCGGAGACGTGGTCTTCTACGGCACGCTGGAAGGCTATATCAAGGCTGTCGATCTGAAGGGCAAGGAACTTTACAGGTTCAAGACGCCTTCCGGCATTATCGGCAATATCAACACGTTCGAACATGGCGGAAAACAGTATATTGCCGTGCTTTCGGGCGTTGGCGGCTGGGCCGGCATCGGTCTTGCCGGTGGGCTTCTCTCTCCTGAAAACGCTGCGGCATGGCATGGTGCAGTGGATCAGGGGCGCGGCGGACAGGATGAGGCTGCCGTCGTCGGAACGGCGGGTCTCGGCGCTGTCGGCGGTTATGCGGCGCTTGCCGACTACACCACGCTTGGCGGCCAGCTGACAGTATTCGGCCTCCCGGACAACTGACCACGGAAATATCCTCCGTCGAAGGGTCGTGCTCGCGTGGCGCGGCCCTCAAGGTGCCCTCTGGGCATCAAATGATCATCCGAAACGACTGTGCGGGCAGGCTTCTTCATTTGGTTGGGAGCTTTGAGGCGGGCTTTTTCATCGCTCCCGAAATGTTTCACATGTGAGGTTCATCAATGGCTTTTTGCAAGGCAGCTATCGCATTTGGCATCGTGACATTATCGTTTCTTACACCCGGAATGGCCTTCGCCGATGATGACAAGGAAAAGGCGGCGGCGGCGACCGAGGAGGATGGCAAGTTTCTCGACAAGGAGGGAAATCCGACCTTCAAGATCCAGGCGGACGGTACGGTCGACTGGTATACGTTCAGCGGCTACCGCCGATATCATTCCGACTGTCATGTCTGTCATGGGCCGGACGGCGTCGGGTCCAGTTATGCTCCGGCCTTGGCAGACAGCTTAAAGCGGCTGGATTATGCGAGTTTCCTGTCGATCGTGGCGGAAGGGCGCAAAAATGTCGGTGGCGGCAAGGAGAACGTCATGCCGGCTTTTGGCGATAACAAGAATGTCTACTGTTATCTCGACGACATCTACGTCTATCTGCGGGCGCGTGCGGTCGGTGCAGCCCCCCGCGGTCGTCCGCCGAAAAAGGCCGATAAACCACAAGGGGCGAAAGACTACGAAACCTCCTGTATGGGAGGCTGAGATGAAGCATGGTGTCCAGCCCGGCATCTTTCCGGTAGTGCGGAATCTCGCCCATGGCGGATGGATGATGGCGATTTTCGCAGCAGCGATGAGTGTCATGACACATCAGGTTCTTGCTCAAGGGGCTGGTCTTGGCGCGGCGGGAGAACTTGTCGATCCGGATGTTCTGCGCGTCTGTGCCGATCCGTCCAACATGCCCTTTTCCGATCAAAGCGGCGACGGTTTCGAGGACAAGTTGGCACAGATTGTTGCAGAGGGGACGGGACGAAAATCGGTCGCGTATACGTGGTTTCCCTCGATCAATGGTTTCGTACGCAACACGCTCGGGGCCAACCGCTGCGATGTCATCATAGGATACGCACAGGGTGATGAGTTGGTGCAGAACACCAATGCCTATTACCGCTCGTCCTATGTGCTGGTCTATCGGAAGGGCGGCGATCTGTCGGGGGTCGAAACGCTCGCCGACCCGAAGCTTAAAGACAAGCGCATCGGGGTTGTCGAGGGTACGCCGCCGACGGCTAACATGGCCAAGGCTAAGCTGATGGGGAAGGCGAAGGTCTATCCGCTGATGGTTGATACGCGTGCCATGCCCTCCATGGCAGAGTTGGCGTTGCGTGACATGCAGTCGGGGGTAATCGACGCCGCAGTCCTCTGGGGTCCGATGGCCGGTTATTATGCCTCTCGATCCGGTGCCGAGATGACGCTCGTGCCGCTCACTCATGAAAAGGGCGGCCAGCGCATGATCTACCGGATCACAATGGGAGTTCGCCCTTCCGATCAGAGCTGGAAGCGCACACTCAATACGTTCATCAAGGAAAACCAGGCGAAAATCGACAAGCTACTGTTAGATTATGGCGTGCCGCTGCTCGACGAACGGGATCAGAGGATTACCCAGTGAAGCCATGAGCAGGCTTGAGGCCGGGAAAAACGGCCTGTTCCAGGGACAGTCAAAGGGGAGTGAGGGAAAGATGGATGTCCGCGCCGCTGTAGCCGTTCAGGCAGGTAAACCGCTGGAAGTGATGACGGTTCAGCTCGACGGCCCGAAGGCCGGCGAAGTGCTGGTCGAGATCAAGGCCACCGGGATTTGCCACACCGACGATTTCACCCTCTCGGGCGCCGATCCGGAAGGCCTGTTTCCCGCTATTCTCGGCCATGAAGGCGCCGGTATCGTCGTCGATGTCGGACCTGGCGTCACCTCGCTGAAGAAGGGCGATCACGTCATTCCGCTCTACACGCCGGAATGCCGCGAGTGCTATTCCTGCACCAGCCGCAAGACCAATCTCTGCACCTCGATCCGCTCCACCCAGGGCCAGGGCGTCATGCCGGACGGCACGAGCCGCTTCTCGATCGGCAAGGACAAAATCCACCACTATATGGGCTGCTCGACCTTTGCGAACTTCACCGTTCTGCCGGAGATCGCGCTTGCCAAGATCAATCCTGACGCGCCGTTCGACAAGGTCTGCTATATCGGCTGCGGCGTGACGACTGGTATCGGCGCCGTCATCAACACGGCCAAGGTCGAGATCGGCTCCACCGCGATCGTCTTCGGTCTCGGCGGCATCGGCCTCAACGTGCTTCAGGGCCTGCGGCTTGCCGGCGCCGACATGATCATCGGCGTCGACATCAACCCGGACCGCAAGGAATGGGGCGAAAAATTCGGCATGACCCACTTCGTCAACCCGAAGGAAGTCGGCGAGGATATCGTTCCTTATCTGGTCAACATGACCAAGCGTCATGGTGACCTGATCGGCGGTGCCGACTACACGTTCGACTGCACCGGCAACACCAAGGTCATGCGCCAGGCGCTGGAATCGTCGCATCGCGGCTGGGGCAAGTCGGTCATCATCGGCGTTGCCGGTGCCGGCCAGGAAATCTCCACCCGTCCGTTCCAGCTGGTCACCGGCCGCAACTGGATGGGCACGGCCTTCGGCGGCGCCCGCGGTCGCACCGACGTGCCGAAGATCGTCGACTGGTACATGGAAGGCAAGATCCAGATCGACCCGATGATCACCCACACCATGCCGCTCGAAGACATCAACAAGGGTTTCGAGCTGATGCACAAGGGTGAATCGATCCGCGGCGTGGTGGTCTATTGAGCGGTTTTTTGCCACAAGACGAAGAGACTTGGGGCAACCGCCGGTAACCGGAACAGGATTTTAAGCAGAGGAGGAGACTTGCAATGGACAGTGCAGTTCAAGTTCGCATCCATCCCGCGGTGGATGGTGGCGTAAAGCCCGCCGGCGCCGGCTTTTCCGGTGGCACATTGGTTTGTGAGTGTGTCGACCGCCCGGTGAAGGTGAAAATCGAGGGACAGGTGGCACATAACCACGCGTGCGGTTGCACCAAATGCTGGAAGCCGAAGGGTGCCGACTTTTCGATCGTCGCCGTTGTGCCTCACGACAAGGTGACGGTGCTTGAAAACGGCGACAAGCTCGCCGTGGTTGATCCGAGCGCGCTCATCCAGAGACATGCCTGCAAACAATGCGGTGTTCATATGTATGGTCCGGTCGAGCGGGACCACGCATTCAAGGGACTGGATTTCATCCATCCGGAGCGGTTCCAGGAAAACGGTTGGGCACCTCCGGGGTTTGCTGCTTTCGTATCGTCGATCATCGAATCCGGAGTCAATCCGGAGCGTATGGACGGTGTCAGGGCCCGGCTCAAGGAACTGGGACTCGAGCCCTATGACTGCCTTTCGCCCGGCCTGATGGATTATGTCGCGACATGGGTGGCGAAAAAATCTGGAGTGCTCCCGGCTTGATTTTTGCCTGCAGGATGTTCCCGTTGGCGAAATGCCATACGGCACGGGTTTGCCGTATGGCTCAAGGGGCGGCAATTTGGGCGGGAGGAAGGGTTCGATAGTCGAGGTTACGGACGTCCTCCCTGCCGGTTTGCGATCTGGCGCCGGTAGGGCAGAATTTCTTGTGCTTACTCTTCTTCCCTGGCGATGGTAGCTCCTCGTCCTCAAGGACCATACCTGAAAGCGCAACGCGCAAAGCCAGCCCGTGCCCGCTACCTGCGCATCGCGGCGGTGCTTTTCATATCTCTGATATTTCCGCTTACAGCCCTCCGCGGACATCAGATATAGCCGAGACGCTTCGCATACGGTCGGTAGCGTCGCGTCTTCGGCCCGCGCTCATCCTCGTTCGGCCCGCTGCTTGATCTGAAGAATGGCATCGTTGAATCTTTTTGGCGTGCCGCTGGAACCCGCCAGTTTTCCGACCCTGACCTGATCGATGCGTTTGCCGACCACCATCCTCGGCACGGCGGCCGCGAAGGCACGTTGGAGTTCGAGGGAACGAGGGACATAGGGACATAGGCATGCGGCGTCACGGTGACGGCAGCGATGACTCCCTCGTTGAGTGTCGCCGTGACGGTGATGTGTGAAGGTTGTCCTCCATATTCGCCTGTCGCCGCGTACACCCCGTCGGCATAGCGGGAAGGGCGAGCACTTTGTGCTTCCGCCGTTCCCGCGAGCGTCATCGTCAGAATGGTGCTTAAGAGAATGTTCCTTGTCTGGTTAAGCATCGTGGTTCTTTCTCATGTGAACAGCACCCCTTCAAAATTGTCGGAGACCTCGAGGTGGCCATCGGCAAACATGCGGACGAAGGAGAAGTCATAGGTTGCCATCAGCGGCTGGGTCGCGTCGAAGAAAAGTGCAGTCGCGAGCCCATCGGCCGTCGCCGTGTCGGCCGCGATCACCCAAGTTGCGATGACGTCGGAAGTCGGCATTCCGGTGCGGGCGTCGATGACATGGTGCAGACCATTGCCCCACGTTCGCCGATTGGTCGCGGATGCGCATATGGAGGCGTTGCTCAGGCTGGCCACCCCGATCACCGCGCCCGGATCGAGAGGGTGTTCGAGGCCGACCTCCAGCGCGTGGCTGCCACGATGGCGGATGTCACCACTACCATCGACGATAAAATCCTCAAGACCAGCGGCCAGTAGCAGTTCCGAGACACTATCGACGAGCGCACCCTTGCCAACCGCTCCGAGATCGATCACCAGCGGCCTACGGGTCGTAAGCCTGCTGCCATCCCGGATGACATCGCGGTACCATGTCGGGTGGGAAGTCCCTACCTCCATTCTCTGAGGCGTGAGGGAACACTGCCGATCATATCCCAGCAGTTCGAGGTCGCGACCGACCAATGGATCGACAGCCCCGTCGGTCATCGCATGAAGCCGATCGAACAGATCGAACATCGGGATCGCGTCTGCGGGAAAGTCGAATGTTCCGCCATTCGTTGCGTTCGCAGTCCGCGTGACGATGGAGTCGTCCCGGAACCGCGAATAGACGCTGTCGAAGCGCTCGACCATGTCCAGGATATACTCCTGGATTTCCGCTGCGAGCGGTGCAGGCGTGTCGATCTCCCAGGACGTGCCTATGGCATCGAACTTGAAACGGGAGGACGACACGCCGTCCATGTCAGAGGCCAGTCATCTTCAGGACAGCTTCGGGCAGGCGCTCGCCGACGACCTCGAACTTCGCGAGCACGGACGCGATCTCCTCAAGGTCGGCCAACGTCAGTTCGAGATCGACGCTTCCCATGTTCTCCTTGAGACGGTGCTCCTTTGTCGTGCCGGGGATCGGCACGATCCATGGCTTCTGGGCGAGCAGCCAGGCGAGCGCCACCTGCGCTGGGGACGAGCGCTTGTTCTCGGCGATCACAGTAATCGCATCGACCAGCGCATAATTCGCCTTGCGGGCCTCGGGCGTGAACCTCGGGACAGCGTTGCGAAAGTCGGTCGCGTCGAATTTGGTGTTTTCATCGATCTTGCCCGCCAGGAAACCTGCACCGAGCGGGGTGAAGGGCACGAAACCGATCCCCAGTTCTTCGAGCACGGGAAGCAGTTCCGTCTCGGGGCCACGCCAGAACAGCGAATATTCGCTCTGGACGGCAGCGACTGGCTGGACAGCGTGTGCCTTGCGGATCGTGCCGACGCCTGCCTCCGAGAGGCCGAAGTGCTTGACCTTGCCCTCGGCGATCAGGTCCTTTACCGCACCCGCCACGTCCTCGATCGGAACGGCGGGATCGACGCGGTGCTGGTAGAAGAGATCGATACGGTCGGTCTTGAGCCGCCTCAGGCTTGCTTCGGCGACGGCCTTGATATGCTCCGGACGGCTGTTGGTGCCGCCACGACGTTCACCTGTTTCCAGATCGATATCGAAGCCGAACTTGGTGGCGATCACCACCTTGTCTCGGATCGGGGCGAGAGCCTCGCCGACGAGTTCCTCGTTGACGAAGGGGCCGTATGCCTCGGCGGTATCGAAGAAGGTAAGGCCTTCGTCATGGGCGAAACGCATCAGCTTGATCATCTCTGCCTTGTCGGCGGCGGGGCCATAGGCCGAGCTCATGCCCATGCATCCGAGACCGAGGGCGGAGACTTCGAGGTTTCCGAGTTTTCTGGTTTTCATTGTCATTCTCCTGATGTCACTTGCCGACGCGCGCCTGGAGGTGCGCGGGATATCTGTCTCCGACGATGTCGATCTTCGAGAGCGCGTCCGCGATCTCGAATGGTCTGCGCGCCAGCTTCCGACAGCCCGAAATGCTTGACCTTGCCCTCTGCGATCAGGTCCTTGACCGTTCCGGCAACGTCCTCAATCGGCACGTTCGGATCGACGCGATGCTGGTAGAGCAGATCGATGACATCGGTGCGCAGACGCTTCAGCGACCCCTCTACCGACTGGCGGATGTAGTCGGGCCGGCTATTCATGTGTTGGCCGCCGTCCGGGCTCGGAAGCTCGAAGCCGAACTTCGTGGCGATCACAATCTTGTCGCGGATCGGCTGCAGTGCCTCGCCGACGACATCCTCGTTGGTGAACGGACCGTAGACCTGTGCCGTGTCGAAGAAGGTGACACTGTGATCGTAAGCGGTGCGGATGAGGGCAATGGCATCCCTGGTGTCTGTCGCCGCTCCATAGCCGTGGCTGAGCCCCATGCATCCGAGGCCAAGGGACGAGACTTCAAGTGTTCCGAGGGTTCGTTTTTTCATTGTCATTTCCTTGATCAGGCCGCGCACTTGGCTTGCGCGGCTTCTTCCTGGGACAGAGCCTGCCGCCGGGCGGCAGGAACGATTGTGAAAATCGAGATCAGCAGTGTCGCCACCAGCATGATGGTGCCGGCATCGAACGCATGAGAAACCCTGTGGGCGGTCAGGTCAGCTCCTGTCAGGCCCGAAGAACCGATCGCCGCTATGGCGATGAGGATGCCAAGTCCCACGGAACTGCCGATCTGATGCGCGACGTTTACCGCACCAGAGGCGGCACCTGCATCCTCACGAGCAACACGCGCCACACCGGATGAGGTGAGCGGGCTAAGTGTCAGGCCCTGGCTGATGCCGATCAGGATCATCGGTAACGCGACAGCGGTCCAGTAGTTCGATCCGACACTCGCGCGGCTGAGCCATACCATGGCCACGATGCCGATCAGCATACCCGTGATCAGGATCGTGTTGTGACCAAAGCGCCGAATAAGCCGTGGAACGATGATCGCGATCGGGACATGCAGCATCGTCGCCGGTACGAAGGCCAGGCCTGCCAATGCGGGGCGTAGGCCCGCGACCTGCTGGAGATATAGGGTCGTGAAAAAGAAAAACCCTACCATCGCGCTGATATAGAGGGCGCGGCCTGCATAGGCTCCCGAACGTTCCATGTCGGAAAACAAGCGAAGCGGAAGAATGGGCTGGCTGGCACGTCGCTCAATCAAGACAAACGCACAAAGAATGAAGATGGCTGCGACAATGGTAGCGAAAGTCGTTGTATCCCAGCCTGCCTGCGCGGACCGGATGAAGCCGTAGACGAAGGCACCCATGCCCAGCGTGGACGTCACTGCGCCGGGCAGGTCTAACGTTCCGACGTCTGTTCGTCTCGTGGATGTAGATACGTGCTGCGATGATCATGGCGATGCCGATCGGAAGATTGATCAGAAAACCGATGCGCCATGAGAGCCAGTCGGCAAGGAGGCCGCCGACGACAAGACCGACTGTCGCGGACACGCCTGCCGCCGCACTGTAGAACGAGACCGCTCGGACGCGTTCTTCGCCTTCGTCGTAGGTGGTCTGCAGAAGCGCCAGCGTGGTTGGCGCGAGAATGGCAGAACCCAGTCCCTGGACGGCACGCCAGGACAGCATCCATGCCGATGACTGCGACGCACCGATTGCGACGGATGCGACGGTAAAGATCGCAATGCCGATAACGAACATACGGCGACGGCCGAGGATGTCTCCGGCCCGTGCACCGAGCAGAAGAAAACCGCCGAAGGTGAGCGTGTAGGCGCTCTGGACCCACGCAAGCCCGGCGTCGGTAAAGCCGAGTTCGTTGTGGATTTTCGGCAGACCGGTGAGGACGACCGAGATGTCGAGCACGATCATCACATAGCTGATCAGGATGATAGCCAGGATCGCGGTCTTGTGTGGTGGTGAGGTGGCGGTGTTTCCGTGTGGCATTGAAATCCCGATGATTTGGATGGCTTTCGCCGTCCTCCACGGCAAAGCTGCATTGTGCTGACGAGAAGATAGCTCTTGCCGACCATGTCGATTAGGGGCAGTAATCGGGATGAAGCTATAAGGATGCCTAATGAATGCCGCAGGAGAATTTCAACGATCTGGTCGCATTCGTCACGGTCGCGCGTGAGGAGAGTTTTACGCGGGCAGCCGTGAAGCTCGGTGTCTCGCAGTCAGCACTTAGCCAGACCGTCCGCGGTCTCGAGGAGCGCCTCGGGCTTCGGTTGCTGACCCGCACGACTCGCCGGGTATCGCCCACGGCGGCAGGCGAACGTCTTCTCCAGACAGCAGGCCCTCGGTTCGATGAAATCCAGGCCGAACTGGCAGCGCTCAGCGAGATGCGTGACAAACCCGCGGGCACCGTCAGGATCACGGCTGGCGAACATGCCGCGATCTCCGTGCTGGCACCCGCGCTTGAAAAATTTCTTCCTGATAATCCCGACGTCAACGTCGAGATCACCGTCGACTACGGCCTGACCGATATCGTCGCCGAACGTTACGATGCGGGTGTCCGCCTGGGCGAGCAACTTGCCAAGGACATGATCGCAGTGAGGATCGGACCGGAGATGCGGATGGCCGTTGTCGGCGCGCCATCATATTTTCGCCAACACCCCTGGCCGGAAGTCCCCGAAGACCTGACGGAACATAACTGCATCCAGATCAGGATGCCGACCTACGGCAATATCCTGGCATGGGAGTTCGAGAAGGACGGGCATGAACTCAAGGTGCGGGTCGAGGGGCAGATGGTGTTCAACAACATCGCAATGCGTCTCGATGCGGCGAGACGCGGCTTCGGCCTTGCCTACATGCCGGATGACCTCGTGGCGGACGATATCGCGCAGGGAAAACTGATCCGGGTGCTTGAAGACTGGTGCGCGCCGTTTCCCGGCTATCACCTCTATTACCCGAACCGCCGCCACGCCTCGCCGGCCTTCGCCCTCGTGGTGGACGCGCTGCGATATCGCGGATGATGGGTAATCAACGGAACGTGATTAATAAGGCAGGCTAATACGTTCAATCGGAAATAGGTATCTAATCACCTGAATGGCGTTCGCGTAGCCTCTGTCCAACTTCATGTTGCAAGGCAGGTATCGCGATCATGTTCACCAGAACCCTTTCCGCTGTTGCGGTTTCCGCACTGATCCTCTCCTCGGCCACGGCTTACGCCCAGACAGCGCCAAAGCCGGAGCCCCTGATCATTCAGGAGCAGGGTAGCTTTGCGGTCGGTGGTTCGGTAGCGGCCACACCCGGCACCTATGAAAACAATGCGCCGACCGCTGCGGGTCAGACCCTGCATGGCGACCATGCCTACGTCTTCTACCAGAAGCCGCAGAACCCGAAGCCACTGCCGATCGTCATGCTGCATGGAGCCTTCCAGTCCGCCCGGAGCTGGGAAACCACGCCTGATGGTCGCGAGGGATTCCAGAACATCTTCCTGCGTAAGGGCTTCTCCACCTATCTCGTCGATCAGCCGCGCCGTGGGCGGGCTGGCAATTCCACCGTGGCGGCCACGATCGAGCCGACACCCTACGACCAGCTTTTTTTCGACCAGTTCCGGCTTGGAAAATGGCCGGACTATTTTCAGAACGTCCAGTTCGACCGCAGCCCTGAAGCCCTCAACCAGTTCCTCCGTTCGGTCACTCCCAATACCGGGCCTTACGATGCCAACGTGATCTCCGATGCGATGTCCGCGCTGTTCGACAAGACCGGACCCGCCATCCTCTTCACCCATTCGCAAGCAGGTGGCCCGGGCTGGCTCACGGCAATCAAGAACACCAACGTCAAGGGCATCGTGGCACTTGAGCCCGGCAGTGGCTTCATCTTCCCGGAAGGTGAGGTTCCGGCCGACATGCCGAGTGCGGCCGGCACGCTCAAGGGCGAAGCCGTGCCCGTCGCCGATTTCGAGAAGCTGACCAAGCTGCCGATCGTCATCTACTACGGCGACAATTTCCCGGTCGAGCCGACCAGCGAACGCGGTCAGGACAACTGGCGTGTGCGTCTGGCGATGGCCAAGCTCTGGGTCGACACCGTCAACAAGCATGGCGGCGATGCCACGCTCGTCCATCTGCCCGACGTCGGCATCAAGGGCGGTACTCACTTTCTGATGTCGGACCTGAACAACGTTGAGATCGCCGACCAGGTCTCGAAATTCCTCGCCGACAAGAAGCTCGACTGATCCACCGCCGCAGGCGCGAAAAGAGCTTCAACACCCTTACCGGAACAGACAAGGAGCCAGGCAATGGCCACCGATATCATCAGCCCAAACAGACGCGAGTTTTTGGGAGCGTCTGCTCTCATCGTCTCCGGTGCTATCTTAGGAGTATCCACAATGCCGACGAAAGCAGTCGCTCTCGACTACAAGCAGAACCCGTTTACCCTCGTTTATGACGGCGCGATCACCAAGAACGAACCGGGCAAGGTCAATATCCATCCGGTGAAATACAAGCTCAACGGCCTCGACATCGTTGCCAATGTCTACACGCCGGCGAACTACGATCCGGCCCAGAAATATCCCACGATCGTGCTCGCGCATCCCAACGGTGGAGTGAAGGAGCAGACGACCGGCCTCTACGCCCAGCGTCTGGCGGAACAGGGCTTTATTACGATCACGGCCTATGCCGCCTATCAAGGTGGTAGTGGTGGTGCGCCGCGCAGCACCGATAGGCCGCAATACCGCATCGAAGACATCCACGGCATGGCTGACTTTATCAGCGGTTTTCCCGGTGTCGATACCGCGCGTCTTGGCCTGTTCGGCATCTGCGGTGGCGGTGGTTACTCCCTCGCAGCCGCCAAGACCGACAAGCGCTTCAAGGCGCTCGCAACGCTCAGCATGTTCAACTCCGGACGCGTTCGTCGTAATGGTTTCAAGGATAGCCAGATGGACACGATCCAGCAGCGCCTGCAGCAGGCATCCGCGGCCCGCGCTCAGGAAGCGGCCGGTGGCGAAATCCTCTATTCCGGCGACGCCAATATGACGAATGCGCAGATCGCCGCCTTGCCGTTCGATCTCTATCGCCAGGGCTACGAGTATTATTGGCGCACCAACGCCCATCCCGGATCGACCTTCCGCTATACGACAAGCAGCCTGATGGACCTGATGCGCTGGGATGCGACCGACGAGATCGCGCTGATCGACGTGCCCCTGCTGATGATCGCCGGCAGCGACGCCGACACCCTCTACATGACCGAGGACGCTTTCCCGAAGGCGACCGGCACGAAGGACAAGGAACTCTTCAAGATCGAAGGCGCGAAGCACATCGAGACCTACTGGCTCCCCGAATATGTCGATGCTGCCTTGTCGAAGCTGAAGCCATTCTTCGACCGCCACCTCGCATCGGCCTGACGGTCATTCCGGCCGGGCGCGCCGCCCGCAGCCCCATCCGTCGGCAGATCGGTGCGGGCCAGAACATCCAGAGAGGAAACTATCTTGAAGAAAATCATGTCGGGAATTCTCGGCGCAGCCATCGTGCTCGGAGCCGGATTGGAGACAAGCATGGCACAGGAACCAGCATCGAACCTTGAGACCGCAAAATCCCGGACCCAGCAACTGATGGGCGACATCGCGCCGAAGCTCGCGGAACTGACCGACGATGTTCTTTACGCCGATGTCTGGGAGCGGCCGCAGCTTTCCCAGCGTGACCGCAGCCTCGTGACCGTCAGCGCGCTGATCGCTCTCAACCGTCCGGATCAGCTCAGGTCGCATCTCGTTCGGGCGAAGGCAAATGGCCTGACCGAGGAGCAACTCGTCGAGACCATCACCCACATGGCCTTTTATTCGGGCTGGCCGAGCGCCGTTTCGGCGGTTGCTATCGCCAAAGACGTGTTCGCGGAGAACTGAGCCATGAATCCCAAGTCCATCATGACCGCCGCGATGGCGCTCGGGGCGACCACGGCCTTTGCCGAACCTGATCGTGAGGTGTCCGTAACGCGTGCGGCCTCGCAGGTGGCGACCGCCGGCGCGCCGGAATATTTTACCGGCTCCGTGAAGGTTCAGTCCCGTTTTCAGGCGAGTTCGCCAGCCCGCGTCGGAGGAGGTCTCGTCTCCTTCGAGGCCGCCGCGCGGACTGCCTGGCATACCCACCCGCTCGGGCAGACGTTGGTCGTGACGGAAGGTGTAGGACTGGTCCAGCACTGGGAAGGCAACATTCAGAGAATTGGTCTTGGCGACGTCGTCTGGATACCGCCCGGCGTCAAGCATTGGCACGGGGCCGCTCCCGAAAGCGGCATGTCACATATCGCCATTGCCGAAGCCCTGGATGGCAAGACCGTCGACTGGATGGAGCATGTCAGCGACGAACAGTATGGCCAGAAAAGCGGAGATGTCGGTGAGTAATATCCTTAAAACCTTCGGTGCCGCCGCCGTTGTCGCCACCACCGTCCTCACGGTCGGCATGCAGGTTCACGCCGAACCAACACGCGCGACGATGCCCGACATCGACAGGCTCGTCCACTATACGACAGTGAACCGCGGTGAAGTCACCGAGCACATCATGACGACCCGTGAAGCCATTGAGGCGGTCAAGGCCGGGCAGCCGATTCCGAACGGCACCCATGTCGCTCTCGTCGACTACCGCGACGGAAAGGTGTTCCGCTACTTCATCATGGAGAAGGGCGAAAACTGGGGGCAGGACTACGACGAGAACCGCCGAACGGCCGACTGGCAGTTCCAGTGGTTCAAGCCGGACGGTACGATCAACATGGACGAGAACACCGCACGCTGTCAGCGCTGCCATACGTCGCGGTCGGACAGGGACTTTCTATACACGTTCAACGAAATGCGCCGGTTCGAATTCGAATGACCACTGTCTTTCGTGTCCGACTCTTTCTCGATTTCCTGGCCGTCGCGTTGATCATCGCCTGTCTCGCCTATTGGTGGCTCGACAACCTTTTTCACGAAGTCTTCGGCACAGCGCTGTTTGCGCTTGTGATCGGCCATAACGTCTTCAACAGACGATGGTACGGGAACGTCGCAAAAGGCAGGCGCGACGCAGTCCGGCTGTTCAACATCTTCACGATCGTCTGTCTGGCGGTCGCGATGCTTGTCATGCTGGCGACGAGCCTGCTGATATCTCGCGATCTGTTCTCGTTCATGGCATTGGATGGTGCATTCGCGGTGCGCGAAATCCACATGTTTGCGGGATACTGGACGCTGTTCATCATCGCAATTCATCTGGGTACGAGGTGGCCAGTCGTGATGGGTACTGTCCGGTCGGCGCTGGGTCTAAACTTGCCGAACACGCTTCGCACGATAGTCCTTCGAGTGACGGCGCTGGCCATTTCGATCTGGGGCGTGAAGAGCTCATTCGAGATGGCGTTCGGGGCGAAGCTTATGCTGACCTATTCGCTCGACATGTGGGACTTCCACGAAAGCACGCTTCAATTCTTCGTCAACTACGGGTCGATTGTCGGTCTATGCGCGCTCGTGACGTACTATGGGCTAAATCTTATCAGACGGGTGACGCGTTGATATGTCGGATGCGAACTTGCGAGAGGAATTACGATGGTATTTTCGGGATTTCAAATTTCTATGGGAGCCGCTCTGGCTTTCATCGTCAGCGTTGGGTGGGTCGTCCACTGCTGAGAGTTCGCGGTCCTTCGTATGCGTATCGCAATCTCTCGAAAAAGACCGAATGCTGCCAGCAGAGTGCCGATGCTGCGCCCGATCCAGCGTCCAAAACGCTGGTCAGCCGGGCGGGCCATTCGGCCGGACAACAACACCGTCACGAAGCTGCACCAAGGGATTTCAAGCGCAAATCCACCGAGCAGGTCCGTCAGCTTTGCCCGGATGGCCGTCTCCGGGGGAACGGCTACGGCATAAAGACCGATAAGAAGGCTCTGCTGCTGCGTAAATTCCTCACGCTTAAAATTGCGGCAGAAGAGGCGGTGTTTGAGAGTTATGTCAGTGACCGCTTTCGGCCCAAAGCCGCCATCAGGTCTCCACTATTCTGTAACCGTCGGCGTCGCAAATGATCGCCTGATCGCTCTCCATCCGTTTAATCCTGAAGCAAAACCCGCTCGAGAGCCTTGTTGAACACCTCCCGCGGTTGCGCTCCCGAGAGCGCCACCTTGCCGTCTATCACGAAGAGCGGCACGCCGGTTACGCCGATCTCTTGGGCTGTCTGCAGATCCGCTTCAATATTGGCGTCGATGTTGGGGGATGAGAGTACAATGCCGATTTTTTCGGGGCTCAGACCGATGCTTTTAGCGATCCGCTCGATCACGGAGCGCTCGCCAGTGGCCTCGCCGTCATTCATGTAGGCCTCGAAAAAGAACCTCAGCCACTTTGGCGCCCAAGCCTTCGCCGCTTAGATGTCTTACCGCTCTCGTTGCAATTGCCGCCGGGCCTTGCGCACGCCGTAGAAATGGAAGGACCTGGAAGAAATCATTACATCAGCCCAGGCTTTGTTTCATGCCGCCTCCATCATGACTTTTATCAGGCGGATTACCCCGTAGTAAATTCCTGGACTAACCTCAAGCAAGAGTCATTTAATGTAGAATATCAGGCTGCCATTCATAGTTCTTTCAACCCACTGAATATCATCTGGTCTGATCTTTCTTGCCCTCAGCTGTGCTACAAGCCACTCGTTCCCTCGCGCAGAAGATCGGATAGCTTCTATTTCTTTTTTTGTTCCAGGCTTGGGATGGTGCCCTGTTTCATGCTGCGTGTGGTAATACAAAACGGTGAAGCGTTTGCCATGAAACTTCCTGACCGATTCTGGCAGATTTTCTGCCCAATTCATTCTCCGATGTTCTTTCCGTATCGTCTCTTGGGCATTGGCAGATGGTTGCGCCAGGATCAAAAGTGACAGGGCTATCACAAGATTAAGAAACGATATTCGCTTCTTCATTGGTTGCTCCTTCACATGGCGTTCTGATTAAGCTCAAATGAGGAAGCACCATGGTGGTGGCTTCTGCGATAGATTTTACCGGATTTTACGCAATTTACTCTGGGCTGCGAGGTGAAGAGGGGCTTTTAATAGGAAAGTTCCGACGGGGCGAACACTAGATCGGGTCCAGTCCTCTCACTTCGTCATGAGGCCAGCCTACTGCGGCCACGTGGTGTGATCACCGCTTCAGCGCCAATCAGCGTTTGGCATCGCGTGCCTGTCCAGACGCCCGCAAATCTTCCAGGCTTTTTCCTGCGCAACTGCCACCTGAGAGTGCGTCACCAACCGCCTTTGCCTGCCCGGTCACTGTGATCGTTCCAGCCAGTCGATCGGAGGCCGTAAAGGTTGCCGTTCCGTCTTTCGCTATCCTTGATAGATAGAACACATGATAGGTGTCCTTATTTTGGCAGGTTATGACGAGCGGAAAGTCGTCAAGCGGTCCCTGTGCGTTGGCTGCCGGGCAATGCACGAGCGAGATGGTCGCAGCCGCAAGAATTGAGTTCCTGAGGGAGGAAAAACGCGCCTGTGTATGGTGATATCGCATTGTCTTATCCTCACAAGATTGACGGGGGCAATTTATCTGCGTGGTTGTCTTGCCTCTCCATTGCGGGCGGGCGAGAAACATGCGGGCCAACACTGTCCGGCCCATCGACACTTACGGCTGAGCTGTCTGTCCTTTAGCGGCACGATAGGCCTGAAGATAGCCGCGCGCGACGGAGCGGATGCCGCGCCCGATGGCTGAATAGGATTCGTCCGGTAGGTTGGCGAAAGATACGCGTACAGACCAGTTCGGCGCCTCGAAGCCAGAGCCGTTCAGAACAACGATACCGTGATCCTCGGCAAGCTTGAACGCAATGTCGAGCGGGTGCACGTTCTGCTTGACCCAGTCCGTGACCTCATCGCCGACATATTTTCGCGCCCAGTATTCGTAGTCGATGACACCGTAATAGCGGTCGAAATAGGGGCGGGCGGCAAACTCGATGCCCATGCCATCCATAAGCATTTGGAAGCGCTTTTCACATATCGCCATACACGCTTTTTGATAGAGTTTGTTCTCGTCCATCATCTCCACAAGGCCGAACAATGACATCATGACCTGTTGTGGCAAGGACAGGCCGGCAGTGTGGTTCAGTGCAACATCGCGGCTGTCGGCTACAACTCGGTCGATGAACTTGATGTCGCGCGGCTTCGGCGTTAGCGCTTTGTAACGGGCGTCCATGAGCTTCTGCGTCGCTTCCGGCATCGCCCGGATTGTCTTGTCGAAAATATTGTCCTGGGCGACTGCGACGACACCGAGCCTCCAGCCGGTGCAGCCGAAATATTTGGAGAAGGAATAAACGCCGATCGTGTTGTAGGGGAGATGCCCCATGACGGATTCGAAATTCGGCACGAAGGTCCCGTAGACATCGTCCGTCAGGATCATCAGGTCTGGCCTCTTGGTGCGCACAAAGGAGACCAGCCTTCCCATGGAGTCCGGATCGATGGCGACGGCGGAAGGATTGCCCGGATTGACGATGAACAGCGCCTTGACGGTCTTGTCTTCCAGCGGTCGCAGATCGTCGTCTGTCAGCTGGAAACGATCTTCCGCTTCCGCCGAGATATGGATCTGTTTGAGGGCGTAATCTTCGAGATGCGGCATTTCGAGATAAGGGGTGAAGATCGGCGTGACGAGCGCGATCGTATCGCCGGGATTGAGCAGGCGAGCATTCTTCAGCGCCTTGAAGATATAGCACATAGCCGCCGTGCCGCCCTCGACCGGGTAGAGATCGAACTTCGCCGTCGGGCGGTGACCTGCACACATCGCCCACATCAGATATTCATGGGTTATGGCCTCATTGTGGACCAACGACCGGTCCGGTACCGGGTAGTGATCGCCGATAATCGAGTCCGTCAGTTCGTTGACGAACTTGTCGGGATCGAACCCGAATTTCATGATTGCAAAATCGACGGCAGCTTGCAGCGTATCGGCTCCCGGTGTCTCGGGATCTGCCTTGCGCCTTGAAGTCCACGTCTTGAGACGATCGTAGCAGCCGCTGGTTGGTGGCATGCCGGCCACCCCGGCTTCAGCATCGAAGAAGGTGCGCTTGGATTCCGTCAGGGCGAATTGGCCGAGAAGAAAAAATGCCTCGCGTGCTCGAGTGGCGATCCAGTTGGGATTTCCTCGCCCGGCATTGAGGTAGGCCTTTCCGGCCTTGTCGACCTGTGCAAGTCTGATCAATTCATCCTTGATCTCGAACGGGCTCAGTTCTTCGAATTTCGCATAAATGCTTGCGTCACCCATAATATCCTCCTCGCCAACCCGAACGGGTGGGACGTTTCAGTTCGTGGATCTGTTGAGCGGTTTCGGATCGAAATGATTATCTCCGAAGCCACGGCATATGCGCGGATATGCGGTCGGGCGAACCCGGCCTTACGAAAACGAGCGCCGGCGATCGCTAGGATCTGCGCTTGAACACGCCGAGATTGATGAGCTGAACCCGGCGGTTTACGGATGCGTCTTCCTTGCTCCCCTCGATCGGCAGATGCTCTCCGACACCGACGGCGTAAAGCCGCGACGGATTGACTGCAAACGTGGTCGCGAGGACCTCCTTGATCGCATCGGCGCGTCGGCCACTGAGATCGAGATTATGTGCGTCGCTGCCTGTCGCGCTTGCGTGGCCTACGACAAGAAAATTGTAGTCCCAGAGGTTCGGATGATGCAGCGCATCCGCGATCATTCCGAGCGTTCGGTAGGATGTTGGCTGGATAGCAACTGAATCGTTTTCGAAATTGATCTCGACCACCATCTGCGGAAGCTTTGCTAAACGTCCCCAGTTGGGGAGCGCGGACATTGGCTTGTCGCCGCCATTGATTGCTTCCTGGCGCAGGATCTCGATATCGATTGCCGGGGCTGCGGCGGTAAGCTTGCCTAGGCCCTTGACGATCCGTTCCTGGGAAACTTCCTGAGCGAAAGCTGGCTCCGACACCGCCATCGGCAAGGCCATTATGGAAAGCAGCAGAAGTGCGGCTCTGGAATTCATAGGCTGCATGGCATCATCTCCAACCTGCGTCAGTGATCACCTGGTAGCATTCCGGGCTGACACGCTTTTCCTTCTTAACCAGACAGGCAAGAACGAAGCCGTCGCCTTTGACGCCGGCGCATCGCGCATTCATGTCTCGCTTGCATGTCTGTTCGTAGGAGGACTGGGCCTCTTCACGCTTGCTGATGGATTGGAAAACCTGGGCAAAGGAACCTTTGCAGCCTGCCGAGACCTTGGCGGCATTCTGTTGCAGGCACTCTAGGATCCGCCCGTTGCCGAGATTTAGGCCTTTGCAGAGCTTTTGAATGTCGCCTCCGCAGGTGTCGGCCAGCCTGGTGGTTGCTTCCGCATAGCTGAGCGTCTGCGCCGCAGCGGGCATGCCGAAACCGGCCGCACCAGCCACGATGGTGACGATGAGCATACGTCTGTTCAGCATCTCGCGCTCTCTTTCTGTCGGTGATCAACGCACTTGAAGCGTGGCACGACGAGAGCCGTTCGGGGACGTATTTTACGGTAGTAGACGTGTCATGCCGGCTATCCATGGCGGTCGAGGTAGCGGGCATTGCCTCGATGAGCCTCTACGGCCATCCCGTTCCTATCGAACGAGCTGCTGAGGCTTGAGGTCTTCGTCGAGTGTCGTTTCCGCGGGCGGCCGTTTTGTCTTGGCTGACAACGGCCGCTCGACGATCGTTGCCGGTGCGGCCACGGCGCCCGCGGCAACGGCACCGATATTCGTCACCGTTCCGCCGACCACTGCGGTGATACCCTGACCGAGCGTGACATTGGAATCCGTCAGGGTTTGTCCCATGATCAGGCGTTGCCCTATCAGCTGCACGATCTCGGGGCTCTCAGCGAATTTTCCGTGGTTGAGCCCGTCTTTCGTCTCCACTTTCGTGAGGTCGATTGCGGTGATGCCCGCTTTTTCCAGCCGTGAGCGATAGGGCTCTTCGGCTGGATTGATTGCCCCCAGGCGGGACACGCGTCCGGTTATGAAGCTGGAGGCTGCAAGTGCCTTGTCGTCGCTCGACATGAAGATCGTGAAGCGCGGCCGCGGTTCACCCATTTCTACATATTGCTTTGCGAATACCTGAATATCGATATCGGGTGAGGCAAGGATCACGTTCTTGATTTTCGGATCAACCCGGCCGTCTCTGATTCCCATCTGCCGCAGCGCTTCCATCGCGAGCCATGAGCCCATCGAATGCGCCAGCACGGTTATGTCTTTCACGCTGGGATCGCCGGCAAGCGTTCGCAGCGCCTGTTCCAACCCTGAACGGGAGTAATTCGTGCTTTCCTTGTCGTACAGATACCCAGTGATTTCCGCGCGTGACGGCCAGGTAAACAATATGGGGGTCGCCTGCATGTTGCTGTCGTGGACGATCTGGGCGAGGCGAAAGACGGCATCGCCATAGGTGTTGTTGAAGCCATGGATGAAAACAAGGGCATGGCTGCCGTTGGCTTGTTGCCTGAACCAGGCGCGGCCCTCGGCAACTGTCTCCATCTGCCGGACATTCGTAACGGCAAAGTCCGTCCTGGGGTCGGGAGGCAATTTCTTTGGCCACTGGACACTGCCCTGCTCACGGCCATTGGGAATTGAGACGGTAATCTCGGTCAAATGCGGTTTCGAGCCACGTTCGCCGTCGAACAGTGTTGCTGTCGATCCGGAGGGTTGGCGTGTCGTTGCGACAAGCATATCGACCTTGCCGGCGACTTTTGTGCCGCCAATCGGTGCCGGAACCGGTGCCATTACTCCTTTCGGATGCCCACAACTCGTCAGAAGAACGATCAGGGCTGCCGTGCCATATTTCTGCATGTGTATCCCAGCGAAATACCCTGATACTGAGTGAGGATGCTACCATGCAGGTTCGAAGGTGCCCTGTAGCATCGCGTATCATCTACTGTCGTCGACCTGGCTGATGCAGAGATGAGTGAGATCAGTTGGAGATCGGGTTCGCTGTGAGTGCCAATCCGGCTGCCCGCAAACCAGCGAAAACCTTTTCCTGATCTTCGGGCCTGGCGAGCCGTGCCGTCACTTCCCGTTTTATGTTTGGCATCAAGTTCTGCGCATTCGCATTCAGCCAATCCAGCTCCTGGCGGGCCTGTATCGTCTTTCCCGAGGCGCCAAGTATCGCGGCCAGTACCATTCGATGCATGGGGTTATAGGTCAGGTCTGACATCCGCGACCAGAGCTCCGCGGCCTGAAGGTCTCCCCTCATGAACGCACAAAGCGCCATCCCCACTTCGTAATATCCCGCTGGGCCGGCACCATGACTGACCGCCTTGCTGACAAGATCGCAGCCGGTGTCCCATTTCCCACTCATGGACAACCGCAAGCCATACTCGCCGACGACCTCCGTGTCGTTTGGGTTCAGGGCATAGGATGCTGCGCCCGCTTCCAGGGCGGCAGGGATATCGTTGCTGAAGAAATAGGACAGCATGAGTGCCTGTAGCACACGAGCATTTTGCGAATCGATGGCGAACGCACGGTTGGCGAGTTCAGAGGCCCTTTCTAGCGCATCTTTTGGCGCAACGAGTCCGAGCTTGTAGGCGAAGCGTACCTGGTCAAGATTGGTCAGCGACAGCATCGCGAGCGACGTGGCATCTTCCGGGTATTTCTGTATCAGGGCTGTTAGGCACTGTTGTGATGTCGCTAGGGCGGCTTTTGTCATGATCCTGCGATAACTGTAGTAGGAAAGGGTACAGTCATAAGCCTCCCAGCCTTCGGTCGCCGCCAGATCGGACGAAAAAATGACGCCGAATGGTTGCGCTACGGCCGTTGCAATCTTTTCGGCGACTGCAGTTTCCGCCTCCAGCACGCTCTGGATGCTGAGATCCGTGTCATAGTTGTTTGCCCAGATGACAGCATTGTCCGACTGGCGAACCAATCGTACGCTGGATCGAATTTTGTCCTGGTGTTTTCGCAGGTTACCCTCAAGCAGATATCTCGCATTCGAAGGTCTCCCTTTTTCTGCAGCTGCGTCGATCACCACGATCTCTTTGAATTTCACGAGCTTGGTAATGAGTTCATCGATGGTGCCCCGCGACATCTTCGACAGGTCCCTGTCGTCGGCAGGATAATCGAATAGATCGACGGCAATGGTCGCGCGGCCGTCACCATTAGTCACGAGCGGGTTACGCAAATCGTGGAGGAAGAAAGTGAGCCCGGCTAGCACCGCACCTGCGGTCAGTCCCGCGATGAAGAGGCGGCTCACTATCAGTCGGCTCTCGGACGACGGAAGATCCACCAAGGGGTGCGGGGCCGGAATAGTTACGCTGCTTGGCGTAACTGCGAGCGGACCATCCGGGTTTTCTTCGATAAAACCTCCTCCCCTCTCGAATGTCGGAACATATCCGCCTTTCGGGATCGTGATGATGACCGGCTCTCGCGGTCCCGCCATGAGATAGTAGCGCTCCAGTTCACGGCGAATGCGGCCAGCTTCTATCCGAACTGCAGGATCGCTTTGCGCATCGAAATTGCGCCTTCCGAAGACCACATCCGCGATCGTATATGCTTTGAGATATATTGAACGTCCCGCAAGCGTTTCAGAGACAACGAAGCGGAGAAATTTGCGTGCGCGTTCCGGTAGATTTACTCGCTCGCTGGAAAGTATTCGTTCAAGCTGTGTGTTTATTTCCTCCCCGCAGGGCTCAATAAAAATCGCCTCAGTGGATCTTGTATTTTCCATCGCTCCCCCCTCGTACTTTGAAAGTACAGCGTTCTACTCGCGACGCTTCTACATAAGCACAGTCTTAAATAGATGACAATATGTCAGTTGTCGCACTGCCGCCATGGACCGCGATTGGGGATGTCAGCGCGACGACCTGGAACTGCTGTCCATCTGCTCTTTCGTTCGACAAAGGCGCCAAGCTGCAGGCAGCAGGCGCCTTGAATCTTCGGCCGTCATCAACGGGGCGGACCTATATTGATCAATTGCAGTTCAGTGGCCTGTCAGAACCAATGTCTGCACCGGGAGGAAAAGAGCCTGCATGCGCAGGATCATTGCATGCACAAGACCGACTGCATCGATTGCATGCAGGAAAAACCATTGCACCACGCCGATATTCTCGTCCGCGAGAGCCTCGTGATTATTGGTATAGGCATTTGCGATGCAGCTGCTGCCGGGTGGAATATTGTCCAGGCCGCCTTCGTAAAGAGGCTGCAGGAAAACCGTCAGTGTTCCGGGCTTGCTCAGTTGTTGGACGTCAAGAAGTTGGTCGGTCGGGCGCAGCTGTCCGGCGGCGATCACGTCCTGGACCTCGGTCACGACGAGAGGGATAATGGTGAAAGGCTTGCCGATGCAGGTCGCCTCTGCGATCATACCCTTCTTCATGACTTGCGCTTCGATCTGCCCGAAACCCGCGACAAGATTACCCCGTCCTGCCTCGGCCGGCACGAGAATGCCCGCCGGACGCAGCATCGTGTTGACCACGTCTCCGACGCGGAGGGTAAACTGCTGTACGGTTCCGGTAACGCCGGCGTAGACAACTGTCTTGTCCAGTTCCACCTGTGCCTGGGCTAGAGCTGCTTCGGCGCTTTGCTTTTGCGCCGGCAAAAGGACGTTGATCTGCGTGATGAGAGTTTGCTTCTTTGCCATCGCGGCGCCGAGAGTTCCCTTTCGGGCCTCAATGGTATTCGCAAGCCGCTGAACTTCCCGCCGCGCAACGGCATCCTTTGCCAGCAGTTGGACCTTCATTTCGTATTCGTCGACAGCAACCTGTAAGGAGCCCTGCGCCTCCTGTATCTGTGAATCTGCCGTCGCCAGTTCCGTTTGCGCCACATGCGCTTGGGCATCGATCTCCGCGACTTGTCGTCGAGCGGTTTCGACTTCGGCTTTCTGTTTTGAATCATCCAGCCGGAAAAGAGGTGCTCCAGCGGTAACCTTTTCGTTGATCCCGACATAGATCTCGTCAACACGGCCGACCGTTTCAGGCAGAATGGTCACTGTGCGAAAAACAGCGGTTACGCTTTTGGTCGAGGGATGGAAATAGAAGATCAGCGTGATCAGCGAGATGGTGAGCAACAGGCAAGCCGAGATACCCCAGCGAAGTTCATACCACATGGTGTAAAGCGTAATTTCGCGACCGATCCGCTTATTCTGCGCAAAGCGCCTATAAAGGTAGTCCGGGAAAATCGTCAGGAGGGAGCAGAGCATCAGTTCCAGCATTGTCAAACTCCCTCGCTACCAGGTATGTTTTTCAAATTGGCGTCGTCTGGAGGTGGTGTAATTTCCTCTTCGGGTCTCTCGTCAAGCTCCATGCGGACATCGCGACCGGAGAGCTTTCCGAGCGATTCCGCGATTGAGTAGAGCGGCGTGGAAAAGTCCGGGATCTGGATGAAGGCGAGCAGCAGGCCAGCGATCCAGAAGAGATGATTGTGCGTGAAAAGCGAAATCAGGGCGAGAACCGCGACAACCTCCATCTGCACCTTGCTGGTGCGATGTGCCAGTCGTTCAGGCACGGCGTGAAGCTGGAAGTAGAGGTTGCCGATGATTAGAATGGCCACGATCAGGAAGATGACAACGGCGACGAAGAGATAGTCAGTCTGGCCTGGCTCGGTAATGAAGGCTGGCAGGTGATCGATCGCCGCCGGATGAATGTCTTGCGCCATTGCGATTTCCTTTAGCATAATAAGTCATAATCAAAACCGGACTGCCGAAGGTGCTTGATCTGCCGTCTTTCGCAACGTCGACCAGCCTTAGGACTCCCGCGAATAGGCGTCGGCACAAGCGACCTTGGGGTTCATAACGACGATACGCGCCTAGTGGGGTTTCACGCTCGTAACATCGTGTAATTTACGGCGGATTTGCTTCTGGTTCTCCGGCATTTTCCCTGCCGCTGTTAGGGGAAGTAGGAGAATTGAATGACTGGTGGATCCGTATCGGTTTCGTTGTGGATAACCGAAATACATCGCGAGGCCGATAAGGACGCTGCGACCTCGCCAGATGCACTTGAACGCTTGAGGGTATCTTGCCGCCTCAGCCATTTTTCGTCCTGCAGAACGCGTCAAGGGCGAAAAGTAGGATCGCGTAAACTACGCCCCAGCGCCGATTTGGCGGTTTATATGTGCCTTGGGCTGCCGCAACGTCCGTTGCTGCCGAACTGCGTCGAGACATAGAGATCTATCCTCTGTGTCCCATCCATTGTGACGCGAACGCGACCTCTTCAGCCCGCAAGATCTTTCATTGAACAGGATGAGGTTGACGGGTGATGAAATCGAAGAGCTTCACGTTGGTCGCCGGGTTGTCCGCGCTGACACTTGTCTCGTCATATCCCGGCCCGCCCGCCTTTTCCCAGGCGCCGGTGCCCCAGCCTAATCCGGCCGCGACATCCGTTCAGGCGCCTGCGCAAACTCCCTTGTTGTCGGAGGACCAGCTCGAAATTCTGGTGGCGCGGATAGCACTCTATCCGGACGAACTGGTTGCTGCGATTTCCGCCGCTTCACTCCTCCCGTTGCAGATCGTCGAGGCTGATCGGTTCCTGCAGGCCAAGCAGAAGAACAAGGACTTGAAGCCGAATGAAGGGTGGGATGGAAGCGTTATCTCGCTTCTCAACTACCCCGACGTCGTCAAGATGATGAGCGATGATCTTGCCTGGACACAAGCACTTGGAAGTGCGCTGACCTATCAGCAAAAGGACGTGCTTGTGGCCATCCAGCAGCTTCGAGACGAAGCAATGGCCAAGGACCTGATCAAGACGGATGAAAAGATCACCGTCGTCGTCGAAAATGAAAACGTCATCATTCGCCCCACGGATCCGGAAAAGGTCTATATCCCGCAATATCCGCCGCAGATGCTCTATGAGCCGGGTTATGCCGCCCAGCCGGTTTATTATTCCGATAGTTATTACGACAACTACTATTATCCCGGCGCCGCATTTTTCGCTGGGGCGGTCACGGGGATTGCTTGGGCGGCCATCGTCAACTGGGACGACTGGGGCGTCTGGGGCGGAAGATGGAACGGCGGCGATGTCGATATCGACTGCAATAACTGCTTCAACGACCGGAATTTCAACGGCAAACTGAAATGGAACGATGTCGACTGGAGCAAGGTAGATCGCAGCAAGCTGAATATTGGCAAGGACCAGTTCGCGAACCTCGATCGTTCCGCGATAAAATCCGGTCTGGTTTCGGACAATCGTAATTCCCTCAAAAATCAGGTCCGTGATCGCAAGGCTAGCGACGGAATTGCAAACAGGCAAAACCTGTCCCGCCCCGACGACGTTCGCCGGAAGACTGCTGAGGGGCTGAAACAGGGAACCAGATCCGCAACCAACAGGGCTGCCGAAAATCGGCCCGCAGCAAACCGTAGCAATCAGGCGGCCAATCGGCCGGCCGCGGAGCAGCGTCGCAGTTCGCAGTCCGCTCCGAAGGCCAAGAAAGCGAACAAGCCGAAAATGGCCGCTCGGCCGGACAACCGCGCACGGCAACCGAATGCGCTCGGCAATGTCCAGTCGGGACGGCGGGAATCCGTTGCCTCTCAGCGTGGAGGACACAGCATGGGCGGAGGACAGCGTGGCGCCCCCCGCGCGGCACCTCGCGGCGGCGGACGCCCCATGCATCACGGTGGTGGTCGCGGCGGCCGCGGCGGCGGTGGTGGACGCAGATAAACGTTCCTAACAGTGTTTGGAGACAGATCATGAGGCAGAAGATTAGTTTATTGGCTGGCCTGACTGTCATGGCCGCTGCAGTGGCCATCGCGACACCGTCAGAGGCCGCGCAGAAGACAAACCTTCAGGAATTCAAAGGCGAGATACCACCATCCTTCGTGGAGCCCTCAGCCGCGATGGACGAATTCGGCAAGGTGCTGAAGGCGCAGGATGTCGACGGCTTGGCAAAGCTGCTTGGGCTCAATGCCAGCAAGCTACGTGACAGCAGCGAGGCCATGACGAGCCTCGATCTGATCCGCGAGGGGGCAGCGAGACAGTTGCGCCTTCAGGACGTGAGGGGATTCAAGGTCGTTGCCGTCGGAGATATCCTGTGGCCTTTGCCCTTTCCGCTCTCCAAGCAGGCCAACGGGCAATGGTCGTTCGACACGGAGATAGGGCTGGAAGAGATCGTCAACCGACGGATTGGCGAGAATGAACTCGTCACGATCGATACCATGCGTGATTATGTCGACGCCCAATACGAATATGCCCGGATAGACGAAGACGGGGATCAGATTGTCGAGTTCGCTCAACGGCTGATCAGCTCGCCCGGCAAACGCGATGGACTATATTGGCAAGCCAACGACGATGAAGAGGAAAGCCCGGCAGGGCCGATGCTCGAATCTGCAGCCTTCAGCAAGGCCAAGCAGGGTGAAGGGTATTACGGTTACCGATACCGTATTCTGACGGGGCAGGGGCCGAATGTGCTTGGCGGCGAGTACAGCTATATCGTGAATGGTAACATGACGAACGGTTTTGCACTGATTGCTTGGCCGGTTACCTATGGCGTCACGGGCGTCCAAACCTTCATCGTCAACTACTCTGGGGTCGTATACGAGAAGGACCTGGGAGACGAAACGCAAGAACGTGCGTCGCAAATCCGGTTGTTCAATCCGGGTGACGATTGGGATATCACGATGGACTAGCCTCTGGTGGATGCGGTTCCGTAAGACTTGAAACAAAAGCGACAGCGCGGGATCACGCGCTGTCGCGTTCTGCGCAATGGGTAGCTTCCGAGATAGACTTACCGCTATCGTGCTCCATGCGTTGCCCGACCCGAAGCGGGTCGCTGAGATATTTTCAGGCTTTTGATTGCGACATTGGAACTATCTGGTGCCTCGTCGAATTTTGTCGGAGAGGTTGAACCAAGGCAATCGGGATGCAGTCTTCCAATGCCCGCAGCGGGCGCAACAAACTCATGTTGAAATTGCCTGCACTGCGAGATCAGCTCCGCAGTCATGTCAGCGACACGATTGCCGATCTTTTCGAATCCTACGACCTCGCGACAATCGCGCTGGATCGTCTACGATTGGAGCGGCCAACCGACGTGAACCGCGTTCATGAATACGAAGACCTCTGCCGTGAAATCGAACGCGAAGTTTCTCGCTATTGCTCTGAGATGAGTTGAGCATGCTGGGTGCGTGTTGATTTCAGCTTCCGGGTGAATTCTCCGACCCGATCTCCTCGGCTGATTTTTTGAGAGAGGTGGATGGTTGTGAAACGGGCGGCTGCGGCCATGCCCAGGCGACGATCAGATCATAAAATACGCCCAGAACGATCGGACCGATGAAAAGTCCCACGAGTCCGTGGGTCAGCGTGCCACCAATAACCCCGACCAGAATGACAGGCATGGGCGTCGAAAGTCCTCTGGAAATCAATATAGGTTTCAAAATATTGTCCACCAGCATGACCGGCACGATAATTGCCGTGAACAGAGCGGAGACGTTGAACGGCCAAGAAAACCAAATCCAGACAAGAAGCGGTAACAGGATGAGGGCTGGCCCAATCTGTATCAGGCACAAAATGAATACGCCGTAGGTTAAAGCCCCTCGCACCGGCACACCAAAGGCCATGAAGATCAATCCGCATAAGATGGCCTGGAGCAGTGCGACGCCAATCACGCCGCGCGAAACGTTCCTAACCGTCGTGCCTGCCAGTTTCGCGAATCCTACACCTCTTTCGCCAGCGATGCGGCTTGCCAAGATCTGAATGCCGGAGGCGAGGCGAGGCGCCATGGTCAGGAAAACACCACACAGAATTATCGAAACGATGAAGCTGAGGATCCCACCGCCGATTGATAGAACCCTGCCCAGAATGACCCCACCCGCCTCACGCAACGGCTGCTTGAACGACAGTATCGCTGCGGCCACGTTGGTGGCAGCCTCATTCCAGGCAGAGTAGAGTTTTGTTCCGACGATCGGAACCTCATTCAGTCGCTCTGGCGCCTTCGGTATGTGGAAGCCGACGGCATCCGAAAAAAATGTCTGCAGGGTATCGACAAAGTTCACCGCAGCGAGCGCCAGAGGGCTGATGATCACGATAAGACATGCGGCGACGAGAGTGGATGCCGACAGGAACTGCCTTCCCCCGAGGAGCTTGGTCAAAAGGTTGAACAACGGATAGAGCGCCACTGTCATTATCGCCGCCCATATAATGATCAGGGCGAAGGGCGCGATCAGTTGCGCCGACCAATAGGTGAAGGCCGCAATGACCCCGATCCGGACGATATCGCTTACGCGCGCCTCGATCGAGATATGGCTTGCCGCGACGGGATGCGGCTCCTGCTTATCGGCTGGGGCAGCGGCGTTCATGATCTGGCCTCGCTGGCTGACGAACGGGCTCAATTACTGTGGCGTGCTGATCGGCTGATGTCAGGCACGATATGTCGAGGACTTTGATCTTCGATATAGTCGTTCGGCCGCTTCTGGCGTTTGCCGAGATCAGGGATCTTGAACGCTATTCTCTCATAGGGAATGGATGAGAGAATGTGGGCGATGCAGTTCACGCGGGCACGCTTCTTGTCGTCTGAGGGGACGATCCACCAAGGCGCGTGCTCGGTGTCGGTCATGCGTAGCATTTCGTCATAGGCCTGAGTGTAGTCCCACCAGCGCCGGTAGGATTCGACATCCATCGGGCTCAGTTTCCACTGCCGCAGCGGATCTTCGATACGCTTCTTGAAACGGCGTTCCTGCTCTTCCTCGCTGACGATGAGAAAATACTTCAGGAGCAGAACGCCGCTTTCGACGATTGCGGCTTCGAAACGTGGTGCGAGCTCTAGGAAACGGCGCGCCTTCTTCTCGCTGCAAAAGCCCATGATCCTGTCAACGCCGGGCCGATTATACCAGCTGCGGTCGAAGATCACGATCTCACCGGCGGCAGGAAGATGCGCAATATAGCGTTGCATATAGATCTGAGACTTCTCACGCTCTGTCGGAGCCGGAAGCGCGACAACCCGAAACACTCTGGGGCTGACCTTCTCAAGGATACGTTTGATGACGCCGCCTTTGCCGGCCGCATCGCGTCCTTCGAATATGATGACGACCCGCATGCCGGAATCCTTGACCCATGCCTGAAGGTGAGCAAGTTCCACCTGGAGCCTCTTGAGCTCCTTGTCGTAGTTCCACAACTTCTTTTCCTTTTTTCCGATCTCGTGATCCGCGTCATGCAACTGGTTCATCCTAGCCTCCTGTACTGCCTGAATATGCCGGGCCATGATGAGGCCGAGCCGTGATCGGAAAACGCAGTCCAGACGGCAAAACCATTGACGGTGTTGAGAGTGGGCCTCAGGAAGAAATGAACAACACGGCCAAAAAATAGCGGTATGCTGTCGCGTCGATTGCGAGCCTTCGGTTAATCTAGTGCGGCCCGTTTCGCGTGGCTCGTAACTTCCCGTAATCTCTGTGTTACGGCGTGTCGCGGCGAGCTAACGGTCGTGAGTTCGACGATCGCATGCCTTCGATCGCATCGGATCCGGCGATGCAATGACGCGATGGCTGTCGGACAGGTCAGGCGGCCGAGGAGAGGTCTCCCGTCGGAGGCTTGGTAATTTCGAGTATAATACGTCACGCTTTCCCGAACCGCGCTACGATAATCAATCTGTCGCAATCGAAGCCTTCGTGGGGGTGTGATGGGATCCAGCTCAGATAAGGCACCACATTCGCGGGGACTTGCCGCAGCTCGCGAGCGATTTCCGGATTTGCTGAGACAGATAGATAACCTGTTCGAACTCGATGAAGAGTTCAGGGTTCTTTGCGAGGACCTTGCGGATGTCAAAACCGCTCTGAACGAATGTCGGCATCTGCCTGCCGATATCAGAGATGCAAGGCGGCTCGAGTATGAAGAGCTTATCGACAGCCTTGCCAAGGAAATCGAACAGGCCCTATCACGAGCCAATGTCATCCTGTTGCGGCCGCCGCGCCACTAGCCCCATGCACACTTTGCGGACAGGCTCTCTGGCTCGGGGCGCACGCTTGTAACCAGTGTCAGCCGCCGCGGTATAATACCGTATTCTACTTCGCGAACACTCTCCGGTGAGCGACCCTGAACTCGGCGCTCCACCCACAAGCGGTTTGGAGCAAAGGAGAGCCGTCCGGGTGCATTCAGAGGGAAACGACCTCCCATGCCCCTGTGATCAACCGAGAGAGGGACCGATGGTTGACTGGTTCGTAAACACGCTCCGCACCTATCCTGAAATTGCGATCTTCCTGTCGCTGGGCCTTGGCTATTACTTCGGCTCATTCACCTATAAAGGGCTGGGTCTGGGTGCCGTCACTGCAACGCTGATTGCCGCGGTTCTTATCGGCCAGCTCGGCATCACCATTTCCCCGCCATTGAAGTCGACATTCTTCCTGATGTTCCTTTTCGCGATCGGGTATGGGGTTGGCCCCCAGTTCGTGAGAGGGATCGCGAAGGACGGAATTCCGCAGGCAATCTTTGCCGCCGTGGTCTGCCTCTTCTGCCTGGGGGCTGCCTATTTCGGCGCACTCATCGCCGGTTATGACATTGGCTCCGCCGCCGGGCTCTATGCAGGTTCCCAGACGATTTCGGCCTCGATGGGGTTGGCGACGGATGCCATCAACCGTCTTGGCCTTCCGCCTGAACAGAGCAAGGCGATGCTGGATGCAATGCCTGTCGCCTATGCTGTCACCTATATTTTCGGGACGGTGGGCTCTGCCATTGTCCTTGCGCTGATCGGGCCATCCCTACTGGGCATAGACCTGGAAGCGGAATGCAAGCGTTACGAACTCGAGCATGGCGGCAAGAAGGCTCTGGGTGGTGCAGGGACTGCATGGCATCATTACGAGCTGCGCGCCTACCGGGTGAAGGAGGGGGGACGAGCCGCGGGCCTGACCGTACTCGAGGCAGAACGTATGCTTCCGTCCGAACGCGTATTCATCGAACGCATCAGGCGCGACGGAAAGGTGCAGGACGCAACCGTCGATACTATAATCGCCGCCGGCGACATTCTCGCCGTGGCAGGTCGACGGGAAATCCTCGTTGATCTCATCGGCAGCGTGGCGGAGGAGATAAACGACCAGGAACTGCTCGCAGTCCCGGCCGGCGGCGTCGACGTCTTCGTCACCAACAAGGCGGTGGACGGTAAGACGCTCGCCGAGCTCGCATCCATGCCGCTCGCCCGCGGCGTCTTTCTGCGCAAGATTGTTCGCGGTGCTACCGCAACCGAAATTCCTATCCTGCCGAACACCCAGGTGCAGCGCGGCGATATTCTGACGATTGTCGGGCGCACACAGGATACCGCTGCGGCAACAAAGGCTCTTGGCCGGCCGGACGCACAGACGGACATTGCCGACGTGGCTTTCATCGGCGCCGCTATCGCAATCGGCGCTTTGATCGGGGCGATGACCTACAAGGTTGGCAGCGTCCCCTTGACGCTTTCGACATCCGGCGGGGCATTGATTTCTGGCCTTTTCTTCGGATGGCTTCGGTCGGTCCGTCCGACATTCGGGCGCATACCTTCACCCACTGTCTGGTTCATGAATTCCGTTGGTCTCAACGTTTTCATCGCCGTGGTCGGCATTTCGTCGGGACCGGGCTTCGTCGCCGGTCTGCAGCAACTCGGGTTCAGCCTGTTCCTCTGGGGTGTGATGGTGACGACGGTGCCGCTGATCCTTGCCATGTATGTCGGCAAATACGTTTTCCGCTTTCATCCGGCAATCCTGCTGGGATGCTGCTCCGGCGCGCGCACCACGACGGCCTCCCTCGGGATGATCAATGACCGGGCAAAAAGCCAAATTCCGGGCTTGGGCTATACCGTGACATATGCCGTCGGAAACACGCTGCTGACCATCTGGGGCATGGTTCTGGTCCTGCTTCTAGCCTGAAGCAGACAGCAGGCTGGAGGTGACCGATCTCGTCACTTTCGGCGCCGCGCAAGTCTTTGCATCTGCAGTTTTCTTTCATCGCCAGCGGCTGGAAGCGCGGCACGGCTCGACCGGTGCCGCCAACCATAATCGGGAAACAACGGGAGCGTGAAATGTCAAATCGAAACGTACAGATCGACCAGTTCCTCCTCCTCCATTCAGCGCGTGCAGACAAATGGCGCGAACTGACGACAATGGCCGATGCCTGGGCAAAACAGCAGGGTGACAGGTTGAAACTGGAAGCAATCTTGAGCGCCCTGGAAGCCATGGAGGAATATCACGCCTATCCCGGGCCTCAGCTTCTTGCGGCGCTGCGGGAAAGTATTGCGGCGAATGATGCCGGCGGTGCTGCACGATTGGCCCGGCGGATCTCCAACGGACTGCTCACAGATGCATATCGCAGCCGGTCGGCGGAATGGGACGTTCACGACGAGATATCGGCGTCGGAGGTTCCCGACATCCTGCCGCCCTCGGCGAATGAAGCCAGTGAACGGCGTCCCTATTTCGAGGTCCTGTTCGTCAACAGTCAGCCGGCTGCCAGATGGCCGGCCTTTGCACGTGAAATACGCCGGCTGCGGCGGCGCGAGGATGCCTTCATCTACGAGCCCGTGATGGTGGGCTCCTTTGAAGATGCCATCTGCGCGACGATCCTCAACCCCAACATCGTTGCAGTCGTTCTCGCGGAAGGTTTTCCCTATCGCTCGCGTCACGATGCGCCGATCCTGCGTTCCGTACTTGATCCGCTCGGCGAGGTGGAGAGTGCAGACGCTTCTGCCCTTCGTCTCTCCAGTGCCCTGCGGAGGCTTCGCCCGGAACTCGACGTCTATCTGCTTTCCGATCGCGAGGTGGAGAAGATCGCGGGCGACCCCAACGCGAAGGGCGTGCGACGCGTCTTTTACGCGGTCGAAGAGATGCTCGAATTGCACCTTGCCGTGTTGGAAGGTGTTTATGCACGCTACGAGACGCCATTCTTCGACAACCTCAAGAAATATGCCCGCCGGCCGATCGGCACATTTCATGCTTTACCGATCGCCAGAGGAAAGTCGGTCTTCAAGTCGGACTGGATCCGCGATTTCGGCGAATTCTACGGCCTGAACCTGTTTCTGGCCGAGAGCAGTGCCACGACCGGCGGACTGGATAGCCTTCTGGAACCAACGGGCAATATCAAACGATCTCAGGAAATGGCGGCAAGGGCGTTTGGCGCTGACCACGTCTTCTTCGTCACCAACGGCACGTCAACCTCCAACAAGATGGCTGTGCAGGCGCTGCTGGCTCCGGGCGATATCGCCGTCGTCGACCGCAACTGCCATAAGTCGCATCATTACGGAATGGTTCTGTCGGGCGCGCAGCCCTATTATGTCGAAGCCTTTCCTATGACGGAATATTCGATGTACGGGGCCGTGCCGCTTGCAACGATCAAGCGGGCGCTGCTGACCTTGAAGGCCGAGGGACGGCTCGATCGGCTTAAGCTTCTGGATCTGACCAACTGCACGTTCGACGGCCATATGTACAATGTGCGGCGGGTGATGGAGGAATGCCTTGCGATCAAGCCGGATCTGATTTTCCTGTGGGACGAAGCCTGGTCGGGTTTCGCTCGCTTCTCGCCCTTCCTGCGCCCAAGAACAGCGATGGGTGCCGCGGAGGAAATCGAAGACTGGCTGCGTGATCCGGCGTCTTTGAAAGCATTCGAGGCGCAGAAAGCGCAACTTGGCGAAAATCCAGGCGATGATGCCCTGCTTGCGGCGCGGCTCATTCCCGATCCGCGTCTTGTCCGGTTGCGTGTCTACCAGACAAATTCGACCCATAAGTCGATGTCGGCTATTCGGCAGGGGTCGATGCTTCTCGTCAAAGACGTCGACTTCCATACCGTCGCGGCGCAATTCCGCGAGGCCGTGTTTACCCACGCATCGACGAGCCCCAATCAGCAACTGATCGCAAGCCTTGACGTTGCTCGCCGGCAGATGGAGCTGGAAGGCTACGGGCTGGTGATGAACGCGATCGAGATTGCGCTCAAGATCCGGCGTAGCGTCAACGAGCACAAGCTGATCTCGAAATATTTCAAGGCGCTCGATGCCGATGATATGATCCCCAAATCCTATCGTCAGTCGGGGTTTGAGGGATACATCCGCGAGGGCACCACCTGGGCGGATGCCGCCAAGGCGATGCACGAAGACGAGTTCTATCTCGACCCGACGCGTATTACGCTTGTTTGCGGCACGGCCGGCTTCGACGGCACGCAATTCAAGGGCCTGTTGGCCGAGAAATACGGCATCCAGCTCAACAAGACGTCCCGCAACAGCGTGCTGCTGCAATCCAACATCAACAACACCCGCAGCGATGTCGCGCATCTGATCAGGGTTTTGGTTGAGATATGCCAGTCCATCGAGGAGCGCCTCTCCGATGGCGGGGAAGGCGAGCGCACTGCCTTTGCTGCACGCGTGAAATCGCTCATGACGGACGTACCGGATCTGCCCAACTTCAGCCACTTCCACGAGGCTTTTCGTCACGATGCAGGCCGCGACACGCCGGAGGGCGATATCCGGACAGCATTCTTCAAGGCCTATGATGCGTCGGTATGCGAATATGTGCCTCTGTTCGGTGCCGAATGCGACAAGCGCCTCAAGGACGGGCCGGAAATGGTCTCTGCCAATTTCGTTATTCCCTATCCGCCCGGCTTTCCGATCATGGTTCCGGGCCAGGTCCTGACTCAGGAGACGATCGACTTCATGCGTAAACTGGACGTGAAGGAAATTCACGGTTTCGAAAAGGCGAGGGGGCTGAAGCTTATCCGTTCAGACGCGATTGCGGTGGCTGAACGACCACGAAAGAGCAAGGACGACAAGCGATCGCATTGAGAATGGTGCCGGACCTTCGGCGCCGGGCATTCTGGCCCGGCGCGTTCCGGGAACAGACAAGGCTGGTTTTCAATGGTCTGGACCGAACAATTCCTTATCAGGTATCCCGAACTGGCGGTGTTTCTCGCGATCAGCATCGGCTATCTGATCGGGACCTTCAAGATTGCGGGCTTTAGCCTGGGGCCTGTGACCGGTTCACTGTTTGCCGGTATCGCGATCGGACAACTGGCCGATGTGCCGATTGCCTCCATGGCAAAGTCCTTCCTGTTTCTCCTTTTCCTCTTCGGAACAGGCTATTCGGTCGGCCCGCAGTTCATGAAGTCGATCAGGCGAGACGGGCTGAAGCCTATGCTGCTCGCCGTGGTGGTCACCGTCACCGGGCTGGGCATGGCGATCACAATCGCCAGGCTTCTGGATCTCGATCCCGGCTTCGCGGCTGGTCTTCTCTCCGGATCGCTGACGGAAAGTCCGGCGATCGGCACTGCCGCCGAGGCGATCAACGCATTGCCGTTACCCGATACGGAGCGCCAACGACTGGTGGCGCATATCGCTGTGGCCGATGCGGTATGTTACGTTTTCGGCGCCTTAGGCGTGATCCTCTTCTGCAGTGTAGTCGCTCCCCGGCTGCTCGGGATCGACCTGCCCGCCGAGGCGCTGAAACTCGAACGTGAACTGGGTATCGTCCGCCGATCCGAAGGAGTGGCATCTGCATGGCGCCGGTTCGAGTTGCGGGCATATCGGGTTGCAGAAAACGGACTGGTCGCGGGTCTTTCGATCGCTGCCGCCGAACGGCAGGCTTCGGGGGAGAGACTGTTCATTCATCGGTTGCGTCGAGGCGATGCCCTGATCGATGCGACACCCTCGATGGTGATCGTTCCTGGCGATGTTCTTGCCGTCTCCGGTGAGCGCGCGAAGCTCGTAAGATTGATCGGTCCGCATGCCGAGGAGATCGAGGACAAGGCTCTGCTCGATATGCCGGTCGTCTCCACCGACGTCATAATGACCAACCGCGATCTCGATGGGCGAACAATTACACAATTGGGAGAGGGAAACCTCGCCCATGGCCTCTACCTGCGCGGGGTGACCCGTGGTGGAAACGAGGTGCCGATCGCGCCCGGCGTTACCGTGCAACGTGGCGATATTGTCGGACTTGTCGGGCCGGAAGCGGTGGTCGAGAAAGCTGCCCGGCAAATCGGGACAGTCATATCCGCAACGCAGACGACGGACTTTTTCGTTCTAGGACTGGGGATTTTCCTAGGTGGGCTTGTCGGCGTCATCGTGACATTTCCAGTCGGCAGCGTGCAGATTTCGCTCAGCACCAGCGTCGGTGCCTTGTTGTCAGGCCTGCTGGTCGGACATTTGCGCACGCGCTTCCCGCTTTTCGGCCGGATACCGGACGCAGGTGTATCGCTGATGACCGGCCTGGGGCTTTCAGCGTTCGTGGCGATGATCGGTCTGCATGCCGGACCTGTCTTCTTCTCAGCGATTGCTGAAGCGGGATTGAGTCTTCTTTTCGGAGGCATGATCGTGACGATAACGCCGTTGATCGTCGGGCTGTATTTCGGCCGCTACATCCTCAAGATGAACCCGATCCTGCTTCTTGGCGGACTTGCAGGGGCGCAGACGATGACAGCTGCCATGGCGGCAGTTCAGGAGCGTTCGGGCAGCACGGTCGCGGTGCTCGGGTATACGCCGGCCGTGCCGCTAGGCCACATCCTGCTTACGACTTGGGGAAGCGTCATCGTCAATGTGATTGCAGGTTAGGGATCGCTGATGCCGGGCGATCTCGTGAGCGAATATCCGGTTTGGCGGGAGAAAGGCAAGTTCCGCCGTGATTGTAAGGAACGGTAACGATGATCGGGCCATCATCCTCTGGCAGCACTGCGGATCTGTCCTCTGCAGGAAGCATCCGGCGAGATGTCATCGCTGGCTTGACGGCGGCAGCTGTCGTCCTGCCGAAGGCCATGGCCTACGCTACGGTTGCCGGATTGCCCGTGATCGTCGGCCATTATACGGCATTCGTACCAATGATCATCTATGCCTTTCTCGGTTCGTCGCGGGTGTTGAGCGTCAGTTCGACGACAACCATCGCAATCCTGACCGCAGCTGAGCTGCAGTTAGTCGTACCCGATGGCGATCCAAGCAAGCTCATCGTCGCTACCGCGACCTTTACGGCTTTGACGGGCGCGCTGCTGCTCGTTGCGTCCGGTTTGCGGCTGGGCTTCGTTGCCAATTTCATCTCGGTGCCGGTGCTGACTGGGTTCAAGGCAGGTATCGGGCTGGTAATCATCCTGGACCAGTTGCCGAAGCTCTTCGGGCTTCACATTACCAAGGCCGGCTTTTTCAGAGACATATTGGCGTTCGTGGAACAGCTTCCCCAGGCATCGGTAATCACCGCAATTGTAGGACTGACGGCGCTTTTCCTGTTGTCATTGGTAGAATGGATCCGTCCTCACTCTCCGGCGCCGCTTGCTGTCGTCGGGGGCGCGATTACCGCCTCATGGATGTTGGGCCTGAGCGACAGAGGAGTTTCCATCATCGGCGAGATTCCACGGGCGCTGCCAACGGTGACCATGCCCGATCTCGATCTGATCATGATGCTGTTGCCTGGGGCGATCGGTGTGGCGCTGATGAGTTTCACCGAGACCGCGGCTGCAGGACGCGCTTTCGCAATTTCTTCGGATCCTCCAATCCGCCCTAATCGAGAGTTGTTCGCCATCGGTGCGTCCAATCTCGGTGGAGCATTTTTCGGTGCCATGCCAGCCGGGGGAGGGACGTCGCAAACCGCGGTCGTACGTGCCGTCGGAGGGCAAACCCAGCGCGCCTCACTGGTCACGGCCGCCGTCTCCGTTGCGACGATGCTGGTGCTCGCTCCCCTGCTGGGGCTTTTGCCTCAAGCAGCGCTTTCCGCAATCGTCATCGTCTATTCACTCGGTCTGATCCGGCCCAGTGAGTTCAGGAGTATACTCCAGGTTCGCAGGATGGAGTTCCGCTGGGCCTTGGCTGCGCTGGTGGGAGTGCTGTTCTTTGGCACGCTCCAGGGTATCGTTGTCGCTATCATCGTCTCTTTGCTCGGCCTATCCAGCCAATCCGCAAACCCACGGATACATGTAATCGGTCGTGCTCGCGGAGACAGGGTTTTGCGGCCCGTTTCTGACAAGGACGATGAAGAGAATATTGTGGATGGGCTACTGATCCTGCGCCCGGAAGGGCGGCTTTTCTTTGCCAATGTGCAGCAGGTTGCCGATCGAATCCGCGACCTAGTACTGCAAAGAAAGCCGAAGGTCCTGTTGCTGGATCTGAGCAGGGTGTTCGATATTGAATATTCCGCGATGCAGATGGTGATCGCGAGCGATCGAAATCTCGCGGATCAGGGCGTGACATTATGGCTCGCGAGCCTCAACCCCGATGTACTCGACTATGTTCGCGCCTCAGGCTTCGCTGAAAAACTTGGTACAAGCCGCATGTTCAAGCGGTTGGATGACGGGGTTCGCCACTTTCAGCACAGTATCGAGGCACCTGTCTCAAGCCCGATGAAGCCCGGTCCGCATCATAGCTGAAAGCGGGAGAGGAACCGCGAATATGTGATTGCCGATCAGCACCTTATACAGGAAACGGGGCACCGCCATGTTCATGGTCATCCTTCTTTCTGCCGGCATACTGTTTTTCACCATCATCATTCACGGGCTGGTCGTGACATGTCTCTACAGCCTGTGCATAGGGGCGGTCAGAAATGCCCGAAACCTATCCGGCATAGCCCGGCTATGCCTCACCTACGTCTTCGTCTTGGGGTTTGTTTTTGCCCATTTTTTTGAAATCGTCATCTGGGCTGTGGCCTACCGGGCATTGGGCGCGCTCGAAAGCATGGAGGAGGCAGTCTATTTTTCGGCCGTCACTTTTGCGACAATTGGCTATGGTGACGTCACGCTTTCGGGTGGTTGGAGGATCGGAAGTGCAATAGAAGGCGTGAATGGCATTCTCCTTTTCGGCTGGACGACAGCATTCCTTTTCAAGGTTTCGGGAACACTCTGGTTCTCTGAAGACAGTGAGGATCCAAAGGCGGGTCAGAGATAAACATCTACGGTGTCAAAGAGCGACAGAGGGCATGCCAGTTCGTACGGCTCGCCAGTAGGTTACGGTATTCTACGTATACGCAGGCAACGTCCACGATATCATTCGGCAAAATAACTTTTACTGAGTAGCTATCCAGGACATACGGATAATGAAGTGGCTGGCGCTATCGCTGTTTCTGCTTTTAGCCGCCGCGCCTGCCTATTCGCAGCCGGCGCCTCCTCTGCCCGAAAAGATCGAAGCGCTTACAACACTGCTTCAGGATCCCGAGGTCCAGTCGTGGATAAAGCGGACAGAGGATAAAAGCACGACGCCTCCAAAACCATCTTCCGAACCTTCGATCTCGACGTGGGAAACGGCCATCCGGGCCCGCATAGACAGGATTGCCGCGGCAATCCCCCGGATCCCAACCGAAGTTCTGAAAGCTGCCAAACGCGTCAGGGGGGATGCGGTCTCGAACGGATACGCACCGGTCTTCCTGATGTTTTCCGGGCTTATCCTGGTCGGAATGATTGTCGAGCGGCTTTATCTCAGGATGCGGTCACATGTCGACAATGGCGTTTACGGCCTGCTGTCCGTTTTCATTTTTGCCTTGCCGCTGGCCATCATATTCTTCGCCGTTCACTGGCCGCCACTCGTGCGTGTGGTTCTGCTTGTCTACCTGATTGCCTTCGTGGCCTTTCGGTTGGCTTCTGCACTGGTTGTGCTTGCTGTCCCAAGGGAGGGCCTGATACGGGCACAGCTTCTAGTGGGCGCCGCCGTGCTGGCGATCGCGAATTCCATCGCCGGTTCTTTGATCGGTATCGATCAGGACGTGGTGGATGCTTTGTCTTATCTCAGCTCGATCCTCCTTCTGGCCTTGTTGCTGGAAGCTGTCTGGTCGGTGCGGACGCGCAGCCTGCAACGTAGGTTCACGTTGACTTTTGCCATCGTCGCCATCTGGGCGCTTTGGTGTCTGGGATTAAAGGGGCTTTTCTGGATCGGGGTTTTTGCGCTCATCCTGCCTTCTACGCTCCAGTCAGTGGGAAAAGCAGCACTGCGTCTGGTGCCGAATGCCACAGGGATGCGTAGCGTGCTTATCACACGCGGCGCGCGTGCCGCGATCATCGTCGTTGCCTTGACCTGGCTCGTCTTTGTCTGGAAGATGAATCCGGAAGGGCTTGCGCAGCGGGATCCTGCGCTCTCGGCGGTCTTTTATGGGCTGTTGAAAAGTGTCGCAGTCGTGCTTGTTGCCGATCTTCTGTGGCACATGGCGAAATCCTGGATCGATGGGCAGCTCGTCACAGGTGACGAGACAGGTTTAACAGCTCAGGAAACGTCGCGCCGCGGTCGTCTGCGCACCTTGCTGCCGATACTGCGAAATGCGCTGGCGGCGGTCGGCCTGACGATAACCGTGCTTCTCGTCCTGGCGGAACTCGGGGTGGAGATCGGCCCGCTGATCGCCGGAGCAGGGGTTTTCGGAGTTGCGATCGGCTTTGGGTCCCAGACCTTGGTGAAGGATGTTATCAGCGGTGTCTTTTACATGCTCGACGACGCGTTCAGGGTCGGAGAATACATTCAGGCGAAGAGTTACAAGGGTACCGTCGAGGGCTTCAGTCTCAGGTCTGTCCGTCTCCGGCACCACCGGGGGCCTATTTTTACCGTCCCATTCGGCGAACTCGGTGCGGTGGAGAACATGAGCCGGGATTGGGGTGTGGTGAAATTTCGCATTTCCGTCGGCTTCGACGCCAATGTCGAGAAGGCGCGGAAATTGACGAAAAAGATCGGTGCGACAATGCTGGAGGATCCCGAGTTCGGCCCCATCTTCATCGAGCCCCTGAAGATGAAGGGCGTCGAGGAATTCGGCGATTACGGAATGGTTCTGAGCTTCGGGATGACGCTCAAGCCTTCTCCGATGCAGTCCTTCATTCGCAGGCGTGCAAACCTTCTGTTGCGTGAGGCTTTCGTCTCGAACGGAATTCAGTTCGCACAGCCGACGGTGAATGTCGGAGGAGAGGGGGCGGCGGGCAATGCGTCAGCGGCGGCATTACAGGCATTGAACAGGAACACGCAGCTAGCCGCGACCATCGATGGAAGCCCGCCATGACTACGAGGCCGCTCTAAATGAACGGGCGCCAATCAAGAATGAAACCGGAAGCCGGTGTTTTTGGGTGGTGGAGGCGAGACGCAACCGGCAACGATTTCGGGTTCTTCTGCGAGGTAACGGATTATGGCCTCTCGAGAGACAGATGTTGAGGCGCTGTGGGGCAATCTCTCTCACAGACAACGTCAAGCGGTGTTCGGAATTTTGCTTCGCGATATCGCTGAAGCGTATCGAATGTCGGACGACGAGTCTAAAATGCGGTGGTCCGGGCCGATACTGGAGCTCATCGAGATATTGGAAAGACTTAGACGTGATCCTGCCGATAGCAAACGAGGCGCGGCGCTTGAGGCAATAGAGCTAGGCTGTCGCTTCACTAGCCAGGTTTTGCCGAAAGGCCAAACTACATCTGGTCGAGAGACCCAATAGAGTGACTGCGTTCCGAAAAGGCCCAGCTTTGCTTGGCGGAGTCATACGCAAATTGCATTGGCCGGCTTGACTGCAGGATAGCCAAGACTTCCGGTCTGCCCTACCATTTCTCTATTGCTTCAGGTTGTTGCCCCGGTGGACGAAGAGGGCTTCGGAACTTCTCAGCGAGGACGATGCCTGGACGAGGAGGAAATTATGGATACACCACCCATCATCAACCAGTATGCAGGGATAATCCAGACATCGTTGGCTCCTGTCTTTCTGCTTGCCGGGACAGCAGCGTTCGTGAGTATCTACAGCCTGCGGCTGGGCCGAGTTGCGGACCGCCTGAATGAAGTCGGAGACAAACCCGATTTGGGAGAGAGAGGAGTGCAATGGCTAACCTATTTGAGCCGTCGCACGCTTATTCTGGAGATAGCAGTCATCTTTGGAGTGGTAGCGGGTTTGTGTACTTGTGCCGCAATTCTCAATCTTCTTGCAGGCGGCCTTTCCATTCGGCTTCGACCGGAAAACCTGCCATGGCTCTTTGGCGGGGCAATCATTTGTCTGATGCTTTCGCTTCTCGCGTTCCTTCTGGAGCTTGTTTATGCGGGTAGGAGTATGCTCCAGCAAATCCGTGAGCGGCGCTAGCCGGCTGAGCTTTTCACGCCAATCCCCGTCTCGGCTTGCTCACGAACCGCACCACAATCTCTTGGATATCGCCGTACTTCGGGTGCTGTTCGGATAAGCTGGTCGCACTTTGATCATCAAGGAGACAATCAAGAGCGGGCTTCGAAGAGACCGAGAAGTCAGACATCCGATTGTGCGATAGTTTTCGGGATAATTTCAGTGCGTGTCGAACGAAATACCGAGTTTGAGCTGTCTGCTGCGACGATGGTCAAAAGTTGGAATTCCAATCAATTTGAACCGGCGAATGACATTGCGCAGCTGGTATCTGTTCAAGATGTTCGACTTATAAGGCAACTCGCCATATTCGAGAGCAAGGTATATCGCCGACGAACCTGGCATAAAGCCGGTCTGGTCTTATCAAGAGCTTGAAACCACGAGCGCCCTGGCCATTTCGTAGCGTTTCCGGACATCGCGACTAGGTGGATGGCCCGAAGATGTCTTGGGTGGGGTCGTCGGCGGGATGATTGCGTGCGGCATCATTTTCCCTTCGGCCGACAATGGGCATTACTTGAAGTCGGATCCACGGTGTTTTTCTGTTGATGTCGCGTTGCGCTCGCGGATGAGCGCAACGCATTTAGGCTTTCCTGAGCTACGATACAGTTGCGGAACTCATTTCATCAGGCGGCGCGCATTCTTGAGCCTTGGGTAGCTGCTTGGCGCATCTCAAAACGCATGAGCAGCTCTGAAAGGCGGCCGCTTTCATCAGCAAGGCCAGCGCCGGCGGCATTCATTTCTTCCACCATGGCGGCATTCTGCTGGGTTACCTGGTCCATGTGATTGACCGAGGTGTTGATTTCAGTGAGACCCGATGCCTGCTCCCGCGCGCCGAGGGCGATCGCGTCCATGTGCTGGTTGATGGCGGAGACGAGATTCGCGATCTCGTTCAGCCCGTTACCGGTATCGTTGACCAACGCCACTCCTTGCGTGACCGCGGCTTCCGAATTGCCGATCAGCGTCTTGATCTCCTTGGCTGCGTTGGCGGAACGCTGGGCGAGTTCACGGACTTCCTGGGCAACGACCGCAAATCCCTTGCCCGCTTCGCCTGCACGGGCAGCTTCCACACCGGCGTTAAGGGCCAGAAGATTGGTCTGGAAGGCGATGTCGTTGATGACACCGATGATCTGGCCTATCTGTGTGGACGCTGCCTCGATCTTGCTCATAGCATCGATCGCGTTCGATACGACCGAACTGGAGGAGTTTGCGCGGGCGCTGGCATGGCGAACCATCTCGCGAGCCTCGGAGGCTCGTTCCGACGTCTGCTTGACGTTTGTCGTAACCTGTTCGAGCGCCGCGGCCGTTTCTTCCAGCGAGGCGGCCTGCTGTTCGGTGCGCTTGGCGAGTTGGTCCGAGGCAGTGGAAATCTCGTCGCTGCCGCTGCGAACCGTCAGTGCCGACTTGGCGACCCCTTCCAGCGCAGTCCGCAGTTGGCGGATGGAGCTATTGAAATCGTGGCGCAAGGCTTCGAACTGCTCGGAGAACTCCTCTTCGATTTCGCAGAGCAGATCACCGGCCGCAAGACGGCGCAGGCCGGAGGCGAGGCCGGAAGTCGCCTGGGTGAGGCGGGCTTCGGCTTCGCTTTCGGCGCGTTTCTGGAAGGCAACGCGCTCGGCTTCGGCCGCCTGGCGGGAGCCGATTGCTTCTTCTTCAAGCTGGCGATTGTGGATTGAGGCCTCGCGGAAAACCTCGACGGCGCGGGCCATGTCGCCGATTTCATCTTTGCGTGTAGCACCATCGATCTTGGCCGAGAGATCGCCGGCGGCGAGCGTGCGCATGGCGCCGGTCAGGGCGGTGATCGGGTTGGCGATACGGAAGATGATGGTAGTGAAACCGACGATGGCGAGCGCTAGAGCAAGAAGCGTGGCAACGCCATAGATGACGATCGACCGTGTAGACGCGGCCGCATTGGCGCCTGTCAGAGCCGTCATTTCCTTCAGCGATGCCGAGGCGATATCGGCAAGCGATGCCTGCGCCGGGCCGGCGGGCTTGCGCCAGTCATCCACATTCATGGCAAAGGATTGCCCAGCTTGGAACTGCTTGATGGCGGACGACTTCTGTTCGGCATAGGCGCCGGAGAAGTAGGTGTTCTGCGCAACCTTGTGCAGATCGCGGATGGCGGCCGGCGTCGTGTCGCTTGCAACAATCTGCGAGATCACGTCCCAGGCCAGAAACACGCGGGCGTCCTGCACAGCGATTTCAGCCAGCTTTTCTGCCGAAAGCGGCTGCTTGGAAATGATGGCACCAACGATCGAGGAATTGGCGGTACCGAGCTGCGTGCGGGAGGTCCAGGCAAGCGAACGCAGCTGCGTGAACATGATCATGGCAGGACCGCGAGCATTGATGACCGCTTCGACCTGATAGGAGGCCTTTTCGAGGTCGACGAGCATCTGGTCGGCGAGGCCGAGCGCGTTCTTTCCGACACTGGCATCGCGATCCTTTACCGGAAGGGCGAGTCCCGCATCCACCTTCGCGCGAAGATCCAGCCATTTGCGGTAGTTTTCGAGAACTGGGCCGAGGCTGATCTTCAGGCTCGCCGGCTCGACTCTGTCGATGATCGATTTGGCATCATTGAAGGCGGCATCGAGATCACGTCTGCCATCCTCGATATTCTTGCGGGTAGAGGCCATATCCACCGGTTCTAGCTTGACGGCTGAGCTGATGGCGCCGCGTTCGCCGCGCATGCCGAGCAGCGCATCGAACAGCGATTTATCGAGCGAGGCCAAGCCCGCCAGTTGGGTGGATACGCGCTGGGTTTCGATCTGTCGCAGCAGCTGCTGCAACATAAGACCCATAACTGCGAAACTGAGAACCGCAAACACGGTGACGAGTATGTTTCGAACCGAAAATTTCATTGCAATGCCCCCAAAGGGACCGGCACGGAACGCAATTCCCCTTGCACACGCCGATCCGATATCCTCCGCGCGATCAAGGCGATCTCGCATTACAAGATCAATGTTCAATATTGACTAAATCTTTCCTAATTCACGCCCGTATCGATCAAATTATTGTGCGTATTTGTTGTGCGGCGCAACATTCGGCATGCGGGTGATGGAGGGTATGCGCATAGGTTTGATTACCGCGTGCCCTATCGACTACTTACAGATGATCCGAAGTCGTGGCGACAGCCGAGCGTTTCTCGACTTCCAGTCGTAGGAGGACTGCAGACGTTTTTGGAATACAATGTCAGGCATCACGGAATGAAGTCGTTGGCTGAAACAAGCGGAAGGACCAAGGTTCCGATGGCTCCCGCTGCATCTCACTTGGTTCCAACGAGGCCAGGAACGCGACACAAAGCGTTGCGGAAGCGCCCGGAAAGGCAAGGTCGCGGCAGGAAAACCACCGGGAGTAATGGTCAGATCCACGATCTTCTTCTGTAGCTCCGCGGTTACGCGCGAGCCGGCAGATGTGTGCTGCGGCAACGGCGTTCTGAAGGGCAGTTGACAGCTAAAACAGAGACTTCACGCTTCAGAACCATCAGCTTTCCAGGTCCGTTTTTGCGCGCCAAGCCTCTTCGAGCTGCAGCAAACCGCCGATCCTATTCAAGGGAAGGCGGTTTATGTTGCGCGGCTCCAGCTGACAGGTGTGTGCTGCGTCCTTTGGCGCAGGTGTTACCTGTCAAGCTAGGTAGCTTAAGCCGGTTGCAATGCGCTTAGCGTCAGATTCAATCCGGTATCCGCATCGAATATGTGTGCCTTGTCCATCACGAAACCGAGCGGGATCGTCTGGCCACGTTCTGCTTTGTCGATCTCGCCGGCAAAATCGGTCGGGACACGGGCGGCAAACTCGTGGCCGCCAAGATCGAAATAGGTATAGACCTCGTTGCCCATATGCTCGCGCAAGCGGAAAGTGCAATTGGCGACGGAAGCACGTTCCTGCGATCCCGCAGCAAGAATGCTGCGTGGCGTGCCGATATTTTCAGGGCGAATACCGAACTGCACCTTCTGGCCGATTCGATTGCGAAGGGCATCGGAAAATGCAGCGGGAAGCGGCAGCATCGTATCGCCGATCTCGACACCCAACCCGCCGTCGCGCGCCACCACCGTTGCCGGGCGGATGTTCATTTCGGGCGAGCCGATGAACCCGGCGACGAAGGCATTGACGGGGCGATCATAGAGCGTCGTCGGCGTGTCCACCTGCTGGATCGTGCCGTCTTTCAGCACGCAGATGCGTTCGCCCATGGTCATTGCCTCGACCTGGTCATGGGTCACGTAGATTGCCGTCGATGGCTGTCCCCGGTCACGCAACTCGCGATGAAGTTCCGTCAGACGCACGCGCATCGAGGCACGCAGCTTGGCGTCGAGGTTGGAGAGCGGCTCATCGAAGAGGAACACGTCCGGCCGCTTGACGATGCAGCGGCCGACAGCCACGCGCTGCGCCTGACCACCCGAAAGCTGGCGCGGCAGGCGATCGAGCAGATGCTCCATTTCCAGCATTTTGGCGGCCTGGGTGACACGTTCGTGGATTTCCTGCTTGGGCAGACCTGCCAGCTTCAGGCCGAAGGCCATGTTGTCATAGACTTTCATATGCGGATAAAGCGCATAGTTCTGGAATACCATGGCAATCCCGCGCTCCTTGGCGCGCAGGTTGTTGACGACAGTATTGCCGATCTTCAGTTCTCCGCCGGAAATCGATTCCAGCCCAGCGATCATGCGCAGAATGGTGCTTTTCGAGCAGCCGGACGGGCCCACAAAGACCATGAATTCGCCATCGCGCACTTCAAGGTCGACACCGTGCACGGCCTCGAAACCGTTGGGATATGTCTTGACGATCTTTTCGAGATTAACGCTAGCCATGATGGCTCCTTCTCCTCAACCCTTGATGCCGCTCGAGGTCGCGCCCTCGATGAAGTAGCGCTGCGCCAGGAAGAACACGGTCAGTGACGGCAGCAGGGCTACGATGGAAATTGCAATAATATTGGCCCACTCGACTTCGCCGCTGACGTCCATGCTCATCTTGAGCGCGAGTGACACAGGGTATTTCTCGACGGTGGAAATGTAGATCAGTGGCCCAATGAAGTCGTTCATCGTCCAGATGAACTGGAAGAGAGCAACCGAGATCAGCGCCGGTTTTAAAAGCGGCACGACGATGTGCCACAGAAGCTGCAAGGCGTTGCAGCCGTCGATGATCGCCGCCTCTTCCATGTCGCGAGGCGTGCCGCGCAGGAACTGGACGACAAGGAAGGTGAAGAAGGTATCGACGGCAAAGGCCGATGGCAGGATCAACGGCCAATAGGTGTCGATCATGCCCAGTTCCTTGAACATCAGATATTGCGGCACGCGCAACACGATCGGCGGCAGGAGCATGGTGCCGATCATGATGGAAAACAGGAACTTTTTCCCCGGATATTCAAAGCGTGCGAAGGAATATGCCACCAGCGTGCACGAAATCAGCGTGACGATGACCCGCGGGATGACGATGAGGAACGAGTTCAGGAAGTAGGTTGCGAAGGTAAACTCGGTCCGCGTCATCCAGCCATGGTAATAGGCGCTGAAATCGAGCAACTGGGTAAGGTCACGCGGCAGGAACCAGATCGTGGTGAAGATTTCCTGGTTCGATTTGAACGATGCTCCCAGCAGCCAGAACAACGGATAAAGCATCAGCAAGCCGACGCTTCCCAGTATCAGATAGCGCAAGGCGAGTGAAATCCGCTCCCTGCGTTGGGTGCGCAGCACTTCCGCGTTCGACGGGATTCGCGTTTTCGGCAGCGCGGTTGCGACTGTGTCACTGCTCATCGCGCTTTCTCCTTTTCCCCTGAATAGAAGACCCAATATTTCGAGGACCAGAACAGGACGCCTGCAATCGCGACGATCAGGAAGAACAGGACCCAGGACAAGGCACTGGCGTAGCCCATGTTGAAATATTTGAATGCTTCGTCGTAGATGTAGATGGCCATGAAGTAAGTGGAGTAGAGCGGGCCGCCTTCGGTAATCATGTAAGGCGCGTTGAACTCCTGGAAGCAGTTCACGATCTGCATGATCATGTTGAAGAAGATGACCGGCGTGATGATCGGCAGGGTTACACTGCGGAACTGCTGCCAGAAGGATGCACCGTCGATTTCGGCTGCTTCGTAAAGCGATTTCGGCACGCCCTGGAGCGCGGCCAGAAAGATCACCATGGCAGCGCCGAACTGCCAGGTGTTGAGCGCGACAATGGTCCAGACCGCATAACGCTCGCTTGCCAGCCACGGGATCGGATCGATGCCGACCGTATCGAGGATGATGTTGACCAGCCCCTTCTGCTGGAAAAGGAACTTCCACATCACGGAGATGGCGATCGAGCCGCCGAGAATGGTCGGGAGGTAATAGGCGGCGCGGAAGAAATTGATGCCGCGCAGCTTGAAGTTCAGCACCTGCGCGATGAAAAGCGCGACCGCCAGCCGGGCCGGAACGACGATGAGGGCGAAGGACACCGTGACCGTCAGCGACTTCCAGAATAGATCATCGTCGAAAACCATCTTTTCGTAGTTTTCCAGCCCGATATAGGTGGGTGATCCGATCAGAGGATAGTCGGTAAAGCTCAACGCGAACGAGGCCGCGAAAGGGAATAGATTGAAGGCGAGGATGCCCAGAATAAAGGGCAGCACAAAGATATAGCCAAGGCGTTTGCTTTCATACATCCGCATCACCTGAGAAATGTTCGGCCGATGGCCGCGTGGAAGGGTGAGTGCGCCGACAGCAGCCGTCGCACTCTTCCGGAAAGGTCGGGCTCATCCGGACCTCGCGGGCCGGTGACCGTTGTCGCGCTATAGGCGGGACAGTATCCGGGTGGCTTCCTTGATCAGCTTCGGCGCAGCTTCCTCCGGTGTGGTCTTGTCGAAAGAAAGCTCCTCGAAGGTATTGAACAGAAGCTTGTAGATCAGCGGATGTTCGAAATAGAGCGAGAAGCGTGGCACAAGTCCCTTCTCATCGAGCTCCATGATCTGACCTGTTCCGATCTTCTGGATCGGCGGGATGAGATTTTCGTTGGTCAGGACATCCCATTGCGTTTTGGAGGCGGGGATGGCGCGTGACGTGCCGATGATGCGGGCAGCTTCGGCATCCGTTGTCAGGAAGTTGATGAATTTTGCCGCCGCTTCCTGCTGCTTGCTGTGCTTGCTGATCGAATAGATGAAGCCGGTGCGGCTCATGGTGCCCGCGGTCTTGGCGTCAGGCAGCATGATGTAAGGGCCGACTTCCAGCTGATCGAGACCGCCGCTCAGGGTATCGGCGCGCGATGTCAGCGTGGAATCCTGCGAATAGACGCCGCCCCACTTACCTTCCACCCAGTCGGGCATCTGCGATGTAGGCTTGTTTGCACCGCCCATGGCGGTACGCGCCTTGATGCTGACCAGAACATGTTCGTTTTCCAGTCGTTTGAAGAAGCGCAGCCAGTCGGCCACCTGTTCCTCGCTCATCGTCACCTTGGGTTCGTCCGGATCGATGAAGTTTACATTGTATTTCTGCATGGCCCAGGACAGCGAGATCAGGAAGCTGCCCTGCGTGGTTGGATCGAGCGGGTAATAATCGTCGCCTAGACGCTCGCGCATCAGTTTCCCGGCTTCGAACAACTCATCCCAGGTTTTCGGATAGTCGATTTTGGCCTTCTGCCACGGTTCCTTGTTGTACAGGAACAGGAAGCCGGTCGAGCCGATCGGCACGCCCTGCATCTTGCCGTTGATACTTACCTGCTCAAGCGTGGTCTTGGGGAATTCCTCAAGATTGATCAGGCTGGAGAACTTGTTGATGTCTTCAAAGCCGTCGCCCTTTTTCGAGAACATCGGCAGCCAGGCCAGTAGTACCTGCATGACGTCCGGCTCAGTTCCGCCGGCAAACTGAGTGCTCAGGCGTGTCTGGTAACCGTCATAGCCGGAATATTCGGCTTTCACAGTGATGCCCGGGTTTTTCTCCTCGAAAAGCTTTATGACTTTAAGTGTATTTGCTGCGCGTGCTTCGTTACCCCACCAGGCGAAACGGATCGACGCGTCCTCGGCAAAAGCCGCAGATGTAAGTGAAACAAGCGCTGTGAATGTCAGCGCCGCAAGTGTCTTTCGTTTGAACATGGTCTCCTCCTAAATTTCCTCTTCAGCTTGTTATGATCGCCTCCCGGCGGTCAGGCATGTGCGCATGAGACTGCGGCCGACGGGTATGGAGCCGAGCAAGGCAGGCACTGCGGAATGGGGATGGACAAGATTGGTGTTCGGCGCACAGGGCAGCACGCGGCGCTTTAACCGGCCATCGAGATCGCGCAGGTCGCTGAACAGCGTCAAACCTTCAGCCACCGGCCTTTCCTCGGAAGGCCCTTCGCTTTCGATCACCTGCTGCAAGGACCGCGGCGGTATCCACAGATCTGCCGCATGGCCCGTTGCAAGAACCTGCAGCGGGAAATCTGCCTCGATCGTACTCTCGCGCAACTCTCCTGCATCGCTCGGTCGCTGTCGTGTCGTCACGCGGCAACCGGGAAAGGATGACCAGACCGTTTTCAGTTCACCGTCTTCGAGAACGGTTTCGTCGATCTCAGTGCGAAATGCCCAGGTAACGCCATCTCGACTAAACGCGAGCAGGTTGTCGCCGGCAAAGCCGCTTGAGATCCAATCCAGCGATTCCACGCAGAAGCCGTGATGTGAGGAATAGGCAAATTTTGCGTATTTATCGGCGACATGCCGGATCTCTCGATGTCTCGGCGGCGGCGCGACCAGATAGGAAACGCCGTTGGAGCGCCAGGTAATCTGGCGCGATACGGCAACTGCATGGAGAGCGGGCGGAGTGTCCGCCTCCTCCGCGGTGCTCCAAAATGGATGGTCGGCAGGAAGGGCCAGCGGAGCGAAGGCTTTCAACGCCCAGAGTGGTGATTGCGCACTGTTGTAGAACTCGCTCATCAGCAGGTTAGGGTAGGCGTAACCTACGGTCAGGCGTCCTTCCGTGTCGAAGATCGGCTGACCAAGCCACCAGCGCATCGCCCGCGACCAGAGGCCACGCAGCTTTCCTGCACTCAGTTCAGGATGGCCGAATTCGGCGAGGAGGCCCCAAAAACCGGCGGTTCCGAAGCGATAGGTCATCGAGCGGCCATAGGCGATAGCCGCACCATCTTCTGCAAACCAGTGGCGATACGAGAGAGCAAAGGTTCTCGCCCGCTCGATATAGCGCGCCGACCGCTCGGGATCGTCAACCGCGTGCCAGCGCGCATAGAGAAGCCCGTAGAAATGGAAGGCGAAGGGATTGTAGTAGTCGAACCGTCCCACCTCAGCGCCGTCCTTGTACCATCCTTCACCGACATACTGGCTGTCGATGAAATCAAGTTCTTCGGCGAGGCCTTTCCTGTCGGCCGGCCAGCCGACGCTGGCAAGCGCATCGATCACCAGAACTCTGAAGAAGCGCCAGTTGCTTGGGTTGATGCGGGCGTGCTGAATTTGCGATAACCAGCGGAACAGGTTTTCGCGGCAAGCCTGCGACATCAGTCTGTTCAGGAGCTCGGGTTGTTCACGCAGGAACACGGCAAGCGCTGCCATCTCGACCAGCCGCTGATCCATGTCGCCGGCTTCACCCCAATAGGCAGGATGATCCGGGTCGGAGCCGTTGGCCAAACCTTCGACGATGGCCTCAACTCCGGGCACTGAACAGCCACCCGCGAGCGCTGGAATCACACCCCATAACAGGCGTGAAAGCCCCTCAAGGCGCGCGGCGCGTTCATCATAGGCAGCAACCGTCGATCCGAGCTTGAGCCCGGCATTGCCTTGCGTGAACACGCCGAGATGGTTGCCGATGAGCCATGAGAGGAGATGCGCGGCGGCATTCCGGTCGATGGCGGCATCTGGATTGATTGGTGGCGAAGGACGCATCGTCGGTCTCACCAGCAGAAACGGGAATGGCCGAGCGACCGCATGAGCGCTTCCATGAAATAATAGTCGCCATAGGGCAGCATGTTGCGCACCGAGCCGCGCCGTACATGGGCCGCGCCATAATCGAGCAATCCCTGCGCCCCTTCAATTTGCGTAACGTCGCAAGTCTCGATCAGCCCATCGAGCAGTCGATCGGCAAAGGCGCGCCAGCGGATTTTCTCTTCACCGCTTGTCACATCCGCCAGGATGAAAAGCCCGGCCGACAGAATGGCCCCTGCCGAACTGTCGAGATATTGCGGCTCATCGGCCGGAAGGCGCAGATCCCAGAGAGGCACCTCGTTATCGCCCATAAGCTCTTCTGCCTTGGCCGCGGTCAGCCGAGCCGCATCGAGATATTCGGGATTGCCCGTCGTGCGGTAGGATTGCGCAAAGCCATGCACCAGCCAGGCCTGGCCACGGGCCCAACAAGAATCATGCGCATAACCCTGATGGGTTTCACCGCGTAGCGGCGCGCCGGTTGTGGCGTCGAAAACGAATGTATGGAAGGACGTGCCGTCTTCCCGGATCAGATTGCGGCGGGTAGTTTCCGCATGGGCGTCGGCAATCATCTTGAAATCGGGCGCGCCGGTTTCTGCATGCGCCCAGTAAAGCAGCGCAAGGTTCTGCATCGTGTCGGCAATGATGCGTCCGGCGACGAAGGTGGAGCGCGTCGTATTTTCCGTACCATGCGAGTTCCAGGCCTGGATATAGCCGCCGGCGGGTCTGAAGCGGGCGCGCAGCGCTTCTGCAGCGCGCAGGGCCATCTGCCGCGCTGTCTGCGATCCGGTCAGTTTCCAATCGGCCACGCAGTTCAGTGAAAAGATGAAACCGAGATCATGATCCTGCGCAGCGAGGTTGGACAAAAGCAGGTTGAGGTCAGACTGACGGGCTCGCGCGAGATTGGCCAATCCCGGTTCGCCACTGAACTGATAAGCGAGCCAAAGCTGCCCGGCATAAAAGCTGATGACCCAGTCGAACGGATTGCAATACTGCCAGCCGTTTTCCACGCTGCCGATCTGAGGGTTGCGCAGCCCGAAAATGCGCGATGTCGACTTCACCCGTTCGACGCACCGCTCCAGGATTGCCTGGCGACCATTTGGTTTTGCCCTGGCAGGAGATTGGACGGAGTGTGGAAGGGTGGCGGTGAGCATGCAGGTTTCCTCGCTGTAGATGCGAAGACTTTGGCATGTGCGAAAATTTTGTCAATTAAGAAAACTTTTCGCACATGCGGCGAAAAATCCTTTCATAAATTGTCAATTGCTAGGCGTGCCAATCATGTGAAACTATCTCGCGTGTTGATTTAAATGCGAAAATTTACGAAAATCGCGGAAGATGGCGCACAGCTTTAATACCGAAAATTTTCGTGATAGACATTCTGTCGCGGAACCGATCGCGGGTGTTAAGAACCGCAGAGACAAAGTGAATGATGAGCGATCCAGACTCGTATCTTTCAACGGCGACACTTCACGATGTTGCAGCTGCAGCCGGCGTTTCGGTTGGCACTGTATCCAAGGCGCTCAATAGACGTGGTGGCGTAAGTCCGAGCGTTGCAGCGCAAATCATTGAGACGGCACGCCGGCTCGGATACCAGAAGCGCCAGCTGCCACCGGAACCCGCATATAACGTGGCGTCCACGACGATCATCACCTTCGACCGGTTCGTGGTGAGCGGTCAGTTTTACGGCGAGATCCTCGACTCGATATTGAAGGAAGCCGAAAGGCGCGGCATTGCCACCAATGTGGAGCTTCTTCCTTCCGTCGAAGTTCCAGCACTGCTAGCCCAGGAAAGCTGGTTTGGACGGCAGCGCCCCGAAAGTCTCATCGTGCTTGGCATCGATACGCCGGAAATGCTGGATGCGATCAGCGAACTTGGCTGTCCTGCCGTGATTGTCAACGGTGCCGACCGCCGGATGCGGATCCCGAGCGTGTCGCCCGACTATCACTTCGGCGGGTGGTTGGCTGCACGGCATCTACTGGAGCAGGGGCATCGCAAGATTGCGCATGTGACGCATCCCTGGCGCGTGTCATTTGCGCTCCGGCTCGACGGCTTTCGTGATGCGCTTTCGGATTTCGGAATCACCTTCGATCCCGAAGTCCACCTTATTGATACACAGAGCCGGGCTCTGATGAGCCTCGATGCGCGACGTGCCGTCGAGCAAAGGTTGGCAGCCGGCAGGCTGGATTATACCGGCTTTGTCTGTGCTGCAGACATGTTGGCGCTCGGCGTTATACAGGCTGCGACCGCGGCCGGTCTCTCGGTCCCCAATGACATCTCGGTTATCGGCTTCGATGATCTGCCTGTGAGCAGTCACTCAACGCCGCCGCTCAGCTCGATCCGCATCGACAGACAGGAAGTCGGCCGCACGGCGGTCGATCTGCTGCTTGAGCGAGCTGCGATGCCGGATCGCGTTGCGCGGCGGGTCGGCATCGGCGTCTCGCTTGTCTCGCGTGCTTCGGTTGGCACTATTTAGTTATTGCTAATTGATCGTTCGGGAAGCAACGGCCTTCATAGGCATTGATCTCGGAGCGATTGGACCCGCGACATGCATTGACGCTATTTGGACAGTATGTACCTGCCATAGAAAATCGCGTAGCCGCAAAAGGCAAGAACCCAGAGCAGACCGGCGAGCGGTAGAAGCAACATCGTGTATTGTGGCGCAAGCGCTGCGGCGATGCGTAGTGCGGCAGCGATAACGATTGGCAGGTAGATGACGAAAACCGTCGAAGCCGGCGCATGCAGTGCCTGACCGGAGTGGCCACGGGTTGCGCGGGTCATAACCGCGAGCGTCATGGTGCCGATCGCCCCCGATGTCCAGGCATGGATACCGGCCGATGCGAAGCTTGAATCATAGGCAAGCAGGGCGATGCCGGTCAAGACAAAGCCAAGTGGCACGAATAGGAAGGCGACGTGGAGGATGGTGACGAGCGGTTCGTGGAGCGTGCGTTCGGGACACCAGCGCGCCTGTCGGACCAGTTGAAGAGTACCGGCGAGCAGCATCAGGATTGCGGCCGGTTTTGCCAGAGCGTCCCAGTGCGACGCCAGCGGCCAAGTGGCAAGCGCTATGGTCGAGATCACCATTACGAAAAGATCGAAACGACCGAAGGGTGGCGGCTCGCGGCCGGGATTATTCTTTCTTAGCCAGTTGCCGGTAAAGGTGGGAATGATGCGGCCGCCGACGATAGCGATCATCAGGATGATGGCGGATATGGCAAGGCGTCCCGCGACATCGACATGGGCGAAGCGGGAAAATTCATAAAGGAAAAGCGCCTGCGCTGCCGCGATCAGGCCGATCACGGCCGCCAGTTTGTAATTACGTTTGTTTCTAGCTGCCACGACTTCGCGTAGCGCATAAAGGCCGAGCACTACGAGGAAGGCGAGGTTGATGACGCTTGCGGCGGTGAGGCCGGTATATTCCGAGAGGAAGGTCGCCAGCCGTCCCGCTAACCAGAGGGCAAACAGAAGAACGAGCGGCGTGCCGGTCAACCGTTTGCGTTTGGTCCAGTTGGGCATGGCTGTCAGTAGGAAGCCAGCGATAATCGCGGGCACATAACCGAACAGAAGTTCATGCTGGTGCCATGCGATCGGCGACAGTGCCGTCGGCACATGCAGAAAACCAAGATACCAAGGCACCCAGAGCAGGATCGACAGTGCAGCATAAAGTGCGCCGAACAGAAAGAACGGTCTAAAGCCTTCGAGCGCGAGGTTTGAAAGACGGATTTTCGGGGCGGAGGTGTTCGACATGGTCAACATCTGTCCTGGTCGATTGTGGTGGTTGACCACAAGAGGGGGATATAGGCGTAAAGCCAGAGAAGGAAGGCGGCAGCCCAGGCGAGGGCGGACGGGCCATATTGCCCACCGGGCAACGTGAGAGATGGCCAGAATTCCGGCGTTACGCGCAGCGCCAAAGCAGTTAGAAGGCAGAGAATGGCAGCGCGGGTGAGGCGCGAAAAACCGAGTGGCTGGCCGGTATGCAACAGGCCGGCAATCGACAGGACCTGCAGCACACCGAGGCCAAGACCGCCCATCAGCATCAGGTGCAAGCCCCCGAGCGTCGGGATATCTAGGCCAATCCTGCCGAAGCCGACGAGAAGAAGGCCCAGGCCGGCAAGCAGGCTTGAAAGCCACAGGCCTGCGATCTTGAACGTCCAACCCTGTCTGCCGATAAAACCTTCGGCGACGCGGTCGAGGAATGCAGCGCCTGTCGCCAGTACCAGGTAACCGCAGACGGCATCGGAAAAGCCTGAGAATTCGGCGGCAATCAGCAGTCCTGCAAGGCCCGGCGCGAGGTTGATCCGCCCCGGATGCGGACGGTAGGGCGAGGTTTCCTCACTCGGGTCGAGAACACGATTGGTGATCGGCACGGTAATGCGAGCCAGGGCCAGGCCGAGAAGGCCAAGCAATGCATATTGCATGAGCCGTATAGTGCGCTCGGCCAGATCATAGGCGTCCGTCAGCATGGAAAAACGCAGAAGGCCGGCGGCGATTGCCAACGTTGCGAGCAGCAGGACGAAGCCGGTCAGCGCCATCGTCCGTTTTCTCCACCCCAGACAGGCGGCGTAACCAACAAGGAAAACCAGCCATATCTGATCAAAAATGCCGCCGAGAAGGATTGCGGCGTCAATGCCGAATAGGCCGATGAGCCGCGCTGAAGTCCACAGGCCTGCGAGGATGAGCAGTGGCCTTCCCGAAAATCCCTTCGTATCCGTCCATTCCGGCAAAGCCGAGGTGAGAAACCCGAGCAATGCTGCTCCAAACGATCCAATAAGCATTTCCTGGGCATGCCAGTGGGCCGGCAGGGTGTTGTGGGCGAAGGGCAGGCCGAGCTGCCAGCCTGCGACCCAAAGCAGAGGCCAGAGAGCTGTGTGCAAAGCGGCAATCGGGAAGAACAACCGCAGCCCTTCGGCGGTCGCGGCCCGCAGGATAGTGCGCCATCCCGAAGTTGTATCAACGGGCATCACCGTCATCCCGCCCTCCGTTCGTCGAGTTCCTCGACATGTCGAAACAGCGGGTCTTGCTTCATGAAGTGCTGAACGGTCTCGAAAACCATCCGCTCGTCACGTTCTCCAGGCATGAGCGATATGTGACGCTTCCCAGATATTCCGTTTCCGCGCCGGTCCAGCACGACGACCCGATGAGCGATCCGCACTGCCTCTGCCATGTCATGGGTGATGAAGAGGCCACCGCGTTTGCCGCTGCCCACATGGCCGATGACGATATCCTGCATATGGCGGCGAAGCGCGGGGTCAAGCGCGGTAAACGGCTCGTCGAAAAACAGAAAATCGGCTTCGCTTGCCAGCGCGCGGGCAATCGCGGTGCGCTGCTTCATGCCGCCCGAAAGCTGGACCGGATATTTGTCGAGATCTTCGCCTTCAAGAGCGGCCGCCGCCGCTGCAGCGAGGATACGATCGTGACGGTCGCGAACCGAGAGCCTTTCCGGAAGGGCCATGCCGATATTCTTGCGCGCCGTGGCCCATGGCAGGAGCCTCGGTTCCTGAAACACGACTGCGTGTCGTCCATAAGTCCGGTTGATGCGGCCATGTCGCGGTTCGACAAGCCCCGCGGCGATATGCAGAAGCGTGCTCTTGCCGCAACCGGATGGCCCGACCAGGGCCACCAGTTCGCCTTCGCCGATGTCGAGTGTAACCCGATCAAGAACCGTGCGGCCGAGAAAGGCGTGTCCGATGTCGTTGAGAGTGAGGGCGCTCATCGCTTGACACCCCATGGCCGGGCGGCATGGCGCCATGCTTCCAGCTCGGAACGTGTCGGCTGGATCAGCCCATATTCGACGGCAAGCAGTGCACTTACCGATAGCAGGATCCAGGCAAGTGCGTTCGCCACGTCGAGATTGGAACGCGAGACCGCAAGCGCTTCGCCGATCCCTCCGGCATTGGCGAGAAGTTCGGCCATCACGGCGGCCTTGAAAGCGGTTCCGAGCGCCATGACGAGGATCGGGAAGAGGCGGTTCAGCATTTGCGGAGCGGTGATGCGAACAAATCTGCCAACCCGCCCCATGCCGAGCGAGAGCGCCATGTCGTCAAGCAGCCTGTCGCGACTGGCGATACCTTCCGCCGCACCGAGAAAAACGATCGGCAGGCAGGCGACGGCAGCTGTCGTCGTCACCGTCGCTGAACCGGTGCCGAACCAGATCATCAGAAGCACGATCCAGGCAATCGGCGGCACGCCGAGCATCAGGGTGATCTGCGGTTGAACGAGGCGCAGGATCGCCGGATGAAACCCGGCAAGGCATCCGGCCATGGTGCCGATCACGCCGGCAAGCGCGAAGCCCGAGAGTGCGCGTGACGAGGTGGTGAGCAAGAGCTGCCAGGCGGAAGCCTCGCCCAGAAGGGCCCTCGCAGCGGCAAGCGTTTCCAGCGGCGAGGGCAGGATGAAGCTGCCATAGGCTTCATGCGCCACCTGCCAGAAGGCTGCAAAAACGCTCAATCCTGCAAGGCCGGACCAGCCGGACCAGAGAAATTGTCCCGTTTTTGAAGCGCGCTCGGCAAGTGAGGTCATGGTTGGGCTCACAGATACAGCGTGTCGTCGGGTAGTTTTCCGCCGATCATTGGTGCGTTGGTCTTCGCGATAGCTTCAAGCAGCGCCTCGATCTCGGGGCGCGCCTTAGCTGCGGGCGTTGCGACGAGATTGGAGAAAGGCACGGATTTTTCGATGACCGGCCAGGGCAGTTCCAGCGCCGAAGCGGCGTGGCCAGCCGCGGCTGCCGGGTTGACAACGACATCTGCTGTAGCCTTTTCGAGACCGGAGAGAAGGGGGGCGATCCTCTCCGGGTAGTCGCGCAGAAAGGCAGGCGCCAATGCCAGTCCCGCCTGCGGCATGATGGCCGCAAGCCCTGTCACTGCGCCCCATTCCTTTTGCATGTCTATTGCGCGATGGACGGTCTTGCCCGTACTCGAGGCCTTGATCATTGCCGCGGTCGCGGCCGGTTCTGGCACCAGTGCCGTTTCGATCCGGCCGGAAAGCAGCAGCTGGATCGCCTCGATCGGCGAGCCGGAACGGCTGACCTTCACCTTGTCAGCCAGACCGTGATGCGCCAGCACGGCGTCGAATACCAGTTCCGGCGTATCGTTGGGGAAGGGTACGGTGATTTCTCTGCCGGTCAGATCGGCAATGCTGCGGATTTCGGGGTTGGTCGAGATCACATAGAGCAGGCCATTGGTCATCACATTGGCGAGCTTGACGCCGAAGCCACGGTTGCTGAGGTTTGCCGCTGCCGTCACCGGCATGACCACGGCCTGCATGGTACCGGAGGTGAGGCCTGCGCGCGTTTCGTCCGGCGTGCGCCAGATGCGGAAACGCACACGCTCGGCGACATCGCGCAGCAGGCCGGCGCCAACGGCATAGGCAAGCGTGATCGAAGGGCCGGCCGGAGGTCCGTAAAGCACGAGTTCATCAAGTGTGGCGGCATTGACGCGGCTGACGAACGGAAGCGCAAGCGCTGCAGTTGCGGCCGTCCGCAACAGGGAGCGGCGGTCGATACCGTTCAAGGTGCTGGAATTCTCGGGTTTTGCAAAAAGGTTCACGACGGATTCTTTCCAAGGGGGCGATAAGGATCTTATCCGGTCATCACGCCGGCTCTTTGCGTAAGCGCAAGAAACGGCGCGACAACAGGGGCGGATTTTCAGAAGCGGCTCCTGAGGCCGGCATAGAAGCCGCGACCGTCGCCCGGAATGTAGGCGGCCTGTCCCGCGGTCGCCTGATCGACCACCAGCGTCGAGGAAGCGTATTTTTCGTCGAACAGATTGGTGATCTCACCGAAGAGCGAGAGTTTGTCGTTGATGCGGTATTCGGTCTTCAGATCGACCACGGCGTAAGGATCGGCCCATAACGTGTTCATGTTGTCGACCGGCGTCTCGTCCGGCACCCATTTCAGGTTGGTGGAAATCGTCCAGTCGTCGGTCGCCTGATAAGCGAGCGCCAGGTTGACGATGTGGCGCGGTGCGCCGGCAAGGTAGTTGTCGCCACGCAACGGATCGTCGACGAAACGAAAATCCTGGAACGTGTAGGCTACCCGTCCGGTCAGACGGTCGGTGAGATCGGTGGATAGGCCGATCTCGATGCCGAAATGACGGGTTCGATCAGCATTGATGGCGCCAATGGATGCGCCGGTCGCATCGCGCAGGCTCAGAAGCTCATTGTCGATCCAGGAATAATAAGTGGTGAGGTCCCAACCAACTCTACCGGTCTGGCCGCGCCAGCCTCCTTCGAGTGTCGTTGCCGTCTGAGCTTCGAGAGCGGGCGTGATGAAGGCGTTGGAGGGCAGAGACGGGTTCGCAGGTGCCGGGCGTCCGGGGCTGCTGTTCGGGGTACCATTGATGGTCGCCAGCAGGTCGTCATGCGTTGGGGGTTCGAAGCTGCGGCTGATGGCGGCAAAGAAGATGTGATCGGTGGATGGTTCGTAAGTCACACCGAGACTGGGGCTCCAGGCCGTATAGCTGCGATCATAGCTGGTATCAGTCGCAGTTATGGCGCCGTTCGGCAGGCGTACCGTCGGGTTCATCGGATTGTAGGCGATCGTCGGACGCGTTGCCGACGAATAGGTATCGCTATTGCGCCGCGAGGCATGCGCGTATGAAATGGCAGGCGAAACTGTCCAGCCGTCGGCGACCGGAATGTTGAAACCGGCATGCAGCGACAGGGTCGAGGCGTCGAAGTCGTCTTCACCGAACAGGCCGCCGCGTGTACCCGCTTCATTGAGGTAATAACGGCGATCCGCCGAGCCGATCGTATAGAGCGCCGAGGTTTCGAACAAAGGCAGATCGCCAAATCCGTCCGGTGCATAGCTGTAGCGGGCCATGCCCGTCAGGTCGCCGCCGACCGTTTCGCGAATGCCGGCGGATACCGGAAAACGGAAGCTGTCGTCGGTATGGGTGTAACCGAGGCCGAGATCGATGCGGTGTTCGCCGAGATCGATCGTGGTACGCGAACCGAGCATCACCTGCGTTGCATCCCGGCGCGGCTTGTCGCGCAGCACATTGGGGCCGGGATTGGTGGCGACGCCACCGACAATGACAGGGCCTGCCGAAACCTGGCTCGGATCGCTTTCGAGCGCCGCCTTGTTGATCGGGCCGGCGACGTCAAAACCGAGATCGGTGTAATCGAAGAACACGCGGGTGGTCACGACATCGGAAAGCTCGGCAACGAAGCTGCCGCCGAAACTCACGCGCTCGGACGAATTGTAGTCACGAAAGCCGTCTCGTCGTGTCGCATCGGCATAGATCGAAGCGCCGAGGCTTTCATCGCCGAAATTGGCGCGCGCCGTGCCGCCGACCTGGCCGAAGCTGCCGCCGCCGGTGGTAATCTCGACGCCGGGCGCGCCGGCAATCGGTGGTGACATGAAGTTCATGGCGCCGCCAAGCACGGTGGCACCGAGCCGGTTCGCCATGTAGCCACGATAGACTTCCACGCCCTGCGCGGTCGAGGGATTGGCAAGCCCGACAATATAGGAGCCGTCGGCGCGGTTTATCGGCAGGCCGTCATGCAGCATCAGGATGCCGCGCTCGACCGGATTCTGCTGCAGGCCGGAGCCGCGGATCTGGATGCGCGGCTGGTCGTTGGCGCCGAAGAAATCCTGCACCACGACGCCCGGAACTCCAGCCAAAACATCCGACAGGGTCGGCGCAATCACACCTTGCCAGCTGTCGGCCTGAACCAGCGTGACGCCGCCGGCCATCCTGTCCATCACGCCATCGGACCAACCGGTAGTCGTTTTCTGCCCGAATTCCAGAACGATCGGCTCAAGTACGGTTGACGAACCTGGCACCGCAGATTGCGCCAGCGCTGTCTGGCTGAGCGAGGTGGAGGCAAAGAGAAGGATGAACGTATGGCTTGCTAAACGCTTGACGCCAGCGTTTCGATTGAGCGGTGTCTGGGCGACGCGCTCTTGTGTAATGGACATGATGAAAGGCCCCCGGACTGCATGTTTTGGATGCCACGCCCGTGCGCCATCAGGCGCCGCGAGGTGGCTACGGACAGAGCGAGGGGAATTCTTGGGGAAGGAGCACAGGCGCAACGGTCATGTCGCCAGCGTTAATGGAGCGCCGGTCCGGCTTCTTTGTCGGAGCGCAAACAAGGCTGACAAACTGGCCGTCGTCAGGACGTTCTATATGGTAGCCATACTCAGCGGATCGGCGCCGAACAAAAGGGCATGGCCGCCGAGGAGAAGCCAGAGGGTCATCGCCGCTGTCAGTGCAAATGCAAGCGCCATCGGGGCATCGACCTTCATCCTTTTTCTGCCGGTCGCGAATGTGGCCAGAGGCAGCAGCGGATGGTCCGCGCAAAATGCGCTCCAGCCCTGGCCAAGCCGACGCTTCGCGCGCCTGTCCAGCATGAGGAAACCGGCTGCGGAAAATAGGCCAAGTCCGCCAAAGAGGATGAGAGACCGCAGGTCGCCATTCGCAATCACGTGACCACCAGACCAGAAGAGGAAACCCCACAGAACAGGATGGCGCGTGACCGCGACAATGGCGCCCGGTCGATCACTGTGCCGGAAGGTTATCGAGGCGGGGTTGGGTGTGAACAGGCCGGAGAGGACAAGAAATATGCCAATCGGAGCGAGCACGAGTGTCACCATGGCATGGCTGCCTGATGGCTCCCAGAGTTCCACATAGGGCGTGTTCAAGGCGGCATGGAACACCCAGACGAGCAACAGAGTCGAGACGACCGAATAGATCAGGAGATAGGTTTTCCGGCCGAAAATAGCGATTGCGCCGTTACGAACCGGTGGGAGTGCCGGTACCGAATGCAACAATATGAATGCGATCAGGGCGAGATAAAGCTGGCTCAAGCGAAAATCTCCCGCTCTTCCGCCTCCGCGGCCAACAGGGCTTCCATCATCAGTTTCTCGGTGGAGACGTGGCGGCGCAGGCACTCCAGGAAGCTACGTAGCATTCTTGCTATCGTGTCGAGGGGAAGGGCGCACCGGCCCTCTGAAAGCGCTGTGAGGGTCAGCCGCAACTCTTCTCCCGCCAGTCTGTCGTAACGATGCTCGGCCTTCAAATGTTCGATAATCATGACCGAAAAACACGAACCTGCGCGATGGTCAAAGCCGGGAAATAGAACCCGCTCCTCCAGATCATGCGCTTCCCTGAGCAGCAGGAATATGGAATTGGAAAGGCGTTGCAGATCGACGTATTTCGGATCGGTTCCAATCTCTTCCATAGCCTGCTCGAGCTGAAGGCTCAGACTGAGGAGCTGCTGGTGATTGGTTTCGAGCCGGCGAATATTCGGTGCGTTCAGTGGAGTGACTGAGACTGTCATGACGCTTCTTCCCTTATTGTTGCAGGAACAGCATGCCGGCGATGATGACCGAGGCTGCAACTGCCGAAAGCGTGCCGGTGCGCTGAAGCACACCCATGCGCTGCAGGGTGAGCGCGAAGCCGATGATGATCGGTGTGGCGACGAGGAGGCCGACCTGTGCGTCCGTCATGATAGAATTCCTTTCGATGCTCCCACCATGCCTTGCTGATGCGCAATTCTCTTTGCCGAAGCGCAAAGAAGGACATCTTCGCGACGCCTATCATCGGGCATGACCATGCAAAATGAAATATCAGGCGGAGCGCCTCTGCAGATCGCTCATGAGACGGCTATCGATGACGACGCTCTGCTTCTTTGGATTCTGGTCTGGAGCGAGCTTATCGCCTTCGGCATTCTGCTCACGGCATTTCTCATCATGTCAGGCATACACGCAGACGACTTTGCGGTCGCCCGCATTCACCTAAACCCCGGCCTTGCGGCGGCAAACACTCTCGTGCTTTTAACCAGCGGCTGGCAGGCCGCGATTGCGGCACGGCGGCGGGCGTCGCCTTCAACAGCGCGGATTCCATTTTGCCTGGCCGCGGCCTTCGGGCTTCTGTTCGTCGTGATCAAATGTATCGAATACGCCGCCGAATTCCGTTATTCTTTCGATGCGACCTTCTCCTATTTTTTCCAGCTTTATTTTCTCATTACCGGGTTTCATCTTCTCCATGTCGTCTTCGGCAGCTTCGTCCTGCTTCTCGTCGCGTGGCGACCGGCGCGGGGCAATATCCTGCTCATCGCCACACTCTGGCACGCGATCGATCTTGTCTGGCTGGTAATATTCCCGATCATCTATCTGGTTTGAACGATATGCATGACACCCGTTTCCCAATACTTAGGACATTCATTCTCGTTCTTATTCTGGCTATCGGTGGCGCCACGATCGCGACTCTGTCTGACGGCAACCTGATCGCCATCGGTACCGTGCTGTTGATCGCTTTCGTCAAGGCGCGGTTCGTCATTCTCGACTTCATGGAACTGCGTCATGGCCAGCGTGGCATGGCACTCTCACTGTTGGCATGGTGCGCCCTGTTGCTTCTTGTGGCCCTGGCGCGGCCGCTTCTCGTTTCATATCTCGCCTAAGCCAAACCGCTCCCTTCTTTGCCAATGCACAAAGAAGGCTTTTCACCGAACAATAGAAAGAAGACGTCCCGCATGGCCGGCGAGGGGATCGTCCGGCCGCAACATGGCGGGGGATTTCGAGCCGTGGTCACTGACTGCGTCAGATGAGAGGACGTAAGGTATGGCAGAACGCCTCACCAAGACCGGAGCCCGCAACGTCTTTTACGGCGGGTCCATATTCTTCTTCGCGATTTTCGTGGGGCTGACAGCCCATAGTCACTGGTACATCCGCACGACCTCGACGGATGAAACGGCGCTCACCGACAGCGTTGCCCGCGGCAAGCATGTCTGGGAAAGAAACGCCTGCATCAACTGTCACACCTTGTTGGGGGAAGGGGCCTATTTCGCGCCTGAGCTGGGCAATGTCTGGGTTCGTTATGGCGGCAAGGACGACCCGGAAAGCGCCCGCGACAGCCTGAAGGCCTGGATGGCGGCGCAGCCCTCGGGCATCGAGGGGCGGCGCCAGATGCCGCAGTTCAACCTGACCGAACAGGAACTGAACGACCTCGCCGACTTCCTCGAATGGACGAGCAAGATCAACACCCAGAAATGGCCGCCGAACGACGCCGGTTGATGAGCTCGGACCCAAGGAGAAACATGCGATGAAATACCAAACTCAAAAGGTCGCGATGCTGTATTTCTACGGCGCGATCGGCCTCTTCCTGGCGCAGGTGCTGTTCGGCGTTCTGGCCGGCACGATCTATGTCATGCCAAACACTCTTTCCGAACTTCTGCCGTTCAACATCGTCAGGATGATCCATACCAATGCGCTGATCGTCTGGCTGCTGATCGGTTTCATGGGGGCAACCTACTATCTGCTTCCCGAAGAGGCGGAAACCGAACTTTATAGCCCAAAGCTGGCAATCGCGCAGTTCTGGATCTTTCTCATCGCCGCGGCCGTTGCCGTCGTGGGCTACATGTTCAAGATCCATGAGGGACGCGAATTCCTCGAACAGCCCTTTGCCATCAAGGTCGGCATCGTCATCGTCTGCCTGATGTTCCTCTTCAATGTCACCATGACTTCGCTGAAGGGCCGCAAGACCGTCGTCACCAACATTCTGATCTTCGGTCTCTGGGGGATCGCGATCTTCTTCCTGTTTTCCTTCTACAATCCGGCCAACCTCGCGCTCGACAAGATGTACTGGTGGTATGTCGTCCACCTGTGGGTCGAAGGCGTGTGGGAGCTGATCATGGCCTCGGTCCTGGCCTTCCTTATGATCAAGCTCAACGGTATCGACCGCGAAGTGGTTGAGAAATGGCTCTATGTCATTGTCGGCCTGGCGCTGTTTTCCGGCATTCTCGGCACCGGCCACCACTATTACTGGATCGGCGCTCCGGGCTACTGGCAGTGGATCGGCTCGCTGTTTTCGACGCTCGAAGTCGCACCCTTCTTCACCATGGTCATCTTCACCTTCGTGATGACATGGAAGGCCGGACGCAAGCATCCGAACCGCGCCGCTCTTCTATGGTCGATCGGTTGCTCGGTCATGGCATTCTTCGGCGCCGGCGTCTGGGGTTTCCTGCACACGCTGTCATCGGTGAACTACTACACCCACGGCACGCAGGTGACCGCAGCGCACGGCCATCTCGCCTTCTTCGGTGCCTATGTCATGCTCAACCTTGCCATCATGGCCTATGCCGTTCCGGAAATCCGTGGCCGCAAGCCCTATAACCAGTGGCTGTCCATGGTGTCCTTCTGGATGATGTGCACGGCCATGTCGGTGATGACCTTTGCGCTCACCTTTGCGGGTGTCCTGCAGGTTCATCTGCAGCGCGTGCTGGGCGAAGGCTACATGGACGTGCAGGACCAGTTGGCACTTTTCTACTGGGTCCGCCTGGGCTCCGGCGTCTTCGTCCTCATCTCGGCATTGATGTTTGTCTGGGCCATTCTGGTACCCGGCAAGGATCGCGTCCCGGCGATTAGCGGCATCGCTGAGCCGGCCGAATGAGTGACTTTCCGGCTCGCGATCCTGAAGCGTGGGCCGGGAATTATCCTTTCATCCTTAAGGAAATCTCCGATGAACATGCATCTGCGTCACTCGACCTCCCAGATCCCGGCCTATGCGCCGGCAGGCAATGAATGCGCCCTGTTCGAAACCGCCTGGACACGCCAGCTGCCTCTACTGCTGAAAGGCCCGACCGGTTGCGGGAAGACCCGCTTTGTCAGCCATATGGCGGCAAAGCTCGACCTGCCTTTGACCACCGTGTCCTGCCATGACGATCTCGCCGCCGCCGACCTTACCGGCCGTTATCTGCTGAAGGGCGGCGATACAGTTTGGGTCGATGGTCCGTTGACGCGGGCGGTGCGCGATGGCGGCATTTGTTACCTCGATGAAGTGGTTGAAGCCCGCAAGGATGTTGCGGTCGTGCTTCACCCCTTGACCGACGACCGCCGCATTCTGCCCTTGGAGCGCACCGGCGAACAGCTGGAAGCACCAGGCTCGTTTATGCTCGTGGTCTCCTACAATCCCGGTTACCAGAGCCTGTTGAAGACGCTGAAACCTTCCACCCGCCAGCGTTTCGTGGCGATCGAGTTTGATTTCCTGCCCAAGGCACGCGAGATCGAGGTCGTGGCGGAAGAAAGCGGCCTCGATGCCGCCCGTGTGGAACCGCTGGTCGAACTTGCCCGGCGGCTGCGGGCGCTGAAAGGCCATGATCTGGAAGAAGGCGTTTCCACCCGTCTTCTCGTCTATTGCGCGAGCCTGATCGATGCCGGCCTTGAATCGCGTGATGCGGTGCGCTCCGCGATGATCGAGCCGCTGACTGATGAGCAGGATGTGCGCTCGGCGCTTCTCGAACTGATGCAGGCGGTAATCCGCTAGGGGAGAACGCGATGCTGGATTTTCTCGAACTCGAAGAAACCGTCGGACGCGCCTGGCACAATTTTGCCGGCAATACCCGCACCTGGCCGCGATATGAGGCGGCGGCGGTGAAGCTGGAAGAGGTGCTTCCGGTGATCTCCGTCTGCTTCCGTGGTTTCGGTGGCGAGCGGGCGGTACAGCTCGTTCCCGCCCGGGGCAAGGCATCCGCGCATCGCCTGAAACTCCGCCAGCGCATGGGTTTGGGAGAAGAAAAGCTCGTCCACCCGGCCCGCGACGAGGCATCGTTGATGTTGCCGCCGGTGCTAGACCTGATGCCGCAGCGCGATCTCAACCGCGATCTCTATCTGTGGCTCGCGGCGGTCATGGCGCGGATGGATCTTTCGCCGATCCATGAAATCGATCCGCTTCGCCGCGATCTGGCACTGCTTGAACAGGCGGTACGCCGGGTGGAGGATGTGCTTGAAGCCTTCCCAGGATTGATGCCGCGTTATCAAAATCTCTGTCTGTCGCTGATCGAACAACGCCAGCGCGGAAAGCTGCCGCGTATCGAGCAGATGGTGGAAAATCGCATCGGCGATCTGTTGCGGCATGGCGCCGGTCTTGCGCCGCTTTACCAAGCGGGGCCGTGGCCGCTGAAGGCACCGCCCGGTTATTTGCCAATGCTGCCGGTGCCGCTCTGGCCGGATGCGTTTTCGCGTGAGGAGGCGGAACCGCGGCAGGAGGAGGATCATCCCGCCGGTGGCGCAACGCAGGATGCCATGGCGGGTGGCCGCCATATCGCCGTGCGCGAAAAGGATTCTCAGAGGAAAGGCGAGCGCAGCCCTTTTATCCTCAACCGTTTCGAAAAAATCCTCGCCATGGCGGAGATGGTTAATGTCGATCGCCCCAGTGACGATAGCGACGATCATGACGCGGCGGCTGCCGACGAATTGGACGAGATGACGCTCGGCGAGCGAAAGGGGCGACCATCGGCAAAATTCCGTTTCGATCTCGACCTGCCGCCGGAAGCGCTGGTGCATACGCCTCTTGTCGCCGAACTCACCTATCCGGAATGGGATTATCGTCGCGGCGTCTATATGCGCGATCATTGCCGGGTCTTTGCCGGTCCGGCTCCGCTGGAGGGCGAGGATTTCCAGCAGTCCGAGCAGGTCAAAAACCTCATTCGCCGGGTGCGGCGGCAGTTCGAGGTGATGCGGCCGAAACGCGAAATGCTGCGCGCCCAGTTCGATGGTTCCGATCTCGATCTCGATGCCGTGGTGCGCAGCCGCACCGACCTGAAGGCCAGCGGCGAATGCTCGGACCGCATCCATTTGATGAGCCGCCCGCAGGCGCATGATCTGGCGGTAACGCTGCTGGTCGATGTGTCGCTGTCTACTGATTCCTGGTTCAACGACCGCCGTGTGCTCGATGTGGAGAAGGAAGCGCTGATGGTGCTGGCGGAAGGCCTCTCCGCCTGCGGTGACAACCATTCCATCCTGACATTTACCTCGCGGCGTCGCGACTGGGTGCGGGTGGAAACCATCAAGGCATTCGACGAGCCGATGAACCAAGCTGTGCGCCGCCGTATCGCCTCGCTGAAGCCGGGCTATTACACCCGTATCGGCGCTGCCATTCGCCATGCAGCGGCAAAACTGTCCGAACAGCCCAACCGTAAGCACCTTATGCTGGTGCTGACCGATGGCAAGCCCAATGATGTCGATCACTACGAAGGCCGGTTCGCGCTGGAGGATACGCGGCGTTCGGTGATCGAGGCGCGTCGCAAGGGTGTGCAGGTGTTCGGGGTTACCGTCGATCAGGATGCCAAATCCTATGTGCCGGCGATTTTCGGTCAGCATGGATTTGCTGTCGTGCCGGATATCCGCAAGCTGCCTTCGGCACTTCCGGCCATCTATCGCGGGCTGGTCGGTTAATCCCCCAACCGACTCCAGCGAGGACCCGGCCTTACCCGAAGGCCGGGTCCATCTTCTACAATGAGCGTTTAAGCCGCTTTGGAATGGGTGCGGCCCGCCTGAGCAAGATAGGCGTCGAAACACGCAGCAACTGCCCTCACCAGAAAACGCTCCTCGCCGCGCAGGAGCAAAACCCCATTCTCCAATGTTACGATTTCATCTGCGAGCAGGCGTTGAAGCTGCGGATTCCCATTCACGACCGTATCTGCCGAGACACCGTGAGATCGGCATATCGCGGCAAGATCGACCGAAAAATCGCACATGACCCGCTCGATGATCTCGGCTCTCAGCCGATCGTCGGTGGTCAGCCGATAGCCTTTGGCAGTGGCAAGCTGGCCAGTGGCGACGGACTGCGCATATCGGCCGATAGCGACCTCGTTTTGCACGTAGCCGTGAGCTGAACGGCCGATCGCAGAAGCGCCGAAGCCGATCAGGGTCTCACAGGCGTCCGTCGTGTAACCCTGGAAATTCCGATGTAGCGATCCGGTTTTGGCGGCTATCGACAGGCTGTCGCCGGGAAGGGCAAAATGGTCGAGCCCGATCTGCCTGTATCCGGCATCGAGCAAGGTCTCGGCAATCGCCTCGGCCTGTGCATGGCGCCCGGCTGCGTCTGCGAGCGCTGCCTCATCGATCAGGCGCTGATGTTTCTTGAAGGTCGGGACGTGGGCATAGCCAAAAACGGCAAACCGGTCGGGGCGCATGGATATGGCGGTTTCTGCCGTTTCGATTGCGGAAGCGACGGTTTGATGCGGCAAGCCGTAGATGAGGTCGAAATTGATACTTCCGACACCGGCGGTGCGGAGGCCTTCAGTTGCAGCGCGGGTCTGCTTTGGCGTCTGAATGCGGTTGATCGCTTTTTGCACTTTCGGATCAAAGCTCTGTACGCCCAGGCTCGCACGCGTGACACCGGCCTTGCCGAGGGCAGAGATCATCTCATCGGTCAGGGTGCGGGGATCGATCTCTACCGCCAGTTCCGTTTTCTCGACAAAAGCGAAACGGCTGCGCAGGTGGAAGTCGAGATCCAGAAATTCATTTGGTTCCATGATCGTCGGCGTGCCGCCACCGAAATGGATCGTGGCTATTTCCGGTTTTCTCGGCATGGCGTCAGCAACCAGGCTTATCTCCCGTTTCAGGACATCGAGATAATCGAGTATCGGCTGGTCTTTCAGGGTGATCGTCGTGTGACAGCCGCAGTACCAGCACATCGACCGACAGAACGGAATATGGACATAAAGAGAGATGGGATCGTCGCCCTCGATCTGGGACAACCAGTCGCCATAGGTTCCACCACCAATGGACGGAGAAAACCGCGGCGCGGTCGGATAGCTGGTGTAACGCGGCAGGCGGGCGTCGCCATAGCGCTCAAGAATGCTTCTCTTCATCGTTCAACTCCTGTGACAGGAGCAAAATTAGAGGTCGCACACCTATCCTTCTTTGCCGAATGCCAAGCAGCGAACGGATTGGCTGGATCTGAAAGATCTTTGAGCCGAAACAACGAGGGGGCGTTTTGCGTGTGTTAGCGAAAAGTCATAGGCCGCGCCCCAGGCCCGACATATCTCGCGGGCAGATGAAGGACGATAAACACGATGAATGCAAAGCTTGGTGAGGTTCTCTCGATCGATGTTCGCGAAATTCCGGGGGCTCAGCGTCATCGGCGCATTTTCGGCACGCTGGAAACGCTTGAGCCTGGTGAGGTGCTGCACATTACCGTAGATCACGATCCGATCCCTTTGCGTATGCATCTCGATACGAACTTCGCCGGCCTTTTTGGGTGGGAATACCTCGAGCACGGCCCGCAGCTTTGGAAGGTTGAGCTCAAGCGGCTCAAGCATGATGGTTGCGGTTGTTCCTGCGGTGGCAATCACTGATATAAGCCGGCTGTTTTGAAACTGTCGGGTTAATTGCAGCGGCCCACATTCCTTTATTAGGAGAATCCGCATGTCGCAGGTTTACAAGGAACTCGATGTCCGCCCTATTCTGCGCGAAGGCGGGGAGCCTTTTCAGGACATCATGGCGGCTGTTCAGTCATTAGCGCCAGGAGAGGGGCTGCGGCTTCTCTCCACATTCAAGCCGACACCGCTTCTGCCGCTGATGAGCAGACAGGGTTTTTCAAGCGAAACCCTTGAGCTCGATACCGGCGATTGGGAGATTATCTTTTCGCCGATTGCAAAACAGACGGCTCATGTCGCCGTATCGAGCGGCGCCGAGGACGCTTCGGATTGGCCGGAGCCGTTATGGCAGCTCGACCTCGTCGGTGCGCAACCACCAGTCCCGATGGAAAAAGTGCTGTCGCGACTTTCGTTGATGGAGTCGGGCGAAGTCTTGTTTGTGCTTTTTGACCGCGAGCCAGCATTCCTGGCGACCGAGCTCGAAAACAGGGGGCACCGCTGGGTCGGTGCTTCGGATGGTTCAGGCAACGTCTATCGAATGCTTATCCGGGTCGGATAGCGGACTGGACCTGTTTCCATCCTGATCGTATCGCGTGTCATCGCCACTAAACAGTATAATCAGCCCCGTTTCGGGGCTGATTATATCGTAGCGATCAGTCGATAATGTTACCTTCCCGGGCGGCCAGATAGGCTGCCAGCTGATCGGTGTCCTGAAGACCGTGCGAGGCGGCTTTACCCATCAGCTCGGCCGGAACCTTCCAGCCGGGATCGACACCATCCATGTTGGGAAGTTCATGCGCAATTCCCTTGTGGCAGTCGATGCAGGTCGCCTTGCCCGAGAGGAGATAACGTGTGTGAATGTCGGCGGCGCGTTTCGTCTGCTTGGTCAAATCCATAGCAATCGACGAGTGGCAGTTCCGGCATTCCAGGCTGTCATTGGCCTTCAGACGCGCCCATTCGTGCTGGGCAAGCTCAAGCCGCTTGTCGAGAAACTTCTCGCGCGTGTTGATCGTGCCGAAAATCTTGCCCCAGACTTCTTTCGAAGCCTGCATCTTGCGGGCGATCTTATCGGTCCATTGATGCGGGACGTGGCAATCCGGACAAGATGCCCGAACACCCGAACGGTTGGAGAAATGCGCCGTTTGCGTCAATTCCTCGTAGACGTTTGTCTTCATTTCGTGACAACCGGTGCAGAATTTTTCAGTATTGGTCACTTCCAGTGCCGTGTTGAACGCGCCCCAGAAAATCACCCCTCCAACAAAACCGCCGAGCGTGAGGAAGCCCAGGCCCAAGGTTCCCGCGGGCGTGGCGAGAATACGCCAGGCCCAAAGGATCACTGCTTTGATCATGCCGATCATTGTCCAGATCCCGCCGGTTTGAAGCCGAGTTCGCTCATATCCTTGAACGTGTTGTCGACCAGGGGCCGCGTATCTGCCTGCGGGACGTGGCACGCAGTGCAGAAATAACGGCGCGGCGAAACGTCGGCCAGCATCTGGCCCTCACGGTTCATATAATGGGTAACGCTGATCATCGGCGCACCGGAACCTTCTGTCAGTTCACGTCGGTGACAGGACATGCAGCGGTTGGTGTTGACCGACAGCTGGTATCCCTCGATCGAATGCGGGATGACCGGCGGCTGATCGGGATAGTTGCGCATCTTCTGGATGTCGTCGACGATCCATCTCGGCAGCGGATCCGCTCCGGTGTTTTGCATCGGGCTTGAACGGCCCGATAGTTGCGGCACGGTCTGTGCGAGAGCGACCGTGCCGGTGACCAGACACAGAGCAAGCGCGAAAAGCGTCCAGAGACGCCGACTCAGGCGACGGGAAGGATCTTGACTGCGCATTTTTTGAAATCCGTCTGTTTGGAAATGGGGTCGGTGGCATCGAGCGTGACCTTGTTGATCAACTGGCTGGCGTCGAACCAAGGCACGAAGATCACGCCATGCGGCATGCGGTTACGGCCGCGGATATCCACCCGGCTGATGATCTCGCCGCGGCGCGACTGGATTTTCACCTGTCCGCCCTGGTTGATGCCGAGCCGGCGCGCGTCGTCGCCGTTCATGAAGCAGCGGGCACCTGGGAACGCTCTGTAGAGTTCGGGAACGCGCATGGTCATAGAGCCGGAATGCCAGTGTTCGAGAACACGGCCGGTGACCAGCCAGAAGCCGAACTCGTCATCCGGTGATTCCGCCGGCGGCTCGTAAGGGGCGGCGAGGATGACGGCGCGACCGTCCTTCTGACCGTAAAATTTGACGCCTTCGCCTGCTTTCACGTAGGGATCATAACCTTCACGGTAACGCCATTTGGTTTCCTTGCCGTCGACCACCGGCCAGCGCAGACCGCGAACTTCATGATAGAGGTCGTATGGACCCAAGTCGTGGCCATGGCCACGTCCGAAGCTCGCATATTCCTCGAATATGCCTTTCTGGATGTAAAAGCCAAAAGCCTTGGCCTCGCGGTTTTCGTAGTCTGGCGAGATTTCGGTGACCGGGAACCGGTCGACCTGACCATTCTGGAAAAGGACTTGGTAGAGGGTCTTGCCTTTATAGTCCGGGTTCTGGTCGAGAATGTCCTGCGGCCAGACTTCCTCGGTGGTGAAGCGCTTGGAGAACTCAACCAACTGCCAGAGGTCGGAGCGGGCTTCGCCCGGCGCGTTTACCAACTGGTGCCATACATGGGTGCGGCGTTCGGCATTGCCGTAAGCACCTTCCTTCTCCACCCACATCGCAGCGGGCAGGATAAGATCGGCACTTAGGGCCGTTACCGTCGGGTATGCATCCGAAACAACGATGAAATTGTCCGGGTTGCGATAGCCGAGATAGGCCTCATTGCTGTTGTTGGCTGCGGCCTGCATGTTGTTGTTCACCTGAACCCAGTAGAAGTTCAGCTTACCATCATGCAGCATGCGGTCCTGCTGGACGGCATGGTAGCCGGGCTTTTCCGGGATGATGCCGTGCGGGATCTTCCAGAGTTCCTCTGCGTGTTTGCGGTGCTCCGGATTAGTCACAGTCATGTCGGCCGGCAGGCGGTGGGCAAATGTGCCGACCTCGCGGGCGGTGCCGCAGGCCGAAGGCTGGCCGGTCAGCGAGAAGGGGCTGTTGCCCGGCTCGGAGATTTTACCGGTCAAGAGATGGATGTTGTAGACCATCTGGTTGGCCCAGACGCCGCGGACGTGCTGGTTGAAGCCCATAGTCCAGAGCGACATGACCTTGACCTTGGGGTCGGCATAAAGCTCGGCCAGCTGTTCAAGGAATGCTTTGTCGACACCTGCAAGCTCGGCTACCTTGTCGAGCGTGTATTCGGAAACGTGCTTCTTGAAGGCTTCGAAATCGATCGGCGTCATCTCGGCCGCCTTGGCCGCACCGGTCGCCTTGACTTCCAGCGGGTGTTCGGCGCGCAGGCCATAACCGATGTCGGTCGTCGCCTGCATGAACTTGGTGTTCTTGTCGATGAATTCCTGGTTGACGCGACCGGTCTGGATGATGTGGTTGGCGATGTAGTTGAGGATCGCCAGATCCGTGCCGGGCTTGAAGACCAGCGGAATGTCGGCAAGGTCCATGCTGCGATGGGTGAAGGTCGATAGAACAGATACCTTTACATGCTCGTGGCCCAGGCGACGGTCGGCAAGACGCGTCCACAGGATGGGATGCATCTCAGCCATGTTCGAGCCCCACAGCACGAAGGCGTCGGCATGCTCGAAATCGTCATAACAGCCCATCGGCTCGTCCATGCCGAAGGTGCGCATGAAGCCATAAGCTGCCGACGCCATGCAGTGGCGGGCGTTGGGGTCGAGGTTGTTCGATCGGAAGCCAGCGCGCATCAGTTTTGTCGCGGCATACCCTTCGAAAATCGTCCATTGGCCGGAGCCGAACATTCCGAGCGCTGTCGGCCCCTTTTCCTTCAGGGTCTTCTTGGCCTTCTCGGCCATGATGTCGAAGGCTTCTTCCCAGGTGACGGGTTCGAATTCGCCTTCCTTGTCAAAGACGCCGTTGCGTTTGCGTAGGAGCGGTGTCGTCAGCCGGTCCTTGCCGTACATGATTTTCGACAGGAAGTAGCCCTTGACGCAGTTGAGGCCGCGATTGACCTCGGCCTCCATGTCGCCATGGGTGGCAACCACGTGGTTTTCCTTAACACCGACCATGACACCGCAACCGGTGCCGCAGAAGCGACAGGGGGCCTTGGACCACTTGATTTCCAGTGCCGCAACGCCACCGGGGACGGATTGGGCGGCTGCCGGCATCGCGATGCCGGCTGTCGATGCTGCGATGGCAGCAGCTTGCGCTTTCAGCACGTCACGCCGCGTGAGTTCTGCCGTCATCCGACATCTCCTTTTCTGTAATTGTCTGTTCGAAGACCATGTGTGCGGCGATGACGTCATCCATCGCCGAAATTCCGATCAATGTTTCACCGAGAAAGCCGGAACTCGGGCCTTCGATGACGATGACGATCTTGCCGCCGCCGGTGGCATGCACTTCGACGCCTTCGATATCGGTGAGGGCGGCAGTCATACGCTCGACCGCTTCCGGCCGCACGACGACCACGGCGCTCGATATATGGTGCTGTGGTTCACGCATGCGCCACCTCCATCCTGTTTGCCGTCATGGTGATGGACTGGGTGGGACAGACCGAAATGCAGGCACCGCAACCGGTACAAGGATCGGTATCGAGCACCGGCACGAAAGGCCCGCCCAGCCGGGGTTTGAACCGGATTGCCGTCGTCGGACAGGCATCGCGACACGCCTGGCAATCAACGAAGTTCAACGCGAGACAGCTATCTGCGATGACGGCATGATGCGCGAATGATGTGGCGGGTTCAGGCGGGAAAACCCGCTCAGGACATCGCGCGGAACATTCACCGCAGAACGTACATTCGCCGACTTGAAAATCGACGGTGGGAATACGATCACGCAGGCTGATTATTTTTGTCGGACAGGCATCAACGCAGTTACTGCAGCCCGTACAGTTGCCTACGGATTCATCTGTAACGCCGGGCGGATAATAACTGCTGTTTTCGCGCAAAACGCTGCCGGTCAAGAATGCGCGACGCGTGCTGGCCATCTGCCCCATGTCACTCACTCCGCCGAATTTGGCCGTGCCGGGTTTATGTCGTGCGGGCCAGGGGGGCCATAGACGATCTGGTAGGCCCAAACTGCGAAGCCATAGGTGGCAACAGTGCCGACCGCGACTATGGGCCAGATACCAAACGCAAGAACAACAAAAGTCAGCAGCTCGCGACGCCGCTTTTGACGGAACGATGTCTGTTCGAGAGTTGCGGTCGGCTCAACCATATTCGCTTCCGGTTCTGGCAAGATCTGAAATGCAAATATGCACCAAATGCCTTAATTATAACCAAATCCGACAATCGTTCACCTTGATAAAAATCAAATAAGCCGCAGTTCGCCAAAAAAATATGCGTAAAGATTAAAAAGAAGACAAACGAAGGTTGTGCCGCGGGCGACGCACAACATTCAAGACGATATTGCCAATGTACTGAAACCAAGTCCCATCATGGTTCGGATCGGCCACTACCCCAGGGCTCGATGAGCAAAACTTTCTTCGCCCGGTACTTCAGTGTTCCCTAAAAACCAGCATTGATCAAGTGGACGAGTGTCTCTTCACGTAATCTACCTATACGCGATAACTCTCGTTTTTATTTGTGTTGGAACAATAACGCGCATTCAAGTCGATCTAACTTCGAAGCTGCGGAACAGACATTGGTCCGCTTCTTGAAAAAGGGAGAGACTTTCATGAGTGAACAGTTTCGGTTGACCCGCCGGAGCATGCTGGCCGGCGCAGCTGTCGCGGGAGCATTGGCGCCGGTCGTCACCTCTGTTGCACATGCCGAAGGTGGAGATATCAAGACAAATCCCGCTGCAACAGCAGCAAACATCGCGACGCTGAAGCGCGTCAAGGTTGACTTGGTCAGGCCGCCGTTCGTACATGCCCACACCCAGAAGGCTGAGGGCGCGCCAAAGGTTATCGAGTTCAAGATGACCATCCAGGAAAAGAAGATTATCGTCGATGACAAGGGGACTGAAGTCCATGCGATGACATTCGATGGATCTGTTCCGGGGCCGATGATGGTCGTTCACCAGGACGACTACGTCGAACTGACGCTCGTCAACCCCGATACCAATGAGCTGCAGCACAATATAGATTTCCATTCGGCGACGGGTGCGCTGGGTGGCGGGGCGCTGACGGTGGTCAATCCCGGTGAGACGGCGGTGCTGCGCTTCAAGGCCACCAAGGCGGGTGTCTTTGTCTACCACTGTGCCCCCGCCGGCATGGTGCCATGGCATGTCACTTCGGGCATGAATGGCGCGATCATGGTTCTGCCGCGTGACGGACTCAAGGACCACAAGGGCCACGACCTCGTTTACGACAAGGTGTACTATGTCGGCGAGCAGGACTTTTATGTTCCGAAGGATGAGAACGGCCAGTTCAAGAAGTACGAAAGTGCTGGTGAAGCCTATCCGGATGTCCTGGAAACGATGAAGACACTAACCCCGACACATGTCGTGTTTAACGGGGCGGTCGGCGCTTTGACGGGTGAGAACGCCTTGCAGGCAAAGGTTGGCGACCGCGTCCTGATCCTGCATTCGCAAGCCAACAGAGATACGCGTCCGCATCTCATCGGGGGCCATGGCGACTATGTCTGGGCTACCGGCAAGTTCGCCAATCCGCCAGAACTCGATCAGGAAACATGGTTCATCCCTGGAGGCGCTGCAGGGGCGGCTTACTACACGTTCCAGCAGCCTGGTATCTATGCATATGTAAACCACAATCTGATCGAGGCGTTCGAACTTGGCGCGGCCGGCCACTTCAAGGTGACGGGCGACTGGAACGATGACCTTATGACAGCCGTGGTCTCGCCGACCTCGGGTTGACGATGTTTGGCTCGGCCTCGGATCGAGTGCCGAGCCGCATCTCCGTGCCGGTCAGAGGAGGCCGGAGGGATCGGAGGATTCTATGACGTTTTTCAATGCCGCTCTTCTTCGTAATGCCTTTTCGTCAATCGCTCTTCCGTTCGCACTTGTTGTCGGTTTGACGGGCGCAATTGGCTTTCAGTCTGGATTACTACCGACGCGTGGAGACGGCGGCCCAGTTCCTGAAACCATCAGCATCCCTGCGGGTCGCCTGGAGTATCGTGAAAGTGGGGAGTTCTTTCGCAATGGCCTCGCCGTCGACGCGCCGATGACCAAAACTCTCCGACAGCCGTTGGAAATCATGAAGTATCAGGTAAGTGCCGAGAGCTACGATCAATGTGTTCTCGAAGGGGGCTGTACTCGCCGCGATTTGCCGACATCGTCACGCGCCGATTTGCCCGTGACCGGGGTAAGCTTTGACGATGCGGCCATCTATGCCCGCTGGCTTTCCGATAAAACCGGAGAGGTCTGGCGATTGCCGTCCATTGAGGAACTGGCGTTTGCTGCAGGCTCGAAATATCCGGACGACGCACTCGGCATCGATCCGGAGAGCAAGAATCCCGCATTGCGTTGGCTTGCGGACTATGAACGCGAAACCGCGCGCAAAGCCTCGCGTCTTCCTCATCCTCAACCCTATGGGAGTTTTGGCGAGAACGAACACGGCCTTGCCGATTTCGGAGGAAATATATGGGAATGGACATCAACCTGCCTGCGCAGGGTCATGCTGGACAGGTACTCGAAGCCGATATCGGAAGCCGAAAGTTGCGGTATCTATATTACAGCCGGCAAACACAGCGCCCCGTTGAGCTCGTTTATTCGTGAACCTAAAGGAGGCGGTTGTTCGGTCGGCGCACCACCCGACAACGTAGGCTTTCGCCTCGTGCGTGACAGACGGTGGTATGCGCCGCTGCTTTTTGCCATTTCGGGCCGTCCGATGTAGCGTTACTCAGCCCGATTCCTCAGGGAGGGAAGTGGGCTGCGTTTCACTATGAACGCGACCTGACCGGCTTCGCACCGAGGAACAAGCCACCTTGAAAATCGACCGCTCGCTTATTCGATCTATTTCGCTTTTCGACCTTATGCCGGACGATGAGTTGGATCGGTTGCTGCAACATGCGTCTGCACGGCGCTTTGCCCAAGGGGAGGCAGTTTTCGAACAAGGCGGATCCGCCGGCAGTTTCTTTCTTCTTCTGCACGGCCGGCTCAAGGTGACGCAGGTGACAGAAGACGGCCAGCAGATCATTGTCCGGGTCGTGCATCCAGGTGATTTGTTCGGCTTTGCCAGGGCACTGCAACGTACGGACTACCCAGGCACGGCAACGGCCGTAGCCGAAAGTGTCACGCTGGCCTGGCCAACGGAGCTTTGGCCGAGCTTTGTGGAGCACAATCCGCGCCTTGCCGTGACGGCCATGCAGACTATTGGGGAGAGACTGGAAGAAGCACATGTTCGCATCCGTGAAATGTCGACCGAGGAAGTGGAACGACGGGTTGCTCACACCGTTCTGCGCCTTGCCAAGAAGGCGGGGAAACAGGAGGAGCGTGGCATCCGCATCGATTTCCTGATTTCCCGGCAGGACATTGCGGAAATGACCGGCACTACCCTTCACACAGTTTCACGCATTTTAAGCGCGTGGGAACAAATGGGGTTTGTGCTGGGCGGGCGACAAAAGCTCTTTGTAACAGATATGTCAGGGCTTGAGAGTATTGCCGCGGGCGAATTTCGACGGAGAAAATAAAACGCCGCTTTATTTTCCTACGAGGTACGGAGACGAAAGAGTTCTCGTGCCTGCGAAGAAATCCTCGAATTTTGGAAGATAATTCTCCTTGGGAAGGACACCAGACACTGCCTGACTTCGTCCGAGCGATGGATGACCACAAGGCACTTGCAGACAGTGCTAGCCGGTGATTGCATGCCTATAATGGCATCAATTGTCTCTATGATTTGCTCTTCTCGATAAGGTCGAGAAGAACACCGTTTTCGGCCGGAACTAGATCGCCTGGCGTCGTCGACATGGTCAGACACAATGATCTTGATCGGTGACCAGCGGTCGCGAATAATCGCGGCGAGCGGCATGCCATCTATGCCACGTGGCATGTCAACGTCGGTCATGGGCCGTGACCAGAGTCAGAAATGGTAGCTTGGCAGAGCAGGCTTTGATTTGAAGAGGGCCTGCATTGGATGCCTCTAACCTCAAAGGTCGGTTCCCTTCGCTTTCCGAATTCATTGCGGAATGGCCTTGCAGCAGTCATCTGCCGCCATAAATCTGCCAACAACCAATCGGGAACACGATGCGCAACATCGCAGCGGCAGGTAGAGCGGGTACCAATGCGAAGCGGGACTGGAAAAACCTTCAAAGGGACGGACGAGATCTCGCGATTGATCGAGAGCGGAAGATGGGACGATTCTTTCCTCGGTCCGCCACCAGCATGGCCTCGCTGTCTGCAATCCGCTGTCGATATCATGCTGCCGGCCAAGGCCCAGATCGTCATGTTCTGGGGACCAGATCTGGTCGCGCTCTACAATGAGTCTTACGCTCCGACCATCGGCCGTCGGCACCCTATAGCTTTTGGCCGACCCGCGCGCGAGAATTGGCCCGAGCTTTGGGACGATCTCGAGCCACTCTTGCGCCGTGTGATGGACACAGGTGAGACAGTCGCCGCGAAGGATCGCCCCTTCTATATCGAGCGTCACGGCTATCCCGAAACCGTCTATTTCGACATCTCGTATTCCGCAATCCATGATGAGGACGGGGTCGTGCGAGGCGTCTTCTGCATCGTGAATGAAACGACGGACCGCGTTCGCGCCGATCAGGCCCTGCAGGAAAGCGAGGAGCGGCTAAGAGCTGTCGTGTCGCAGTCGGCAGCCGGCATCGGCCAAGGCAGCCTGAAAGGGGAGATCCTGCACGTCAATCGGCGGTTTTGCGAAATCGTCGGTTATGAAGAACGGGAGCTCATCGGAAAGAGTATCGTCGACATCACCTACCTCGATGACATGCCCGAGCAAAACCGGCTGTTCAGCCAGCTTGCAGCCACCGGCAAAAGCTTCGACATGGAGAAGCGATACGTCAGGAAAGACGGCAGTCTCGTATGGGTTAACAACACCGTTTCTGCGCTGCGCGATGCCCAAGGGCGTATCCATCAGGTTTCTGTCGTTTCGATCGACATCAGTGAGCGAAAAAAGGCTCAAGAGGCAGAGCGCCGGTTAGCCTCGATCATCGCGTCCTCAAACGATGCGATCCTTGCGATAGACCTGGACATGAATATCACATCATGGAACGGCGGTGCTGAACAACTTTATGGCTACAAAGCCGATGAGATCCTTGGTCAGTCTGTTCTGGCTTTGGTGCCAGAAGACAGGGCTGAAGAGGAGCCGGCTCTGCTCGAGCAGATCAAAGCCGGCTCCGTAATCGAGGCCTATGAGACCAGGCGTCGCCGCAAGGACGGCCATCTGGTCGACGTTCTGCTGAGCGTCTCACCCATTCATGACACTGCCGGCAAGATTGTCGGGGCATCGAAAATCGCCCATGATATTTCCACAAAAATGGAGGCCGATCGGCTTCAGGCGGTTTTGATCGGCGAGTTGCATCACCGGGTGAAGAATGTCTTCGCGACAGTGATCGCCATCGCGCGTCAGACCTTTGCGAAGACGACTGATACAACAGATGCGGTAGCCGCATTCGAAGCGCGGCTGTCGGCAATGGCGCACGCTCACGATCTGCTTGCAGAAGGTGACTGGCAAAGCGCGGATCTCGCTGCGGTGGTCGAGCAGGCGGCTGCACCTTACCCGCCGGAGCGTTTCAAAATCTCCGGTCCATCAGTTCTACTGCCCCAAAAGGCCGTCGCAACATTGTCGCTCGCCCTCCATGAACTCGGAACGAACGCGGCCAAGTACGGTGCCCTTTCCGTACCGACGGGCAAAGTATCGATTACCTGGCTCTATGACCCCAAAACCACTTCTCTTCGTCTCCGCTGGCAGGAAAGGGACGGGCCGAGCGTAGGCGCCCCGACCAGGACGGGCTTCGGATCTCGACTGGTCGAGCGTTTGCTGGCGGCCGAGCTCAATGGAACATCGACGATCATATATGATTCTGCCGGGGTCATCTGCGAAATCGAAGCGTTAATGCCGCCACACGGCAGGGCATGACCAGCAGGAACCATTTTCCCCGCCATGACTTCTCTCGTGACGCAACTCAATCAGGGCTAATATGCAGGAAAAGGATCAACACCAACGCGAAGCACGCAGCGCCGGGGACCGTTTGGTCGCCGGGCACGTGAGTGAGGACCCATTCGCGGCGGCGTTCAAAGCCACGCGTATGCCAATGATCGTCACGGATCCAAACCAGGCTGACAACCCGATTATCTTCTGCAACGAGGCTTTTAGAAAGCTAACTGGCTATAGTGACGATGAGGTCATCGGCCGCAATTGTCGTTTTCTGCAAGGGCCTGAGACTGATCGGGATACCATCGCGCTCATGCGCGAACGGATCGGAGCCGGTCAGGACGTGGCCGTGGACATCCTCAATTATCGCAAGGATGGCTCCACGTTCTGGAATGCCGTATTCATTAGCCCTGTGCGCGATGAAGCAAATAGGATCATCTACTTCTTTGCTTCCCAGCTCGACTTCACGCCGGTCAAGAGTCGGGAAGCGGATCTGGCCGCCGCGCGGCATCAGGCCGAGGCGGAGGTTGCAAAACACACGGCGAACCTGCGCTCTGCGCTGGACGCCCGCACGCTCCTCGTCCACGAGGTCGACCATCGGGTAAAGAATAATCTTTTGACGATGGCCTCGATCGTCAAAATTCAGGCGCGTGTCACCAAGGATGATCGACAAAAACGCACTCTCATGTCGGTGCTGAACCGGATCGAAGCGCTCAGCACGGTTCAGCGCAAGTTGTTCACCCTGGACGATGTCTCGAAGTTCGACATGTCGGAGTTCACACGAGAGCTTGTCACCGACCTTGTCGATGCAACGGGCCGCAAGGACATTCGCCTTTCGCTGGATCTGTCACCTCTTCTTGTTCCGGCCGTCAAGGCAACACCGCTCTCGCTGATCGTCAACGAGCTCGTCGGGGACGCCGTCCGGCGCGGGCTAAGCGATGGCGGCGGCGATATCCATGTTGTCGTAAAACGCCTCAATGGCCACTTTCTGATCCGTGTCGAAGACACCTCGGAGCCGGTCGAGCCTGACAGCGAAAGTGCTGAGCTTGGACGGATGTTGCTTGAGGCCTCCGCCCTGCAGCTCGGCGCTGAAATCGAACGGAAGCGGGACGGGCAGAAGACGATTGTCGACGTCGTCCTTCTCGTCGGCGACCATCAGGAGAATACGCATTGAAAGTTATGATCGTAGAAGATGAGATGCTGCTTGCCATGGAGCTCGAAAGCGAGGTGGAAATGGCAGGACATATCGTGACCGGGCTTGCCATGAGCAGCGCCCAGGCACGCCATCAGATCGGCAGTTCCAAACCGGATTTTGCGTTTGTGGACATTCATCTCATGGATGGGCCTACCGGCATCGATGTCGGGCGAGAGCTTGCTGCTGCAGGTATTCCCTACGTGTTCGTCAGTGGCAACATAAAGAAAATTCCCGATGATTTCGCTGGTGCTCTTGGCGCAATAGAGAAGCCTTACACGATGAACGGGATGAAGAACGCACTCGCTTATGTGTCGGCAATCATCCAAGGAGACGATAGCGGCTCGCCGCCGGTGAGCCTGGTTCTTGCCGAAGATGCGAATGCGGGACGGCGATCTACGTGAACACCAACAGTGCAATTGATTTCGGCCCTCCAAGGGAAGACACCGAGCTGCCTAAACTTAGTTCGATGTCTTCGCTTGTCACTGCCTTCCTTCTGATCGTAATTTTTGGCCCGGCAGTTTCCGACTGACCGTCGCGTCAGCTTGGCAATTACGGCTCACTGAAAGCCGTCGCTCTGACCTCGAGCTCCCTCCCAGTCGGATTTTGCCGAAAAATCAGTCCGCCGCCAGCCTTGGAATGTCCGGGAACGTAATCCAAGATGGTTTCTTTACTTTCCAGCACCGAGCCTTGCTCTCTTATTTCTCCTAGAATTTTCACTTGGGATGCGGTTGCACTGGAAGCGTTTTCGATTGCGAATAAGACCTGAAACCCATCGCTGCGCTCGTCTATCTGCACTACCTTCCCATGAAGGTTCGGCGAGGTATCGCGGTCCAGGAACCCGTCCTTTCCTATCCAGACGATCACGCCAACTACGATGATCCCGGAGACAGCACCTGTGATCCATTCGATCCAGTGAGGGGCGCCGGCCTCGATGTTTTTACCGTTCGAGATTTTGGTCATCGCGGCCTCACAGGATCAGGCGAGCGGCCGCCGCGCCGATCGCGCCGGGGAAGCTCAGGATGACGATAGTCATCAGGATTTGGGTGGATCCGATGTCATCGGTTCTGAGGAACGTCCAAAGGCAATAGGCACTGATCAAACAAGCAATCAGATATCCAGGCAATGTGAAGCGGACAAAAGCATGCCAGCTTGGCGTGCCCTCGGCGAGATCATGGCTCCCCCTAAAAGACAGGGCGTAGACAAAACCATGCATCACCGCCAGCGAGGCGGCGATGATGACGAGGGCGTGCCAGGGCGTCATCTTATAAGACAGCAGGATCATTTCTTCGGTGGGCGCAACGTTGAGATTGAGGAACAAGGCACCGACAGCCATGAGAAACAACTCCCCAGCGTAGCCTGTCTCCCTTTCGTGAACGGGGTCGTCATCGTTTCCGCCCGCTTCGTCGTTTCTATCATCCGACTGCCCACCGAGTTGGCTTCGGCCCAGCATCGCACCGATACTCGCGGGCACGGCCTGAAGCGCGATCATGCCAATAATCTCGTGCGCTGACTGGTCTTGCTTGATGACTCCCATCGCCACCAAGATCAATGCGCAGGAAACGATACCAAGAGCATAGGCAATGCTTGCATCACGGATCGCTTGCCGCCACGTGGATGTCTCTTCGAAGCCGACCCTGTCGGAGAGAATGATCAGCAGAGGTATATTGACGAGGAGAAGGAGCAGTAAACGGCTGCGGTCCATGTAAACGCCAAGCTGCCACATTTCCATGGTCATAAGCATCGGCAGGGAGAAGAGAAGGGCCCCTGCAATACCGCGTGCAATCCCGGCGAAAAATTTGCTGTTGTCAAAATCCTCGCGCGTCGTCGCGATACTCATGCCAAGTTTTCCTTAAGCAAAAAATTCCACCAGCCGAAGATAGAGGCAGTTGCGTTGAGGACCAGGGCGCTTGTAGCCGAAGCCCGGTTGGCTGGAGAAGAGCGAGCGCTGGGTGAATATTTCCAGAGTGTGTAGATCCGCTCGTCTGGATGCAAATGGCGGATCGCATCCCGTCCAGCCTTGTTCGATCAAGTGCGAATAGGCTTGGCGGACCTCGGGGCGATAAAGCGTGTCAGCGATTCGACGCTCCAGTTTGTAAACGTCCGGTGCGGTCGGCATGACATTGAAATCGCCAACCAGCAGGGCGATAACGTCTGGCTCTAGAATTTTCATTGCATATTCCTGGAGCCGCCGGAACTAGCGCAGTTTGTAGTCGAACTTGGGGCCTGGGGCAGGGTTGCCGTTCGGCAGGTAGAGGCACCCTATCAATACGCCATCGATGGCCGCCTCAGCCTCCCCGTCATCTCCGACGAAATCGACGACCCAGTAACCGGCGCCTTCATGCTGGACGCGTGTATGTTTGAGACTCATCGTCATCCTCTCAATCGATAAAATTGAAGCTCGCCCGGGTCCTGCCGGTCCATCACGCAAAACTCAGCAAGCTTCGCGCTTTGCGAGAGGGATGCGGCCGTTCTCCTCGCCGTCCCAGTACTGTATCTCGGTGGCAGAGACCTTGATCAGTACGATTCCAGCGGTATCGATCCCTTCCGGAAACCACCGCTCAAGGTCTTTGACCCAGTGAGCCTCAAACTGCGCCTTGTCACGGATCAGGCTTGCGGTACCGTCTATCGCCAGGAATATGCCGGGCTTACCGAGTAAGCTGGGTGGCGCGGTAAACGTCAGGCCGACGCGAGCGTCTTGCTCGATGTCGCTGACCTTACGGGTCTGATCGTATGAGAAGAAGTAGGAGTCGCCGCCGTAATCGACGTCACCATTGTTGCTCATCGGGCGAACGCTGAACACGCCAGGTTCGTTCTTCGTTTGGAGCATGCAGAAATCGATTTTCTGCAGCTGCTTTGATAGTTCTTCCAAGGTGTGCGCCGCCATGTGGCTCTCCAGAAGTCGAGGACGTGCCACTGAAACTCGCTGCCACAGCGTTCGTTCCGTGAATGCCGGGCCGGGAGCCTGTGCCAACCTCTTCTAGTTCAGAAAGAAGATGGCGGCATTGAGCGACGTCGCGTAGGCAAGCCAGAGCGCATAGGGCACGAAAGACCATCGCGCCACTCGGTCTTGGGCCTTGATCAGAAAAGCCATGACCACCAGAAGTAAGCAAGCGATGACGGCAAGGCCTAAGCCGACTTGGCGAAAACCAAAGAAGACTGGCGTCCAGGCCCAGTTCAAAAGCATCTGCAAGGTCCACAGGCGGAATAGTGTGGAACTCAAACCATGACCGATTGTGACCCGCCAACCGGCGATGGCAATGAGGATGTAGACTAATATCCACGCCGGCGCGAACAACCAGTTCGGGGGCGTAAACCACGGTTTCACCAACGTCTCGTACCAATCGCCAGGCCGGATGGCTATCCCAACGGTAAAGCCCGTGATGAGTACGAGCGTTAGGAAAATACCGAGAGTCCCATAGTGTTTACGTGTTGTATTCAATGCAAACGACCTTGCAGATTGAAGCGTTCGTGATTGGTCAGGTGTAGAGTGAGGTCGGCATGTCTGGCGCACGCTCAATGCCGGCGGAGATCGAATTGTTTGCGGGCTTCGGCCGCAGCCGCTTCAAAAGCTACTCGTGCCTCATCGATCGTCTTGTATCCAGCAATCGCGCCGCGGCAGGCGCTTCGCGCGCGGACGAAATTCAGCCCCTGTGAAGCAAGCCAGTTTTCCATCATGTGTGCAAGCGCTTCGAATGGGCCGCTCACTTTATGTGAGCCAGTTGGAAAGGCGATCTCAACAGGCTCTTTCCATCGTGCGTTTGGACCAGACATAATGCTCTCTACTCCCTACATATCTGCGGCGTGAGAACGCCGAGTGGCAGGACAAGTTCCGATCTCAGCGATAATATTAGGCAACGGATACAGAGGAAGTCAGGCCTCGATCGCGAGCTTGCTCGGTTCAAGGACGGCTGCCATCTGGCATGCCTGAGACGGACATCGCGTTAATCAATCAGCCTTTCCCGCGATATTTGTTGGTTCGAGCCTCAGAATTTGTCGCTTGCGATGGAACAGTGAACGCCGCGGGCCTGCTTGATCAAACACCTTGAAAACTCCGCGCGGTGGACGACGGCGTTTAGGGCTGCGCGCGCAGGTTAGAGGTTCACGTAAATGAACACTTGCACGCCCGCCTTCGGAGGAACCTTCTCTTTTGCTACCGGTTTTACGGTATCCGCGGTGTAGCCGTACGGCTGCAAATCTCGCTGTGAAGGATCACCATATGTCTGCTTTATTTGAGGCCAATTGCAAACCGGAATGGATTTTGCTGGTCGCGGGAGATGATACCGGCTTGCGACGTCAGCAACTGGATGAACTCCAGCCACACGTGCAAGAGCTACAGGAACGGGCAATCGTTGTTTTCGAGGTTTCACGAACCGAGGTTACGGCCCTCGAGCAAGGCTGTCGCTGCGTGGCAGGTCCGGCCGATGTTGCCAAGACTTACAGATTCACCTTCGACCGCTTCACGGCCTCCCTCGTTGATGGAAACGATTCCGTAAAATGGGTGGCACCAATCCCAGTATGTTTTGCAGACATAGTCGCAACTATCGAAGAATTACCGCATCGTGAAGCCGAGAACGCAGCGAGGGGGCCATCGTTATCTGGTTAACCTCTGGCTGGACTGCAGTCAGTGTCGATCCTGTCTCTTTCCCCACATCCGAGAGATTGACATGCGCTTCCCTTTCTTCGGAATGAGGTCCACGTCGCTGACAAGCCTTGCCCCGCCATCCCGTTTCTCAAGAGTAATCTTTCGGCTGTGAAATGCCTCAAGTTCTGCTCGGTGACCAACACTCAGTATCGTAACATCCGGCAACTCATTAATGACCGTCTCCATGATCTTGTCCTGGCTTTTGTCATCCAGCGCCGATGTTGCCTCATCCAGCACAACAATGTCGGGGGCATTCAGCAGAAGCCGGGCAAACGCCAATCGTTGTTTCTCGCCGCCGGACAAGGTGTGGTCCCAAGGGGCTTCATCGGCGATTTTGCCCTTGAGATGTCCCAGGCCAACCTTCTCCAGCGCTGAACCGATTTCCTCGGTGCCCCAGCTATCGGCTTCTTGCGGATAAGCGACCGCCCGTCGAAGTGATCCGGTCGGAATATAAGGCTTCTGCGGAAGCATGAACAATCGAGCGTTGGCACGGAAATTGACGCTTCCTTCGCCCCAAGGCCATAGCCCTGCGATTGCCCGCACCAATGTGCTTTTGCCAGAGCCGGACTCTCCGGCTACCAGCACACGCTCGCCCGGTTCGATCTCTACTTGGGTTTCCTTCACGACGGCTCTACCGTCACCGAGGGACACGGACAGATCGCGAAGACTGAGCATGGTATTGTCAACAGCTTCGCCTCTGGCGATGCGGCCAAGGCTGTCGCTGGTTTCGGCGCGTTCGAGGCCGTCTAGCGACATCATCAGAGACGCGACGCGGCGAGCACAAGCGTTCCAGTCTGCAAGACGGGGATAGTTATCGACCAGCCAGCCAAAGGCCGTCTGGACGATGGTAAACGCCGATGCTGCCTGCATGACTTCACCAAGTGACATGCTTCCATCGAGGAATTTTGGCGCGCATAGCAAGACCGGCACCACGGGAGCAATCAGCATCGATCCGTGCGAGACGAGCGTAGTGCGCATATATTGATGAGCAAGCTGGCGCCATTGCTCACGCACCTTCTGAAACGTTCTGTCGAGATCGTTTCGCTCCTCTTCTTCACCTCCGAGCAGAGCAATGCTTTCGCCATTCTCCCTGACCCGAGTGAGTGTATAGCGAAACTCGGCCTCGACCTGGTTCTTGACCTCGGAGACCTGCACAAAGTTGCGGGCGATGTAAGCGATCGAGCCTGACGTTACGAATGCGTAGATCACCGCGGCGACAACGAGGAACCCCGGGATCGTAATAGACGATCCGCCCACCGGCAGTGTTAAGGCGCCGCCGATTGTCCAGAGTACAACGATGAAGGTCGAGGCAGAGAGAAAGGCGGAGATGACACCTGACACAAAATCCACTGGAGACTCGGTTGCGATCCGCATGTCTTCGGAAATTCGTGCTTCCGGGTTCTGATGGTCGCCATCGATCAGGTTCAGTTGGTAATATCTACCATTGGCAAGCCAGCGGGCGATCAATGCCTTTGTCAGCCAGGAACGCCAACGTCTCTGGATCAGCATCCTGACGAATACCTGAATGGTAACCAAGGCTACGCTGCCTAGTACCAGCGGCGGAAACAGAGCTCCCAGATAATAGACCGACGAGGCATTGCGTTGCTCGATCGCGTCGAAAATTTCCCTGTTCCAGACGTTGATTCCATATTGGAAACCGACGTTCAGACCAATCAAAGCGAGGAGACCAATGGAGACTGGCCATGCCAGACGGTCACCACGACGGCTCCAATAGCCGCGCGCACTGATCCAGAAGCGCTTTAAAAGATAGGATTTGCGGGCCTGCTCGGCTTCCTCGGGTGACATTGCCTGATCGGGCTCAATGGCCTCAGGTACCGGCTCAGCCTCTGAGTGCTCTTCATCCTTCTGTTGAGGGACTTCAGCACCCTGTGATGTTGCGAGTTTTTCAGTTGCGGGGTCGATTTTGCGATCACTCATGAGCCCCTTAACGGCGCTTGAGATAAAAGGTTTCACGCTTTGGTGATGGAATTTCAATACGCTGTTTAATGCGCAGGCCGGGCTCATTGCTCTCGTCATTCAAGAAGGAAACGAAAGTCTCGACATCCCGTCGCTCGTTCTCCGGCGGGCCTGAAGGCACTAAAGCTTTTTCCCGAGTGCAACCGGGGCGACTTGATGAAGATTGGCGAATTCGCGTCGGCTAGATTGTCATCGCCGACGCGTAGAATTTGTCAGAACTTAGCGATAAGTGCCGCTTCTTCGTCGTCTCGCTGTCGTCCCCCAAGTGCCGCGGCCGCAGAAGCGATGAAGGCACCAACCAAGAGCGAGAGTGCGCCAAGCATAGCTGTTGTGGAGGCTGACTTACGAGCCTTGTCTGCTGCTTCCTGAGTTTCAATTTTCGCCTGATCGATCCGCTGCAGCACAGCATCGACGCGCGCTTTTGCTTCCTCGGGCGTGAGCCCAGTGCGAGACGCCACGACGGCCGACAAGTAGGTCTTGTCTTCGTCGGGCATCGACCCAGCCGTTGCGGAATTGAGGAGGATACGGGAAACCTCCGCAACTGCGGCCGCATCGTCAGTCTGGGCGCGATTGCGCAAATCCTGCGGACGAAGCAAGGCATCCGTGAAATATTCCGCCGCCACGTTAGGACCTGTGTTGTCAGCGCTGCCGGATGTAGCGCCAGCAATCGTCGCAGTCGAGGTGGCAGATGCCAAAGCTTGAACTCCGCCGCCTACAAGGCTTGTGAAAGCAGATCCGGCCAATCCTGCAACGAGCACTGTTGCAAGCGCCCAACTGAGAAAGCCGTGCGCGGTGTCCCGAAAAAACACCTCGTCGGTGTGCACGCCGGCCCATTTCGTGCGCAGCCGCCCCGTCAGATAGCCGCCGAGCGCGGAAGCGAGCCACTGGACCACCACAAACCAGATTGCTGCCGTGATACTTACTGTGGTGAATGAAGCGCTTTCTCCCGACCATGGCGACACCATCGTCAGACCAACGCCGGCCCCCAGCAGAAGCAGGATGAGCGCAGTGGCCGCTGCAGCGACCGCGCCACCTATTACCGGACCCCAACTGAGAGCCGAGGCCGAGGATTCAACTCCGACATCTGATACACCAGATTGATAGAGAGGCATGTCATTCTCCTAGCGCATAAATAGAACAAGAAGGATGATGATCGGCAACGGCACGCCGAGAAGCCAAAGAAGAATACCGCGACCCATAATAACCTCCGATAAACGACTTGTTGTTGGTATCGCCTGAACGCTTCTGAAACTTCCCGGTTCCTCGTCATGTCGCTTTGTACGGTCTTCGAGACTTTCTGCCCATGAGAGCCGCCGTCACATCGGCGTAGGTTACGGAGTTCCTCAGGCCGTCTTCTATTGCCCGAACACCGTACCCGCCATCGAAGACCACCGCATTACATGCAAAGCGGCTTGATAACGTCCATCCTGATATCGCCCTCAATTACTCCGCGAACCAAGTCGCCCCGCCCGTGTTCGATTTCGACGACCGTGTAGAGCTTTTCATCCCTGAAAGCGCTTGCGGTCCGGGTTGACACATCGTCGGCGGGAGCCGCGTCGATTTCCATAAAATCCAGCTCTCGTTCCGCGGCCACTATTCGCGCGTCTCCGGCTGTACGTGCCGCGACGACCACCACACCGTGTCCCGGCTTGTTTGCCCACGCGGGATCATCTGCAGAAGCTATCGGCTCAAGCCGGTAAATATTGAGAGCCTCCTCAACGAACTTCGACGGTGCAGAGTCCGCGATCTGACTTTTACTCTCCATGGATCGACCGAATGTCGTGCTGCTTGTTGAACTTCCGGTAATCTCTGGATGAATGTCTTTCAACTGGGGCATTGCCGTCCTCCGATTGAGACGAGAACACTCTCGGCCTACCGGTGTTCCATTAAATGTCTGGAACAGGCCACTGTGTACGTTCATCGCTCTTCCAGCGGAACAAGCTGCTCCTATCTTCAATTCAAAACATGGGAGGAATGCATTTGAACGTTAGGATCGACGAAGATGAGCTGTTTGGTTCACCCGGGCTAAATCGTATCAGCCGAAAGGCCCGGTTGAATGCCCCCACTTACCGAGAACGTCATCGTGGAGCCATTTACGGTCGCAATGCGAAAGTTCGCCAATAATGGTGTCATCGCAGATCCGATCGACATCGGGGTCCGGCAAGCTCGACGCCGCCGGTTCACTCACCCATCAGCAGCCGCTCCGCCACGCGCAACCCCTGTGGCTCGCCAAACCGCGTGCATCTATCGTCACAAGAAAGGTCCCGTCATCCGATCGCTTTGATGTCATAGTGGTGGGTGCGGGAATTGGCGGCGCCCTCATGGCCCACTCACTCTGCGGCAAAGGATTGCGCATCCTGACGATCGACCGCCGCCATCCGGTTCGTGGTAGCAGCGCCGCGAGCACTGCCATGATCCAGCATGAGATCGATGTCCCGCTTCATCGTCTCGCTAGAACGATTGGTCACGAGAAGGCTTCACGCGTCTGGCGCAGGTCGGCAGGTGCAGTTGAGGAGCTGAAGAGCCTCATTCGGGATCTCGGCATCAACTGCGAATTCCAGTCGCGGCACACGCTTTTTCTCTCCGGGCAAGAGCTTGGCGCGCGAGCGTTGAAAAGAGAGGCGCAGGCTCGCCAAGAGGTGGGAATCCTGGCCGAATATCTCGATCGGGCGGCGCTTTTGGAGCGTTATGGTATCAACCGAAGTGGAGCGATCAATAGCGCGATCTCCGCATCGTCAAATCCTGTGCAGATGACAACGGGCATTTTTCGCGCAGCCAGGCGACAGGGGGTGGAAGTCGTAGGCGGGCTGGAGGTCACCGATGTTCGCGAGGCCGGCGATAACGTCATCGTTGCGACAGATCAGGGGAAGATGATTGAGGCGGCCCACGTCGTATTCTGTAGTGGATATGAGTTTCTCGAATGCTTGAGAAATCCACGCCACAAGCTCATGTCGACATGGGCCTTGGCTAGCAAGCCAAGGCTGAACCGACCTGACTGGCTGGATAAATACCTCGTATGGGAGGCCTCGGACCCTTACCTCTACTTTCGTTCCACATCCGATGGACGCGTCATCGTCGGTGGGGAGGACGAGAAAGGTGAGGCTGCCTATCTCGACCCGACAAAGATCGAACACAAGACAGCGGTCCTTGTCGAAAAGCTGGCTGATCTGACCGGGATTTCGCTCGGCAAACCTGATTTTTCCTGGTCGGCCGCGTTCGGCGTCACACCTGACGGGCTTCCGATGATAGGGACTGCGCCAGGGATGAGCCGGGTATTTGTATCGATGGGATTTGGAGGGAATGGCATTACGTTTGCAAAGATTGCGGCAGACCTGATATCCGCTGCGGTTCTCGGCCACGAGGACGTAGATTGGGATCTGTTTCCCCTTCGGTAGCCTGGAACGGTTTCTAGGTGTGGCGATGCGCTAGCAGCGCACCGCATCGAATTCTTCGGCATTTTGACTAATCGAATTTGAGCGCGGACTTGAGCGGGACAGTCAGCGCTACCGATCCATCTGGTCTGACGACCTCAAGAGAGTCACCGTCGATGATCTTCCCATTTTTGACCTTGTTTGCAAGAATCTCTCGGGCCGAACTAACGGCGTAATCATGGGCTTCATCTAACGTCGTGAATTCCGAGCCGTCCGGATCCTCGGTGAGCACGCCATCCTGCCTGATATGAAAGAAATATTTCTGCATGAAACCTCCTTCGCGGCTGTCTTAACCATGGAACGTGGTGAACGTTCCAGACTTGTTTCGCCGCTCATCTGAGTGGTGCGGTAGTTGCCGAACGCGCGATAAGTGTCACGACTTTGGGTTCACCACCTCCGATGCTGGGGCGGTTTCAGTCTCTCCGGGAGTTTTGCCGAATACGTAGTAACCAGCGAGCAAGAGCCCGATAACGAAGATTATACTGACGAACGCATACATCCTTGATCGAGCTTTACCACCTGTGCTCATGTTCTTCCTCATCTTCCATCCATATTGGTAACATGCGCATGCGCCATGAGATGCGCTGAGATATCGCCGCTACAGGCAGCTTCCACTCCAGTAAGGACGCAGTGGCATTGTAGTTTCGCTCCCTATCCGGCTTTGCGATGAGACGACGCGGCGGATTTGGACTTGCCGCTCTTGGCCACCGTCTTTCGGGTAGTGTTGGAGTTGGCGGATTTCCGCTTGGTCGGCTTTTTCTAGGCAGCGCCGGCGCTGTCCCGCAATGCCTGGAGGAGATCGCTCGGCTTAGATGCCTTTGGTGCTACAATCTTTCTGAATGGCTTGCCTTCGATCTTGGCTTTTACCAGTTCGGCAAGGGCCTCCTCGTAACGGTCATCAAAATTCGACAGGTCGTAGGTGCCCGTCTTCGTGCTCATGATATGGGAGGCCAAGTCGAGCATTTCCTTGTCGATGTTGATGTCGGCCATGTCATCGAAGGCCTCGTCTGCCGATCGCACCTTGTAATCAAAATTCAAGGTCGTGCCGATCAGGCCATTGCCGTGAGGGCGGATCAGCAGCGTTCTAAGCCGGCGGAACAGCACCGTGCTGGCAATGGCGGCCACCTAGGCCTCTTTCATTCCGTCACGGAGCAGAGCAAAGGCCTCTTCGCCCATCTCCTGTGGTGCCAGATAGTAGGGCTTGTCGAAATAGACGTCATCGATCTCGTCGCACGGAATGAACGCCGTGATTGAAAGGGTCTTGTCGCTGTCGGGAACCGCTGAAGCGATCTCGTCTGGCTCTAGCACGACACAGCGGCCATTGCCGGTCTCGCTATCCACAAACTCGCGGCGCACCCGATTACCGGTCTTGCGGTTGAGTATGTTGAAGCTGATCCGCTCGAAGGATGAGGTGGCTGTGAACAAGGCCACAGGACAAGTGACCTCGCCGAACCTGATGTGGCCCTTCCAGTTGGCGCGTGGCGATGCCATGTCCCGATATCTCCGATACAGCTTTGCCCATAAACAGGACAGGCGCTGAATCGTTCCGGCTATTTATCGTTCTGAGCAACGGCCACCACCGACTCTCTTTACAGCACGGCGTAGCGCTTTCGGCGGCGCGATCGCACCCTGTAACGCAGAAGATTTTTCCGCTTCACTCGTCGCAATCGCAAAGATTGCCCTTCATAATATACAAAATCAGTAGACAAATGGACGCACGTAAAAGATGCGCGTGGGTGCCGGATGTACAAAATCAGTTTGCTCGACAAAAGCCCTATTGCCCAAGGAGAGACTGCGGTCTCCGCCTTGTCGGCGACCGTCAATCTGGCAAAGCGAGCCGAGGCGCTGGGATACCACCGCTTTTGGGTGGCAGAACACCATGGAACAAGTGAGTTGGCGAGTTCTGCGCCGGAAGTTCTAGTGTCGTGGATCCTCGCTAACACATCAAGCATCCGGATAGGTTCCGGCGGCGTCATGCTACAACATTATAGCCCGTTCAAGGTCGCGGAGGTGTTCAATCTTCTGTCTTCCCTGGCACCGGGGCGGGTTGATCTCGGGATTGGCAAGGCGCCCGGCGGCCTGCCCAGGGCAACGGCGGCATTGCAGGTCTATCGTTCAGAAAAGCCGGAATTCGAGACGCAGATCGCTGAGCTTAGCGCCATTCTCGACAACTCCGTCGCCTTGCAGCGGGATGACTCTTTTGCCTTTGCGGGGCCGCAGCCGCCATTCACCGCGGAGCGTTTTTTGTTGGGAGCCAGCCCGGGCAGTGCTCGCCAGGCGGCGCAGCTTGGCTGGAACTTTGTCTTTGCTGGTCATCTTAACGGCGATTCTGAAAACCTGCGCCAAAGTCTTGAAACATATCGCGAGGAAAGCGGCGGGCGCTCACCGATGCTTGCACTCGCCGCCTATGCCTCGGAAAGCGCATCAGATGCGGCAGAGCAGGTGTCGGAGCTGAAGATCTTCAAGGTGTTTCTCGACAATGGTCAGTCGGTCAGCCTTGGTCGACGCGACCAGGCCGAGGATTTTGCAAAACAGGCGGGCTCCAAGAACTATCGGATCGAGGAGCGCAAGCCGAGCGTGCTGCACGGGACCCCGGATGAGATCCACGCGGAACTGGCTCGTCTGGCGGCGGCCTACGAGATCCAGGAATTTATTTTGGAACCGCCGGCAGTCGGGGCTGACCGCCGGCTTGCATCCATCGAGCTCTTGTCCCGCAAACCGCTCTCTGCGGCAGCCTGATTTCAAGGAGAAAGTATCGTGAGCAGGAAGATCAATTTCGGAATCATGCTGCAGGGTGCCGGCGGGCATATGAATTCCTGGCGACACCCCAAGAGCCCTGTCGATGCGAGCGTCAATCTCGATTTTTTCAAGGCTACGGCCCTGAAGGCAGAGGCCGCCGGCATCGCCTTCGCCTTCGTCGCGGATGGCCTCTATATCAACGAGAAGTCCATTCCGCATTTTCTCAATCGCTTCGAACCCTTGACCATCCTATCCGCGCTTGCCACGTTGACGAGCAAGATCGGCCTGGCGGGCACGGTTTCCACGTCCTACAGCGATCCCTTCACCATTGCCCGGCAATTTGCCTCTCTCGATCTCATCAGCGGCGGGCGCGCCGGCTGGAACGCGGTGACAACGCCGCTCGAAGGAACGGCGAAGAATTACAGCCGCAACCACCCCGAACACGCGCTTCGCTACGAGATCGCCGACGAATATCTGGAAGTGATCAAGGGTCTGTGGGACAGTTGGGATGACGACGCCTTCCTCCGCGACCGCGTCAGCGGCAAATTTTTCGACCGCGACAAGCTGCATACGCTTGGTCACAAGGGACGCTTCTTCCAGGTCGAGGGGCCGCTCAACATCCAGCGGTCGCCCCAGGGGCAGCCGGTGATCTTTCAGGCGGGGTCTTCCGATGCCGGAATCGGCCTTGCCGGCCGACATGCCGATGCCGTCTTCACCAACGGCGTCTCGATCGAGGAAAACCGGACGTTCTCACAACGTGTGAAGCAAGCGGCGGTTGCTCATGGTCGCTCTGCCGATCACGTCCAGATCTTTCCGGGCATCGGTCCGATCGTCGGCAGCACACAAGCCGAGGCCGAGGAAAAATACCAGACCATCCGCAACCTGATCTCGGTCGAGGAAGCTCTCGCCTATCTCGGCCGTTTCTTCGATCATCACGATTTCAGCGCCTACGATCTGGATGCACCTTTCCCCGAGCTTGGCGACATTGGCAAGAACAGCTTCCGCTCGACAACGGACCGGATCAAACGGGTGGCAAAGGAGAAGGCGCAGACCCTGCGGGAGGCGGCGCTTGATGCCGCCACGCCAAGGGAGGGGTTCGTCGGTACGCCGGATGCCGTCGCGTCCAAGCTCATCGATTGGTTCGACAATGGTGCAGCCGACGGTTTTATCCTCGGTTTTCCGGTGATTGCCGAAGGGCTGGACGATTTCACGAGCCACGTCCTGCCGATCCTTGAGGAGCGTGGCTATTTCGACCCGCAACTCCCGGGACATACGCTGCGCCAAAATCTCGGGCTGCCCTACCGGGAAAGCGTTTACGCGGCAGGCGCGGGAGCGGCGGAAAAGGCCAGGGCCTGACATTTCGACAGGGTGAAACGGCCGGCCACGAGAGGCGCGGCGCAACCTTTGGAAAGTGACAACCATGAATATCCATGTTGACGGCGCGCGTCCTCGCGACGACGCCGAGCGGCTGATCCTTGCCTCGATAGACGAGTTCATCGACATCCGCCGGGACCTGCATCAATATCCGGAGCTCTCCTTTCACGAGAAGCGTACTGCCGGGATCATCGCCAAATATCTGCTCTCCTACGGTTACGAGGTGGCGGAGGGTGTCGGCGGCTACGGCGTTGTCGCCACCCTCCGGCGTGGTTCGGGCGAGAAGCGGCTAGGAATTCGCGCCGATATCGACGCGCTGCCGATTGAGGAGGCGACGGCGCTTGCCTATTCGAGCCGTAATCCCGGCGTCATGCATGCCTGCGGCCATGACGGCCATACGACGATCTTGCTTGCCGCTGCCCGATATCTGGCAGAGCACGGCCGTTTCTCGGGTACAGTGACGCTGATCTTCCAGCCGGCCGAGGAAGTGGGGGCAGGCGCCCGCAGGATGATCGATGATCGACTGTTCGAGAGATTTCCGGTCGATGCCATCTTTGGCCTGCATAATTGGCCGGGCGTCGCGGCCGGCCAGTTGGGCTTCGTCGAGGGGCCGGCCATGGCCTCGGTCGACAAGGCGTTGATCCGTATCGTCGGCAAGGGCGGGCACGGCGCTTCGCCGCATGAGACGGTCGATCCGGTTCTGGCGTCCGCCTCCTTCATTACCGCCTTGCAGAGCATCGTTGCCCGCAATGTCGATCCTCTCGAAATGGCCGTGCTGACAGTCGGGTCGATCCATGGCGGTTCCGCGTCCAACGTCATTCCGGAAAGCGTCGAGCTCAAGCTCACGGCGCGCGCCTATTCTCCTGCAGTTCGCGACAAGCTGGAGGCGCGGGTGCCGGCACTTGCGCGCGCCCAGGCTGAAAGTTTCGGCGCTGAAGCGGAAGTCGATTATCTGCGTGGGTTCCCACCGGTGATCAATCATGTGGAGGAGACGCGGTTTGCCCGCCGGGTCGCCGAGGAGAATTTTTCTACGGATCAGGTGGCCAGCAGTTTCAGGCCACGCACGGCAAGCGAAGATTTCGCCTACATGCTGCAGGAGCGGCCTGGCTCCTACCTTTTTGTCGGTAACGGCGACAGCGCGCCTCTGCACAGCCCCCTCTACAATTTCAACGACCAGATCATCGCGCCGGCCGCCCGTTACTGGGCGCGGCTCGCTGAAGCCTTCCTCTCATGACCGGCAGGACGCAGGAGACACCCGTGAGCGACCGCTTTCTCTACACAAGCCCACTCGACCCGCTGGCAGTGCCGCTGATCGAAGAACTGACTTACGAATACGATAGCCGATACGGCAGCTTCTACGACGCCGAAGGGGCGACCAAGGAAATGAACCGTTGTTCGCCGGATGTCTTTGCTCCGCCCCACGGTAATTTTCTGCTGCTGCTACGCGAGGGCAAGGCGATCGCGGGCGGTGCCTTCATGCAGCACGAAGATGACGGCACGACGGAGTTCAAGCGCATCTGGACCCATTCCGACTATCGTCGCCAGGGCCTGGCGCGCAAGGTGCTGCTCGAACTGGAAGAGCAGGCCGCTCGACAGGGCTATCGGCGTGTCTACCTGACGACGGGCTTTCGCCAGCCGGAGGCCGTCGGTCTTTACCTCACTAACGGCTATTCCGCACTTTTCGATACGGCAGCAGATCCTGAGACGATCCAGAAACTGCCGTTCGAGAAGTCGCTTGAATTTGCCATCGTCCCTGCGGGTACGGCCATCGCTGCGGTGACGCTGCACGGTTCTGTGTGAGGGGTATCATGACCATCAGCACTGATTTCAACGATGTTACGCGTGCTTCGGCCGAGACCAGCAAACCGGCCAACGGCGACTATTCGCATTACCGCATCGTGCCGGCTCGTTATCCGGCTCGCACGGTCGGAACCGTGTTCGCTGTCGTCCTCATCGCTGCGACGGTGCATTCGGTGCTAGGCAACGAGCGCTGGGGCTGGGGCGTGTTCGCCGAATGGTTCTTCGCCGAGCCGGTTCTGGTCGGCCTCGGACGAACGCTGCTTTTGACCGCGCTCGGCGCATCGCTGGGCTTTCTTCTCGGCACCGGACTGGCACTCGCGCGCGTCTCCGGCTCACCGCTGCTGGCCGGGATATCATGGACCTATGTGTGGATCTTCCGATCGATTCCGCTGATCGTGCTCCTGCTGATCCTCAACAATCTCGGCTATCTCTACGAGACGATCACCATCGGGGTTCCTTATACTGGTATCAACTTCATCAGTTGGAACACGACGCAGCTCATCACGCCGTTCGCCGCAGCAGTACTCGGCCTCGCGCTGCACGCTGCTGCCTTCACCTCGGAGATCGTGCGTGGCGGCATACTTTCCGTAGACCAGGGTCAGCACGAAGCGGCGGCTGCGCTCAGCTTGCCGCGCCACAGGCAGTTTACCCGCATCGTGCTGCCGCAGGCGATGCGCAGCATTCTGCCAAACGGGTTCAACGAAATCATCCTGCTCGCGAAGGGGTCCTCTCAGGTCTACATCCTCGCCCTACCGGAACTCTTCTACACGATCCAGATCATCTACCGGCGCAACCTCGAAGTCATTCCGCTGTTGATGGTGGCTACCGTCTGGTATCTGGTTATTCTCACCGTCCTGTCGATTGTCCAGCATCAGATAGAACGTCACTACTCGCGTGGCGCGCTTCGCAAGGCCAGAGGTTGCACAGGTCCTGCATCCCGCATTGCCGAGTTTTCCGGGACACGATCTCTGGAAGCGCGATTTCAAGGGCGCAAGCGGCATCTTCTCCTTCGTTCTGGCGGTTCCCGAAAAAGCGGAACACAAGCGCAAGGCTCAGGCATTTCTCAACGCGTTGGAGCTTTTCGGCCTCGGCTATTCCTGGGGTGGTTTCCCGAGCCTCGCGCTGCATGTCAATCTGTTTGACCGTCGCGTGACGCCACCACCGTCGGGCGGACCGGTGCTGCGCCTGCAGATCGGCCTCGAAGACGTTGCCGATCTGATTGAAGATCTGGAGCGAGGTTTATCGGCTGCAAAGGCAGGCTGACCCGGAAACGTTGTACCATTCAGCCGCTGTTTCTGGTGCGCGCGGGTGGTTGATCGTGCAGCCGGTTCCAGGCTCTTCGAAACTGCCGAGCCGACGAAAAACCGGCTCGGTCTGCGACCTGCTCCATACCTAACTGCGATCCGTTGACCAGCTCCTTGGCAAGGGCGAGCCTTATCCGGTTGACATAGTCGGTCACACTCATGCCGACATGCTCGTTGAAAAGCCGCGACAGATGCCGCGGACTGGTGGCGGCGACATTCGCCAGTGCATCGACTGTCCAGGCGTGGGCGGGATTCGCGCCGATTGCGTCTTGGGCTTTATGAATGGCCCGATGGAGATGACTTCGTCCCTGCAGCCATGGCGACAGCTGCGGATCTGCGCCCGCCCGGCGCAGATAGATGACGAGTGTGCGAGCGGCCGCAAGCGCCGTCGCATGGCCAACCTTGCGCGCCACAATCGCCAACATCAGATCGATGCCAGCCGTCACGCCGGCACTGGTCATGCATTCGCCGTCCTCGATGAAGAGCCGGTTTTCCAGGACGCGCGCGGTCGGCGCCAGCCGAGCGAGGTCTGACAGCATCGAGTGGTGGGTCGTACATTCGCGCCCTTCCAGCAAACCGGCACGCGCAGCCAGTAGCGCTCCCGAACAGATGGTGGCAAGCTCAACACCCGGCTGGATGCTACCGCGCAACCATTTGACGATAGTTTCCTCCAGCGGCCCGTCGCCCAGACGGTCTTGGGGCCTTCCGGTACCCAGCGGCTCGTCGACCGAGCCGCAGACGATAACCATCGCACCTTCCGGCAGTGTAGCCGGCAACGGCACGATGCCGGAAACGCTCAACCCGACCGAACTGCGAACATCAGGAGAGGGCCCGATATAGGTAATATCGAAACGAACCGCCGATTGCTCGAGATTAGCGCGGCGCAAGACCTCGACCGGGCCAGCAATGTCAAGAAGCAGCACCCGTGGCGGAACGACCACGAAAACCGGAATTTTCCGAGGCCGTTCCTTATCGCTCAAGCTGCTGCCTTCCCGTCGATTGCCAACGCGTCCCTGACGGTCAGAATCCGTGCGAAACGCCCCGCCAAAACCAACTCCGTCCGCGCCCTGATTTCACTAGCGGACCATTCACGCCCATTTGCATCGGTCATCGGAAACGTCAAGGTTGCCTCACTGACATAATCGACGCCGTAACCGAGATCCGATGCATGGCGAGTTGTCGTTTCGCAGCATTGTTCGGTGCGGATACCCGATACGATAAGACGCTGGATGCCGTTTTCTGTCAACCACACGCCGAGACCGGTGCCGACAAGGGCGCTGTGACGGTGCTTGTGGAAGACCACGTCGGGCGCAAATGTGAGAGGCGCGATCGGCCTCACAAGTCCGGAAGCGATTGTAAATTCAACGTCTTCATCCACATGGAAAATCTGCACGACAGGGATGCCGCCCGCCTTCGCACCGTCGATCAAGGCCTGCTGCTTTTCGATGTAGGGCAGGAATTCGTCGTCACGGAAATAGGGCCGATGGCGAAACGATTCCTGCGCGTCGATGACGAGAAGCGCTGTTTGGTGAGGCATGGTGAGTGATCCCTTTTGTTGCTGGAAGCAACAGGAAACAGGATTTTGCAGGCTGCTTCGAGACCACACTCAGACCGGAAGCGGACAATTCGCGCCAAACGCATTTTCCTCCCATGTCATGCCTGAACTACTGGCCGGGCAATTGGCTCGGACAGAGCGGCCTCGCGTCGCCGGAACACGTCCTGGATGTCCGGCGCGGCCGCGAGCAGCATTCTCGTGTAGGCATGTTGCGGCCGCTCGAACACCTGCTCGACAACGCCTTCCTCGACGAGAACCCCACCCTTCAGCACCCCGACCCTATCGGCCATCTGGCGTACCACTGCAAGGTTGTGGCTGATCAGCAAGTAGGTGAGGCCGAATTCCGCCTGCAGCCCGGCCATCAGGTCCAGCACCTGTGCCTGAACCGAAACATCGAGGGCGGATGTCGGTTCATCGCAGACGATGAACCGCGGGCGGCTGGAAAGCGCGCGTGCTATGGCAATCCTCTGGCGCTGGCCGCCGGAAAATTCGTGAGGATAACGATGGCGGGCCTCGGGCTCGAGCCGAACGCGTTCCAGCAGTTCTGCGACCTGATGGTCGACCTTGGCACGACTCTGTCCAAGACCGAGCCTGCGTATCGGTTCGGCAATGATGTCGCCGACTTGCCAGCGTGGATTGAGGCTGGCATAGGGATCCTGGAATATCATCTGGACGGCGCCCTTGTGCGCTGATCGATCGTTCGGAGCGATTGCCTTGTCGCCGACCGATATCCGCCCCGATTGCGCCCGCAGCAGTCCTGCCACCATACGGGCGATAGTGGATTTTCCTGAACCGGATTCTCCCACAAGCGCGAACGTCTGACCTTCTCCTATGGTAAAGCTGACGTCGTTAACCGCGGTTATGCTGCGCACCGGGGAAAGGCGCCTCAGCAGCGGCAGGGAGAAGCCGCCGGGCAGTTCAAAATCCCGGCGAATGGTTTCGACCCGCACCAGTTCGCGGACACCTGGGAGCGCCGGTCGCGCGCTTTTGCTATGGATCGAAGGAATAGCGGCGATGAGGGCGCGGGTATAAGCCTCCTGCGGATTGCGCACAACGTCGGTAACGGCGCCAGTCTCGACGATCCGGCCGCGGTTCATAACGGCCACACGATCGGCAATTTCGGCCACCACGCCCATGTCGTGGGTGATCAGCAACACGGCCAGCCCGCGCTTTTCGCAAAGCGACTTGAGCAACGCAATGATCTGCGCCTGAACCGAGACATCGAGCGCGGAGGTCGGCTCGTCTGCAATCAACAGGTCCGGATCGGCGGCAATCGCAAGTGCGATCACGACACGCTGGCGCATTCCGCCGGAAAACTGGTGCGGATAGGCATCTACGCGCCTTTCCGCCTCGCCGATACCGACCTCGCGCAGCAACTCGATCGCCCGCTGACGCGCGGCCTTTGCATCGAGCGGCAGGTGGCTGCGAATGGTCTCGATTAGCTGGCGGCCGACCGTGTAAAGCGGGTTCAGGCTTACCAACGGATCCTGAAAGACCGTACCGATGCGCCGCCCGCGAAGGCTTTTCAGGGCCACCTCCGAAAGTCCGTCGATCCGCTCGCCCTGGAGAAAAATCTCGCCGGATACGACCCGGCCTGGAGGATCGACAAGTCCGGTGACGGCCGCACCTGTCATCGATTTTCCGGCACCGGACTCTCCGATCACGCCGAGAACTTCGCCGCGCGCGATATCGAGCGAAATGCAGTTGACCGCCTTGAAAGACCCAGCACTGGTCGGGAACTCCACCGTCAGGTTTCGGATGCAAAGGACGGTATGATTGTCGGTCTTTGTCATCGGCGACCATCCCTCAGGCGTGGATTGAGCGCATCGCGCAGGCGGTCGCCGATAAGGTTTACCGACAGCGCGAGGAGGACGAGCGTTGCGGCCGGAAAGCCGAGGATCCACCACTCACCGGAAAACAGGAATTGCTGGCCGATGCGGATCAGCGTGCCGAGCGACGGGCGGGTCGGGGGAACGCCGACGCCAAGATAGGAAAGCGTTGCCTCCTCGATGACCGCCAGCGCAAGGCCGATCGTTGCGATCACGAGGACGGGGCCGGCAAGGTTGGGCAGCACATGGGTAACGAGTATGCGGGCAGGCGATACACCGATCAGTTTGGCTGCCGCGACGTAATCCTTGCGTTTTTCGACCAGCGTCGCGCCACGCACCGTGCGAGCGAATTGCGGCCAGTTGGAAAAGCCGATGGCGAAAATCAGGATCCAGACCGCGGCGTTCTCCTGTTGCGCTGCCGGCACCACCCCTTGGGCGATGCCGAACACTAGAAGTGCGATAAGAATGGTCGGGAAGGTGAGTTGTGCATCGGCCACCCGCATGATGATCGCATCCGTCACGCCGCCGGCATAGCCGCTGACGAGACCGGCCGTCACGCCGATGGCGAGCGACAGGAAGGTCGCGGCAAACGCGACAGTCAGCGAAACGCGACTGCCATAAAGGATGGAGGAAAAGACATCACGCCCCTGGTTGTCAGTGCCGAACAGGAAGGTCTTTTCGGTGAAGGCACTCGGTTGCATCGGCGGGGTCATGCCGTCGAGAAGATCGAGCGTGGCCGGATCGAATGGGTCATGCGGTGCGATCAGTGGCGCAAAGAGGGCGGCCAGCATCAGGCCGACCGCCAGCACCAAGGCAAGCCAGGTGACAACGCCGAGCCTGCCCCCGATACGGTCGGGTGTTCTCGGGATCGGTTGGCTGGAAGAAGGAGGGACGGTCATGTCGGGATCAGCAGCCATGTCATGCTTCCCCGCTGGTATGTCCGACGCGCAGGCGCGGATCGACGGCGTAATATAGAATATCGACAACGAGATTGATGAGGACGAAGAGAAGAGCGATGAAAACGAGGTAGGCGGCCATGACCGGAACATCGACGGACTGGACTGAATTGATGAACAGAGAGCCGACACCCGGCCATTGGAACACCGTTTCGGTGACGACCGCGAAAGCGATGACCGAACCCAACTGCAGGCCGGCGACGGTGATGACCGGCACAAGCGTATTCTTCAGCGCATGCCCAAAGTGGATGCGTCTTTGCGGCAGACCGCGAGCGCGGGCGAAACGGATGTAATCCTGCCGCAGCACTTCCAGCATTTCCGCCCGTATCAGCCGCATCAGCAGCGTCGTCTGGAACAGGGACAGCGTGATGGCCGGCAGGATGATCGAGCGCCAGCCGGACAGGGTCAAGAGACCGGTCGTCCACCAGCCGATCTTCACCGTTTCGCCGCGGCCGAAGGACGGAAGCCAGCCGAGTTCGACGGAAAAAAGATAGATCAGTCCGATGCCGATCAGAAATGTGGGGAGAGACACGCCGATCAGAGAGGCGGTCATGATGAAATGCGTCAGCGCGTTTTCGGGTTTCAGGGCGCAATGGATGCCGAGAACACCGCCGAGGACAAGTGCCAGTGTCGCCGAGGCGAGAGCCAGTTCCAGCGTTGCCGGCAGACGTTCCTCGATCATGCGCGTTACCGGTTCCTGCTGTTTGTAGGAAATGCCGAAATCGCCGCTCAGTCCGCGCTGGACGAAGGAGGTGAACTGGAAGACGACCGGCCGGTCGAGCCCGAGCCGCTGCATCATGATCTCGCGGTCTTCCAGCCGGGTTTCCTGGCTGGTCAGCGATTCCAGCGGATCGCCGACGAAACGGATGACCACAAAGGCGATGAGGGCGACCGCCAGCATCACCAGCATGGATTGGAATATGCGTCTAAGAATGAAACCTGTCATGCTACCACCCGAACGGGACAGGATGTCGCCATCCTGTCCCGGATCCGCCTTGCCCTGATTTTATTCGCTGATCGTCACACGGCCGAGTTTTGGCGATGCATCCGGCGGCACCTCGATGTCGATGTTGTCACGCACTGCCCAGGTTGTGATCTGGTTGTGAAGCGGCAGGTAGATCGCCTCCTCCTTCACCTGTTTCCACAATTCGGCGATCGTGGCATCGCGCTTGGCGACGTCGGTTTCCGCACCAAGCGACTCGATCTTCGCATCAACGGCCGCGTTGGAATAATAGGTCGGGTTGTAGGCGCCGTAACGGCCCGTTCTGGTGTGAATCAGGTCGTTGAAATTATAGGCGCTGTCGAATGTCGGAACGCCCCAACCATAGAGATAGAAGTCGGATTTGCGTTCGGTCAGCAGCGGAGAATGCTGTGCGAAGGGACGCGAGGCGAGCGTGACCTTGACGCCGATGCGGCCGAGGAAGCCGACGACGGCCTGGGAAATCGCCTCGTCATTGACATAGCGGTTGTTCGGCGTGTCGAGCGTGATGGTGAAGCCGTCCGGATAACCCGCTTCGGCAAGCAGCGCCTTGGCCTTGGCGACATCGGGCTTCGTGTAGGCATCCAGCTCTTTCGACCAGCCATGCACGAAGGGCGGCACGATGACACCGGTCGGGATCGAGTTTCCGCGTAGCACGACCTTCTGCAGCGCGTCCCGGTCGATCGCAAGATCGAATGCCTTGCGTACCCGCACGTCGTTCAGCGGGTTCTTGTCCTTGATGTTTGACGATGCAAGCGGTGTCTCATCGACACGGTAGCCGAGAAAGATGGAACGGTTTTCCGGTCCGCTAGTGATCTTGATGCCCTCGGTCTTCTTCAGGCGCTCGATGTCCTGCACCGGCACGTCCTGCACGAAATCGACCTCGCCGGACAACAGCGCCGCGACGCGCGTCGCGGAATCGGCGATCGGCGTATAGACGATCTGGGTCACGTCGGGCTTGGCCTCTTCCCAATGCTTGTCGAAAGCGTCGAGCACGGTACGGACACCGACCTCGCGGGACTTGAGAACATAAGGTCCGCTGCCGTTGGTGTTGCGCACGGCGTAATTGTCCTTGCCGGCCGCATAGTCCTGCACGTCGACGACGTTGTTCTTCTCTGCCCAGCCCTTGTCGATAATGTAGGTGCCGGTCAGGTTGTTCGGATAGATCAGGTTCGGCGCACGAAGCTTGACCTCGACGGTCAAGTCGTCGACAGCCTTGACCTCAACGACATCGGCGTGAAGCTGGCGTAAGTTCGACTTATCGGACCGTGCGCGGTTGAGTGAGAACGCCACGTCTTCAGCGGTCAGATCGGCGCCATCGTGAAATTTCACACCCTTGCGCAGCGTGAACACCCAGGTCGACTGATCGCCGTCCTTCACCTTCCACTCAGTGGCGATGCGCGGCGTCAGGGCGCCCTGGGCATCACGCCAGACGAGGCTTTCGTAGATGTGGTTCAAGAGCGCATGTGTGACGCCGTCGTTTTGCGCATGCGGGTCGAGCGTCAGCGCGTCGGACGCCCGCGTCCAGCGAATTGTCGCGGCGTCCGCCGCGAATGTGGTGAGCAAAAAGGAAAGTACCGCTGCGGCAAGACCCGCAATATGGGCATTTATCATCGAGGATCTCCGTATCCTTCTGGCGCGCGGCTTGAGGAGCCAGCCACGCCGTCAATAAATTCTAGTAAATCAGTAGAAATTTAAGCCGGACAGAAAAATCCTTTGCGAATTTGGCCGCGAATGGAGATTGTTTCTGCTCGTTCTGTGGATTTTCGAGAGCGCGTTTTGTTGAGAAGTCCCAATCGAGGCCCGCGGGAACAAATCGAATCCCAAAATGTGGAAGCTGGGATTTGGCTTGCAAGCGGCGAAATCAGTCTGGCGGCTAGGCGCTTCGGCGTCTCTGACGGGCATCCGAGCCGATACAGATTTTCCCCAATTTAGAAAAATTATGGGAAACCGTTCCGAGACCGTGAGTTCGCCATCCGGCTAAATTGATAGTCTATCAATTCCATAGATTGGGAACTGTATGACCATCAAAATCTCGCGCCGTAATGCTCTGAAACTCGCCACCGCCGGGGCCGTCCTCGCATCACCATTCAGCGCTTCGCTTGCGTCCGCGCAGCCGCCGGATTTCCCAGCCGAGCTGCGGCTCGACTGGGGCTTCTATTCCTCCCACACATTGCTCATCAAGAACAAGGGTTGGCTGGAAGAGGCGTTCAAGGATGTCGGTACCAAGATCAGCTGGGTTCAGTCGCGCGGCAGCAACAATTCGCTTGAATTCCTCAAGGTCGGCTCGACCGACTTTGCCGGATCTGCAGCACTTTCGGCTTTCCTGTCGCGTGCCAATGGCGTGCCTTTGAAGATCATTTACGTGGCAAGCTGGGGTGGTTCGTCGATCATCCAGGTGAAGTCCGACTCGCCGTTGCAGTCCGTTGCGGACCTCAAGGGCAAGACGATCGCGGTGACCAAGGGAACAGCTCCCTATTTCACGCTTGTTCGCGCGCTCGCCCAATCCAATCTGACGATCAACGATCTCAAGGTCGTCAATCTCCAGCATCCGGAAGGATTCGCCGCGCTCAGACAGGGCCAGGTGGACGCCTGGGTGGGCATCGATCCGCAGACCGCGCAGGCGGAAATTGCTGGCGACCGGGCGATCTTCAACGACCGCAGCTGGCGGGAAGGAAGTGTCTTCAGCGTGTCGGAAGAGTTTCTCGGCAAGCATCCGAAAGCCGTCGAGCGGGTGCTCGGTGTGTGGGTGCAGACGCAGAAATGGATCCGCGAGAACAATGACGAGTTCGTCGCTTTCGTGACGGAGCAGGCCGGTGGCGATCCAGAGGTGACGCGCCGCACAATCGCAAGACGCGACTGGACCGATCCGGTGCCTGGCGACGAGCTGCTGGCCTCCATCAAGACGGCAACCCCGCTGCTTGGCCCGGAAGTGCTGCGGCCGGGCGTCAATGTTGATAACGTCCTCTCGCAGCTTCTGGATCCGACGCCGGCCAGGAAGGTTATCGGTGCATGACGATCTCGACCCAGGAGTTTCGGGGCGAGAACCAGACTGAGACCGGGAAGTCACCCGGGCGGCTTTCCCGCCTGGGCGGCAGGTTGTTTTCGATGGATCTGCGTGGCGCGATCGTTCCAGTCGGCGCACTTGTGCTGCTGGAGCTTTTCGTCCGTATGGCGTGGGTCAGCCCTTACGTGCTGCCGCCGCCATCGGATTTGTACACGACCTTCCTCTATCTGGCGGAGGGGCCGCTGTGGACGAATATCGCTGCCAGCAGCCTGCGGGTGCTGATCGGCTTTGTCGCGGGTTCGCTGCTCGCCATCGTCATCGGCTCGATTGTAGGCCTCTGGTATTCAGCCGAGCGGTATCTCGAGCCGAGTTTCCAGGCATTGAGAGCGGTGCCAAGCCTCGCCTGGGTGCCACTCCTGATGATCTGGTTCGGTATCGGCGAAACGTCGAAGGTCGTCCTGATCGCCAAGAGCGCTTTCTTTCCGGTTTATCTCAGCCTGTTTTCGGGCATTCGCAACGTCGACCGGAAGCTGGTCGAGGTCGGCGAAATGTATCGGCAGCCGTTGCCGGTGCTGGTCTGGCGCATACTGATCCCCGCGTCGCTGCCGCATCTATTCACCGGATTGCGCTACGGCCTGTCGCTGGCATGGCTGAGCGTGGTGGCAGCCGAGCTTCTCGCCGCGTCGGAAGGCATCGGCTATATGCTGTCCGACGGACGCGAGCTCTCGCGCCCCGATCTCGTGCTGATCGCGATTATCTGTCTGGCGATCCTGGGAAAGGTGTCGGACAGCGTGTTCAAGCTCGTCGAAGACCGGTGTCTTTCGTGGCGCGACACCTATTCGACGTCGATCGGAGGGCGCCCGACATGAGCATCCTCGATATCGAAGTGCGTGAAAAGGCGTTCGGCAGCACAATCGTCCTGCACGATATCAAGCTGAGCCTGGACAATGGTGAGGCTGCGGTACTGCTCGGGCCGAGCGGCTGCGGAAAAAGCACGCTACTGCGGATTGCCGCCGGCTTGGACAAGCGGTTTTCCGGCAAGGTTTCGGTGCAAGCGGGTCTCGATGGCGCCTCGTCTTCACCACCGATCGCCTTCGTCTTCCAGGAGCCACGGCTGATGCCCTGGCTCACTGTGGCGCAGAATATCGGTTATGCGGACGGGCGGCGTTTCGATGGTGCGCGGGTGAACCGGCTGATCGACGATGTCGGGTTGAGCGGCCACGCCGATACGCTGCCGAAGGCGCTTTCCGGAGGCATGGCGCAACGCGTGGCGATCGCCCGGGCGCTTTACACCGAACCGCGAATACTGCTGCTCGACGAGCCGTTCAGTGCGGTTGATGCTTTCACGCGGATGAAGCTTCAGGATCTCGTCCTGAAGCTGGTCGAGCAGCGCGGCATCTCCTTCCTGCTGGTGACCCACGACATCGACGAAGCGCTGTATCTCGGCGACCGGATCTACATGATGGGCGCGAGGGATGGCGGCATCCAGCAGGATCTTTCCGTCGACCTTGCCCGGCCGCGGGACCGGCGGGCCGCACGGCTGGCCGAGCTGAAGAGTGATGTCCTTACTGCCTTGCAGGCCGCCCATGTCATCTGAGCGGATGCATTTCGCTCTCCCGTTTTTCGAGAAAAGATAATTTGGCCAATGACAAAGCAGTCGGAATTCCTCTGGTATATCCCCAATCAGGTCGTTGCCGGGCACCGCGGAGAGCCGGTGAGCAGTGACCATAACAGCCTCGATACGCTGACCGAGCATGCCAAGGCGCTCGAGCAGCACGGATGGCGGGGCGCTCTTATGGGAGCCGGCTGGGGCCGGCCGGACACGTTCACGGTCGCGACCGCTCTTGCCGCGCGGACTACGTCTTTCGAACCTCTGATCGCCGTCCGCCCCGGTTACTGGCGCCCGGCCAATCTCGCATCGGCGGTCGCGACGCTCGACCATCTTTCGGGTGGCAGGGTGCGGCTCAATATCGTCTCGGGACAGGACACGATCACGGCCTATGGCGATCAGGAAGGCGATCAGGCGGAACGTTATGGCAGAACGCAGGAGTTCATGCGGCTGATCCGCCGCCTCTGGACCGAGGATAACGTGACATTCAAGGGCCAGCACTATTGGGTCGAAAACTCGACGGTAACGCCGAGAATTGCCGAGCGGGAAAACCGCACCCATCCGAAGCTCTATTTCGGCGGAGCGTCGGCCGCAGCCGAGCGCGTCTCGGCTAGCGAAGCCGACATCCAGCTTTTCTGGGGCGAACCGCTTGAGGGCGTCGCTGTACGGATCGACCGGCTGAAGCAGTTGAGCAAAGCGCAGGATCGCGACTTGCCGCCGCTGGAATTCGGGTTGCGGGTTACCACGTTTGTGCGTGACACGACCGAGCAGGCATGGGCCGATGCAGAGGCCAAAGTTGCTGAAATGGCAAGAATTGGCAAGGATGACTATGTCGACGAGCGCAGAGTTCAGGCCGTCGGGCAACAACGCCTTTATGACCTGGCCGCAAAGGGCGATGTTCTTGACGAAAATCTCTACACCGCTCCCGGCCGATATGGCGGTGGCGGTGCGGGGACGACTTGGCTTGTGGGGTCGCCGGCCGATGTCGCACGCTCGCTCAAGCGCTACCGGGAACTCGGGATAACCCATTTCGTTTTGTCTGATACGCCCTATCTGCGCGAGATCTCCAGGCAAGGCGATCAACTCCTGCCGCTGCTGCGCGAACCGGCATGACGCTCGTCTTTTCGTTACCACCTGATGTCGCTGTCGACGGGCACCCGGAGGGTGGTAACAAGGCGCCCGTCATCCTGATTATCGGCGGTGGATATTCGGGGGCGGCGCTGACGATCCGCCTGCTGGAACGTCTGCGAGGACCGCTACGCATCGTTATTGCCGAGCCTCGCGCATCGCTCGGTCGCGGACAAGCCTATAGTACGACCGAGACGGTCCAGTTAATGAACGGCCCTGCCGGTAATTTTTCCATTCACCCCAACGACGCTACGCATCTGGCTCGCTGGGTGGAGAAAAATGCGGATATTGGACTTTCCGCTCGTCCGGAAGATGCCAATAGTCGGTTCATTCCCCGAGGAGTGTTCGGCCGCTATGTCGAGGAAGAACTGCACCTTGCAATAGCCAAGGCGGCGGACAACGTTGATGTCAAGCACTGGCAATCGCAGGTCGTTCATTTGGAGAGGCAATGCCGGTGGCAGGGCATTTTCGCCCGGTTCGCCGATGGCCGTAGACTTCGGGCAGACCTCGTGGTGCTGGCAACTGGTGTCTTTCCCCTCGCGAATGATCCCGCGCTCGCTCCCCTCTTGGGGGATGATCGGCTGGCGACGCCGTGGGAGAGCCAAAAGCTGGATCGTCTCAGCCGATTGGACAACATCTTGATCGTCGGTGCGAGCCTGAGCATGGTCGATACCGTTGCGAGCCTGGAGAGCAGGGGATTTCCCGGGCGATACCATGTCATCTCACGTCGTGGTCACCTCATCGAACCGGTTCGCGTTGTCGGCGATCCTGTGGAGATAATCGATCCCAAGCAGCTACCAAAGTCGACCCGCGAACTTCTGGTATTGATGATCGACGCACGCAGGAAGCTTTTGATGGAGGGGCGGGACTGGCAGGTTCTGCCACTCAGCCTGCGCCCGTTCATCCTGCCCCTGTGGCAGAGCGCGACGACCGCCGAGCGCCTCCGGTTCGCACGCCATCTGCGTTCCCTTTGGGACGTGACCGTGCATCGCGCCGCACCACCTTCCTTCGAAGCGATCCAGGCGGCTAGAGATGCGGACCGATTTTTCGCACGCGCGGCAAGATTGGTATCAGCAACCCCCATGAGAGAACAGATCGAGGTTGTTGTTCGCCCACGAGGCAAACGGCAAACGGAGACCCTTCTCGTTGACGCTATCGTGGATGCCCGCGGGCATCAGGAGCACGATTGGGGCAGGATTTCCGCACCTCTAGTGCAAAATCTCTTGCGAGACGGGCTGGTGAGGCGTCACGAGACTGGTTTCGGGATCGACGCAACAAACGAATTCGCAGTGATCAGTCGGCAGGGCGTGGCCCATGCCGACATCTTTGCGATCGGCCACCCCTTGCGCGGTGTCGCCTGGGAGTCCAGTTCTTTGACCGAACTGCGTTTCCAGGCCGAAGTGTTGGCGGACAGGATTTGGGCTGCCTTGAGCAAAATAGCCATATCCGACCAGACCAGCGTCTAACACTAGGCGGCAGGTCTAAGGCCGAGGTTACCCTTCAGTGTACCTCTCGTGTAGTCCTTTCGGTAAACGCCCCATTCCTGCAGATGTGGTATAACTTTCTCGACGAACTCGTCGAATCCGGTCGGGGTCAGATGCGGGGCGAAGACGAAACCGTCGGCAGCATCTTCCTGCACATAGCGGTTGATCTCGCGCGCTACAGTTTCCGGCGTGCCGACGAAATGCTTGCGCGCCGTGACCTTGATCACCAGCTGGCGGATATTGAGCTTTTCATGCTCGGCGATCTCGCGCCATTTGCGGGCGGTATCTAACCGGTCGTCGAAACGGTTCGCACGGCCCTGCGCCAGCGCCGGCGTGGAGACTTCGGGATCGACATCCGGCAACGGTCCTTCGGGGTCGTAAGTGGAGAGATCGCGGTTCCAGACCTGTTCCAGAAACACGATGGCATTCTTCGGGCTCACCTGCTGCAGGCGGATCAGTCGCAGCCTTTCCTCGGCATCTTCCTGGCTCTCGCCAAGGGCAAAAGCTGCACCTGGCAGGATCTTCAGATCGTTGTCGCTCCGTCCGTAGCGGGCAAGCCTTGCTTTTACATCTCGGTAGAAGGCCTGCCCTTCTTCGAGTGTACCGTGACGGGAATAGATGAGATCGGCATGGCTTGCCGCCAATTCGCGTCCGGTATCGCTATCGCCCGCCTGCGCGATGACCGGTCCACCTTGCGGGGAAGGAGGCAGATCGGTTCGGCCAGCAATGTCGAAATGTTTCGAGTTTGCCACGAAATCGCTGCCCTGCCAGATCGCGCGCGCTGCGTCGATGAACTCCCTTGCGCGCTCATATCGTTCGGCAAACGGCAGGTGATCGCCACGCCGGAAATTCGCGCCGGTAAAAGCGCCGGGCGAGGTGACGACGTTCCAGCCGGCACGGCCCTGAGACAGCGTGTCGAGCGTCGCAAGCTGGCGTGCCAGCGCATAAGGCTCGTTGAATGTCGTGGTCAGCGTACCGATCAGGCCGATATTCTCGGTAACGGCTGCCAGGGCCGTCAGGATCGCCAGCGTGTTGGGGCGGCCGACCACGTCAAGTTCATGGAAACGCCCTTTCTGCTCGCGCACGCGCAAACCCTCAGCCAGAAAAATGAAATCGAGTTTCCCGCGTTCGACGGTTTCGGCAAAATGCCGGAACGATGAAAAGGCAATCTGACTGCCTGCAGCGGGATCGCTCCAGACCGTGAAATTGTTGACGCCTGGAAACTGGGCTCCAAGGATGATTTGTTGCTTCGACATGGTCGTGCTCCGGATTCGTCAGGCTGCGTTGACATAACGGTTGGTAGCGACAGGCAGGGCAAGGCGTTCACGCAGGGTCGATGCCTCTTGTGGCCGGCCGATGCCTGCGGTCCGTAGAGCCGGCAGGAGGTGATCGACCACCGGGCGTAGATCACGGTCGGGTTGACGCGGCAGAAGTCGGATGCCGGCAAGACCCGATGCCGCCCACTCACGCACTCGTGCGGCGATGCGTTCAGCCTCGTCTTGCCATTGCCGGTCTGTTCTCTCCTCTGCGGAAGCGGAGCTGAGGTCGATGTCGGCGAAGAAGCGCAAATCGGGTTGGGCTGCTGATACGGTCTTCAGCACGGAGGACAATTCGTCGATGCCGGCGCGCAGGAAAACCAGGTCGACATTGGCTTTTGCAGCTAAGTCACCTGCCTTGCTGATGGTTGCGGCAATGATCGGTTGGCCCTGTGGCGGGCGTGGCGTGATTGAGGGACCAAGCACGCTGAAATTATTGCCCTTGAAATCGATATAACGCAGCTTGGCCCCATCAACGAAACGCTGGCTTTCCACATCGCGGATCACCGCGTCGTCCTCCCAACTGTCCCATAGCCGCCGGATCACGTCGATCGTTTCGCCAAAATCCGTGTCGAGCGCCTGGCGGTCATCCGCCGGATAGCCGTTCAGAGGTCCTGTAAAGCGCCTGGCAGACGCGGCGTGATCTCCCGCGAGCGACTGCGCCAAAAGCCCGGCCCGCCCCTCAGTCACATAGTCGAGTGTCGCGATCGCGGTGGAGATATGAAAAGGCTCTAGGACGTTGATCGGCGCGCCGGCAAGGATCCCCGCATTTTGGCTTTTGGCGCCAAGCCAGTTTGCAAACAGCACGGCATCAAGCCCATCGCCGTCGGGCCGGGCGAAACGGTCCTCGATGATGATGAGGTCGGCGGCTGCATCCAGCCTTTGCAAGAGGCCGCCCGGACCGGTTTCAGTGTGAAAGATATTACGGGATCCGGCATCAAGGCCGATGCCGATATGAAGGCCTTTGGTCAATGTCATGTCTTGCTCCGAGCAAAAGGTTGCGGGTCTGTCGGTTGATCAGCTGGCATTGCGCAGGCCGTGATCCGCCTCTTTTGCCGCTGGAAACAGTCGGGTGAAATCGGTGATGATCTGGCCGTAATCCTCGGCAGCGAATTCATAAGGAAGTTCGAGCCTGAATTCGGAGATTTGCGGCAGGACCGGGTCTCGGGACAGTTGGTCAAGGATTTCGTCTGTCGTGCCGATGATGTCTGGCAGGAACAGCGTTCGCCGCGGGCCGTGAGCGATCTTGGTGCGCTCCGTACGGGCGGCGACGAAATCCGCATATTTCCGGCGTGTGGCCGGGCTGGCGCTATCTGTCGGCAGGATGACGCGGCCGAGTGCGACACGCGGCGGGCGGGCATGCGTCCATTCCTGCTTGAAACGGTTGATCAGCGCTGCCTGCGCAGTCAGGAAATCGTCCGTGCCTTCACCGCTGACGATATTGCCGGTGAGAAGGTTGAAGCCGGCCTGTCCCGCCCAGCGAGCCGAATTCTGGGAACCACCACCGTACCAGAGTCTATCGGCAAGCCCTCGTGCGAGCGGGCGCAGGCGGGGCGTCTGGGCACCCGCCGCATTGCCGGAGAGCAGTTCGTCGGAGAGAGGCAGCGATTGAAGCGCGCGAGCCAGTTTTTCTGCGCGTCCATGTCCGTAATCGGCCTGCGGTGCGTCATCGGCATAGTCTGCGATCAGATCGCCGAAAGGCGGTGCACCGACCGATACACCGACATTCAGGCGTCCGCCCGAAAGGATGTCTACCGTCGCCAAGTCCTCGGCGAGACGAAACGGATTTTCATAACCGAGCTGGATGACTGCGGTACCGAGCCCGATCGTTTTTGTGCGCTGTGACGCGGCAGCGAGAAAAGTCGCGGCAGAGGAGATGCCGCGCTCCAGATGGCGCTGTCGCACCAATGCGCCGGAATAACCTAGCCTTTCACCGAGCTCGATCAGTTGCAGCGTTTCCTCTATCCCCTTGGCGGGGTTGTCGTCATCGTAGTTACCGGGAACGAGAAACGAAAATTTCGAGATGTGGGACAGCGGCATGGCAACTCTCAAATGAAAGGGGGAGTGAATGATGGGCGTGGCTGGCGGACAATCACGCCGCAGACAGGGCACGATGTCGGGCAAGCCGATCGAGTATTCTCTCTTCCTGCTCGGCCTTCAGCGCCTTTACGCGTTCTGTCGCCGCTTCGAATGAGGCGGCCGGCGGGTAGATGGGGGTTGAGGGTGTCTGTTCGGCCTTGGCGCCGATATGTTTTTCGAAGGGAAGCGATCGATAAAGGCGAGGATCCGCATCGACCTCGAAGAGCGGCCGATATCCTAGGCTCAGATACAGGTTGACGGCTTCCGGCTGGCGAAAACCGGTCGAAAGATAGGTCCGCGTATAGCCGAGGCTGACGGCACTGTCTTCCAGGGCGGTCATGATGCGTCGGGCAAGCCCCTGTCGTCGCAACGAAGGATCGGTCCAGATCCTCTTGATCTCTGCCGTCTCGTTGTCGTGGCTCATGAAGGCGCCACCGGCGATGGTCTGCCCGTCGCGTTGCAGGAGAAGAAAATCGCCGAGCGGCGGAGAATTGATGCCGTCAGGGTAACGGAAGAGTTCCGTCCGCGCTCCGCCCGGTCGACTATCGACACCATAGCGACCATCATACTCGCTGATCAGCCCCTCAATCAGAGGCCGGGTCGAGGGATCATGAAGGGTAGTCCGGATAATGACGTCGGGCATGGCTTTCCTCGCAAGGGGCGGTAGCCAGCTGTCCAGACGGTCTCGCTCAAGCCTCCTCATCAAAGACCCGGGCCCGCCCCAGCCGCGCGTAAAGCATGGATCAAGGAGGTCATGGTTGGCGCGGCATGATCTTTTATTGTGCAGCTGAATAAGGAAACATCATTGCTCGATTATTAGTCTACAAAAAATATAGCTTTTATCAATTCGACAATCTGCCCCCAGAAGGAATGTGGATGACCTTTGGTTTGAGCTTTCTCGATAAGAGCCCGATTCACGAAAATGAAGGCGCTGCCGCTGCACTTCGGCGAACCGTCGCTCTGGCTCAAAAAGCCGAGTACCACGGCTTCCGGCGTTTCTGGGTCGCCGAGCATCATAACTCTCCGAAGCTTGCAAGTTCGTCGCCGGAAGTGCTGATCGGCTATCTTCTGGCGCAGACGAAGCGGATCAGCATCGGTTCCGGCGGCGTCATGCTACAGCATTACAGCGCCTACAAGGTGGCCGAGAACTTCAATCTCCTCGCCTCTCTCGCGCCCGGCCGTGTCGATCTCGGCATCGGAAAGGCGCCCGGCGGGTTACCGATTTCGACCCGCGCGCTTCAAGGCGCCTATGATCCCACGCGCAGGCCGTCGTTTGACGCACAGCTTGCGGATCTCGACCGTTTTATTCGCGGCGAGGATGCAGCAACCACGCCGGAAGACAGGCTCAGCGCTTATCCTTCTCCGCCTACGGCGCCAAATCGCTTTCTCCTCGGTGCGAGTCCGGAAAGCGCAAGGCTCGCCGCCAGCCTCGGTTGGAGCTTCGTTTATGCCGGCCACATCAACGGCGAAGAGAACGCTGTATCGGCTACGCTTGCGGCCTATAGAGACGCTGGCGGAACCTATGCGGTTCTGGCCGTTGCGGTGGTGGTCGCCGAGACCGATCAGGCAGCCGAGGCCCTGGATGTCGAGGGGCGCCGCTTCCGTGTCGAGATCGAGGGCGGACAGGGCGTCAATGTCGGCAGCGAACTGCAGGCGCTGGAATATGTACGTCAGGCGGGCGCTGCCAGCTACCGGATCGAGGAGCGCTCGCCGCTGATCATCCGGGGCTCTCCCACAACCGTTCAGGCTGAGCTGCAACGGCTCCACCACCTCCATGGCGTCGATGAATTCATCGTCGATTGCCCGGTCTCGGACGGGGCGCATCATCTCAAGGCCATCGAATATCTGGCGACAGCCAGCCGCGCGCTTGCCGCGTGATTTCAAGACATAGGTTCAGGGGATTAGCATGGTAACCAGACGTCACTTCATTCTCGCAACCGGCGCCACGGCGCTTCTTGCAACAACCGGCCTTGCCATCGGCGCCGAAGGCGCAGTGGAAGCGCCCGTCAGCGGTGGTTCGCTGACCTGGGGCGTGGAAACCGAACCGAGCACACTCAACCCGCATTTGAATGGGCAGGCCAAAGCCAAGCTGATCCTGCGTAACGCCTATGAATCGCTTTTGGCGCGCACACCGGAAGGCGGTTATGTGCCGTGGCTGGCCAAGAGCTACTCGATTTCTGAAGATGGCCTGGAATACACCTTCGTTCTGCGTGACAATGTCACCTTCAGTGACGGCGAGAAGTTCAACGCCGCGGCGGTTGCCTTCAATCTGACAAGGGTGAAAGATCCGACCTATTCGACCGGCAACAGCTCCGGGCATCTTTCTCACGTCAGAGAGGTTGTGGCGCAGGACGAGCATACGGTCATCATCAGGCTCGCGCGTGTCTATTCGCCCTTCCTTGACGGCGCTTCCGCAATCGAGATCTTATCGCCGAAATCTTTCTCCTCAGCGCAATTGAAGTCGGGTGGGCCGGAAATCGCCGGTACGGGTCCGTTCATTCTTGATCGCTACGTCAAGGGCCAGGAAGTCCGCTTCGTCAGGAACCCGCATTATGACTGGGCCCCGGAAAATGCCGATCATCAGGGGCCTGCCTATCTGGATGAGGTGATCTATCGCTTCCTGCCGGAATCTGCTGTGCGCAGCGGCGCGCTCTCTTCCGGCCAGGTGCATGTCATCGAGGGCATTCCGGGCAATGATGCCGGTCTTTTCCGCGACGATCCGGAATTTTCCTACCAGACGGCGATCAATACCGGCACGCCCTACACACTCTATCTCAACATTCATCACGGGCTGACGGCGGAGCTCGCCATTCGCAAGGCGTTCCACGCCTCAGTCGATGTCGATCAGGTGCTGCAATCGGTCTATCGCGGCGAGCGGCAACGCGCATGGGGCATTCTTACCCCCGCCGATACCGATTTCTACGACAAGAGCATCGAAGGTGCCTACGGGTTCGATCCGAAACTGGCCAACCGCCTGCTGGACGAGGCTGGCTGGTCGGAGCGCGATGGCGAAGGTTTTCGCATAAAGGATGGCAAACGGTTGACGATCGAGGTCGTCCAGTCGCAGGCGACGGTGCGCGACCAGCGCGACATCCTTTTGCAGGCCGTGCAGGCGCAGGCACGCCAGCATGCTGGCATTGATATCGCCCTGCAATATGTCGATGCGGGAACCTATTCCACCCGTCAGAAGGATGGGCAATACGGCATCATCCCGAACTCGACGACCACGCAGGAAAACGGCGTCACGATCTATTTCCACTACCTACCGCGCGACAAGGGCGGCTCGATCAACTACAGCCGAACCGAAGCTCCGGAGGTTTCCGCCTGGCTCGATGAAGCCGCATCGACCCTCGATACAAACAAGCGCTTCGAAATCTACGCAAAACTGCAGCGCTACGCCATCCTGGAGCAGGCACTCGGTTTGCCGCTTTACGTGCCAGACGACCAGATCGCCGCCAGTGGCGAGGTCAAGGGCGTCGGCTTCCGCCCGTTTAAACGCCTTCCCGAAAACGCCTACGACATCTGGCTTCAGCAGAACGCCTGACCAGTCTGTGGTTCAACATCTTTCACGGAGTTTACGCATGTTCGATCGCAGACAATTCATTCTCGCCGGCACCGCGCTACTGGCTCTTGCCGCCGTCCCGGTTGCCTCCCTGGCGCAGGATGCGAAACCAGTCAGCGGTGGTGTGCTGACCTGGGGCGTGGAAACCGATCCTGCCACCCTCAACCCACAACTCAACGGTCAGGACAAGACCAAGCTTTTGTTGCGCAACGCCTATGAATCGCTCTTGGCCCGCACAGCCGACGGCGGCTACGTGCCGTGGCTTGCCACCGGTTACGAGATTTCCAAAGACGGCAAGACCTATACGTTCAAGCTGCGTAGCGACGTCACTTTTACTGACGGCCAGAAATTCGATGCGAAGGCAGTGGTCGCCAATTTCGAAAAGCTCCGGGATCCGGCCTATTCGACCAGTGTCAGTGCAGGGCCCGTCGCGCGCATTGCCGAGCTGAAGGCGGTCGATGACCACACGGTGTCCTTCACGCTCAAGGCCATTTACGCGCCTTTCCTCGATTATGTTGCGGGGCTGGAAATCCTGTCACCGGCGGCATTTTCCTCGTCGCAGATCAAGTCTGGCGGGCCAGAGATCGCCGGTACCGGGCCGTTCATCCTCAAGCGCTACGTCAAGGGGCAGGAAATCCAGTTCGAGAAGAACCCGGCCTATGCCTGGGCACCATCGACAGCCGCTCATCAGGGGCCGGCCTATCTCGATCAGGTAACCTATCGCTTCCTGCCGGAATCCTCCGTGCGCACCGGCGCGCTGACATCGGGTCAGCTCGACGTGATCGAGGGTATTTCGGGCAATGATGCAGCACTCTTCAAGGAAAATCCGGATTTCACCTACCGGACAGCACTGAATACCGGCACACCCTATTCGCTTTTCCTCAACGTCACCTGGGGGCCAACCCGGGACGTGAAGGTCCGCAAGGCGCTGCTCGCATCTCTCGATATCGACAAGGTTCTGCAGGCCGTCTATCGCGGCGAGCGCACACGGGCATGGGGCATTACCTCGCCGATTGACCCGCAATTTTACGATAAAAGTATCGAAAAAACCTATGGCGCCGATGCCGAGATCGCCAACGGCCTGCTCGACGATGCCGGCTGGAAAGACAGGGACGCGGAAGGTTTTCGTGTCAAAGACGGCAAGCGCCTGACAATCGAGGTCGTGCAGGCGCAGGCGACGGTGCGTGACCAGCGTGATGTACTGCTACAGGCCCTGCAGGCGCAGGCGCGGCAGGTCGCGGGCATCGATCTCGCTATCAATTATGTCGATGCCGGCACCTATACCGAGCGCCGCAAGACCGGCCAATTCGGCTCGATCGCCAATTCCAACACACCGACGGATGCGATTGATATCGAATACCATTACCTGCCGCTCGATAAGGGTGGAACGATCAACTACAGCCGCGCCTCGGCACCGGAACTGGCCGCATGGCTGAGCGAAGCCGCCTCGACGCTCGATCAGAAGAAACGATTCGAAATCTACACCAAGCTGCAGCGTTTCGCGATTGTAGAAGAAGCTTATGCCATCCCGCTCTATGAGCCGGAAGATCAGATTGCTGCCGCAAGCCATGTGAAGGGGATCAGCTTCCGGCCGTTCAAGCAATTGCCCGAAAGCGCCTACGACATCTGGAAAAGCGAATAGTCCGACATGCTCACACGGCAGATCGGAGAAAAAGTGCAGGAGCGGATGGCATGACTGCTGACAATGTGACGACCGTTGGCCACGCACCCGTGGCCAATTACCGCCGCAGGCATTTTCTTGCGCGAGGCGGCCTGCCGATGCAGGTACTTGGTCGTATCGGTTCGGGCATTCTCGTTCTCTGGGCGGCGGTGACGCTAAGCTTCATCAGCGTCCAGCTTGCACCCGGCGATATCGTCAGTCTGTTGATCGGCGAACAAATCCGTACGCCGGAAGTGGAGGCTGCGATCCGTGCCGAGTGGGGGCTGGACCAGTCACTGCTGGAACAGTATCTGGCTTATCTCGGACGGCTGTTACAGGGCGATTTCGGGCGGTCCTATATTCTCCAGACCGATATTTCCGGTCTTGTTGCATCACAGATGCTGCCAACGCTGAAGCTGACAATGGCTTCACTTGCCGTCGCCATCATTTTTGCCATCGCCAGTGCGGTGCTGACTGCCGGCAAGCGTATTCCGCGTAGCATTGCCGGGGGGCTCGAACTGACACTGATCTCGACGCCGACCTTCTGGCTCGGTATCCTTCTGCTTTATGTCTTCTCCTTCACGTTAAAAATCTTTCCGGTTTCTGGAGACAGAAACCTTTCGGCACTCGTGCTGCCTGCCTTGTCGCTCGGGCTGTCGCTCGGCGCCGTGCTCGGGCAGGTACTGCGGGAAGGATTGGAGCGGGCGCTGGAGGAACCGTTCGCGCTGACCGTTCGCAGTTGGGGTGTGAGCGATCTCGCGCTACGGCTTCGCCATGGTCTACGCCATGCGGCACTGCCGGCCGTGACGCTGGCCGGCTGGCTGGTCGGAAATCTTCTCTCCGGCGCGGTCATCACCGAAGCGGTGTTCGGGCGGCCGGGGCTTGGGCGCATCACCGTCGACGCTGTTCTGGCGCATGACATGCCGGTCGTGCTGGCCGTCGCCATCCTCTCAGCGCTCATTTACGTGGCGATGAGTACGCTGGTGGATATCCTTTATCTCCTGCTCGATCCACGTTTGCGTAACGAGGGTGGGAGGGCGAAGGCATGAGCGTTTTCTTCGATCATTCCCTGACTGCGGCGGGCCATTCCAGAAAGATAGTCACTGCATTTCTTTCCCGGCCGGGTGTCGTGCTTTCATCGCTGTTCCTGGTTTTCGTCGCAACAGCAACCTTCTGGCCGCAGCTCGTCACAGCCGACAATCCGCTTTTGGCCGATCCGATCAAATCGCAGTTGCCGCCGTCTGCCGAACACTGGTTCGGCACCGATCATCTGGGCCGCGACGTGTTTTCCCGCGTGGTCTACGGGGCTCGCTATTCGATCCTGATCGGTGTCAGTGCGATTGCCATAGCGGCGTTGGCAGGGTCCTTTCTCGGGCTGGTCGCGGGGTTGACGCGCGGCATTGTCGACGAGGCCATTTCGCGTTTCCTCGATGTCGTCTCCTCCTTTCCCGACTTGCTTTTGGCGCTGGTGCTGATCTCGTTTACCGGGCCGGGAACCGTCAATCTCATCTTTGCTCTGGGTGTCGCCTCCGTGCCGCGTTTTGCCCGTGTCGTGCGTGCGCAGACCTTTGTCATAGCCAAAAGCGGTTATGTCGAGCAGGCGAAAACCTTCGGGCTCGGGCGTAATACGTTGGTCATTCGCCACGTTCTGCCGCACGCGATCGCGCAGGTGCCGATCCTTGCAACGATCGGCCTCGGCTCCACGATCATCCAGGCGGCTGGCTTGAGTTTTCTCGGCATGGGGCCGCAGCCGCCGATACCCGAATGGGGCGCCATGCTGGCGGAGGCGCGCAATTATCTTCGTGTCGCGTGGTGGATCGGGGTGTGGCCGGGCGTGGCAATCACACTCACGGTCATCGCCATCAGCATTCTCGGCAAACGCTGGCAACTCGCATTCGAGGGCAGGAGGCAGGCATGACGCCACTGATCGATGTTCGCAATCTGAAGATCGGCTTTCCGCGCGACGGTGAGCAAAACACCGTCGTGCAGGGTATCGACCTGACCATCCATCGCGGTGAAACCGTTGCGCTTGTCGGTGAATCCGGTTCGGGAAAATCGGTGACGGCCAGGTCGCTTATCGGACTTTCCGGAAATACGGCGAGCGTCTCTGCCGACAAGTTCGAAGTTTCGGGCACGGATGTTCTTTCGTTTCGTGAAACCGACTGGCGTTGCTTGCGGGGTGAGGAGATCGGCTTCGTGCTGCAGGATGCGCTGGTGTCGCTCGATCCGTTACGCCGCATCGCCCAGCAGCTTTCCGATGCCGCCGGACGGCGAAAGCTGTTCTCGCGCTCACGACCGGGTCTGGACAGCAACCTGCTGCTGAAATCTGTCGGAATTCCCGATCCCGACCGGCGACTGCGGCAATATCCGCATCAGCTTTCCGGCGGCTTGCGACAGCGGGCGCTGATCGCCACGGCGATCGCACGAAATCCGTCGCTGCTGATCGCAGACGAACCGACGACGGCGCTGGATGCCACCGTGCAGAAACAGATCCTCGACCTTCTGGCCGAGCGGCGCAAGGCCGGGCACACACTGCTTTTGATCAGTCATGATCTGGCAGTTATCTCGCGCCTTGCCGATCGGGTGCTTGTGATGAAGGAAGGCCGGATCGTCGAGGAAGGATTGACAGCGGAGCTGTTGCGCAATCCGCGCCATCCTTACACGCGCCAGCTCCTCGATGCCGTGCCTTCAGCCGGTTCGAAAGGTTTTCGGCTTTCGGCTTCGGTGACAACGTCTGCTGAAGATCATGTCAAAGTGGGGGTGCCACGCGCGACACGTATCCCTCTGCCTTCAAAGACGGTGCATACCGGCACCCACGTTCTTTCGGTCCGTAACCTCGTCAAACATTACGGCGGCCCCGAAAGCACGCCAGTCGTCAATGATGTTTCTTTCGATCTGTCCGCCGGCGAGGCGCTCGGCATCGTAGGCGAATCCGGCTCAGGCAAGACAACCGTCGCCAAAATGGTTCTGGGACTTGTTGAGCCGGAGGAAGGCGAGGTTTTCGTCGATGGCCAATTGTGGAGCAACGTCGCCGAAAATACTCGCCGGCCACGCCGCAGCATCATGCAGTTGATCGCGCAGGATGCGTTCAGTTCCTTCGATCCACGCTACACGGTGGAAAAGATCGTCGGCGAAAGTCTCGATGTGACCGGCCTCTTTGGCGCGGAGCGACGTGACCGGGTGCTGGAAGTGCTCGAGGCGGTGCGGCTTAGCGGCGACTTTCTCAAGCGGTATCCGCGCGAGCTTTCGGGCGGCCAGCGCCAGCGTGTAGCGATTGCCCGCGCCTTTGCACCCCGGCCAAGGCTGCTCATCGCCGACGAGCCGGTCAGCGCGCTGGATGTTTCAGTGCAGGCACAGGTTCTTGATCTTCTGGCCGAACTTCAGGCCGCTTCCGGTACTTCGCTTCTGTTCATCTCTCACGATCTCGGCGTCGTGCATCACCTCACCGATCGTGTGTTGGTGATGAAGGACGGCCGAATCGTCGAAAGCGGCGATGTGGCTCAAGTGTTTTCTGCGCCGCGGCATGGCTACACACGAACACTGATCGAGGCCGTGCCGACGCTCGCCTGAGCTGCCGGATGGCCGTGGCGAACAAGTTTTACGACATCACATCCATTCAGGAGAAACCGACTATGGCACTCAATCGCCCCCGCCGCTTGAAAACGCTTACCGGTGCCAGCAGCGTGATTGCGGCATCGAACGACCCTACACCTACGACCGGGATAAACCGAGCGGTAGCACTGGCGAAAAAGGCTGAGGCGGAGAAGATCACCGGCCTTTTTACTGCCGATCTGCTTCATATCGATCCGGCCGGCCTTGCCGGAACGGCGGGCATTCAAGAGCCGATCGTCACGCTTTCGGCACTCAGCCAGGCAACATCGCAGATCGGCCTGATCGCCACGATCTCCACCACGTTTCATCACCCGTACAATCTCGCCCGCCAGATAGGAACACTCGATCACTTGAGTGGCGGCCGCGCTGGATGGAATGCGGTCACATCCTCCGTCGGCGAGGAGAATTTTGGCGAGACCTTGCCGAGCCCAGAAGAACGCTATGCCCGTGCCGCCGAGTTTATCGAAGTGGTGAACGCACTTTACGATGCCAATGACCGTGATGTCGCCCAGCGTCGCGCGAGCGGGGCTATCACGGTGGATCATGCGAAATTTCATCCCATTGCGTACAAGGGCAGGCATTTCGACGTGCAAGGCCCGCTGAACGTGCCGCCATTGCCGCAGGGCAGGGCTGTGCTTTTCCAGGCGGGGCAGTCGGAAGCGGGCGTTAACGTCGGCGCGCGGTATGCCGAAGTGGTCTATACATCGCAGCCGCGTCTGGACGATGCGATTGCCTTTACCACCGAACTGCGGCGCCGCGCCACCGGTTTCGGAAGGGCTGCGGGCCTGCCCTTCATCATGAACTCCTTCCACGCCGTGATCGGCGAGAGCGATGCGGATGTCGCACGCCGGCTGAAGGAGAAGCACGAAAAGATCGACTACGAACAGGGTCGTCTGAAACTGGCCGACATGCTGGGCGGCGGATTGGATCTCTCTGAACTACCACTTGATGAACCTTTGCCGGATGCGTTGCTTCCAGAGGTAACGAGCATCAACCGCCGTCGGGGCCGGGTGGAGGTGTTCAGGCGTTATGCCAAGGAAGGGCTCACCCTGCGCGAGTTGATCATCCAGGCGCAGGAAACGGGGCACTGGTCGCTAGCCGGAACGCCCGAACAGCTCGTCGATGCGATCGAGGAACGTTATCGCGCGGGCATTCTCGATGTCCTTTCTCTTCACGGCTTCGGAAATCCCGAACAGGAGGATTTGCTCGTGAACGGGCTCCTGCCGGAACTGCGCCGTCGTTCGATCATCGATACGGATTACGTCGGTGACGACTTCCGATCCAATCTGGAATTGCCCGGCCTGAGAGACCAGGCTGCAACGAGGCAAAGATTGGCGAGGTAATCTACGCGACGTCGTGATCGCTCAGACCGCCGCCAACGGATTGGATTATCTTCGGATCAAATGTGGAAATGCTGACAATGACTGCGAGCGAATTCTACCGTCAGCCGATGCGTCGCCGCCTGAAGGATACGACGGGCCAGAAACCGCGGACATTGATCCGGGTATTTGTGTCACCCGGCAAGTTGGAGGAAACCATCGCATATTACGAAAATCTTCAAGATGTGGAACACGACGCCTTTTTCCCTTTTGCTGAAGTCGGTCTGTATCTGGCGATGGTCGGCTCGTTCCTCATTATCGAAGGCACTGACGAACAACTTTCTCCCTTCCGTGAGACGACCGGGACCGTACTGGTTGATGACGTTCAGCCATACTTCGAAAAGTTTGTGGAGGAAGGTGCAGAATTCGTCTGGGACCTCCATGACGTGCCGACAGGTCGGGCTTTCAATGTTCGCCATCGTGAAGGAACGGTCGTCGAATATGTTCATCATCGCCCCGACAAGAATGGACGATAGTGGCGACGAAACGGATGAATAATTGCTCGGCCAGTTGTCGTTGACGATCGCAGGTTGGAGATCTGTCCAGATCCTCGTTCTCACGCTTGCGTGTGCCGGGTTCAGAACATAATCTTACTACTCTATGAGAAGCATTGTGCCGCTCGTTTTCTTCCGGCGATAGCAGTGGGTTGTTCGCTGCCATGTTTATGCTGAGCTATCTTTCGTTTGGTATTCCGGTCGTGATTGCCGGCGCAGGCATCCCGTCAATCGGCCTTCACGCAACGGTTTCGGCCCATGGGACGTAGATTGTCCTCATGGCTTCAGCGGCAGGAATATTGCCACAGCGCAACGCCCGCCGCGGGTGATTCAGGCGCGGATGGCAGTCCGCCGAATTCAAAGACTTGTCTTTGCATTGGAAATGTCTCGCTCTCGTCGTCAATCATGTCTGAATAGTGTTTCGCTTCGTGTCGACATGCGCATTCGATTTTCGAGATCGCGACAACAGGAAAGGCTTGCGACACTCATCGCGGGGTATAGACCGTGATGATGGTGATGCCGGGCCTACTTTCGAGAATCCGACTCTGTTCGGGCCTCTCAGGTTGGAAAAAGATAACTACTGATGAGCTGAAAGTTGGAAGCCTGCTGTCTATAATCCGCGGAGCTGCTGTCTGGACCAAGCCACCGATCAAGCCCGGTTACCCTCAACAACCCTTTGTTGAACGTTTTCTCCAACTCCTGTATCGGTCAGCATGACCCGGTGATTGCGCGGTTATTGCTCATGTGGAATTTTGAACCTCGATGCTGACAAAAAAGGGAAAATACGGCCTCAAGGCACTGGTTCATCTGGCGCAACTCGAGCCTGGCAAAACGGCTTTCGTGAGCGAAATTGCCGAGCAGAACAACATCTCAAAGAAATTCCTCGATGCGATCCTTCTGGAATTGCGTAAGGGTGGGATACTGCGCTCGAAAAAGGGCCCAGGCGGCGGTTATGCCCTGTCTAAGCCGGCGTCGGAGATTTCGATTGGACAGGCTGTCAGGATTCTCGATGGTCCGCTTGCACCGATACGTTGCGCCAGCAAGACGGCTTTTGAGGCGTGTGATGATTGCGATCACCCTGATGACTGTCAGGTACGCCATTCGATGATGGAGGTCCGCGATGCCGTCTCCGAGGTCCTGGACAAAATGACACTTGAAGAAATGGTCACAAAGCGCTCCACATCCTCGGTGAAGACGGCGAACGGCTAGACGCTGCAGGTCATTTTCGGCAATCGATATCCTGCTATGACGGGAGATGTTCGACGGGTTGGACCAATATCGGCATTCAACCGCCATATTCCAGGCGTGTCATTCTCCGCATGGACAACGTCATTTACCCCACGAAGACATCTTCGGATCGGGTAATCCTCGGTCTGCAAGGGGCTTTTTCAGCATATTCGTTGGGTCAAACGCAGGGCGTAACGCCTTACTTCTGGCCCTTTGGCGACTGCTCTGTTCGTGGCTGAAAGCAACCAACTCTAGGAATTGGCTCCTTATCGGATCAGGCATATCGCGCGTCACGAAGATAGAATCCGTAAAATCGTCGATGAGCGTGGATGCATGAGGACCTGTCCGGGTCAGGCTGGTGCCCGCTGTTGTGGCAGAAGATCCGAGTGATGTGCCAGCGCGACATCCGGATGGGATCGCAGCCTGCTCTTGAGATGGTTCTGACCGACTTCTCTGAAAATCGGATTGAGGGGATCCACGGTGATGCCTCGCTCCACCTTTTTCAGGTCTTCCGGCAATTCAACGACCGGAATGGTTGCGTCGTAGCGTGAGCCGAGGAAAAAGGCGACCGAAAATCGCTCAGTGCCAGCCGGCGGTGCGACGACATCGTGGACATCGGCACGCACGAAGCCGTTGGTGGCCAATTCAAGCAATTCGCCGGTATTGATGACGAATGTGCCGGGAACCGGTGGCGCATCGATCCAGACACCGTCTTCGGTGCGGACGCGAAGCCCAGGCGTCGTATCCTGCAGAAGTACGGTGACGAAGCCGCCATCCTTATGGGCTCCGACCCCCTGGTCGCTTCGGGCGATTTCACGACCGGGGTAGCGGATGATTTTCAGAAGCTGGGATGGCTGTGGTTCGTAAATCTCGGCGAAGACGTTTTCCGCTTGGCCGAGAGCCGCTGCGATCGCTTTCAGAATGTCGATGCCGACACGGGTAACTTCCGCCTGGTATTCGAGAAGCAGCGGCTTGAGCTCAGGCAGTGCGGTCGGCCATTGGTTCGGTCCGAGCAGACGTTTCCACGCGGGCGTATCAGGACCGATTGCAACCGGTGTGCCTTCCGTGTTGACGTCCAATTGTTCGCGCCAGTCCGGCTCTCCGCGGGTACGTTCCTGCCCCGCACGGTTATACCCGCGAAAATGCGGTGAATTGACCATCTCGATCTTGAGTTTCTCGTCAAGGGGCAGAGCGAAGAAACGTTTCGCAGTGGAGACGACATCCTCGATCAGCGTCGGGCTGACACCGTGGCCTTTCAGATAGAAGAAGCCATGATCATAAAGCACATTGCGCAGCTCGGAGATGAAAGCTTGTCTTTCTTCTGCCGTCCCGTGAAAGCGAGAAATGTCGAGGGTAGGGAGGGAGGTCTCGGTTTCGACCGCTACAGAATCAAGGGGCACGATCAGCCTCGTATTGTTAGAATGCCGGGCGAAATCTCGCCGTTGATCCCATGTTATTGTCTATCGAAAAAGTAGACAAAGAAGATAATCGCGAATATGCGCCATCGTGTAGAAAAGGTTTCCTGCCGGCTATACTCGAAGAGCTCACCCTCGATCCGCCGCGTCCCCGTGGCAAGCAAGGTGATGATATTGAGACGTACCGGCGACGGTTGCTTGAATCGTTCGAGCGCTCATCGTGTCAGGCGCTGAGGCACCATTTAGGCGTGGTTTCATGACCGATAGCATGTCACCCATGCCCAGCAGGATTCTCATTCCACGTCTTCCACCGAACTTCTTGCTTGTAAAAACTCGTGTTTCCTCAGGTGTCGAAATTCGGGCAAGTTTGTCTCCGCTGACCGTGTAAATTAGTGCAGTATTTTAGTAGACAATATTGGAAATTGCCGTGGTTGCGGCGAAACTGTGCCGTATGTTTTCCAAGGTACGGAGGCTGACAATGATTGGCGGTGGTATTTCCCTTTTCGGTTTCGACCTATTCGGTCCGGTGCGCAAGGTGATAGCGAATGCGCGGGAAGAGGCACGATTGACGCCCGAAGCTTTTGCGCGGACGGCCAAGGAAGATCACGATGACCAGGAAACTGTGGAGCGTGACGACAACGTGACCCTGTTCTGGAGCGTTCATTTCGCTTACTAAGAGGAGGTTGTCATGGCGTTGGCTTTTGAGCGGCGTCCGGCGCTTCGCCGGGATATTAACAGGCTGCGAGTAACGTCAATTCACATCGAGAGATGGTTGGCGCATTGCGCAATAACTGGCGCATTTGGTTTCGTGGCAGGAACTCTGATCTTTCTCTGACGAATTCGCGGCTCCCTATAGGAGCCGCTTTTCATTGAGGCGCGACTTCTGGCCTTCGCGGGGGCATTTTGTTCAGGGCGGCGACGTTACAAAGAGCGTTTTTACCGTCTTGCTGATCTCGATAGATCTCCTCCAACAAACAATTCATAGGCGGGTGTCTGCTCGCAATCGGCGCTCCAGCCAGAGGCTGTACCGCGAAGCGCCAAAACACATCACGAAATAAACCAGCGCCATCACGAGATAGGCTTCGTTGTAAAAGCCCAGCCAATTGGGGTCAGTTGCCGAAGCACGGGCCGCATTCAGCAGATCGAAAATTCCGATTACCGCGAGAAGTGAGGTGGCAAGCAGAAAGCCGATCGCTAGATTGACCATGCCCGGTATAACCAGCCTTAGCGCTTGCGGCAGAATGACCAACTGCATCGTGCGCCAATAGCCGATGCCGAGCGCGGTCGCTGCTTCTTCTTGCCCGGATGGAATGGCTTGTAGTCCGGCGCGAACGACTTCGGCGATATAGGCTGCCCAGAACAGGGTTATCATGATCATGGCCCGGATCATTTTGTCGAAATGGGCGCCGGGGAGTGCCATAGGCAGGATCAACATGGCGACGTAAAGGATTGCCACCATGGGCGTACCGCGCATGACTTCGATATACGCGATCGAAAATGTTCTCAAACCGCCGAGCCTGGAGCGCCGGGCGAGCGCCAGAAGGATCGCGATCGGCGTCGCCGCGGCAAAGCAGACTGCCCATACGAACAGTGTGACTGGCAAGCCGCCCCATTGGTTTGAAGAGACCGGGGAAAGTCCGAACCCACCTGTGAGCAGAAACCAGCATGCGGCCACCGCGAGGGGCCATGCGACCAGCAGTTCGTTGCGCCAGAAACGGGGCAGGGCGCTGGCACAAAGCAAGCCGACGAGGATCAGGATAACGGCAATCGGTCGCCACTGAAGCTCCTGCGGATAAAAAGCGAGAAACATGAAGCGGAGCTTCGCTATGACAAATGCCCAGCACGCGCCATCGCGCGCGGCACAGGCCGTCTGATCGCCGCTCCATGTGGCTTGGAGAAAAGCCCAACGGAAAAATGGTGGGACAAGCCATGCCAGCAAGGCAAGTGTCACAAGCGTGACGATCGTATTGGTGGTCGATCCGAACAACCCCACGCGCAAGGCCGAAAAGCGCTTCCGTGTCAGGCGCCGAACCTCGATTTGTGATGCAACGGTCATCGCGCCATCCCTTTCAATGCAACGCGCCTGTTGTACTCGTTCATTAGTGCCGACACTGTGAGATTGATCGCAAGGTAGGTTCCGATCAGGATGAGTAGCGCCTCCAGTGATTGGCCTGTCGTGTTGGCCGTGGTGTTGACGATGCTGACGAGGTCGGGATAGCCAATCGCCACGGCAAGGCTCGAGTCCTTGGTCAGGTCGAGATAACTCGACGTCGTCAGCGGCGTGATGACACGCAGCGCCTGCGGCAGGACGACCAGACGCATGATCTGGCTGTTATGCAATCCCAGAGACCTTGCCGCTTCCCATTGCCCCCGATTGACGGATTGGATGCCTGCACGAACGATTTCGGCGATGACGGCCGAGAATTTTACGACGAGGCCGGTTAGCAGTGCGGCAAATTCCGGCGAAAGATTGTAGCCGCCTTTAATGTTGAAACCTGAAAGCGCCGGGGCCTCGAACGTGATGTCGATGCCGCCAAGGTGAAGGACTGCCGCGACCGCCGACAGGATTCCCAAGCCGGCCAGAATGGCATTACGGCCATTGAGCTTGCCCGCTCGGAACAGAACAAGAAGCATGACCGCGTAGACTGCAGTGGTCGCGGCAAAGGCTGCGGGTAATCCCATGGCCAGGTCTTCGACCTTTATCGACGGAATATAGACCCCGCGGTTCGTCAGATAGACTGAGCCGAGAAGGGCGACTGCCTGCCGCGGAGCGGGAAATGCCTTTGCAAGCGAAATCCAGAAGAACAGTTGCAGCAACAGCGGCGTGTTGCGGATGACCTCGATATACCAGCGTACCAGTGCCGCAAGCAGGAGATTACCGGAGAGCCCGGCGACGCCGATCATGACACCGAGGAAGGTCGCCAGAACACAGCCGAACAGGGAGACCTTGAGCGTGTTGATAAGGCCGACAACGATGGCCCGAATATATGGATCGCTTGCGGTGAACGGGATCGTGCTTTCGCCAATCTCGAAATTCGTCGACCGCCAAATAAAATCAAAGCCCGGAGAGATGCCGATACGCTGCATCGTGTCGCCGACATTTATTGTCAGGTATACGATCAGGGCCACGAAAAGCCCCAATATTACGAGTTGAAGCAGGACCCGGCCACCCCACCACATCTGCAACCGGCGATGAAAGCCGGGCCTGCGGGGGCCCGGCGTTGCAATGATCGACATAAGCGATGATTGCCTTCTCAGCGGAACGGCGGAGAATAGAGCAGACCGCCATCCGTCCATAGACGGTTGTAACCGCGATCCCAGCCAAGCGGTTTCAGATGACGATCAAAGATCTCGCCATAATTGCCGACCGTTTTGATGATGTTGTAGGCCCATTTCGGATCAAGGCCGATTGCTGCGCCCAGCGCCGGATCGACGCCGAGGAAACGCTGGATGGCAGGATCTTCCGACTTCAGGAATTCATCGACATTCTTGGAAGTTATACCCCATTCCTCGGCCTGGATCGTGGCATTGACCGTCCAGTTGACGATTTCCAGCCAGCGGTCGTCACCGCCCGCAATGGCGGGCGCAAGCGGCTCCTTCGACAGGCGCTCGGGCAGAATGATGTAGTCATCCGGTTTCTTGAGCTGGGTGCGTTTTCCGACGAGGTCGGACGAGTCCTGGGTGATGGCATCGACACGTCCGGATTCGAGTGCGGCGATGAACTGTCCGGTATCCTCGATCGTTACCGGCGTGAACTTTTTGCCGGTCTTGCGGAAAAAGTCAGCCACGTTGAGTTCACCGGTCGTGCCGCTTTGTGCGCCAATCGTTGCGCCATCGAGATCCGCAGCTTTTGTGACGCCGAGATCCTTGCGGACGAGAATGCCCTGGCCGTCATAAAAGATCGTCGGGCCGAAGTGGAAACCGAGCTTGAACGCTCGCGTAACGGTCACGGTGACCCCCGAAAGCAGGATATCGAACTCGCCGCTCTGCAGTGCGGGAAGGCGCTGCTGTGGAGAGGAATTCGTGAACTCGACCTTGTCGGGATTGCCGAATACCGCGATTGACAGCGCGCGACCGTAGTCGATGAAGAAACCCTGCCATTTGCCAGCGCTATCCGGCGAGAAAAAGCCGGGCGTCGTGCCCACACCTACCTTGATCGTGCCGCGCTGGTTGATCTTGTCAAGCGTCGGTCCGGCGTTGGCAGGGGCAGAAAGGCATAGCGCCGAAACCACTATTGCAGCGATCGCCGGTTTCAGCGCGGCGCGAATAAGTCCTTGGGATTTCATATGAAAAACTCCTGATGACAATCAGGCTCCTGCCAGCGGTTTGTCCCCCGATGTGCCGAACCTGATATTACATTAATTTAATGGACTATTTTCGCGAGGGAGGGCTTTGCCGAAATAAGCGAGCTTTAGAAAAGGCATTTGCTTAATATCGCGGCACTCGGGATGAACTTGCTAAGGCTGACTGTCCGTTAGCGACTACAAATTCATTGCGCCGTCTCCCCAAGGGTCGGGAAGCTCCCGCGTGGCGCATAAACGAATGCGTGTGAATCTTTGCCGCTTACCTTTCATTCCTTCGCAGCACGATAGGCCGTTCGGGTTTCTCCAAAGCTGCAGGCCGTTGTTGGACCGCTACGGCCTTGGTCGGCTCACCGAAAACGATCTCTGCTCGGCTGCGGGAATGTCGGTGCCTCGGGACTGATACCGTTCGCATCCGGGCTATCCTCATCTCGAGGAGGCATTTTGCGTAGCCGATCTCAAAGTCAGGCAACGGGCCTTGTGAAGGTACTGGCAAGGTGGCGGCTGTTGACCATACCCAATCTCAGCCTGTCAGGGCTTTGGCATCCAGATGCGAAAATATCATCTTCATCATGCCGATTCATCGACCACAATTATTTAAGTGCGGCGGCGAGCGCAGAAATAAAAAATCTATAAAAATTATAGAATATTTGATCTGCTCGATACCTGATCCAAAGCAGAGGGCATCGCTCCGATAACGCCGATTTCCAATTCAACACCGAAGGATGGACACCAGCCATCCGCCAGCATTTCGCTTGCGTCGCGCAGTCGACAGAAGCTCCCTTCATTCACAAGACGGCGCATCACGGTGCCGTTCTCAATTGCATCAGATAAATCTAGAAAAGGTGAGAAATGAGTGAGTATGCGAACGCGCCATCAAGCGGCGCGCGCTTTTATGCGGTCAGATTGAAACCTGGCCAGGACGTCGTCAAAGAACTGAGAGCCTTCGTCAAGGCCAACAGTCTCAAGGCCGTTTCGATTGTATCGGTTGTCGGAAGTCTGAACACGGCGCTGCTCCGCTATGCAAATACAGGCGTCTGGGCTGAGGTCAGCGGGCATTTCGAGATCGTTTCGCTGGTCGGTACGATCGACGAGAAGGGCGAGCATCTTCATATCTCGCTTTCCGACCGGACAGGAAAAACGATAGGCGCCCATTTCGGTGAGGGGTCGGCTGTCTACACGACGGCGGAAATCACGCTCGCGGAATTCACCGATTTGTCGTTTCGCCGTGAACTCTGCCCGCAATCGGGCTGGGAAGAACTTGTGGTCGAACCACGCTCATCCATCTGAACATCAACGAGCGCATCAGTCTGGTCGGGGCCAGGCCGATGCGGCGCTCAATAGGGGGTAATATCCATGTCAACTACAACCAGAACCTATTTCGATACCAAGGTTCTTGCGCTTATCGCAGTGGCGATCGTGATCAACATCGTTGGCGGTCAATTCAATGATCTGCTGCGTTTGCCGATTTTCCTGGATTCAATCGGAACGATATTGGTGGCGGTGCTGGCGGGCCCCATTGCCGGCGCGATAACCGGCATATTCACCAACGTGATCATCGGGTTGATCTTTGCACCCGTTGCCGCCGCCTTCGCACCGGTCGCGCTGGTCATCGGCCTTGTTGCAGGTCTGCTGGCGAGAGCCGGCTGGTTCAAGACGATCTGGCAGACCGTGATTTCCGGCGTTGTCATTGCAGCTGCACTGACCGTCGTAGCCGTGCCGATCCGGATCTACCTTTTCGGCGGTGTCACAGGCTCCGGTGCCGATTTCTTCGTTGCTTATTTCTCAAGCGTTGGCCAGACCCTGGTCAGTTCCGTCGCATTCACGGTTTTCGGTGCGAACGTTGCCGACAAGGTGCTTTCCGCATTGCTTGTCTGGGGTCTGGTTCGGCAGTTGCCAGAACGACTGACTGGCGGTTACGACTATTTGAAGTTCAGCAGAGCTTCTGTTTGATGCTGAATACATCCATTTATTGCCCGGGGAAGAGTGTGATTCACCGGGCAAACCCGTTGACGAAATCAACCGCATTGCTTGCCCTCGTGGCGACATCTTTCATTTTGCCGCCGCTGATGCTCTGGATGGCAAGTGCGGCCATACTCCTGATCGGCGCATTTTCCGGGGTAGGACGAAATCTTGCCTGGCGGTACGTCGTTCTTTCGCTTCCATTTACCGTCGCTGTCTTCATCTTTCACGGCGCCATCCTTCCTAGGCCCGACATGAAACCGGCACTGGGATGGTTGTTCTACAGCTCGACCGGCCTGGATCATGCGTCGCTTGTCGGCGGGCGGATTTCGCTGATCCTGTCCGCATCGTTGCTGTTCGTGTCGACCACTGCGCCCGCAACACTGCTTCGGGCATTGGATGCTGCGCGCTGGCCGCCCGGCCTTTCCTTTCTTCTCGCAAGTCCGCTCCTGCTTCTGGATCAGTTTACCGCACGGGCAAAAGCGATCAGCAACGCTCAGCAAGCGCGCGGGCTGAGGGTCGATGGCACGCCGTGGCGGCGTCTGCAGGCATTGCGCATGCTGCTTGTCCCACTTTTGACTTCCGCACTCGCTGACGCCCAGGAGCGGTCCCATGTGTTGACGGCACGAGGGTTTAGGGCTCTGCCCTCCCGGACTGTGGTCGATCCACCTGCCGATACGCTATCACAGCGAGTTCTACGCTGGTTGCTGACCGTTCTCACAGCAACGGGAATCGTGGTTGTGGTGTTGCGATGATCGAGGTAATCGGCCTTCACGCGGGATTTGCATCCCGTGAGGTACTCAAGGGTGTCTCCCTGCGGGTCACCCAGGGAGAGCGGATTGCCGTTCTGGGCGGCAACGGTTCCGGTAAATCAACGCTTGCGGGATGGCTGGCAGGCTGGTTCAGTGGTGGCACTCACCGACTTACCGCAGGCGGCTGCCTGTGGAACGGCAGGCCGTGGGAGGACTACAGTCTGGCGGAGCGCGCCGCCTCCGTTCAGCTGGTCGGACAGTTTCCTGCGCAGCATATTTCCGGACGCGCCTTTACGGTAGCCGAAGAGATTGCGTTCGGCCCCGAAAACCTGTGTCTTCCGACGCATGAGATCATTACGCGGCGCGACGAAGCTCTCTCATCCTGCCGCTTGGAACATCTTGCTGACAGGGATCCCTTCACCCTGTCTGGCGGAGAGCAGCAGCGATTGGTGATCGCCTCGGCGCTTGCCCTTCGCCCGAAAGCCCTGATCCTCGACGAGCCATTCTCCAATCTCGATCCGGAGGCCCGTTCTCACACGCTTTCAGTCCTGAACGCTCTGCCTTCGGAAGTCAGCGTGATCATCATGGACACAAGTCCGGATACGGTTCTTGGATGGGCCAACCGGTTGCTCGTTCTCCATGAGGGAAAGCTTTGTGAGATGGAAAGCATGCGTGCTGCGCTTTTTGATCCGGCTGTGGTTGCAACAATCGGGCTGCCTTCCGTGACGCGAGGCTTTCTGGAGATTGAACCGGCCTTGGAAGCCGCAGAGCAGGTATCGCAAAGTAATCTTCCATTGACCCTGGATGAGGCAGCCGCGATTTTGAGGAGATCAAGAATTGCTCGAGCTTAGGAAACTTGGCTTTGCCTATCAGGGCCAGCCGGCATTGTTCGATGCCATCAGCGCGGTTGTCCCGGATGGGCATATCCTTGCGATCGTCGGTCGAAACGGGGCAGGCAAGAGTACTCTATTCAGGATCATCAACGGCCTTCTCAGGCCGCAGAGCGGCGATGTGCTCGTTGACGGGATATCGACGTCTGGCAAAAAGATATTCGAGATCGCGGCTTACATGGGGACAGTGTTCCAGTCTCCCGAGCAGCAATTGTTTGCAGCGCGCGTCGAAGACGAGGTGGCTTTCGGGCCGCAACAACTCGGATTGTCGACGGAGAAGATATTGGAGCGAGTGACCGACGCTCTGAACAGAACATCCCTGCTGGACCAGAGCACGCAGCATCCCCTTGATCTGTCGGCTGCCGAAAGACGGTTTCTGGCGATAGCATCCGTACTCGCAATGGCGCGCCCTGTCTTGCTGCTCGACGAAGCTCAACGAGGGCTTGATCGGGTGTGGACCGAACGACTGGAGGATGTTCTTGCCGCAGAGCGGGCGGCGGGCAAGTCGATCATCGTGATTTGCCACGATATGGATTTCGTCGAGCGAAATGCCGATACTGTTCTGGCGTTGGGAGGACTTAATCCGTGCCAGATCCCTGTGTCGGAGTTTTTCTCCGACAAGAAGCTCCTGACTGAAGTATCCGTGGAACCGCCGGTCGTCTATCGTCTGCGGGAATTCATGACTTAACTCCGTTATGTCATGGTGATTTTGGGGAACTGATGACTGATATCGTGCAACAGGTGAACGCTTGTTGGCGCGACTAACGGGAAGCCTGCCGATCGGAAAATGCTTTCCGCACGGCGAGCCCGAACCACGCCCCGGCGGTGCAGAAACCCAGAAAAATCCAGCCGGAAACGGCGCCTGCGTGAATGCCCGACAGCAAAACGCCAATGGTGCAGCCGAGTGCAATCATGCTTGCCCAGCCCATCATGATGCCGCCAAGCAGGCGGGCGATGAGCCCACGAAAGTCCGGCCAGGAAGGCTTGAACTGATCGGCGATCAAGGCGGAGGAGAAACTTGCAAGCACAAGCCCTCCCACGAAAACTCCGTTGGGCGACAGAATGCCTTGCTTGACGGCGCTGATGCAGCCACGGAGCGTGTCGAGCCCGGGCAAGCCCTCTGGCAAAACGGAAAGGCGTATTCCCGCAGTCCGGACGATACTTCCGAGCTCCGCGGTCACGCCGAGCGGTGCGACACGAAAATAGGTAAACGCGCTGATAGCTGCGACAAGGATCCCTGTTGCGACAGGAGACCACCGTGCAGTCCATACCCTCTTCAGCGGTGACAGTCGCCCCTGATCCTCGGCCGGGGTGCTGGACGTCATCGGAGCTATCTTCAGTGCCCCCGCCGTCAAGACCAGCAGAGCCACAAGCGTTGCAATCAGCGAACCCGCATAACCGAGATGGTGTGGCAGCCAAACCGGAGGATCGTCGAAGACCGTGAAAGTATATAGCCGGGGCCATGTCAGGAAGCCGAGAAGGAAGCCTATGGCGGCACCGCCGATCGCAACGAGCGAGCCGAAAGCGCCCTCTCCGAGACGATAAAAGTGGGCGGAGAGGCATGATCCGGATAAGGCCATCCCTAAGCCGAAGACGAAGGCGGCGAGCGCCAGTATGTAACCTGCCGGCCCGATATGCGCACTGGGGGGAAGGCGGCCTTCGAGCGGCAGCGGCATCCATGCGGTGATGATGATCTGATAGAGCACGGCGCCGGCGCCGAGTGCCACGAGTATGGCAATCGCACCATCGCTGCTGCGTCTTTCGAACAGGTCACGAAAATTGCACAGGAAGCAGAAGCGGCCGCGTTGCAGGACGATCCCGAATGCGGATCCTGCCAGCAGTGAGAACGCAAGAGCCCGGCCTTCCGCATCGATGGCGAGGGTGTAACTCGACGTGAGAAGGCCTGCGAGGATGATTGCAGCCGGCACGATGGCCATTCGAAAAGTCATGCGTAAAAGCCTGTTGAACCGAACTTCTGCCGGACAGCTCTCACGAGAGCTGTCCGGCAGAACCAATTAGATGCAGTGGCTGGATTATTTGCCGGTCCAGATCGTTCCGGAAGGATTGCTGACCGGTACTCCGACCGCATTTCCATATTCGGTCCAGGAGCCATCATAATTGCGAACGTCGTAGCCGAGGATTTTCTTCAGCGCGAACCACGTGTGGCTGGAGCGTTCGCCGATGCGGCAATAGGTGATGATCGGCTTTGAACCGTCCACGCCTTTCGCTGCGTAGAGAGACTTGATTTCGTCTGCCGGCTTGAATGTCCCGTCGGCATTGACGATGGAGCCCCAGGGAACATTGACGGCACCGGGGATGTGACCGGCCCGAACCGACAGCTCCTTCACGCCTTCCGGCGCGAAAATCTTGCCGGAATATTCATCGGCAGAACGGATGTCGATCAGCTTGATATCGTGTTTGCCTTCCGCAACCGCGACCACATCGGTGAACCGGGCGCGCACGGAAGGATCCGGATCCTTGACCTTGAGGTTGGTTGCGGCATGCTCCGTGGCCTTGCTGTCGAGTGGAAGACCTTTTGCCTCCCAAAGCTTGCGACCGCCATCCAGCAGCTTGACGCGATCTCCCAGGCCGTAGGTTTCGAAGACCCAGGCCCCCCCAGGCCGCGAACCAGTTATTGTTGTCTCCATAAAGAACGATTGTCGTGTCCTCGCCGACGCCGGCGGCCTGCAGATGCTTCTCGAAGGTTTCGCGGCCGGCAATATCGCGTCGTTCGCGATCGACAAGATCCGTGTGCCAGTTGAGATTGGCTGCGCCGGGAATATGGCCTCGCTCATAGGCTCCCGTGTCGACGCTGACTTCGAATATCCGTACCTTTGGATTGTCGAGGTTCTTTTGAACCCACTCGGCATCGACCAAAGCATCCGATGCATAAGCTGCCGTTGATGCCATAAATGCGATCAGCGCAGTGGAAATTGCAGTCTTGATTGCGGACATAACCTCACCCCTTTCAGTAAGCGATGAGCAAGATGGCCGAACGGGCAGACGCTGATAAGGAACAAAACTCCATTAATTAAGTAGAAAATAAACAATGCAGCTTTATCGACTTTTGCGGGAAGATTATGAATCCATTCCGGATTATCACGGAAAAGTTCTTCTCTGGGTTGCGTATGGCGCCAAGGTTGCTGAATTCCAGCATCACGCACCTCACATGGGATTGAGGTGAAAAACATTCCGTGGTGACATTTGGTGCGTGACTAAAGTCAATCGTTCGAACGTAAATGAATTCCCCTACGCCGGCGAAACCAGCAAAGTCATTCCTTCATCCAACGCGCAGTTCCGCTTAGTCTTCCCTCGACCCGTCGCCTGCTATCCTTATGCGATTTGCTGACGGGCTGTTCCCTCTGGAGGCTGAAGCCTCACGACTATCAAGGGCGCCGTATATCGGTCGCCCTTCTTTTTTGCTCTTCGTTCGCCGGCCTTTCCGATGTCCCCTTGTTGGCTAGTAAAAGGCCGACGTGCTGATCGGGATAACGACCGCAAGCAAGACAAAAAATGGGCTCGTCGATCGCTTGGGAATTTTCCTTATCCATTTATTCTATAAAAATAGCAGTTTTTTGCTGTCTTGCCGGCCTCATGCGCTCCTATTCTTTAGGGGTGGAAACAACAGGGGACCGGATATTTCCGGGCAGAGGGCAAAATGAACATCAAAACCATTCTTACGGCCGCGGTTTTTGGTATCGGCAGCGTCGTTGCGGCCGTCAGCGCTCACGCCGCTGACAAGAAGGTCGTCGTCGCCTATCAGACCGACGCGCTTCCCTCATCCGTTGCCATTGCCAATGGCGAGTTCTCCAAGGAAACCGGTTACGAGATTGACTTTCGAAAGTTCAACTCCGGGGCCGAAATTTTCGCGGCGATCGCTTCCGGCGATGTTCAGGTCGGCTATGTCGGTTCGAGTCCGTTTGCTGCAGCCACGTCACGCGGGTTGGCGGTAAAGGCATTTTACCTTTCCTCCATCTCCGGCATCGATGAAGCACTGGTTGTCCGCAATGGCTCGGGCATCGACAGTCTGTCGGACCTCAAGGGCAAGAAGCTTGCGGCAGCTCCAGTTTCGACGGACCACTATCAGCTTCTCGCATTGATCAAATCTCTTGGCCTTACCGAACGGGACGTCCAGGTTTTTGCAATCCCGCAGCCCGAGATCGTTGCAGCGTTCAATCGCGGCGATCTCGATGGCGGCTTCGTCTGGGATCCGGCGCTGACTGAACTCAAGAAGAGCGGCAAGGTTCTCGTCACGTCGAAGGAAGTTGCCGAAAAGGGAGCACCGACTTTCTCCGCCTGGGTTGCTGCGAGCAAGTTCAGCGACGACAATCCGGAATTTTTGAAAAAATTCGCAGGTGTCATCAACAAGTATTACGCTTCGTTCGCGAAGGACAAGGCCGCCTGGAATACTGACAGCGCCAACGCCAAGGAACTCGCAAAGCTTCTTGGCGGCACAGCCGAGCAGCAGGCTTCGGCACTCAACAACCTCAACTTGCTGACGCCGCAGGTGCAGGCATCTGCCGAATGGTTGGGTGGCGGCGAAAAATCAGGTGCCGCCAAGATCCTCAAGGACACTGCACAGTTCCTGAAAGATCAGGGCAAGGTGACAGAAGTGCTGCCGAGCTACGCCGAATTCGTCACGGCTGATGCACTTGCCGGCGCCAGCAACTGATGAAACGGGACGCCGGGTGAAAAACCTGGCGTCCCGACTTGAGAAGGACACCCCCATGCTCAAGATCGAACGCGCGAGCGTCTATTTCAAAACCGACCAGGGCCGTATCGTCCATGCGCTGGACCAGGTCTCACTGGATATTCCGGACAAGGGATTTGTCGTTGCGCATGGTGCCTCGGGTTGCGGGAAATCGACACTCCTCAATGCCATTGCGGGCTTCCTGCCATTGTCCGACGGGACAATCACGCTCAATGGGAGCTCAGTATCGGCGCCGGGATCGGATCGAGGCGTGGTTTTCCAGAAGGATACGTTGCTCCCCTGGAAGAATGTTATCGACAATGTCGCGCTCGGGCTGAAATTTGCTGGTGTCTCGAAGACTGAGCGAACACGTCGCTCCGCAGCACTGCTCGATCTGGTCGGGCTGAGCGATTTCGCCAAAGCCTTTCCTTACGAGCTTTCCGGCGGCATGCGCCAGCGGGTCGGTATCGCGCGGGCGCTTGCAGCCGATCCGGACACGCTTTTGATGGATGAGCCTTTCGGTGCGCTCGACAGCATGACGCGCGAGCAGATGCAGGAACTTCTGGTCAATGTCTGGAAACAGACCGGAAAGCGCATTTTCTTCATTACCCATTCCGTTGAGGAAGCGCTCTTCCTTGGTACCCAGGTGATCGTCATGTCACCGAGGCCTGGTCGCATCGTCGCGCGCTTCAATCTCGACTTCGTCCGGCAGTTTGCCGACACGGGAGATGCGCGAGCGATCAAGACATCGTCAGACTTCAACAACCTGAGAGAAGACATCCGGGCGCTCTTGCATGGCGGGCAGGATGCGAGGAGTGCTGCGGAATGACGGATATTATTGAAACCGTACCGGGCATCGCGCTTCCGGAAGCTGAAAAACCGCGCATTGTCGAGATGACTCGGTTCGGTACGAGCGGCAGCAGGACGTTGGCAATCAGCGTTCTGACCGCGCTTCTGATCATTTTCGCATGGTGGGGCGCAGCAAAGCTTGCAGTCGTGCCTCGTCTTTTCCTGCCGACACCTCAGGACGTGCTGACCCAGTTTAATCTCATTTTGAATGATGGTTATGCAGGCGCCTCGCTTGGCGAGCATATTACCGCAAGCCTGTTCCGGATTCTGACTGCGGCGGCGATCGCGATAACCGCGGCCATACCGATCGGTCTTCTGATGGGTCTCAACAGGTGGGCAAAAGGCATCCTGGATGTGCCTATCGAGTTTTATTGGCCGCTGCCGCCACTCGCCTATCTGCCGTTGATGATCATATGGCTCGGCATCGGCGAGACTTCGAAGGTGACGCTGCTCGTTCTTGCCATGTTCGCTCCCATCTGCCTTTCAGCGCAGGCCGGCGTCAGGTCCTTGCCCATCGAGCGGGTCAATGCTGCGCGCTCTCTGGGCGCAAGTCGCCTGCAGCTTTTTCGCGACATCGTTTTCCCCACCGCATTGCCGGAAATCCTGACCGGCATCCGTATCGCACTTGGTGTCGGCTGGAGCACGCTGGTGGCCGCGGAACTGATCGCTTCCAATCAAGGTATTGGTTACGTAATCATGTCTGCGTCACATTTTCTCGCAACGGATGTCGTGTTTGTCGGTATTCTGATTATCGCTGCATGTGCTTTCGTATTCGGTCTGGCGGTTCGTTTCCTTGAGGTTCTGCTGGTGCCCTGGAAAGGCCGGCTCTGATCGTTCCGTGATACCTTCAAACCGCATCCGACATGCGATGCCCGATCGCCATCCAGGTGGTGATGAAGGCGGATGATGGATGACAAGAGATATTTGACAAGGAGGCGCGGTCTCTGCCGGGCGGCACCTCAGATTTTAGAGTTGGTAAGATGACTGCAAGACCGGACAAACAAGACCCAAACACTCTTTCCTTCGAAACGCTGGCGGTACATGGTGGCAATGAGGTCGATACGGCTTCCGGAGCGATCCGGACGCCAATCGTCATGGCAAACTCCTATCATTTGCCGACCGATCCTTCCGACGTCGACTGGTCCGACACCAGCATCGCGCTTTACACCAGAAACTCCGGTCACAACCAGATCAGGCTTCAGCAGAAGCTCGCGGCCATGGAGCAGGGCGAGGATGCTGCCGTGTTCGCCACCGGTGTCGCTGCCCTTCACGCCGTGTTCTTCACGCTGCTGAGAACCGGCGATCACGTCGTCGTCAGTGATGTGACCTATGAGGCCGTGTGGCGTCTTTTTGCGGAACTGCTTCCTGAACGTTACCAGATCGAAGCGACATTCGTCGATACGAGCGACATCGAGGCGGTCAAGGCGGCGATCCGCCCGAACACGAAACTGATACATACAGAAACGATAGCTAATCCGACGACAAAGGTTTCCGACATCGCAGCCTTGTCCTCCGTTGCAAAGCACGCGGGCGTGCTTCTCAGCGTCGACTCGACCTTTACGCCGCCGCCTCTGTTTCGACCCTTGGCAAGCGGAGCCGATCTCGTCATTCACTCCCTGACGAAATACATCAATGGCCACGGTGACGCCATGGGTGGGGCCGTCATAGGCAGTAGGGACCTTGTCCAGCGCATAAAGGGCGACGCACTTGTCGATGTCGGGGGAAGCATCGCGCCGTTCAACGCCTGGCTGATCATGCGTGGCTCCGTGACCCTTCCTTTACGGTTGGCACAACATTGCCGGTCCGCAGAGTTCGTCGCACATCATCTCGCGTCCGATCCCCGCATCGCCTATGTCCATCACCCATCATTGCAGAGCCATCCGCAGCATGAAATTGCCACACGTCAGTTCGGCGCCAGGGGATTTGGGGGTGTGATCGCGTTTGCTCTCGAAGGCGATCCTGCGACACAAAATCGCTTTGTTTCGAACCTGAAAGTGATCACTTCGGCCGTCTCACTTGGTCACGATGAGAGTCTGATCGTGCATGTTGGCGCAACGGCGAGAGGCGGTTCCGACCGTTGGCCGGATGAGTTTCGAAAGTACGGTCACCTGCGCCTGTCGGTCGGGCTCGAGGAAACCGACGATCTCATCACAGATATAACAGCTGCTCTGGATCTCACATTCGACGGATGACATCGAATGGGCGACGAAGGCGGGATCGATCCTTCCCACTTGCGAAAAACAAAAAACTCTGACCGCAAGGCGTTCGTGCAATAGAGCTCCAGAAATTGGCTGCAGAATAGTGCACTAATTCTGTAGACAATATTGACCGCAGCAACGTTCTGGCCGAGCATCCGGTATTGTGATGAACCGGAGCTGGAGGTGTTTCATGATCGCGAGCAGCCTTCCTTTATTTGGGTTTGACCTCTTTGCGTTTTCGGCGCGTCCTCGGCTGTCGCAGGACCTGGCGGTACGCTCCGAGCGACAAGCTCGTATCGATCTCAATCAGGCTGATGACGAGAATCCGTCGCCGGAAGAGCGGCATCCCGAAAGCTTCTATTGGGGAATTCACCTGCCCTATTGAACCACAAGTGATTCAATGGCGTTGCCGTGCACGAGTCTCGTTTCGTGACGGTGGCCTGTAACCTTTGCGGATGATCAAAAAGGGAGAATACGCATGACGTCGACTTTGCCTGCGCTACAGGACGGACACGCACCAATCACCCTGCAATATCTCTTTCGCGATGCCCTTCACGAGTTTGAAGACTGGGACGCTTATGTCCCGGAACCGGAGGTGGCTTTCGGTCAATATGTCGTCCGAATATCTGAGGTGTTCGAGGCTCTTAGAGGGTGCTCGGACATTGTGCCGGCCAGCATTGCCGGGGGCGTCGTCGACAGGCTTTCGAAGCCATGGGAAGGCGAAGGGCCTCTGGACGAAATGGAGTTTTCGACCGCAGCGCGGGTGATGAGCGTTCTCGTCCGCAAAAGGCTGCTGGCGGAGCAACGATCCGAACTGCCTGGATCAATCAAGAACCACTGAACCGCCTTGCAGCCTCGTTCAGTCGTTCAGGAGGCTGCAATCCCGGAACGATTCGGCATACGCGGAATGCTGGCCAGCAGGGCGCGCGTATAATCATGGCTGGGATTTGCAAGGATGGTGCGCGTTTTCCCGCTTTCGACGATGCGGCCTTTCTCCAGAATGATCACGTCCTCGCAAAGCGATGATACGAGGCTCAGATCGTGTGATACCAGCACGAAGGTCGTCGTTCGCGACAGCTCCTTCAAAAGCTCGACAATGCGAATGCGCGTGGAAAGGTCCAGCGCACTGACCACCTCGTCTGCAAGGATCACATCGGGTCGGGAAACAATGGCTCGCGCAATGGCGATGCGCTGTCTCTGACCGCCCGAAAATTCATGCGGATAACGCTCGGCGGCATCGGCCGTCAGCCCGACCGCCGTCAATGCCTGCAGGACGGCAGTCTTCCTGTCGCCTTTGATGCCCAGCGAGCGAAGAGGTTCGGCAATGATGTCGAAAACCCGTTGGCGTGGATCGAGTGAGGAATAGGGATCCTGGAAGACTGCTTGCACCCCGCTACGGAAGCGACGCATGAATTCGCGGTTCCCGAGGTCAAGCCGACGCCCCTCGAAGCGAATCTTGCCGGTCGTCGGGATATTGAGACCAAGCAGAAGGCGCAGCAGTGTCGTCTTGCCCGAACCGGACTCGCCGACGATGCCGAGACTGCGGCCTTTCTCCAGGGTAAGGTTCACGTCATGGAGCGTCTTGCGCTGCCGAGTATAGGAAAAGGATACATCACGGATGTCGATGAGGCTCATCTGGCGATCTCCAGAGCGTTGTCGAATGCACGCGCTGCCGCGACAAGACTTTGTGTATAGGGATGGCCCGGCCGCCCGAATACATCCGAAACCGCGCCGGTCTCGACGATACGGCCGTGCTGCATGACCACCACGCGGTCCACAGCGCCGGCGACGACCGGAAGGTCGTGGCTGATGAAAAGCAATGCCATATCCCGTTCCTTCACGAGACGCGCCATGAGCGCGAGGATTTCGGCCTGTGTGGTCACATCCAGCGCCGTTGTCGGCTCGTCGGCAATCAGCAGCTTGGGTTTGCACGCAAGTGCCATGGCGATTGCTGCCCGCTGACGCTGTCCGCCGGAAATCTCGTGTGGCCAAGCGTCGACGATGCGATTGGGCTCGGGCAGTGCGACCTGATCGAGCAGGGCCACCACCTCTTTCGTGATGCTTGCCTTGTCCGTCGTGGCTCCGTCACGCTTGGCACGCCGTTTGACCGCTTCGCCGACCTGCCTGCCGATCTTTACCAATGGGTCGAGCGCGGTCAGCGGTTCCTGAAACACGACGGCCGCGGCCGTTCCGCGCAACGGCACGAGATCACGGTCTCGCGCACCGATCACCTCGCGACCGCCGAGCAGGACCGAACCGGACGCCTTCAATGTATCGGGCAGCAAACCAATTGCGGCGAGTGCAGTCAGTGACTTGCCGGAGCCGGATTCACCGATAAAACCGACACGTTCTCCGCCATCGATTGAAAGCGAGACATCGGCGACCAGCGGTTTTCCGCCGGTCTGGATTGCCAGGTTCTCGATCTTGAGCAATGCGGTCATCGGCGGCTCCTGCGGGTCGGGTCGGCCAGATCGCGCAGGCCATCGGCAAGAAGGTTGATGCCGATTACCAGTGAAACCAGCGCAAGACCCGGCGCAATCGCTCCGATAGGAGCCGTATATACGGTTGCCTGTGCTTCCTGCAGCAGCCTTCCCCATGATGCATTCGGGGGCGGAGCGCCAAGGCCAAGATAGGAGAGCGAGGCCTCGGCAATGACGGCGAGGCCGAATTGCAGCGCCAGATTGACGAGCAATGTCGGCCATATGTTCGGCAGGACATGGATCCACACGACGCCCATCCAAGATGTGCCGGATATGCGTGAGGCCGTGATGTAATCCATAGACAGTACGCGCTTGGTGAGGATGCGTGTGAGCCGCGCGACGATGGCGGAATTGGCGATGCCGATCGCGATGATCGCGGTCCAGAGGCTTGCGCCATCGCTCGATGCAACGATCAGCATGGCAAGCAGCAGCGTTGGAAAGGCGATCAGGATATCGAGGCCGGCGGCCAGAACGTCATCCAGGGTCTTCGATGCGAAGGCTGCCAACAATCCGATCGTGATGCCGATCAACCCGCCGATGAGGATCGCTCCGGTGCCGACGGTCAGCGCGATGCGCGAGCCGATCATGATCAGCGAAAAGAGATCGCGGCCAAGTCTGTCAGTGCCGGCCAGATGCTGGAACGACACGGCCTCCAGACGCCCCCCCGACATCGCGGCTGGGTCGTAAGGCGTCCAGATCAGTGTCATGAGGCCGATAGCAAGATGCAGGCCGACAATCAGAGCGCCGATAGTGAATGTCCAGGAGCGTCGCTTCCGTCCCTGTTCCGAGCTTGTCATGGTCGTGGTGTTGCTCATCGTGCTGCCCCACCGCTGCGGTCTCTCAAGCGTGGATCGATCAGCCGCTGTGCCAAGTCGGCGAGAAAGCCTACGAGCAGAACCAGAAGCGTCGAAACGAACAGCACGCCCTGCACGTTGGGATAGTCTCGCTGCTCTATGCCGAGCAGCAGCATGGAGCCGAGACCCGGTAGCGAAAAAACGCGTTCGACGACAACGGCACCAAGCAGGGTGGAGGCAAGCTCGATGCCGAGGACCGAAATGACCGGCACGGAAGCGTTACGGATACCGTGGCGGATCAACGCCTCGGTAAAGCTTGCGCCAAGTGCACGGGCGGTCCGCAGATAATCGCTTCCGAGCACATCCTGGGTCGCGGAGCGCACGTAGCGGATCAGTGACGCCGACATGACGATCGCAATGGTGATGACCGGAAGAACGAGCGCATCGAATGCCGCTTCCGGCCTCTGCCAGCCGCGGGGAGGAAAACCGCCGGAAGGAAAGAGCCTGAGATTGACCGCAAAGACGGTCACCAGAAGGATGCCGATCCAGAACACAGGGACGGCAATTCCGAACTGGGAGACGACCGATATCAGAGAACCGTACCAGCGGTTCGATTTGACCGCGGCAATGATCCCGAGCGGCAGCGCGATCGCAAGCGCCAGAAGAAATGCCATCAGCGTCAACGGTACCGTTACGGCCAGTCGCTTGCCGATCTCCGGCAGGACAGGCGCATGGCTGATGAAGGATGTGCCGAGATCGAAGCGAGTCAGGCTGGAGACGAAACGGAAGAATTGTTCAGAGAGCGGCAGGTCCGAGCCCACCTGGCGGCGCGCCGCCTCGATCTGCTCGGGGTCGGCGCCGACCGAGACCAGCGCATTGGCGGGATCACCCGGCAACAGGCGCAGAAGCAGGAACAGCACCGCAGCCGCGATGAGGATGGATATGAGAAGAATGACCAGACGACGAAACAGATAGGAAAGAATGGTCGGCACCTTTCATGGGAAAGCCGCCCGGAGGAACCGGGCGGCCAGCCTTATAACGCAGATTATCGATTTGCCGAGAGCAGGATGATAATCAATCGGCTTTCTTGATGTTACCCGCGAAAAACTGTGCGTTCAGCCCATTGAGCGGATAGCCGGAGACCGATTTGGCCGCCACGACGATCTGCGGATAGAGATAGAGCCAGTTGCTGGCAGCATCCTCGGCAATGATCGTGTTGGCTTCCTTCAGCCTTGCCATCTGCTCGTCTGTCGTGGTGCTGGCTTCTGCCTGCTTGATCAGATCGACAACCTTCGGATTGTTGTAACCCCAGTAGAAATCGGGATTGCCGTAGAAGACGATGTCGCGGTGATTCACATGCTCCTGCAGTGTCGCCTGGAAATCATGCGCCTTGTAGATCTTCGAATACCATTCGTTGGCGGTGATGACGTTGATGTTCACCTTGACGCCGATCTTTGCGAGTTCGCTCTGCAGGAACTGCGCGGCGATCGGATGCGGATCGTAGTTCGGCGTATCGATGGTGAAGGAGAAGCCATCCGGATAACCGGCCTCCTTCAAAAGCGCCTTGGCACCTTCGACGTCATAGGCGTCGGTCTTGGTCAGGTCGACGAACCACGGATCGGTCGGCGGCACCATGGAGCCGATCAGCGTGCCGTAATCGCCCCAGACCGCCTTCAGCAGCTTGGCATCGTCCACCGCACGGGCAAGCGCCTTGCGAACCTTGACGTTATCGAATGGAGCGACGCGGTCGTTATAGGCCAGCAGCAGCTTGGTGGTAGACTGGCCTTCAGCGACGGTAAAATCGGCATTGTCCTTGAACTGGGCAAGCGAATCCGGGCTCTGGACGGAGGTAATGATATCGACCGAGCCCGTCAGAAGCGCGTTGTTGAGCGCTGTCGCCTCGGTGAAATACTGGAATACGACATCTCCATTATCAGGTTTCTGGCCCCAATATCCATCGAAGCGGGTGAGCGCCAGCGAGGAACCGCGGCGCCAGTCCGCAAGCTCATAAGGCCCGGTGCCGTCTTCGGTGGCGGTCAGGTTTGTCGCCGTATCGTTGACGATCCAGACATAGCTGAGATTGTAGGGCAGCGAGATAGACCGGGACGAAAGCTTGATCACGACGGTCGCATCGTCAGGCGTCTCGATGCCGGCGATCGGCTTCAGGCTGTTTTTACGCGAACTCTTCGATTCGGCGGAGGTAACACGCTCGATCGAGAACTTCACATCCTTGGAGGTGAGCGGATCGCCGGAATGGAATTTCACATTCGGCTGCAGGGTGAACGTGTAGGTAAGGCCATCGTCGCTGACCTTGAATTCCTTGGCCAGAACCGGCTCCACATTGCCTGTGTCGGCAAGCCGGAAGAGACCTTCATAGACATTGTTGTTGAATGCTTCGTTGATGCCCTGGCCGGCGCCGGCCGTGTTGTCGAGGTTCTGCGGCTCGTAAAGCGAACCAATATTGATCGTGGCATCCGCGTCGAAATCGGCGGCTTGCGCAGATCCTGCCGCCAGCGCGGAAAGAAGGATCGCTGCAATCGCGGTGCGCGCGCTTGCCTGTCTGTTTTTCAGGGTTGAGCCCATAAGGGTCGTCAAACCGCTCATCTTAAAACTCCCATTCACTGGCCGATCGGGCCATCATTCACGTCGCGCAGCATAGCCTAGTCGCAATCCACCGGAAGAGCGACGAGGGTAAAAAAGCGGTCTTGAAGGGAATGCGCTGCTCTTGCAGCAGAGGGGTATGAGAAATTTGTTTCGGTTCTGGAACTTTGGGCTCAGTCCGATTAAGTCCTTCACATACATCAGGGATTGGATCAGGACATGAGCGATATCGACCGAAAGCGTGCAGCCAGGCTGATGAATGAGGCCGGAATCGATGCGCTTGTCCTCTTCCAGCCGGAAGCTTTTCGTTACGCTGTCGGCGCGCCGGCAGGCGTAGCGACTATGTGGGGGCGGGCAGGGGCCGCGGTGGCGCTCGTCCCCGCCCAGACAGACGCACCACTTGCAGCCATTGTCAGCGACCACGCCGCGTCTGCACTGCGCGCCAATGCACCAGAAGTCGATATCCGAACCCATCGCATCTGGATCGATATGCTCGATGTGACCGGTGCGGAGACGGTGCAGGAGATCAATGAGGCCTATCGACGGACCGGCACAGGCGGGCCTCGTCCCGAGACGTTCGATCGATCCGTGGTTTTCGCTCTTCTCGGCGATCTCTTGCAAGAACGTGGCCTGACGAACGCGCGTCTGGCTGCCGATCTCGAATTCATGCCGGCTGCCGATTTTAAAGCTCTCAAGGAAAGTTTGCCGCAAGCCGAATGGCTGGACGGCTCGACTGTGCTGAGACGGTTACGGGCGGTAAAGACTGCTGACGAGATAGAGCGTTTGCGCCGAGCCTCTCAAGCCGCCGAAGCCGGTTTGACGGCAATGGCGCAGGCAATCCGGCCTGGCGTATCCCTGCCGGAACTTTCGGCCGCGTGGAAAGCCGGTGCGCAGATCGCCGCTTCCAACGGTGGCTTCTCGCTCAGCGGACATTGGGATTACATTTCTGTCGGCGCGGATCTTGCCAACATGACCGCGGTGGTAGCGCCGGGCGACCTCATCAAAGCCGACGTTGGAACGCTCGTCGACGGTTATTCTTCAGACGGAGCGAGAACCTACACATTTGGTCGACCTTCCGGGCTTGCGATCGATGTCTTCAAGGCGCTCGAAACGGCGTTCCATGCCGGGCTTGCGCAGATCCGGCCCGGCAATCCCTTCAGCTCGGTTCATGCGGCGATGCTTCAATCGATGCGCAAGGACGGTTTTGCAGAATATTACCGGGGCCATTTTGGACACGCGGTCGGTGGAAGTGTCGGCATCGAGGAATGGCCGTTCTTTTCCGCTGGCAATATGGAGATCATCGAGCCGAACATGGTCGTGGCGCTGGAAGCGCCATTCTATGGTCAAGGACTGGGGGCCTTGATGATCGAGGATCAGTTTCTTGTAACTGATTCAGGGGCCGAATGCATGAATCGCCTGCCTCGTGGGTTGGTTGACGTGAGCAATCTTTAGGTCAGTCCGCCGCTCCGAAATCCCGCTCGAATTTGACGCCTTCCGCATGCCAGGCGATGTGTTCCATAGTAGGGCATACCCACCCGCTATTTCAGCCGGATCACAAAGCCTGATCGCTGAACCTCTGTGCGAGCGATATCCGCAAATCTCTTGAAGTCCTCGTCCGTCACATCGACGCTGAGGGCATTTATAGTTACGGCACCAAGAAATATCCCGTCCGCCTCGAATAGTGGAATTGAGATCGAGGCATAATGCCTCAACCTTTCACCGCGCGAGATGGCAAAACCGTCTTCCCTGACCGTCCGATAGAGTTGGTTGTCCGGCTCGGAATAGGCGAGAAGCACGCGTGCAGCCGACCCGCCATGCGAAAGCGAGACCGACGCGCCGACATCCACGAAGTAGCTGTGGTTGCGATTCATCCGGCTGCGAACAAGACAGAGGCGATTGCTTTCCGTCCGGATGTAGAAGGCGGTTACCTGATTAACCTGATCGCTAATCCGGTTGAGCGGCTCGGCAATCCGGTTGACCAGATTGGACGTCGCCTTGAAGATCGCCGCGAGCCGCATGTTCATCGGCCCCGGTGAATAACTGCCATCCGCATGCCGTTCCAGAAATCCCCAATTCGATAGCGATTTCAGCGCCCTGAGTGTTGTCGCCTTGTCCAGGCCCGAGATCTCCGAGATCTCGCGCAGATGCATCTGGCTGCGCTCCATGGTGAACAGGCTGAGGATTAGAAGTCCCCGATCAAGGACGCCTGCAGGCGGTGCATTTTCGTGGTTTTCGGCTGAATCGAGTGTCATCCGGACATCCTAGTCATCGCGCAAATCTTGACAAGCACGCTCCATGAGTTTTATTAAATGAAATACATATCATTGAATGAAACAGTTTGCTACCGTTTTATTTGCTTGAGCAAAAACCTTCCGGTCTCCCGCAAAAGATTGGAAATCCGTTCTCTAGCGAATTGATGGACAATATCGAGGCGATCAAAGACACATGAAAATCACATCGGTCGAGCCAATATTCGCGGACATTTTCCTGTTCGTGCGCATCACCACTGACAAGGGCATTGTCGGCTACGGCGAGTGCGGCACCTGGGGGCATTATGATGCCGCGGCTGCCGCCATCCAGCGCTTCGGGCGGTTTCTGGAAGGGCAGGACCCGACGACGATCGAACGGCACTGGAATGTGATGTTGCGCGCCAACCACTATACGGGTGCGGCGATCAACGGCGCGGTATCCGCCATTGACATGGCGCTGTGGGATATCAAGGGTAAGGCACTGGGTGTGCCCGTCCACGAGCTGCTCGGAGGCCGAATGCGTGATCGCGTCCGCCTTTATGCCTGGGTCAAGGGTCGTAGCGCCGACGAATTCGTCGAGCAGGCACAGATGCGCAAGGAGCAGGGATTTACCGCGATCGGTCATCTCAATCCGCTGATGGATGATGCCGACAGCGTCCATTACCGCTCCCATGCCTCGCAGATGCAGGCGGGCGCCGAGCTTGTCGAGCGGGTCCGCAAGGCTGTCGGACTTGAGGTCGATATCTGCCTCGAGCTGCATCGCCGCCTGTCGGTGCCGGAGGCGATCACGCTTGCCCGTCTGGTCGAGCCGTCGCTGCCGCTGTTTTACGAAGATCCGGTCAAGCCGGCCTCGATCCCGGCCATGGCGCGGGTCGCCGAAAAGATCGCCATCCCGATCGCTACCGGCGAGCGTTTCATCAACATCCAGCAGTTCCAGGAATTGCTCGATACTCGCGCGGCCGAATATCTGCGTGTATCGGTCGGCGTTTGCGGCGGTATCACGGCGGCCAAGAAGATTGCCGCCATGGCGGAAGCGAGCGATGCACAGATCGTTCCGCACAATCCGGTCGGCCCGATCGGACTTGCAGCCTGCCTGCAGATCGATGCGGTGATCCCCAATTTCGCCATCCAGGAGTATCCGCTCGGCACGCCGCATATCGACCAGCGCACTGGTCTCGCCGGCGAAGACATGCTCGTCGACTTTCCCAAGGCCGAAGGTGGCTTTCTTGCCATCCCGGATGGCCCTGGTCTCGGCGTCGAACTGCGGCCGGGTTTCGAGGAGAAATTCCCGCGCCGCGAACGCCCGATCCAGAACATCAAGATGCGCGCTCATTTCGACGGCTCCGTCGTCGATCACTGACATTCCCATCCATCGCATTTGACGGCCGCTGGCGAAATGCCGCGATCTCAACCTGACCAGGAGACGTAAGTATGGACAATGATTTTCGACATCGCGGCAGCAACGGCGTGCTGGCGATGAACCGTCGGCAGTCGCTGAAGCTGCTGGGCATCGGTAGCCTGGCGCCGCTGGCCGGCGGGCTTTTCGCACGCCAGGCCTTTGCAGCCGAGAATGACGTGCTGCGCATCATCCACCCGGCCTTCTCTTCCGACTGGTCGCCGCTGCGCGGTGGCGGTCAAAGCTACCGCCTGAACTCCTTCTGGGTCGCAGCCCCGCTCTATTATACCGGCAAGGGCGAGCTGAAGCCCTACATCTTTGCAAAATGGAGCGCCAACGCCGACAACACGGTCTGGCAGTTCGAGATCGCCGAAACGGCTCGCTTCTCTGATAACAGCCCGATCACGGCGGCCGACGTCAAGGGTTCGTGGGAATTGGCGGCGATGCCGGCCACCAAGAACCAGCGTATCGATCAGGTGCTGTCCACGGTTCAAGGTTACGGCGCGATCAGCGGCGGCAAGGCGACCGTGCTCGAGGGCGTCGTTGCCCTTAACGACCGCACGATCGAGGTGCGGCTGAGTGCGCAAGACCCGATGTTTGCGGCAAAGCTTGCCAATCATCTGGCGCCGATCGTCAAGGTGTCGCTGGCGCGTGGTGCCGATGGCAACGAAGTGCCCGGCTGGTGGAACCCGACCGATCACGCCGTAATCGTCAGCGGTCCTTTCGTGCCGGTCAAGATGGATCTCGATGCCGGAACCTTCGTTTTCGAGCGCAACGCCAATTTTTTGGGCCCTGCGCCGTCGCTGCGCCGCATCGAGGTTCAGGTCATCGAGGATGCCTCGACAGCAACGGCTGCTCTCAAGTCGGGCCAGTTCGACGTCCACACCCTGATCCAGACAACGACGCTGATCGGCGATCTCGGGGCAGATTTCCTATCTGGTCCGCTTGCGCCGGAAGGCGATCATTTCTGGCTGAACATCAGCCGCAAGCCGACCGACGACATCAACGTGCGCAAGGCGTTGATTTCGGCGGTGGATCGCGAACAGCTGTGGAAGCTTACCTTCCCGCAGGGACCAGAAGTGCGCGCAACGCAGATCCTGACGGCCGTGCCCGGCATCGATCCGAATTTTCGCGAACTGCCCTTCGACCCGGATGCAGCCCGTCGTTTTCTGGCGCAGTCGAGCTATGGCAGTGCGGCGGCATTCCCGCGCATCAACTTTGTCGGCATTTCCCGTCAGGTCGCCGAAGCGGCCGCCCAGTATATCGCCGAACAGTGGCGCACCGTGCTTGGCGTCGAGTCGGTTGCCATGAAGCCGCAGATCGACAAGTTCGAAGGCCCGGACCAGAACCGCGTCCAGATCTTCCGTGACAATGTCGGTACCCGCGTTTCCGACAGCACGACCTATCTGCGCGGCATCGTTCATTCCTCGTCGTCGAACGCCAAGAACAAGCTCGGCGGCTACAAGAACGAACAGGTGGACGCACTCCTGGACAAGGCGTCCATTCTTGCCGCAGGTTCGGAAGAACGGCTGGCGCTTGCCCGCCAGGCGCAGCAGTTGGCCGCCGACGATGCCATTTACATTCCGTGGGCCTATCGCAACATGCCGCAGATGGCGATGCCGTGGGTCAAGGGCATCGAGAAAAACATGGACTGGCAGGTCAGCGAGCCCTGGAACGTCACCGTAAGCCGCAGCTAAGCCGAATGCATGGCTGCGTGCCTTCCAAGGTCCGCAGCCATGCCCGGTTTTCAGAGGAACTGAATGGCCTTTTTCATTCTCAAGCGTGTGCTGACATGGATACCGTCGATCCTCGTCGTCATGTTCGGCATTTACGCACTGGCCTTTTATGGCGCTGGCGACCCGATCAAGCTGATGTTCCTCAGCGCGCCGGGCGATGTCGCTTATGATCCGGCCCGTATCGACGCCATTCGCGAGGCCGCCGGACTGAACCGGCCGTTCCTCGAACAGTTCAGCTCCTATCTGTGGAACCTGCTGCACGGCGATCTCGGCAATTCGCTGGTGTCCGGCCGTGCGGTCAGCTCCATCATTGCCGTTGCAGCGCCTGTGTCGTTGCAGCTCGGCCTGGTTACTATCGTGGTCACGGCGCTTGTCGGCGTGCCGCTCGGCATGGCCTGCGCCTTCCATCAGGGGCGGGCACTCGACAATCTGGTGACGTCCGTGGCGCTGTTGTTATGGGCGGTGCCCGCCTATGTCATCGGTCCTCTCATGCTGGTGTCGCTGATCATTTTGCGACCGGGTGAAACGCTGCCGATCGGTTGGGGCGGCCTCACTGATCCGCGCGTCATCCTGCCGGTTCTGGTTCTGGCCCTGCAGCCGATTGCGCTGATCCAGCGCCAGACGCGCGCCGCCGTGATCGACATCCTGTCCGAAAATTTCATTCGCACGGCCGTTGCCAAGGGCGTGCCGCGTTTTCGCATCGCGGTGGATCACGTCATGCGGCCGGTGCTGACCCCGATCGTCACCCAGCTCGGCATCATTCTGATCACCTTCATCAACGGCGCCATTTTTGTGGAAGTGGTGTTCGGCCTGCCGGGGCTCGGACGCCTGACGATCAGCGCCATGACGGATTCGGACTATCCGGTGATCATGGCCTTGGTGCTGATCGGCACGGTGGCGGTGCTGTCGGCCAATCTTCTCGTCGAAGTGCTCTATCCGCTTCTCGACCCGCGCGTGCAGGCAAGGTGAGGGCAGCCATGACCGAACAATCCTCCATGACATCGCAGCAGCCCCAGTCTGACACCGCCGAACAGGCACCCGCCGGTCTCGGCCGTGACGCCTGGCTGCGGCTTCGTCGCAACCGGCTGGCCATGCTCGGCCTCGTCATCATCGCATTTTATCTCTGTGCCGCCATCTTCGGGCCGTGGCTGATGCCCTATGATTTTGCCCAGCAGGATCTCGCCCATATCAATTCGGGTCCCAGCCTCATCCATTGGCTTGGCACCGACAATCTCGGGCGCGACCTGTTTGCCCGTATCGTCGGTGGTGCGCGCACGGCGCTGATTGTCGCCTTTTTCGTCACCGTGCTGTCGTTTTCCATCGGGGCGATTGCCGGTGCGGTCTCTGGCTTTGCCGGCGGCGTGACCGACCGCACGATCATGTGGTTGACCGACGTCACCATGGCGGTTCCCAGCCTGTTGCTGGTGGTGGTCATCAATACGTCGCTGACGCCGCTTCTCAGTGGCTGGATGGAAGACCTTTTCCTCAAAACCGGCAACCCGATGTTTCGCGACACCACATTCCTCGACCTGTCGCTGGTTTTCGGCACGATCGCGCTGATCAAATGGCCGCAATATGCACGGCTCATGCGGGCGCAGGTTCTGTCCATCCGCAATGCCAACTACGTCACCGCCGCCATCGCGCTCGGCCTGCCGCCCACGACAATCATCCGTTCCTTTGTCGTGCCCAATGCGCTCGGACCCGTCATCGTCGCCGTCAGTTTCGGCCTCGGCACGGCAATGGTGCTGGAAAGCTCCTTCAGTTTTCTTGGCATCGGTGTGCAGCCGCCGACGCCCAGTTGGGGCCGGATGATCGCAGATGGCATGCGTGTCTGGGGTGCCTATCCGCATCTTCTGATCGTGCCGGCACTGGCGCTTGCCATCATCACCATGGCCTTTGCCTTTGTCGGGGATGGTCTCAACGATGCGCTCAATCCCAAGGGCAAGAAATGACCGACGCCATAAGCAAAACCCCGCTGCTCGCGGTTCGCGATCTGCGCGTTTCGCGACAGACCGAAACCGGCGAGGCGGAAATCGTCACCGGCGTCGACCTGACGCTGAACGAAGGCGAGGTTCTCGGCATCGTCGGTGAGTCCGGCTGCGGCAAGAGCGTGTCCATGCTCAGCCTGCTCGGCATCCTGCCGCCGGCGCTGCAGGTCAGTGCCGGCAGCGCCGTGTTCGAGGGCGAGGATCTTTTTGCCCAGAAGGAAACGAGACTGGCGAAGTTGCGGGGAAGCCGCATCGGTTTCGTTTTCCAGGACCCGATGACGTCGCTCAACCCGGTGATGACCATTGGTGCGCAACTCAGCGAACCTTTGCGCTACCACGCCGGCCTCGGCCGGAAAGAGGCTTGGGCGGAAGCCGGCAGGCTTCTGGCTCTGGTCGGCATTCCGGGTGGCGAAAGCCGCCTGTCGAACTATCCGCACCAGCTGTCCGGCGGCATGCGCCAGCGGGTGATGATCGCCATGAGCATCGCCTGCCGGCCAAGCCTGCTGATCGCCGACGAGCCAACCACGGCGCTGGACGTGACGACGCAGGCGCAGATCGTCGATCTCATCTTCGACATTCGCCGCCAGTTCGGTCTTTCGGTCATCTGGGTGTCGCACGATCTCGCGCTGCTGTCGCAGATTGCCGACCGCATCGCAGTCTTCTACTCCGGGCGCATCGTCGAGGAAGGCACTGCCGAGCAAATCTGTTCCTCGCCGGTTCACCCCTATACCCAGGCATTGATATCATCGATGCCGGTGGCGAATCGCGGCGAGGGGCGCCGGCTGAAGACCATCGACGGACTACCGCCCGATCCGGCCCGCCGCCCGATCGGCTGCGCGTTTGCACCACGTTGCGACCGGCGCGAGGCGCGATGTCTGGTCGCGCCGCCGGCTCTCCTGCCGATGGACGGAGAACGCCGGGCGGCCTGTTTCGTGGCGCATGACGACGCAAGGGAGCTTGCCCGATGACAGACACACACAGATCGACGGAAGCGCTCGTTTCGGTGCGCAATCTGACCCGAACCTTCGACTTCAGGGGCGGGCAATTCGGGCAGTCGCGGTCACAGGTGCATGCGCTGCAGGACGTCAGTTTCCATGTCTTTCGCGGCGAGACGCTATCCATCGTCGGCGAATCCGGTTCGGGAAAATCGACGCTCGGCATGAGCCTGCTGCAATTGACCCGCCCGACCTCCGGCTCCGTCTGGTATCGCGGCAAGGATATCGTCAAAAACACCGCAGCTCAGAACCGCGCCATGCGACGTCATCTGCAGATCGTTTTCCAGGATCCGTTTTCGACGCTCAATCCGCGCGCAACGGTCGGGTCCGCCATCGCTCTGCCGCTGCTGCATCATGGTCTAGCGACACGGGCAACGGTGCGCGAACGCGTGTATGCGATCCTGTCGGACGTGGGCCTTGGTCCTATGTTTGAAAACCGTTATCCGCACGAACTGTCGGGCGGCCAGGCCCAGCGGGTGGCGATCGGCCGGGCGATTGCCTGCGAACCGGAATTCATTGTCTGCGACGAGGCGATCTCGGCGCTGGACGTTTCCGTGCAGGCGCAGATCATCAACCTGCTTGTCGACCTGCAGGAAAAGCGTGGCCTGACATACCTGTTCATCGCCCATGACCTCAGCGTCGTGCGCCATATCAGCGACAGGGTCGCAGTGATGAAAGGTGGCAGGATCGTTGAAGTCGATGTCCCGCAGCGACTGTTTACGAATCCACAGGATGCATACACACGGACGCTGATTGCGGCTACGCCGGTCTTCGAAGATCGGCGTAGCCGATAACCGTCTCGTGAAAGGGGGTAACGATAGTTACGCCAAGATAGTCAACGCGGGAACGCCAAGATAGTCAACGCGGGAACGCCGTGCCTCGTGGATGATATCGCCGTTATGATGCCGGTCTTTCGCTTTTGCCACATAGCGCCGAGGTATGCCCGGATCTCATCGTATGAAGGATGGTGCGTATGAAAATGGCAGAGGCTGCGCAGGCTGCGAACACGACCACCGATTTTGCGGCGCATGTCGCCTTGAAACTGGTGAACGCCAATCTTGTTGGGTCAGAGCGTGGTCGCAGCGGGCATGGACGGGCTTAAGAGCCGCAATACTTTCTTAAGCGATGCTGACCAAACCGCATAACCCGCCGCATTCATGTGGACCAGATCGGGCAGATAGTATCGGAACATCGGCAAGCCGTTCTCGCCGATCAGGCCGGTACCGACCTCAATCCACGAGGTGTGATCCCGGCCGCCGCACCAGTCGCTTGCCAGCCGGTTGAACAGATCGAACTCCTGCCGATAAATCCAGCGTGCCGGGCTGTGCTTGATCGATAAGACAAAAACCTCCGACTGCGGAATGACGCGCGAAATCCGCTCTCTCAGATCCTTCAGATGGCCAAGCGTCGTATGGGCGGTGAGGCCATCACTGGCGATATCGTTTTCACCAAAATAGAGCGCTATCCTGCTTGGCCTCAGCGGCGTCAAAAGCTGATCCATGTAGTGGATGCCCGAAAGAAATGTACCTCCTCCGAAACCCAGGTTAACGACGTCCAGCGAGCCTAGATCTTCTGTGATGGAACTCCAGATACGGAAGGAGGACGAGCCATAAAAGGCGATCGGATTGGCAGGAAGGCCGACACGCTCAAGTCGCGTCAGCACCGTGATGATATCGTTTTCGTGTCGACCTGTGCCGATACTGACTGGAAAATCGTACATATTTACCCTCGGACATGTGTTTGGAAGTGTTTCTCCGGCGAGCTCCCGCCTTGCTGCATCGCGTCTATGAAAGCGAGCGACGCATTACGTCGAGCGCGCCACGGATCAGGACGTCGTCGGCACCCAGAGTAATCTTGAGGTCGAATACAGTCGCGGCGATCACATAAAGATCGTTGAGACCGTCATTCCCGACAATGGTGGCCTCGTCACCTTCCGAATACCAGCCAACCTCGCGCGCCTGCCTGAACTCTTGGCCAATTACCATGCCGTGGACATAGGACCGCAATTGATCCGCCGTAAGCCTTCCCACCAGTCCGCCGGTCCGTGCCGAAAACAGCAGGGAGAGCATCGCCGCGGAGCTCTTCGCCTCTTCAAGCCCCCGGAGATAGGCTTCCGGATCATCCACCGTTGGCTGCGTTGCGCCGCGAGCGATGAAGGAATTGTTCAAGAGTAGCGCAAAGATCTCGCCGGTCACAAAGGTTTGAAAGCTGTCTATACGGCCGGCTTTTACCTTAGTCCACTTGCTGTGTGTCCCGGGGATGATTATTGTTGCGTCGTCAGCCAGCCCGTGTCCGGCAACCTGAATTTCCTCACCGCGCATGACGTCGGGGAAGGGCCTGCGTGAGGGATCCGTCAGGCCCGGCAGAAACACCAGATCAGATCCGTTCGACAAGGATTTCCGCAAGCTGCCTGCAGCAAGCTCAGCCGGACCTGCAGGGCAGGCCACATAGGGAACTTCGATCCAGCCGTTGCGGCTGGTGATCATCCCGAGTGCGGCAATGGGCAAGGCTCCGTGAGTGGACAGCCATGGAGCAAGCGCCGTCATCAGGACCACTTCATAGTCGCCCTTGTTGAGCTTTGAGATACCTTGGGGCGTCTCGATGTTCTCCATTTCGTTGCCGTCGTCATCGATCAGCGTTGCTCGAAAGGAAGTGGTTCCCCAGTCGACGACGATTGCCGCTGTTTCTGCTGCCATGTCGTGAGCCTCCTCCGCTCATTTCATCTGGGGGCTTGCCATAGGGCGCGAGCATATGTAGTGTCAATTAGTGAATTCATGGTTTCACATTATGATACTTCATTGGGAGGTGAAGAAATGGCAACTGGTCTGAAGGGCATCTTGCCTGTCCTGCCAACGCCCTTTTTGGCGAATGGCGATGTTGATGAGGCGGGGATGTCGCGGCTGGTGCAGTTCGCTCTCGATCAGGGTGTGGATGGTGTCGTGTTTCCTGGTTTCGCCAGCGAGGTGGAAAATCTCACCACAGAAGAACGTGCGGGACTTTTGAAGATCGTCGTTGCCAGCGTGGCGGGCCGGGTACCCGTGGTTGCCGGCGCAAGCGCCGCTGATTGGCGCGACGTGGTCGAGCATGGCCGGATCGCGGCAGGCCTCGGTATTCGCCATCTGATGGTACAGCCACCGAAGTCGGTAGGCACCGATGCAGCGGCCCTTATCGAGTTTCTTGGCAAGGTGGTCGAGGCGCTGCCGGACGTGGAGATCATCCTCCAGAATGCGCCGGCCCCTCGCGGTTCAGATCTGTCGCCGCAGGCGATCGTCGAGATCATCCGTGCCTTGCCACATATTTCCTATGTGAAAGAAGAGACGCTGCCGGCAGGGCCGGCGATAAGCCACATCATCGCCCATGCGCCGGAAAGCCTGAAGGGCGTCATCGGTGGCGGTGGCGCGCGTTATATTCTCGACGAATATGCACGCGGCGCGACTGCCGCGATGCCTGCTCTGGAGATCGCCGGCGAACATGTGGCGATCGACCGAGCGCTCGCCGGCGGCAAGCGCGATGAGGCACGCCAAATCTATGTTCGCACCCTGCCGCTTCTCGTCCTGCAGGCGGTTTACCGCATGCGGCTGACCAAGCATGTATTGGCGCGTCGAGGCGTGATCGGGGGCGTCGGTGTGCGCGCTCCTACACCGGAACTCGACGCCGCGGCAATTGCGGACATTGATGCAAACCTGGTTGAACTCGGCCTTCTGGCTTCGGAGGCTGCATGAACAGCCCCGTCGCAACCATCGAGGTTTTTACCCTCACCCAGTCACGTAAAGTGCCCTATCTCGGCGCATTGCGGGAAGGAGAGGTGGTTAATCCAAACGGTTATATCGTCCGCAAGGGCAACCGCACGGTCTATCCCACCTTCGACCGCAGCGTTCTCGTCCGTATGACGACACGGGCCGGTACCGTTGGATGGGGTGAAACCTATGGCATCGTCGCGCCCGGTGCGGTTGCCGCTCTGATCAACGATCTTCTTGCCGGCTTCGTTATCGATCGTGACGCGTCGGATCCGTCCTCGATCTACGATGATCTCTACGACATGATGCGGGTGCGCGGTTACACCGGTGGCTTCTACGTTGATGCACTGGCAGCCCTCGATATCGCGCTGTGGGACATTGCGGGTCAGGAAGCGGGAAAATCGGTTCGCGATCTGCTCGGCGGGGGCGTTGACCGCTTTCCGGCCTATGTCTCCGGTCTGCCGGAGAAAACGCTGCAAGCTCGCGGCGAGCTGGCGAAATACTGGCAGGATCGGGGTTTCGATGCCTTCAAATTCGCAACGCCAGTGGCAGACGACGGCCCGGCGGTGGAGATGGAGAACCTGCGCAAGGTTCTCGGACCCAAGGCGAAGATTGCCGCCGATATGCATTGGAACCAGACGCCGGAGCGGGCGCTTGAGTTGATCGCCGAGATGGCGCCGTACGATCCGTGGTTTGCCGAGGCACCTGTCTGGACCGAGGATATTGCCGGTTTGGAAAAAGTCTCCAAGGGTACGGATATTCCAATCGCAGTCGGCGAGGAATGGCGCACCCATTGGGACATGCGTGCCCGTATCGAGCGTTGCCGCATTGCTATCGTACAGCCGGAAATGGGGCATAAGGGCATTACCAATTTCATCCGCATCGGTGCGCTTGCTGCCGAACACGGTATCGACGTCATCCCGCATGCCACGGTCGGCGCCGGTATATTTCTGGCCGCGAGCCTGCAGGCGTCATCCACACTGCCGACGCTCAAGGGGCACGAATTCCAGCATTCGATCTTCGAGCCGAACCGTCGCCTTCTCTCCGGTGACATGGATTGCCGCGAAGGTCTCTATCATCTGCCATCGGGGCCTGGGCTCGGAGTGAAGCCATCGGAGGTGGCGCTAGGTCTGCTTGAACGTATCTGAATTGGTTCTTTGGAGGAGGAAGCCATGAACAAGAGAGTGAAAAGACTGGCGCTCGGCGCCGCGACTGCAGCCGTGATGACGATGGGTGGCTTTGCTCCGGCAATGGCCGATACGGTATTGAAATTCATTTCCTGGCAGACCGATGACGCCGGAACCGGTGAATGGTGGCATTCGGCGATCGCGGAGTTCGAGAAACAGCACCCCGGCGTGAAGATCGAGTTCACCAAGGCGGAGCGCAGCTCCTATGCCGATACGATGACCACGCTGTTTGCCGCGAACCAGCCGCCGCAGATCGTCCATCTCGCCTCGTTCGAATTCCAGATGTTCGCAGACAGCGGCTGGCTTGAGCCGCTGGATCCGTGGCTGAAGAAGGACAGCATCGACATGACCGGCTGGGCCGGCCAGAAGACGTGCGAATGGAACGGCGAAACCGTCTGCATCATGACTAACTACTTCGGTTTCGTCATGGCCTATAACAAGAAGATCCTCGATGAAGCCGGCATTGCCGTGCCGAAAACCTATGACGAATTCCTGGCAGCGGCAAAGGCGACCACCAAGGATCTCAACGGCGACGGCATCATCGACCAGTTCGGCACTGGCCATGAGACGAAGGGGGGGCCGGGCCAGTATCTGACCGAGATGCTGAACTACATCATCGACGCGGGCGCCTATTGGACCGACAAGGAAGGCAATATCACAATCGATACGCCTGAGATGGTCGAGGGGCTGACGCGCTGGAAGACTGTGATGAAGAGTGGCATCAGTCCGGTCGACATGAGCGCCAGTGATGTGCGCAAGCTGTTTGCCGATGGCAAGATGGCCATGCGCCTGGACGGACCGTGGCTTTACGGCACAACTGAAAAGGGTTCGGCCAAGAGCGATATAGTCTATGCCGCGCCGCCGCTGACGCCGCCTCTTGGTGGATCATCGAATGTGCTGGCCATGCCGTCCGATATTCCCGATGACCAGAAGCAACTCGTCTGGGATTTCATCAAGCTGACGATGACGCCGGAATTCCAGCGCAGCTATGCGACGATGGGCGGAAACACGCCGCCAAGCCCGAAGGCCGATGTCTCCGGCGTGGAGAAAACCATTCCGCATTTCCCGGTGCTGCTCGCGACAATGAAGGCCGCATCCGAGAAGGGGATAGACCGCGTGCCGATCGGCCTTGAGCTCTATTACAACGAGTTCAGCAAGATGATCATGGAGGAGAGCCAGCGGATGATTATCCAGGATCTCGATCCGGCGGCTGTCGCCAAGACCATGCAGGCCAAGGCCGAAAGCATCAAGGGCTGATCCGCTCTGTCAGGGCATGGCTCGCCCTGCGGGCCATGGGCAATTCAAAGCATTCGGAGGAGACCATCCATGACCGATACCGTTCAGGCGGGGCGGCGCAAGTTCTTTGACCTTGCGCGTCCCAGCCGGCAGCATCTTCTCGGCTATATCCTGATCGCTCCGGCGGTGCTGATGGTCGCCGCCATCATCGTCTGGCCGCTGATCCTAGCGATCGACCTGTCCTTTCAGCAGGTTAAAATCCCGAGGCTCGGCGGCGCCAGCCGGCCGTTCTCAGTGAGCAACTATGTCTGGCTGTTTTCGTCGCAGGAATTCTGGCTGGCCTGCTGGGTGACGCTCAAGCTTGTGGTCGTCGTGACCGCCGGTAGCGTTGCGGTTGGCTTGAGCACGGCGCTTCTCGTCAACAACCGTTTCGAGGGCCGCACGGTTGCCCGGCTCGGCATGGCGCTGCCCTGGGCTGTGCCGGAAATCATCGCGGTCGTCATCTTTGCCTGGATGTTCGACACATCGTTCGGTCTGTTCGGCTGGCTGGCGATAAAGCTTGGCTTCACCGACCAGATGATCCCTTGGGTCAGTAGTTCGACAGCGGCTTTCTGGGCTGTTGCGATCACCATGGTATGGAAGGGTTTTCCCTTCGTCTCGATCATGTGCCTTGCGGGCCTGCAGTCGATCCCATCCGATTATTACGCCGCCGCCAAGGTGGATGGTGCAAGCACCTTTCAGCGGTTCCGCTGGATCACCATGCCGCTTCTGATGCCGGTTCTGGGCGTCACGCTGGTGCTCACGCTGCTCTGGGTGTTCCGGGACTTTTCCATCATCAAGGTCCTGACCGGCGGCGGCCCTCTGCGTTCAACGCAGACACTGTCGATCATGACCTACGATCAGGCCTTCCAGTATCACAATTTTGGCCGTGCCGCCGCTGTCGGTGTTCTGACGCTGGTCATCTGCATCATCGCCAGCGTGCTGATGCTCGGTCGACGTTCGAAATCTATCTATTGAGGAGGCCTTGATGAGACGCACACTGGCACAAAGCCTCGCACTTTACGCAACCGTGATCTTCACGCTGGTGATGATCCTCTTCCCGGTCTACTGGCTGCTGGTCACGGCGCTGTCCACCACTGACGAACTTTACCGTCTTCCACCGACTTTCTGGCCGGATAATCCGCAATGGGATGTATTCGCCCGCGTCTGGGCGGCAAAGCCGATCCTGCTCTGGCTGTGGAATTCGATGCTGGCGGCGGTGGGTTCCGTGGCGCTGTCCATGCTGGTTTCGGTCAGTGCCGGTTATGCGTTGTCGCGTTATTCGATGCGCGGTGGTGCAACGATGGGGCTTTTCGTCCTCACCGCAAAGATGCTGCCCGCCACGCTGCTGGTCATCCCCCTGTTCTCGATCTTTTCAAGCTTCGGCCTGATCGGAAGCCTCTGGACGCTGGTGCTCGCACATTCAACCATGATCATTCCCTTCGCGACATGGATGCTGAAAGGGTATTTCGACACGATCCCGAAAGAGCTTGAACAGGCGGCCATGGTTGATGGATGCTCGCCGATCGGTGCCATGGTGCGTGTCGTCCTGCCGATCGCAACCCCGGGTCTGGCTGCCACAGCACTTTATGCCTTCGTGCTCAGTTGGGCCGATTACGCCTATGCGCGGACATTCCTGGTCAATTCGCCCGACAACTGGACGGCCAATCTCGGCATCACCACGATGCAGGGCGAATATGTCACCTACTGGAACGACATCGCCGCCGCATCGGTGTTCATCGCTCTGCCGATCATCGCAATCTACCTGTTCCTTGAACGTTATTTGGTCGGCGGCCTTACCGCTGGCGCGGAGAAATAAGCATGGCCAATATTTCAATTCGCAATGTCAGCAAGTCTTATGGTGCGCTGAATGTGCTCAGACCCTTTTCGCTGGAAATCGAAAATGGAGAGTTTGTTGTACTGGTCGGCCCCTCCGGCTGCGGCAAGTCTACCATGCTGAAGATCCTGGCAGGTCTGGAGCCTGCCACCGAAGGTCAGATCTTCATCGGCGACCGCGAAGTGACCGATCTGGCGCCCGGCGATCGCGATATCGCCATGGTGTTTCAGAACTACGCGCTTTATCCCCATCTGACGGTGCGCCAGAATATTGGCTTTGGCCTTAAAATGCGGGGCACCGACAAGACCGAGATCGACCGGCGTGTCGATGATGCGGCGCGTATCCTGGAAGTAACTCCCTATCTCGACCGTAAACCCAAGGACTTGTCGGGTGGTCAACGCCAGCGTGTGGCACTGGGGCGTGCCATCGTACGCCAACCGCAGGCATTTTTGATGGATGAGCCGCTGTCTAATCTCGACGCTAAACTGCGTGTCCATATGCGCGCTGAAATCGGCGCTCTGCATAAGCGTATCGGCGTCACCACCGTCTACGTGACCCATGATCAGGTCGAAGCGATGACAATGGCTGACCGCGTTGTCATCATGCAGGGAGGGATAATCCAGCAGATTGCCGCACCTGACGAGTTGTTCAATAATCCTGCCAATCTGTTTGTTGCCGGCTTCATAGGCTCGCCGGGCATGAATTTTCTGAATTCGGAACTGCGCGACGGCAAGCTTACCGCTTTTGGCCAGCAGATTTCACTTCCGCGAGCCACCAGCGCTCAGGGCCCGGTGGTGGTGGGGCTCAGACCGGAACACCTCGTTCTGGGCGATGCCCCCGTCACCTTTGGTGTAAGGCCGACGCTGGTCGAAAGCTTGGGGTCTGAAAAATACGTCTATTTCGATGCCAAGGGCGCCCGGATCGCTGATGGCGAAGAAGGCAAGTCCAAGGGGTTGATCGCCCGCGTTTCGCATACGGGCAGCCTGCCGAGGGACGAGGAGATCAGGCTTGGCTTTGATCCCGCTCAACTCTACCTTTTCGATGCAAAGACGGGTGAACGGCTATGATCCTTGTTACCGGATCGTCCGGGCGTGTAGGCCGCGCCGTAGTTGCAGCCTTGCGCGACAAGGGCCGGATGGTGCGGGGCTTCGATTTGCGTCCATCGGAAACAGGTGGAGACGAAATTATTGGCTCGCTTGAGGATGCAGACAGACTGGCGGAGGCTACTCACGGCATCACCGATATCCTGCATCTCGGCGCCTTCATGTCCTGGGCTCCTGCGGACCGTGATCTCATGTTTGCTGTGAATGTCGAAGGTACGCGCCGCCTGCTGGATGCCGCCTCGGCTGCCGGCGTCCATCGTTTCGTGTTTGCCTCTTCCGGCGAGGTCTATCCGGAAAACCGCCCGGAATTCATGCCGGTAACCGAAGACCATCCGCTCAAGCCGAATTCGCCCTATGGGCTGACCAAACTGCTTGGCGAGGAGATGGTGGGCTTTCATCAGCGAAACGGCTCGATGGAAACGGTGATCCTGCGTTTCTCGCATACGCAGGATGCCTGCGAATTGCTGGATGAAGACAGTTTTTTCTCCGGTCCACGCTTCTTCCTGCGCCCACGCATCCGCCAGCAAGAGAGTTTCGGGAACACGGCTGTCGCCGATCTTCTGAAGGCGAAGGATATCGGAGTGCCGGCCCATGTGCTGGCGCGCAACGAAAATGGCCGGCCGTTTCGCATGCACCTAACCGACACCCGTGACATGGTGACCGGCATTCTTCTTGCGCTCGATCATCCCGATGCGGCCGGCGGCACATTCAATCTGGGTGGAAATGAACCGGCGGATTTCGCCGAACTTCTGCCGCGTATTGCGACATTGACCGGTCTGCCCATCGTGCCAGTCGATTTTCCCGGTGAGGGCGTTTATTACCACACCTCGAACGAGCGTATCAGAAACACGTTGGGGTTTGAGGCGGAATGGACGATCGACCGGATGCTGGAAGAGGCCGCCGCAGCAAGGCAGCGACGCCTCGCCGGGGAGAAGAGGCAATGAAACCTGAGACACCGGGTGGCACAGCAGCACTGGCGAAAGGCCTGACCCTTCTGGACATGGTTGCCGATGCGCCCGAGCCTTTGCGTTTTGCCGAACTCCTGCGCGCGTCCGGCCTGCCAAAACCCACATTTGCCCGCATCCTGCGCACTTTGATCGCCTATGGGTTGGTGCGCCAGGACGAAGCCCGCGGCACCTATGTCCTTGGCCAGCGGTTTCTCGAAATGTCCCACAAGGTTTGGGAGAGTTTTGATCTGGTCTCCGCCGCCACGCCGGAGCTCGAACGGCTGGCGGTCGAACTCGGCGAGACAGTCGCATTGTGCCGGCTGGATGGCGTTACGGCGCAATATCTGGCCGAACGCTCGCCCAACGGACTGTCAGTGCGTGTTGAAGTTGGCCGCCGCGTGCCGTTGCATTGTACCGCTCCCGGCAAGGCCCTTCTCGCATTCCAGGACCCCGCGGTGGGACGGTCGCTTACGGAACGCCTGACGCTGGACCGCCAGACGCCGCAGACGATCACCACTCTTGAAAGTTTGCAGGCTGATCTGACTCTGACGAGGGCACGCGGTTATTCGATTTCCTATGAGGAGCATCTGCTGAGTGTGAATTCAGTCGCTGCCCCCGTTATGGGACGCGACAACACGCCGATCGGTGTGCTGGTGGCGCTCGGCCCTTCATCGCGCCTTGAGGCATCCAATATTCACCCGGTGGGGCGCGAACTGATCGCGGCGGCCCGTCGCATAACCGGTGCTGCAGGCGCCGTTGCCATCAGCTCGCGGCCCCGGCCACGCTCCGCGACGGGGAAGCCGGCGGCCGAACTGAGCTGTATTCTGCCTTGGGGAGCTCAGCTGGGCGAAAGTCCGGTCTGGCATGAGGCCGAGAATGCGCTCTACTGGGTTGATATCCTTCACCCCGCCGTTCACCGTTTTGATCCTGCAACGGGTCGCAACGACACCTGTGAAACGGGCAAGCTTGTCAGCGCTGTCATTCCGGTCTCCAAGGGACGCCTCTTGGTTGCATCTCAGGACGGACTGGAATGGCTTGATTTTGCCTCCGGCCGCCTTGCGCCTTTTGTCAGTCCGGAGGCCGACCTTGCAGGCAATCGGCTGAACGACGCAAAATGTGGGCCGGATGGAGCGATTTGGGTCGGTTCGATGCGTATCGATGCCTCCAAGCAGACCGGTGCGCTCTATCGCATCGATGAAACTGGTGCGTTTGAACGCAAGGAAGGTGGCATCATCGTTTCCAATGGCCTTGGCTGGAGCCCGGATGGCCGAACTTTCTATTTCGTCGATACGGTGCCGGGTCTGATCCACGCCTACGATTTCAATCCCGCGACCGGCACGCTCTCAGCGCGTCGGGAATTTGCCCGCATTCCGGTCGCCGATGGTCGGCCCGATGGTCTTGCCGTTGATGCGGAAGGCGGCGTCTGGTGCGCAATCTGGGATGGCTGGTGTGTGCGACGTTACATGCCCAATGGCAAGCTGGATCAGGTAATCGACATGCCCGTGCCGCGGCCGTCGAGCATCGCATTTGGCGGACCGGACCTTTCCACGCTGTTCATCACCAGCGCGCGCACACGCCTGCCGGCCTCGACACTGGCCGATGCGCCACTATCCGGCGGCTTGTTTTCCTGCCGTCCCGGTGTTGCCGGTGCGCACATTTCATTGTTTGGGGGAAATAATGAATCTTGAAATCCTCTTTGGTTTGAAGGGGCGCACGGCGCTCGTCACCGGTTCCAGCCGCGGCATTGGCGCGGCCATCGCGGAAGGACTGTCGGCTGCAGGAGCACATGTCATTCTGCATGGCACCAAAGCCGGCGGAGCGGCTGTCGTGCACCAACGCATTGTCGAAAACGGTGGCACGGCACAAGAACTGGTGAGCGACCTGTCGGCACCTGGTGCCGGCCGCGATCTGATCGAGCACGCCGAAGACATCGCTCCCGTCGATATCCTGGTCATCAACGCCAGTGCTCAGATCAACGCAACTTTGCCGGATCTGAAGCCGGGGGATTTTGCCTTTCAGGTGGCGGTGAACTTCGGTTCGACCGTAGACATGTTGCAGACGGCACTGCCACTCATGGCTGCCCGCAAATGGGGAAGGGTGGTCTCCATCGGTTCGATCAACCAGCTTCGTCCAAAAGGTGTCGTCACCGCGTATGCGGCAACGAAAGCTGCACAACACAACCTCATCCAGAGCCAGGCGCGGGACTATGCCATGGACAATGTTTTGCTCAACACGCTTGCTCCCGGCCTGATCGATACCGACAGAAATGCCCATCGACGCGACGAGGATCCGGAAGGATGGGCTGAATATGCCCGCACGCTGAACTGGATGGGACGGGCTGGTCGGTCTGAAGAAATGGTCGGCGCGGCAATCTTCCTTTCATCGCAGGCCTGCAGTTTCATGACTGGCGAGGCCGTTTTCCTGACCGGCGGTTATTGATGGATCTGCAGGCAAGCTAATCGACCTGCGCCAGCGCGGACCGGCGGTTCATATCCCATCAAGACCTAAGTGCGCGGCTCGATTGGCAGGACATGAGACTGAGAACTGGCTTACGCCAGTTCCAGCAGGTGCATAATGTAGTATCCGCTATTGCTCGGGAAACTCCAGCCTGCGAACATCATAACCAAGCTGACTTGCTTTACGGACCATTGTCTTGAGTTTGGCTTTTGATGGAACTGTGCGCGCATAAATCCATAGATTGGTCATGTCGGGATCAGCGCTGATAAACCAGTTCTTGTCCGGTGATTTATAGAGGACCCAATAGTTGAAGGTGATCAGCAACGGATAGCGGACACGCATCTTGGCCTTGTCGCTGTCAAAATCGAGTATGCGCCCCGTTCCACGGACAGTCTTCAATCGACCCTTCGGATTACCGACGCGACATCCGTCTTCGACAATTACCTGATCTGGTGATTTGCCGCGGTGATATGAGGAATAGCCGGCGACGCAACCATCGGTCAGCCACATCGGCCGGCGACCGATCTCAAGCCATGTCCCGCGATAATGGTCAGCACCAACCTTGACCACTTCAGGCTCGGCTGCCGTAGCGGTGTGCGGCGCGAGTGTTCCGGCGAGCCAGAAGACGCCGACGAGGCATTTCCAAAAGTCGTGCATGTCATCCTCCAGTATGTTTAGCTAGCATTTCTCCCGGGTTGCGGGTTCCGCGCCCGTCGACAAACCTGCGTATCTTATGGCGATGAGCGCCATCAGGCATGCGGCCGCGAAAATGTTGAGATCGAGAAGCACGGCAAGATCAGTATCACTCCAGCCGTGGAATGGTGGTCCGCCGATATGGCGCGACAAAAGGAAGATGGCGAAAACGACAGCTGTCACACTGCGCTGAATCCATTTTTCTTTCGTTCGGAAAGAGACTGCCGCGAGCATGATACAGGCTCCGAAGAACAATTCCGTCCCGGAGCTTTCGCCAAATAACGTTGTCTCGAACAAGGTGTCGAATGCCCCCACGATGGGAAGCGAAATCCGCGCAATGATGGGCCAACGACGGGCGATGGACGGAATTGCCAAAAAGACCGGAGCCGCGAGCAGCGAACCAAGTGACGCAACGACGCCATCGCCGACGAGATACCAGACATAGACCGGATAAAATGGCTTGTTGAGACATATGACCCAGGCGATTGTAACCGTCGCCTGGGTAAGAGGATCGAGAGGAACTCGTTGCGCGCTCATGGCCTTGCCGGTTTCAGCAGATAATGGCCTACACCCCAGATATCGCCGTCATCGTGACCAAACAGGCCGGCGGTCGCGAGGAAAAACAGCCGCCAGCGGCGTAGCCAGAGCGGTGCGTCTTTGCCGTAAACCTCTGCGAAAATAGGTTCAATCTGATCGGACTCCCGGTCGAAATTGGCGAGCCAGTCGAGCGCCGTACGACGATAATGGGTTCCGGACCACCGCCATTCCTCCTCGACCGCGAACAGATCCTCGAAACGATGAGGCAGGTCATGCGCCGGCATGATACCGCCGGTGAAGAAATGATGGGCGATCCAGTCTGCCGGATCGTCGTGGTCGAAGCGGTAGGAGCGGTCCTTGTGAGTGAAGACATGCAGGAAAAGCCGACCTTCTGGCTTCACCCAGTCGCGGGCACGCTCAAAGAGCTTCCGCCAGTTGGACATGTGTTCGAACATTTCGATCGAGACGACACGATCAAAACGCTGTTCGATCGAAAATTCGTTCATATCGGCGGTTATCACCGACAGGTTGGAAAGTCCGCGCTGATTGGCCGTCGCCAGGATGAAGGCGCGTTGCGAGGAGGAGTTGGAAACGGAGACGATACGCGAGTTCGGAAACTGCGCCGCCAGATAAAGCGAAAGCGAGCCCCAGCCGCAGCCGAGTTCCAGGATCGTCATGCCATCCTCGATCGCGGCATGCCTCACCGTTTCGGCGAGGGCATGAACCTCTGCTTCCTTCAGTGTCGTATATTCGGTCGGATAAAGGCAGCAGGAGTATTTTCGGCTTGGGCCGAGAACCCGCGAAAAGAAAGCCGCGGGCAGTTCATAATGCTGGCGATTGGCCTCGTCCGCATGGATCGCCACCGGGTATTGGTTCATGGCATCGACAAACAGATTTTCCTGGCTGGCCGCCGTGGCGGCGAGACGACGCTTGGTACGACCACAAAGGAAGTCGATCCCCGCGAGCGACATGCCATCGGTCAGAGGCGCGCGTTCGGCGGTGTTGATAGCGAAGGCCAGCATGTTCATTTCAACTCTCCTTCTGGATGGATATCCTGCCTTCTGGGGCCGGGGAAAAAAGCATTTACGCGCTGCTGCAGGGCGCGAAATTTCTGGCCGCGCGAACGCAGCATATGATCTTCAAGTGGCGGAATGCCGGAGACATGCACAAGCAGCCAGTACATGAGGAGCGGCGCCAACAAGGACAGCCAGCTCACAATGGATGGCGAGGCGGCAAACAAAAACCAGCAACACCAGAACATCCACTCGAAGAAGTAGTTCGGATGGCGCGAATACCGCCAGAGGCCGGTCTCGCAGACCTCGGTCTTTGC
>NZ_JACIGW010000005.1:0-366337 GCF_014198105.1 Aliirhizobium cellulosilyticum | reverse complement strand
TCGAATGAGCAGGTCCAGAACGGTGTGCATCTCGTTGGCGAAACCGGCAAGGCGCTGCAGACGATTGTCGGCGAAGTCCAGGAGATCAACCGCAACGTCAACGCGATTGTCGAAAGCGCTCAGGAACAGTCTTCAGGCCTGCAGCAGATCAACACCGCGGTCAACACGATGGACCAGGACACGCAGAAGAATGCTGCCATGGTCGAAGAGCAGACCGCAGCAAGCCATGGTCTTGCCCGCGACGCTGCTTCGCTGAACGCGCTTCTTTCCCAGTTCAAGCTTTCGGTTCAGACCTACCAGTCGACCGTTCGTGCGGTGAAGGCAAATGAAACGCCCGCGGCCTCGCCGGCACGCGCCCTTGGCCGTAAGCTGGCCGGCGCCTTCTCTGGCAATGCTGCCGTCAAGAACGAAAGCTGGGAAGAGTTCTAAGTCCGGCTCGTCCTGAGGACGATCATTCCCAAGATCAGGAAAGGCCGCAGGCAACCCGTCTGCGGCCTTTCCTTTGGGCAAAATCTCTCCGAAGTCGCCTTCCACCGGTATCGTGATAGGCGTTTGAACGGACGGTGCGGCATTTTGCCGTGAGTTTTATAAAATTCGATACAACGTAAGATTTTATTATCGGACCGGGTTCTATGCTCTGCCCGGGACATTCGAGATACCCCCTTGTTCTCAAGCGCGCATGATGTGCGTCGTTCCTCCAGATCACATGGTTGGACGGCTCCTGTTTGGTTGGCTCTTTCGTCGGGAGTCTGCACTGTTGCACCAAGCGCGGGATCCCGCGGCGGCTGGTGCTGCAGCAAATAGACTTGCGCATAGTGTCTCCGAGAACCAAGCCCGGTTCCCGGCTCAATGCGCTGAGTTCATCGCGTTGTGGAGGTATCCGATGCTCAAGAACCTAAAAATAAAGACCAAATTTCTGATGGCGATTGCGATCCTGGCGTTCATTTCGCTGGCGGGCCTGGCTTTCGTCACTCTACGCTTCGAAGAGGCGAACAGCACATATTACAATTTCCTCCAGAACGAGAGCACCGCGGCTGTCTATGGGCCTCGTGGTGTTGCCGGCGCGTGGACGGCTATCAACTGGCTGAACCGTACCGTAAGCCAGGATCCACAGTCGGACAAATTCACGGAATTCGCTGCCCGCTTCAATAACGAATTGAGCGGCGCCCGCGGCCGTCTGGAGCAGATCCCGGCCATCGTTCCCAGCCGAAAGGCCGCAATCGACGAATTGGTGAGCGCCATAGACGCCATGCGGCAGATCGGCGGGGAAATGATCAAGGCCCATGCCGTCGGTGACAAGGCACTGTTCGACAGCATGACGGTCAAGCTCGAACAGGCCACCATCGACTTCTCGGCAAAGTCGGGCGCCAACAATACTGCCATGGCGGACCTGATCAAGAATGGTTCGGACCAGCTCAATGCGCGTGTTACCGATGCAATTCTGGTCACGATCGTCAGCATGTTGATCGGGATTGCCGCTGCCATCGCTTTCTCCATGTTGATCGCGCAGAAGGGTGTCACCACGCCGATGGCGCGCTTGCGGGAACGCATGGCGTCCCTGGCCGCCGGTGAGACTGAAGCTGAAGTCGACGGTCTCGACCGCAGGGACGAGATCGGCCAGATGGCCGAAGCCGTCGCTGTTTTCCGCGACAACGCGCTGGAACGTCAGCGTCTCGAACAGGAGGCTAACGACAATCGTAGCCTCTCGGAAAAGGAACGCATCGAACGCGAAGCAGCGAAGGCCCGCGAAGCCGCCGACGTCAAATATGCAGTCGACAATCTCGCCGAGGCACTGAGCCAGCTCTCCAACGGTGATGTCTCCTATCGCATCGAGCAGCCTTTCACGGAAACACTCGATGGAGTGCGCAACGACTTCAACAGTTCTGCATCCAAGCTCCAGGAAGCGCTCGAGCAGGTTGCAGGCAATGCCCGCAGCATCGAAGCCGGTTCGGCGGAAATCCGCTCCGCAGCCGACGATCTCGCCAAGCGCACCGAACAGCAGGCCGCTTCCGTCGAAGAAACGGCTGCCGCTCTGGAAGAGATCACCACCACGGTGAAGGACGCAGCCCGTCGCGCCACCGAGGCAGGCTCGCTTGTCACGCGTACCCGTCAGGGTGCGGAAAAGTCAGGTGAAGTCGTGCACAGCGCTGTCAAGGCAATGGAGGAGATCGAAAAGTCCTCCGGCGAAATAGGCAACATCATCGGTGTCATCGATGACATCGCCTTCCAGACCAATCTTCTGGCGCTGAACGCTGGTGTCGAGGCCGCGCGTGCAGGTGAGGCGGGCAAGGGGTTTGCGGTTGTCGCACAGGAAGTGCGCGAACTGGCACAGCGGTCCGCAAATGCCGCAAAGGAGATCAAGACGCTGATCACCGCGTCCAACCATCAGGTCCAGAACGGCGTGCATCTGGTCGGCGAGACCGGCAAGGCGCTGCAGATGATCGTGGCGGAGGTCCAGGAGATCAACCGCCACGTCGCCGCGATCGTCGAGAGTGCGCAGGAGCAATCCTCGGGCCTCCAGCAGATTAACACGGCCGTCAACCAGATGGACCAGGATACGCAGAAGAACGCGGCAATGGTCGAGGAGCAGACTGCGGCAAGCCACGGCCTTGCCCGCGACGTTGCATCGCTCAATGCCCTGCTGGCTCAGTTCAGGCTTTCCGGAGCCTCGTCAGAACGTTCGGCAAGGTTGCCGACCAAACCTGTGCGCTCTGCGCAGGTGGATGAAGCGCCCGCCGCCTCGCCGGCGCGCGCTTTGGGCCGCAAGCTGGCAGGTGCCTTCTCCGGCAATGCGGCACTCAAGAACGACAGTTGGGAAGAGTTCTGAGCGTCTGATCGATAGCGGTTTCTGTAAGCCGCTATCTCCGAAATAAGCGGTAGCGGCCGGGGACATGGAGTCCTCGGCCGCTTTCGTTTGGTGAGCAATGCTGTCTCGCTGCAGGTAAGCCGCTGTTCGTGGTTGATTAGGAGGGGCGCGGCAATCGCATGTTGCAATATTTTATCGGAACAATATTCCGATGATCGAAACGTAACTGTTTATTATAGCCCGTCGCCCTACACATTGTTCCGGGAAATTTGAGATATGCCCCGCTCTTTGCGCGTATGACACGCGCCGCCTTCGTCCGGCGGTTCCTGCGTTCGTTCGTTCATCTGTCCTCTTGCATGGATTTTCCAGCACGTATCGAGGTTTCCCTATGCTCAAAAATCTACGGATCAAGACCAAGTTTCTGATGGCGATTGCCATCCTTGGGATCATTTCTCTGACTGGCCTACTGCACGTTACAAGTAAATTCGGCGCTGCCAACAGCGCCTATTCCAACTTCCTGCAGAACGAAAGCAACGCAGCGACCTTGAGCCCGCGCGCTGCTGCCGGCATGTGGACGTCAACCACCTGGCTGGGGCGTGCGCTCGTGCAGGATCCCAAGTCCGAAAAATTCAAGGAACTATCTGAGCGCTTCGGTCAGGAATTTGCCGCAGCGCGTGATCGCCTGACCAAGATTCCTGTGATCGTCCCAAGTCGTAAGGAAGCAATCGATGAATTGCTTGTCGGGGTCGACAATCTGAAAGCGGTAGGCGATGGCCTGCTGAAAGCTTACGTTGCCGGTGATGCGGCTGGAGTTCACGATTTCTCGGCCAAGCTCGACGGGGTGATCGTTGCATTGCCATTGAAGTTCGCCGCCAATAACGTTGCCATGACGGAGATCCTCAACAACGGTGCCATCCAAATGTCGGCGTCCGTTTCGTCAACGATCCTTTACGCGATCTGCGGCATGGTCGTCGGCATCTTGTTGGCTATGGGTGCCGCCATGATGATCGCTCAGACGGGCATAACCGCACCGATGGCCCGGCTTCGAGAGCGTATGGCTTCGCTTGCAGTCGGCGAAACGGAAGCTGAAATCGTTGGTCTCGACCGCAAGGACGAGATCGGCCAGATGGCCGAAGCTGTCGCCGTCTTCCGCGACAATGCACTGGAGCGCATTCGGCTTGAACAGGAAGCCGACGACAATCGTAGCCTCTCGGAAAAGGAACGTATCGAGCGTGAGGCAGGTAGGGCGCGTGAAGCCGCCGACGTCAAGTTTGCCGTCGACAGTCTCGCCGGGGCGCTGAGCCAGCTGTCCGATGGCAATGTTTCGCATCGTATAGAAGCGCGGTTCACCACAGCGCTCGATGGTGTCCGCAACGACTTCAATGCCTCTGCCGCCAAGCTCCAGGCTGCACTTGAGCAGGTCGCGGGAGACGCCCACAGCATTGAAGCAGGCTCGTCCGAGATCAAGTCGGCCGCCGATGGTCTTGCCAAGCGTACCGAACAGCAGGCCGCAGCTGTCGAGCAGACGGCTGCCGCGCTCGAAGAGATCACCACCACGGTGAAGGATGCCGCAAGGCGTGCACAGGAAGCCGGTGATCTTGTCACCCGCACCCGTCAGGGTGCGGAAAAATCCGGCCATGTCGTACAGAACGCCGTCAAAGCGATGGAGGAGATCGAAAAGTCCTCTGGCGAAATAGGCAACATCATCGGTGTCATCGATGACATCGCCTTCCAGACCAATCTTCTGGCGCTGAACGCCGGTGTCGAGGCCGCGCGTGCAGGTGAGGCGGGCAAGGGGTTTGCGGTTGTCGCACAGGAAGTGCGCGAATTGGCCCAGCGGTCCGCGAATGCCGCCAAGGAAATCAAGGCGCTGATCACGACTTCGAACGAGCAGGTTCGCAACGGCGTGCATCTTGTCGGCGAGACCGGCAAGGCTCTGGAGACGATCGTGGCGGAAGTCCAGGAGATCAACCGGCACGTCGTCGCCATCGTCGAGAGTGCGCAGGAGCAATCCTCGGGCCTCCAGCAGATCAATTCTGCGGTCAACACGATGGACCAGGATACGCAGAAGAACGCGGCAATGGTCGAGGAGCAGACTGCGGCAAGCCACGGCCTTGCCCGCGACGTTGCATCGCTCAATGCCCTGCTGGCTCAGTTCAGGCTTTCCGGAGCCTCGTCAGAACGTTCGGCAAGGGGGGCGACCAAACCTGTGCGCTCTGCGCAGGCGGACGAAGCGCCCGCCGCCTCGCCGGCGCGCGCTTTGGGCCGCAAGCTGGCCGGTGCCTTCTCCGGCAACGCGGCACTCAAGAACGACAGTTGGGAAGAGTTCTGAGTGTCAGACCTGAGATGGGCAGAGGGGCATTTGCCCTTCTGGCTGCGACGATATGTCCAACCGCAGGGGCTTGCCGGCTCCTGCGGTTGTTTTTTGAACATTTTTGCCGTGTCGCGCTCGTTGTCGCCGGTTATTTGGTCAATTTGACGGCCGTCAAAGCGCTTGCCATGCATTGGGAGCAAGCCTGCACCGCTTCCCAGGCGTTGGTAAAAGAGCCGAGGAAGTCGTATTTTAGCATCAGCAAAGTAACTGAACGAAAGATAAGACGATGTTTGACACAGTACGCAAGTTTGCACGCGCCCTGCGCGTTCCCTCGGCCCAGGATCGCGAAATGGCCTATCTCAATGAATCGCGTGATCGGATCGATCTCGAATACCGTATGCGCCAGGTCGACCGCGGTATGTTCCGCAAGACGCAGTTCTAAATCTTGACCGCCGTCGTGCCTTTGGCCAGCGAGCCGGGGCACGAGAAGCTGGATAGGGGCGAAAGCCTTATGGCGCCCTTCGGGATTTCCTGGCGCTGGTTGAAGCTTGGCGCGGATCTTTATCCCCAAATTCGCCACGATTTTCGGTTTCCGCTATAATATCGCTTGATCATATATAGCCAGAACGGCCGGCCCTGTCCGGATCGATTGGACAGGTTAACTGGAATGCCCTTTCGCCGTCGTACTCCTCTTTCACTCAGGCAGAGGCTTTTCGGGATGTTCGTTCCGAAAAGAGGGTTTCGCCGTACGCTCGGTTATTATCGCCTCAAGGTCATGCGCATCGGTGGTTCTCCCCATGCCGTCGCCGCTGGCGTGGCGGTCGGCGTGCTGAGCGCATGGACTCCTTTTCTGGGATTTCACGTCCTGTTCGCCATCCCGATCGCCTGGCTTCTTGGCGGCAGCATGATCGCTGCCGCAATCGGCACGACATTCGCAAATCCCCTGACCTGTCCGATCATCTGGCCGCTGACCTGGGAAGTGGGTCAGTTCATGCTCGGCGCCGAGCCGACCTCGCGCCATATCGATCTTGAAGCCCTGTTCGCCCATCTTGACGTCTCGCAGCTCTGGGGACCGGTGCTTGAGCCGATGCTTGTCGGCTCGCTGCCTCTGGGCCTGCTCTGTGCGCTTTTCTTCTATGCCGTGACCTATCTTGCCGTGCGCGGTTTTCGCGATCGTCGCCTCGGCCGCTTGACGGAGAGGGCAAGACACCTCAAGTCAGCCGAAACCGGATCGGCAATTTAGGTACAGGATCAGCTTGATGATTATCGGCATGGGGAGCGACCTCATAGACATAAGGCGCGTGGAAAAATCTATAGAGCGGTTCGGCGAACGCTTTACCCACCGCTGTTTTACAGAGATCGAGCGGGCAAAATCGGAGCGCCGCAAGAACCGGGCCGAATCCTACGCCAAGCGTTTTGCCGCCAAGGAAGCCTGTTCCAAGGCGTTGGGCACCGGTCTTGCCAATGGCGTGTTCTGGAAAGACATGGGTGTCGTCAACCTGCCCGGCGGAAAGCCGACAATGGTCCTCACCGGCGGTGCCGGCGACCGACTGGCCGAACTGATCCCTGCTGGCTATGAGCCCGTCATCCACATCACCATCACCGACGAATACCCTTACGCCCAGGCTTTCGTGATCATCGAGGCGAAACCGGTATCCACCTGATGCCGGTGCGCAAAAGCATGCTTCCGACAAAGCATGAAGGTTTAGTAATCTCACCACCATTGCCGCGGCTTGGCTAAGCGTTTAGACAGTTCAGCCACTCGCCCCGAGATAGAGAGAATTTTGACGTGTCCGATAAAGCCGAGACGAAGCAGCCGAATGCCATCTGGGAGAACATCAAGGTCATCATCCAGGCCCTGCTGCTTGCCATGGTCATCCGTACGGTTCTGTTCCAGCCCTTCACCATTCCGTCCGGCTCGATGATGCCGACTCTGCTCGTCGGCGATTACATCTTCGTCAACAAGTTCGCTTATGGCTATTCGAAATATTCGCTGCCTTTCTCGCCGGACCTGTTCGATGGCCGTATTCTGGAATTCAGCGAGCCGAAGCGCGGCGACGTCATCGTCTTCCGCCTGCCGCAGCAGCCGGATATCGATTACATCAAGCGCCTCATCGGCCTGCCGGGTGACAAGATCCAGATGCGTGACGGCATTCTCTACGTCAACGGCCAAGCGATTCCGAAGCAGGCTGACGGCAGCTTCACCTCGGATTATCGCCTCGATCCCGGCTCCAACGTTCCGGTCTTCCGCGAAACGCTCGACACCGGCAAGACCTACGACACGCTCGACCAGATCCCCAATTCCCGCGGTGACAATACGCCGGAATTCGATGTTCCGGCGGGCCATTACTTCTTCATGGGCGATAACCGCGACAACTCGCTCGACAGCCGTTTCGACGTCGGTTTCGTTCCGGCTGAAAACCTGGTCGGTCGCGCCAGCGTGATCTTCTTCTCGCTCGGCAACGACACCTCGTTCCGCGAAATCTGGAAGTGGCCGTCCAACATGCGTTGGGATCGTCTGTTCAAGGGCGTCAACTGATGAAGATGAAACCATTGTCGGCGGAAGAGCGAGGCCAGCTGGAAACGGTGATCGGTCATGTCTTCGCCGACAAGCAATGGCTTGACCGGGCGCTGACCCATGCCAGCACCGGCACCGCCAAGAATGCCAATTACGAACGGCTTGAGTTTCTCGGCGACCGCGTGCTTGGCCTGTGCGTCGCCGAACTCCTCTTCACCACCTTCCGCTCGGCGGAAGAGGGAGAGTTGTCGGTGCGCCTCAACCAGCTGGTCAGCGCCGAAAGCTGTGCCACCGTCGCCGATGAGCTGGAACTGCACCGCTTCATCCGCACCGGCGCCGACGTCAAGAAATTGACCGGCAAGCGCATGCTCAATGTTCGCGCCGATGTGGTGGAAAGCCTCATCGCTGCGCTCTATCTTGATGGTGGTCTGGAAGTTGCCCGTGCTTTTATCCTGCGTTACTGGCAGGATCGTGCCAGCAAGCCCGATGCTGCGCGGCGCGATGCCAAGACAGAGCTGCAGGAATGGGCGCATGCGAAATTCAATACCACCCCCTCCTACAGGGTGGACGACCGTTCGGGACCGGATCATGATCCGCGCTTCACGGTAACGGTAGAAATAAAGGGCGTTGCGCCCGAAACCGGCACCGACCGGTCGAAACGGGCAGCCGAGCAGGTTGCCGCAACGAAGCTCCTCGAGCGCGAGGGCATCTGGCCGAAGAGCCAGGATTGATTGGATCGATATGACCGAAGACCACAACATTGCCGGCGAAGAAAATGAAGCTGCCGGCGGCCCGACCCATTCCGGCTTCGTCGCGCTGATCGGCGCCACCAATGCCGGCAAGTCGACGCTGGTCAACCGGCTCGTCGGCGCCAAGGTTTCGATCGTCAGCCACAAGGTGCAGACGACCCGCGCCATCGTGCGCGGCATCGCCATTCACGACAATGCCCAGATCGTTTTCATGGATACGCCCGGTATCTTCAAGCCGCGCCGCAGGCTCGACCGCGCCATGGTCACGACCGCCTGGGGCGGCGCCAAGGATGCCGACCTGATCGCGCTTCTGATCGACAGCGAGCGTGGCATTCGCGGCGATGCCGAAACGATCCTCGAAGGCCTGAAGGACGTTCGTCAGCCAAAGATCCTGCTTTTGAACAAGATCGATCAGGTCAAGCGCGAGGATCTGCTGGCGCTTGCCGCCGCAGCCAATGAAAAGGCCGACTTCGAGCGCACCTTCATGATCTCTGCGACGACCGGTTCCGGTTGTGACGATCTGATGAATTACTTCGCAACGACCCTGCCGGAAGGCCCCTGGTATTATCCTGAAGACCAGATCTCCGATCTGCCCATGCGCCAGCTCGCAGCCGAGATCACCCGCGAAAAGCTGTTCCTGCGCCTCCATCAGGAACTGCCCTATGCCTCTCACGTCGAGACGGAAAAGTGGGAAGAGCGCAAGGATGGCTCGGTTCGCATCGAGCAGGTCATCTATGTGGAGCGCGAGAGCCAGAAGAAGATCGCGCTCGGCAAGAATGGCGAGGCTATCAAGGCAATCTCGACGGCATCCCGCAAGGAGCTATCCGAAATCCTCGAGCAGCCGGTGCATCTCTTCCTGTTCGTCAAGGTTCGCGAGAACTGGGGCGATGACCCGGAACGCTTCCGCGAAATGGGCCTGGAATTCCCAAAAGGTTGATCGATCAACGATTTTTCTCGTTTCCCGTGCTCTTGATTTCCTTCAGGTCCGCCGGATCTGCATGGAAATAGTCCACAGTCAAACGTGATATATCCTATATATACGCACAACTATACGCGGTGAACTTGACACGACGCAACTGTGGAACTTTGATCTGATTTGTCACTGGTCTGATTCAGGCTGTTGGCTGATAGGGATGGAAAAAAGCGCCACAAGGATTGCGAACCGCATGGCCACCAGCAAATATATGGGACGAGACAAAGGCGTGGATTTGAAGGACGCTGTCGGGTTCTTCAGCTGGGATTTGAGCGAAAACAAAGTCTTCGCCGACAGTGTTTTCGCCCATATCTACGGTATTCCGCCTCACGAGCTAGAGATCGGAGCTCCGATCGAGCAGGTCATCAAGCATGTCGCGGAAGACGACATGCCCCGGGTGGCCAAGGCGCTGCACGAGACCATCGTCTCCGGCAAGCCGTGTCATCAGACCTACAAGATCAGTCATCCGAGCGGCAAGAGCATTGTCGTGACGGGGCAGGGGCGCTGCCTGCGCAACGGCGAAGGCATGCCGTCGATCTATACCGGTTTGGTGACCGCCGAGGAAAACGGTGTGAAATCTAACGACGCGGATCGGCTGGCTTCGCATTGCATGGAGGCGCTGAAGCTTGCCAAGCGCCGCCGCCATGCCTTGGCTGAACGCTATTTGACTTCGGCGCTGGGAGCGCTTGGCCGACGGGCCGAGAATTAATGGACCCCAAAAAGAAGATCCGGCGGCAAGCGATGGTGTGCCGCCGGCGCTTGCCGTTATTTTTGCCGCGCCATCAGCGCCTTGACTTCCTCGAAGCGGCGGCGGTTGTCGGGTTCCTGCTCGCCCGGGCCATAGCAGGTTTTGGAGATGCAGAAGCGCACCAGCCCGAAGGGCGGTGTCGCCTTGTCGAACTGGCACTCGATCTCATTGTTATAGTCTGTCGGCTTGGCATCCTCGCGGGTGGAATAGGTCAGGCGCGCGCCGGGCGGATCGAGTTCGGGGAAGGACTGCACGATCCCGGTCTTGAGCGATGGTACCAGCAGGAAATTCTTTGCCACCGCCACGCACGCCTGCTCCAGCTGCGGTGATTGCGCCGCAGCCGGCTGTGCCGGCAGGAAACCGGCAAGGGCCGCAGATGCCAAGGTGGCAGCGAAAACGATATGTCTCATGGGAACTCCCTGAACCGGTTCTTGTTTGGCGAGAGAATTCCGCTGACAGTCAATTTGTTCCACTGGAGATGACACCCGATCGCAGTTTTTCGAGATCTGTTGCACATCGCGAAACAGATTCAATCTGAACGACTTATGCGGTAGAATTGAATCGGTTCGGAAAGGTCTTCAAGTATCGATGCAGTGGCAGGACGAGGCGATCATTATTGGCGTCAAGCGGCATGGCGAGACCAGCGTCATCGCCGAGTTGATGACGCGTGAGCGCGGTCGCCATCTGGGCCTTGTCCGCTCTGGTCGCTCTCGCTCCATGCAGCCGGTCCTGCAGCCGGGGAACCGGGTCGAGGCGGTCTGGCGCGCAAGGCTCGATGAGCATCTGGGTGAACTGAAGCTCGAACCTGTGAGGCTTAGGGCCGCAAAGCTGATGGAAACGGCCACCGCCGTTTACGGCGTGCAAGCCATGGGGGCGCTGCTACGCCTTTTGCCTGAGCGCGATCCGCACCCGCATCTTTTCGATGCGCTAGATATCATTCTCGACACGATGGATGACCCCGCCGATGCGGGCGAGCTTTTCGTCCGGTTTGAACTGGCAGTGCTGAACGACCTCGGTTACGGCCTCGATCTTACCGAATGCGCGGCGACTGGTGTGCGGCAGAACCTCAAATATGTCTCGCCAAAAAGCGGCCGGGCGGTATGCGGCGAGGCCGGTGCACCCTATGCCGACCGTATGCTGGCCCTGCCGGCATTTCTCGGGGAGGGGCCAAAACCTGCAGCCGACCGCGACAGCATGCTGGCAGCGTTCCGGCTGACCCAGTTCTTCCTTCACCGTCATGTCTACGAGCCGCGCGGCATCACCGCGAACGACGCCCGTGAAGGGTTCGTTCAGGCAGCCTTGAAGGCGCTCTCTGCGCGCCCTGTGGATCGTCAGGCCGGCTGAACCCTTATTCCGCCGGCTGGATTGCTGCCGGCCGGTCTACAGACTTTTCCTGGATCGGCCAGTGAACGATTGCGGCAAAGATGCCGAGCGCCACGCCGAACCACCAGACGGTATCGTAGGAGCCGAGCTGGTCATAAAGAGTGCCTCCCATCCAGACGCCGAGAAACGAGCCGACCTGATGCGACAGGAACACGATCCCGCCCAGCAGGCCGAGATGCCGTGTGCCGAAAATGATCGCGACAAGCCCGTTCGTCGGCGGCACGGTGGAAAGCCACAACAGCCCCATGACGATGGCGAAGATGATCACCGAAAGCGGCGTCTGCGGCAGAAGCAGGAAGGCTGTCACCGCCACCGAGCGCGCAAGATAGATGTAGGCGAGGAAATAGGGCTTTGAATATCGCTGGCCGATTACGCCTGCCGACAGCGAGCCGATGACGTTGAAGAAGCCGATCAGCGCCATGGCGATCACCGCATAACGGGCATCGATGCCGATATCGCGCAAGTAAGCCGGGAAGTGTGCCGTGATGAAGGCCACCTGAAAGCCGCAGACGAAAAAGCCGCTGGTCAGGAGCAGATATCCCTTGTGGCCGAACGCCTCCCTCAGCGCTTCGCCGGCAGTCTGCTTGAACGCGGCTTGCGACTGTGTCCCCGAGCTTGAATTGCCGCGCAGCGGAATGGCGAGCAGCGGGATTGCCAGCATCATCACCGCCATGATGACAAGACTGTCCGACCATCCGTAAGTGGAGATGAGGGCCTGGCTCAGCGGTGCAAAGAGAAACATGCCTGCCGACCCCGCAGCAGTTCCGATACCGAAGGCGAACGAGCGCTGTTCGGGCGTCACGTTGCGGGCGAAAGCCGAGAGGATCGTGCCGAACGAGCCGGCACCTACCGCAAGCCCGACCATTACCCCGCCTGAGAGGTAGAGAATGCTCTCAGAATGCGCTGTCGACATCAGCGCCAGACCCGCCGCGTAAAGCAGACCCGAGAAGGTCAGGACACGGGCAGTGCCCCATTTGTCCGCGATCGCCCCGAAGACGGGCTGGCCCAGACCCCAGGCAAGATTCTGGATCGCCATGGCAAGCCCGAAGGTCGTGCGGTCCCAGCCTGTATCGGCAAGCATCGGCAGCTGGAAGAAACCCATGGCCGAACGTGGCCCGAATGTCAGAAGCGCAACGAGCGCGCCAGCGCAGATGATAAGCCAGGGCATCGTCGCTCGAGCGGAAACGGGCGCAGCTTGAGACATGGGTGTCCTCCATAATGGGAAGATGTTCATATACTGTCATCACGCGTTGGTGAAACGAGTTTTGCGAACGTCATCCATCAGCGCAATTGATGGCGCCAGGCTCGAATTGAACACTCGGACACGCGCCGAGCCGGTTTGTACGGTTACGTACGAAGGCTTGAGGCTTGCCAATTGGCAATTTTTTGTTAACCATAACTGACAAAGTTCAAGTCTCGCGATTTCTGCGATCCGGCTCATGACGACGCCATAATTCAATCGATTTATCCGGTACGTCATGACAAGTATTTTAGCGAACATTTCTGCCATGTCGGCGCTTCAGACGCTGCGGGCAGTCTCTTCCGGATTGAATGACACCCAGGAACAGGTTTCCGCCGGTCTCCGGGTGAAGGTGGCTTCCGACAACGTCGCCTATTGGTCGATTTCGACCAACATGCGATCGGACAACAAATCGATTTCTGCGGCAAGCGATGCGCTTGGTGTCGGTGCAGCCAAAGTGGATACCGCTTATGCTGGCACAGGCGCGATAATCGATGTGCTGACCGATGTGAAGGCGACACTCGTCACCGCCAGGGAAGACAGTGTCGACAAGGCTCAGATCCAGAACCAGATCTCGCAGCTGAGCAAGCAGGCCGACAGCATCGTCAGGTCCTCCAGCTTCAGCGGCATTAATTATCTGCAGACCTACAGTGGCGATCACATCAACAATATCAACGAGCTGGACGATGTCGTCGTGGATTCGTTCACCCGTAATGCGGATGGCGCGACGACGATCAACACAAGCAAGGTTGATCTGAGAAAAACCAGCATGCTGAACGATTTCGGCGGCGGCATCCTGCAGAAGGATGATCTGGATTATTACATGCCGCTCGGTGGAATGACCACCAGCAGCTTTTATCACGAAGGGCATGAAGACCATTATTTTGATGGACCGATCACCTTCAGCGGCAGCGATTCCGTGCAGTTCGATCTGCTGATCGACAACAGCCCGGAATCTGCCGGCATGCCTTTCCATATCACGATCGACAAGGGCGTTATCGATGCGGCACTTGGAACGAATGACGGCGAGATAGACAATGTCTTTCAATTGCGCTCGGTCATTCAGCAGGCTTTCACCAATGTCGGCGCCAACGCTTACGCAGACGTCTACGGCACGCAGGCGACTTCGCCCGCGGATGCATACAATTACGAAATCCGCACGCTGGAAACTTCTCCGAATGTTGGATCCAGCATCTTTATCAGCGGCATAACCAGCACATTCGGGCCAACGGTGGCAGAGCGCACGCTTGGTCTCGATTCGGTGCCCCGGATCGACCATGACAACATGATCACCAGCTCTTCGATGAATTTTCTCTGGAGCTTCAAGGTGATGCTGGACGCGACGATCTCATTTGACCTGAGTATCGATAACGCGCCGCTCCAGACTTTCGTGATCGATCGGACCGCCGTTGACGCAGCACTTGGAACAACCGACGGCCGGATCACCAGTGGTGCCGATCTCAAGGCGATTGTCGACTATATCGTTCCAGGTTTCGAAGGCCTTGCCGTATCCGTCTCCGGCAATCGCCTGACATTCCAGGCGGATCAGGCGATCTATCCGGGTTACGGCAACAAGGCGGTGGATTTCTACATCAGCTCGTTCCGGCCGGATCCGCCCTTTACGCTGCGCTTCGATCTTTCCGAAATCGACGTCACCACCGACGATTTCACCATCGACGAATATCTCGAAGGCGTCGAATACATGCTCAGCCAGTCGATCGATAGCGGCGCCATGCTCGGGTCGGTTCAGCAACGCATCGAAATGCAGACTGCATTCTCACAAAAAATGATGGACGAGGTCGAAAGCGGCGTGAGCCGTCTCGTCGACACAGACATGGAAGAAGCGTCGATGCGTCTGCAGGCGTTTCAGACGCAGAAACAGCTCGCGCTGCAAAGCCTGCAGATCGCCAACTCGCAGCCGCAGAATATCCTCAGCCTGTTCAACTGAAACCGCCGCTTGACCGGTTGAGACTCTTTTACAGCGACCCCGGCGGCTGGACCGGCGGACGGCGCTTGCCGAGCTGTGCCTCGCGCAGGATGGTGAAAAGACCTGCACCGATGACGATCACGCAGCCGCCGATCATGTTCCAGCTCATCACCTCGCCGAAAATGAACGTGCCGATCATGCAGACGAGCACGGTCTGCCAGTAGAAGATCGGCTGCACCACGACGGCATCCAGCACGTCGAAGGCACGGATCAGGAGATAGTGCCCGGTCATGCCGGTGACGCAGAGCGCCAGCATCCAGAACCAGTAGTCGGGTGTGATCGTCTTCCAGTAGAACGGCCCGATGAGCGTGATCGCAACGGCTCCCGCAATGCCGGTGTAAAAGAAGCTGGTCTGGGAGGTGTCGGTTCGGCTGACCATGCGGGTCAGAACCGAATAGAGCGCAAACATCAGGGTACAGGTGATCGGCACGATGATGCTGGCGCTAAAGCTTGCATGCAGCGGATCGATGATCAAAAGAATTCCGATGAAGCCGACGCCGATGGCAGCCCAGCGCCGCCATCCGACGGTCTCACCGAGCAACGGCACCGAAAGGCAGGCGACCACCAGCGGTGCGGCCGCGAAGATCGTGTGAGTCTGGGCAAGACCGACATTGGCGAAGGAATAGATCGACACGACGATCTGGAAGACCAGAAGCGCACCGCGGATGATCTGCAGCACCAGCCTGCTGCTCTTGGCTGTTTGCTTGATGCCACCCTGGTTGCGGGTCGCCAGCGCCAGCACGAAGGCGGCGAAAAACCAATAGCGGATCATCGCCACGAAGACCGGCGGATAGGCCTGGCCGAGATGTTTGGAAATACCGTCCTGAACCGCGAAGATCGAAACCGCGGTCAGTGCGAAAAACAGGCCTTGGGTGCGTGGTGTCATGAAATAAATGCTCTTGAGCGTTTTCCGGTCAGAAAGCGCCCAGGAAGCACGATGACAACGCAAGGCCCGAATCTTGATTTTTGAGAATGCAGCCGTTTTTGGCCGTCAGCACGCCATGCAGGCAACATATCATTGCGCATGGCTGCCATGCGTCAAGACGCCTATTGCCGTCCGCGGTACGCTCTTGTTGTGGAATTTCGCCCTGTGCGGCGTCAGGCGCGCCGCTTGATCGCCCAGGTATCGCGTGTGCCGGTAATCGTTGCCGCATCACCGAGCCTGATCGTGCCTTCGCCGCGCGGCACGGCATTCCAGCCGAATAGCGGGCCGGGTACGCGCCGGTCGCCCGACATGCGGATACGGCCCATCGCCGGGATCGGACTTGGCCCCTCGCGCGAACCGGTCTGCTGGTCCTGCGTGGTCATGATGCAGCGGGCGCAGGGTTTGACGAAATCGAACCGGACGCCGGAAATCTCGATGCCTTCCCAGTTGTCTTCGGCCCAGGCCTCGTCATGGTCGAGCACGATATTCGGACGAAACCGGTCCATGCCGACCGCGCCTTCACCGTTTTTCGCCATGTCGGCGTTGAGCGCTGCAAGTGAACCCGTCGTGGTCACCAGCACCTGGTAACCGTCGGCAAAGGTCACCGGCGTATCCGGTCCCGCCCATTCGGCGCTTGCGATGCGTTCGGCATTCTTGTCGAAAAAGGCGAGCTTCACCTCGCGACCGAGCCAAGTGGAGAGGATCGCATTGGTCCCGTCATCCGCGACTGCGGCGCTGACGGGAGATTTCCAGACAACAACGTCCATGCGCCGGTCGGACGGCGGAACCGCAACCAGGATCTCGCCCTTGCCTTCGACCGCGAAGCGGTAGCCGACATCGCGCGGCTCGACCTCTACCTGCGCCAGTTCCTGCAATTCCCGCTGGGTGATGAACTGTCCGGACGGATCAACCACCATCATCTGCCGGTCACCGGGAATACCGGCGGCGGTGATCACCGCATCATTAAGCGAGATGCCGCGGCCGCTCTTCAAGGGGTAGAAATTCAGTTCCGCGACCTTCGTCATATCGTCCTCAAATACTGTTCCCGGATCTCATCCCTGAATTTCGTCCAGGAACATATCCCTTATCTGTTTCAGCCGCTCGTGCCGTTCACCGGCCAGCGCCCGCCCGGCCTCGGTCTGAAACCCGTCGGCGAGCTTGAACAGCTTGACCTCGAAATGGTCGATGGCAAAACTCTTGTCGTCCAGCGCACGCTCTTTGGCAAGCGGATCGATGGGGTCATAAAGGCCTGATCCCATCCGTCCGGCAATGTAGAAGCAACGCGCCGCACCCACCATGCCGATCGCGTCCAGCCGGTCCGCATCCTGCAGGATCTTTGCCTCCAATGTCTCGGGCTGAATGTTGGCGGAGAAACTGTGCGTCGTGATCGCATGCGCGACCGCCTCGATCGCTGCCTTCTCCCAGCCCATGCCGGTCAGGATGCCGCTCGCCTTGTCTGCCGCCAGCCGCGAGGCCTGCGCTCTCAGCGGCGAGTTCTTTTCCACCGCCACGCAATCATGCAACAGCACGGCAGCAGTCAGAACCTCTCCATTGCCGCCTTCCTTCGCATGGATCCGCATCGCATTCCTGAACACCCGCAGGATATGGGCAATGTCGTGGCTTCCGTCGTCGCTGTCGGTCGCGTGCGCAATAAGCTGCCGCGCCAGTTCTTCGTAAGGGGCAAATGCGGCGGCGAGGGTGAGTGTCATGCAGTGCTTTCCTTGGAATCGGGTTCAACGCTCTTCTTCACCAATATCCGCTGGTAGAAAAGCCCGATCCCGATCAGTACCGCACCAAGTCCGATGAAGGAGAGCGCCCTCAAGATGCCTTCGAGGTTCGACATGTCGATCAGGAACACTTTCAACACCGCGATCAGCACCAGTCCGGCAGAGGCAAGCCTTATGCTCTTGGCGTCAAGCTTCGAGCCGAGCGCCAGCAGCCCGACGCCGATGATCAGCCAGACGACCGAATAGGTATAGGTCTCACCGGGAATGAACCCCTTCCAGTCGGCGATATTGGTTCCCTGCCAGAAGCGCCGCACCGAAAGCGTCGCCCAGAGGAAACCGAGCACCGCACCCGAAACCGCGAGCATTGCCACATAAGGCGCCGGCCGCCGCCCGCGGGCGAGATAGGCTACGAACGCGTAAGCCAGAGCCGGTAGGAGATAACCGAGCAGCAGCAGGTTGACGAAGGGCCACGGCCCGGTGTCCTCGCCCGAGAAGAACGGGTTGAGCGCAAACACATGCAGCGAAAGCACATTCGCCGTCGCCACTACGCCGGCGATCATCGAGCCGAAGCGGAAGACCGGCGAGGGCGATTTCAGGTCGAGCGTCATCAATATGCCCGAGAAGCCGATGGTGATCAGCGTATAGATCGACTGTTCGCCAAGCGTCGGCGCATCGCCGGAAAGCTTTCCGCCATTCATCGCGTGATGCACGAGAACCGCAATCGTGATCAGCGCCGAGAGCGACGCGAGCGCCTGCATGATGTTGCGCACGCGGAAATCCGGAGAGTCGCGCAGCAGCCAGGCGGAGATGATCGCAAGCAGGGTAGGGATGCCGTAGCCGATGAGAAGCGCGTTGAAGAACGGTGTCGTGCCGAGGCTGTTGGCGCCGATCAGCGTCGGCTCCCAGGCGACGCGTCCGAAGACGATCACGATTGCCGCCGCCATCATCCAGGGCAGTGCCGGCCAGGTGCGGACCCGCATGGCAATGAGATAGGCAAAGCCGAGAAGCGATACGAGAACGGTGGTGACAATGCCGTTGGTCAGCGCATGCAGCGCCAGCGTCAGGCCCGCGAAGGAACCGGCAACCGCAAGATTGGCCGGCCAGTCGTTTCCGTCGTCCTCGCTCCTTCGAAACAGCCATTCGGCGGCGGCGATGAGCGCCGCACCGATCACCACCCCATAAAGCCCGTGCGTCCAGTCGCGGAAGAAATTGCCGAAGTTGAGGAAGGAGATGAAGCCGAGCGTCACCGGCATCGCTCCCATCAGCAAGGCCCAGACGATCGAATATTCCCTTTTCTCGTTGCGGAAGCGCCTCAGGGCGGCGACACCCAAAAGCGTAAAGATGGCGCCGAGCAGCAGGCTGACCGCAATCTCGTTACCGGAAAGCGGAAGCGGGATCGGCGTGCCGTCCAGACCTTCCGGTGCGATATAATCGAGCAATGAAAGGGCGGTGATAAGCGTGCCGAGAACCGCACCTGCGGCCGACATAATGGCCGGCCAGAATGCATAGGCGCGAGCCGCACCCAGTGCCGCAAGCGTCGCGATGACTGCCAGGAATGCGAATTGCGGGTCGATCCCCGTGCTGGTGCCGCTGGCAACGGTGGCGAGCGCACAAAGCACGATCATGATCGATAGCGACAGGGTGATCTTCAGCGGCGGCCGTTTCAGCAGCGAAGCCCAGCCGGTGCCGGCGGCTGCGGAATACTGCTGGCCTGGCCAGAGGAAGATCGTGCCGGCAATCATCACCAGCATGGTAAGCGTGGGCGGCAGCGGATCGAAACCCGTGCCGATTGCGGCATAGACCAGCACCCAAAGCCCGGTGCCGATATTGGCGAGCATCGGCACGACAGTCCAGCGGCGAATGCGCGAGGCGGCATCGACCGCAAGCCAGGTGATGCCGAGGAAGAGGAACAGCGCATTGGCGTTCGGCGCGTCCGTCGTTACCAGAAGCGGCGTGACGAGCGAACCGAGCAGGCCGAGACCCGCAAGCGCCTGACCGTGCAGCAGCGACAGCGCAATCACCGCAAACGAGACCAGCGCCAGCAGCACGAAGGCCGTACCGGAGCCGATGAACTCGTAAAAGGCATAGGCCGCAAACACTGTTCCCAGCAGCGTCACCGCACCGGCTGCCGTCAGCGCGCCGGGGATCATCGCATTGGCATAGATTTCGGAAATCTTCGGCAGTGCCTTCCGCCGCACGATCTCGCCACCGGCCATTAGCAGCAGGCCGAACATCGATGCCAGCGTCAGCCGTGCCGCGGGGCCAAGCAGGCCGGCCTCGATCGAATAACGCACGAGAAAGATGCCGCCGAATGCCAGCGCCACGCCGCCGACCCAGACAGGCCAGCGGGCACCAAGATAGCTTTCGAGATTTTCCCGTGACGGCTTTTCCCGCACCGGGCGAGTTGGCTCCGATATCGCCTCTTCGGCCTGGGTCTCGGCGGCGATCGGCTCCGGGGCGTCCTGATCCGCATGGGCGGCCTGCGCAGCGTCCGGCTCTTCAGCCCGCATCTCCTCCAGAACCGCGTCGGCAGCCTCTTCGCGCAGCGGTCGCGGCGCAACTGCCGGGTCGAAGCCACCCTCGGCGATCATCTGCTTGAGTGCAGCGAGTTCCTTTTCCACCCCGTCCACACGGGCAGACACTTTCCGGTTCTGCGACACCAGAAAGAACACAAGGATGACCAGCAGGATATCGATCAGGAACACGTTTACTCCCCCTATGCCGGTGCGAGCCCTGTATCGGGCAAGAGTGTCGCAGCGTCAGGCGAAGTCAATGTAGAGGAAGGACCGCGCGAAAAAAGGGGCAGAGTTGGCCTTCCACAGGCCATGACGACGCCCAGGAATAGTCGGAAACCGGTATGTTGCGGAAATCACCGGCATCGCGCCGCTGCGTCAGGATCGGATCGATCCAAAAGGTATCGGGTCCGGTCCTCGTAACCGGACCCGATACATCCTTGCCATCGTCTGCGCCCGGCTCCGGCTCGCCCGCGCCCTGAAAGGGGCAGCGGAGGTCCGCTCGTGCCGGTACTCTGCCAGGCGACACGATGGATAGGGATCCCTGTTAGGCCGTGGCCTCCTCGGAGGATTGAGGCGCTTCGGTTTCCGGCTCCTTGCCGAAAGCGAGCTTGACGGCCTTGGTCATGTCGCGGCTGACATCCCACCACTGCTTGCTGCCGATCCAGTAGCGCAGGGTGATCTTGGCGCTGCCCGCATCGAAATCAGAGATGAAGGCCGCAGGAGCCGGGGATTTCAACACGCGCTTGTCCGCTGCCGCGAGCTTGATGAGCTTGCTCTCGGTCACATCGACATTCTCGTCCGCGCCGATCGAAATGGTGATTTCGTGGCGGCGGGAGGCAAGGCGGCTGTAATTGGTGATCGGCACGTTCCAGAGAGTAGAGTTCGGCGCCAGCCGATAGACCCCTTCGGCTGTCTTCAGCTCGGTCGCAAACAGGCCGACATCGACGATGGTACCGGTGACGGCGCCCGTCTCGATCGTTTCACCGACACGGAAGGGGCGCAGCACCAGCAGCATGATGCCGGCGGCAATGTTCTGCAGCGTGCCCTGCAGCGCCAGACCGACGGCAAGGCCGATCGCGCCGAGAGCTGCGAGGATCGATGCCGTCTGTACGCCGAACTGGCCGAGCACCATGACGACGACGAGGATCAGCGCCGCATAACGTATGATATTGGAGAAGAACTGCGACAGCGTCGCGTCGATGCCGCTGATGCGCGACAGGCCGTTATAGACCCAGCGGCTGAGCAGCCCCGCCACCAGCCAGCCGAGCACCAGAAGGATGAGCGCGCCTATGACGGAGAAGGAATATTGAACGGCCAAGGCCGTCAGCTGGGCAAGCGCCGTTCGTGTCGCGACGACAAAATCGGATGCCTGATCCATTCCGCAAATAACTCCATTTTTCCTTAGCGCCCGTAATTGGCGCAAAGGGCTAAGAGGTCAAGGCAATCGCGGAAGGTTTTCTTCAATTTCAAGAAGATATCATATTATTCAACTATTTGGCGAGGTTTTCTGCTGTGTCTCTATCGAAAATGAAGCGCGACCGTCTGTCTCCGCACCGCGCCCTATCGCTTTCATCGCGGCAATCAGCCGGCCGTCGCGCTGAAGCATCCGGTCACCGATTTCGATCAGCCGCGTATTCGGTGTTGCATGGGGTGCGACCTTTCGCAGGCGCTGCGCCAGTCCGGCATCGTCTTCTTCCGGGTGAAGCGCCAGAATGGCGATGACAGCCGCTGCCGGAGAGCGGGAAACGCCCATCCAGCAATGCACGACAAGCGGCGCCGACTGGTCCCAGCCGTGGACGAATTCGATCAGCTGGGCGACATGCGCCTCGCTCGGCGCAATCAACCCGCCGGTGCCGGCAAAACCGATATCGTTCATCGCCAGCTTCAGGTGCCGCTCGGCACGGATCACGCCCGGCCGGTGAAAATCCTGCTTTTCGGCAATCAGACTCACCATTTCCTTCGCGCCGTGGCGAACGGCCGTTTCGGCAATGCTGGCAAGCGGGCAGACGACGATAGTGCTCACTTGGTCACCGCCTTCGTCCGTTCCGCCTCGATAGCCTCGAACCTTGCGATGAACAGGGCCTGCGCCTCGACGGCCGAAAGTGGCTGAAGCGGCAGCATCTCGCGGGTAATGCCGCGCGGCTGGCCGAAGAATTTGCGCGCCTCTACTGTGGTAAAGCCGGCAAGCTCGGTCGCTTCGAAATAGGCGGCAACCGTATCCGCCTTCTTGATCAGCACCTTCAACTCCCTGGTCGGATGCGGCGGCAGGCCGAAGCGGATATGCACGGCCGCTTCCAGCCGTGCCTCGACCGTCTTGTAGCCACCGCCGACCACCGATTTGAACGGCGAGATCATGTCGCCGATCACATATTCAGGTGCGTCATGCAAAAGCGTCATCTGCAATGCATCGAAAGACGCATTCTCGTTGCAGCGGCGAAAGATTTCTTCCACCACAAGGCAATGCTGGGCAACGGAAAACGCGTGGTCACCGCGCGTCTGGCCGTTCCAGCGGGCAACGCGGGCAAGTCCGTGGGCGATATCGGCAATCTCGACATCGAGCGGCGAGGGATCGAGCAGATCGAGCCGCCGACCCGAAAGCATGCGCTGCCAGGCGCGCGCGCCAGAGGTCGCACCGGTTGTCGCACTCAAGATTCGACCCCTTCGGCCTCGGCAGGGAAGGTAAGCCCGGTCCATGAGGGCAGTTCGATTACCACCGGCACATCGCCAGCCAGAAGCGGCACGCCATTGGCGACCGCATCCCCCACACGGTCGATCCGCACGATGGCAAGCCCGTTCCTGTCTGAGACCGACCCGAGCGTTCCGACCGGTTTGCCGCCCGCCGTAATTTCGGTGCCCGCTGCCGGAAGCGCTGCCTCAGCCGTTACATGCGCCACGCGCCGGCGCGCCGTGCCGCGATGCTGCATGCGTGAGACGACTTCCTGGCCGACATAACAACCCTTGCGGAAGGAAAGTCCGCCATTCTTGTCGAGCAGGATGTCATGCGGGAACGCATCCTGCAGCGCATAGTCATCACCGGACACCACGAGGCCGGCCGTTATCCTGAGCGCCTGATAAGCGTCCATCCGATCATCGGCATGCTGGCCCGGTTTTCGCGAAAGCGCGATCCCCGCCTTGGCGAATGCGCTATCCACGACCGCACCCTGATCCGCCTCGTCATCCCAGAACACGGTCACGCCATCTTCGGGCAGGGCGGCAAGATCGACCGCCGCGCGCAGCTTGTACATCATCAGCCGCTTCATCAGCGCATCGCGCTGGACAGTCTCTGTCTCGACAATAAACCCCTCACCATCCCGCCAGATGACGAAATCGAACAGGATCTTGCCCTGCGGCGTCAGCAGAGCGCCGGGACGCGCCTCGTTTTCCGGCAGTCCCTCGATATCGGTGGTGATCAGCGAATGCAGGAAATCCTGTGCATCCTTGCCGGAAATGCGGATCAGGCTGCGGGTCGGAAGATAGGCTTTGGTCATGGAACGGGAATCCCTCTACTCACCACGGAGATAAGTCTTCGCGGTGAGCGGAGCAAGCCGAATGCGAAACCGTCAGTCCGTGTGACCGCGACGCCAATAGGTGATCGAGGTCATTCGCGTCCGGTCGAGGCCGTTTTCCTTCAGGCGGGCGCGGATTGCCTGAGCCTCGGTCTTTTCGCAGGCCGCCCAGACGATTGTCTCCGGGCCGAGCCCCTCAAGCCGTGCGGCAATCGCCGGTTCCAGCAATCCGGCTGTGCCCGGCTCGGCGCCATCGCGATGCAGCCATTCGATCGAAAAATTATCGGCAGCGCAGGCCAGGACCTGTTCCTCAGCTTTGTTCGCCACTTCGAGGATCGCATGCACCTTCATGTCGGGTGTCGCCAGTTCGATCATCCGCGCAATGGCGGGGAGGGCGGTTTCATCTCCGGCAAGCAAAAGATCCTTCGCTTCCGGCATGCCGCCCGCACCGGGGCCGAGAAGCGCCGCCCGGTCACCCGGCTGCGCGGTAAGGCCGAATTCGGCGCCCGGCATGCGCCGTCCGCAATCCTCATGCACGACGAAATCGATCACCATCTCGCGGCGTTCGAGGTCGATGCTGCGGATCGTGTAATAGCGCACCGCGATCTCGTCCGCGCCCTCCGGCCAGCCGATGCGACCATCGGCCAGCGTCACCGGCCAGATCGGCTCGCGCCCCTTCGGCGGCATGAGCAGCCGCACATGCAGTCCTTCGGTCGTGTCGAAACGGGCCGTATCCGCGCAGGAGACGGTAAGCCGTCGCATCCTTGGCGTCACGTTGATGGCCGAGACCACGGTGATTTCGCTCAGATTGGCAAGCTTTTCCGGCTTCGGCTGGTCGGCCCATTCGAGCGTCAGCGGATCATCGCCGGCAAACATGAAAAGATGTTCGGCAATGATGCCACGCGTCATCGACAGCATGTCCCCGGTCGAGCAGGCAAGCCTGATATCGAGCTGTTCGCTGACCTTTGAAATATAGGCCTCGCCGATCTCGCTCGACAGCGTCACATGATCGCCGTCGCGAAATACGTCCGCATGGTCGATAAAATGCTCGCAGATCTCGCCCAACATCTCGCCCGCATCGACAGGAATGGCCGTGCCGGTGAGGATGAATTCCCGATGTGGAAATGCAGCTGCGTTCACGATCATTCCTCCATGCGGGTGAGAACCTGGCGAAGACAGAAAAAGAAAGGCCCCATCGGGGCCTTCCTGATTAACTTCACTGGAATTGTCAACTTAGCGTTTCAGGTAATGGGTTTACCAGACCTTGCTGAGCTTGACAGTAAACGTGCGGGCATCGCCGTAACCGCAGGCGCCGATCCCGCCGCAAGCCTCGACATATTCCTTGTCGAACACGTTGGTGACGTTGAGCGAGGCGGTCCAATCATCCTTCTTGTAGCGGATCGCCGCGTCGACGACGGTGGAAGAAGGAACCTTGAGAGTGTTGGTGTCGTTGGCCCAGGACTCACCCTTATAACGCAGGCCGGCGCCCAAACTGAGGCCTTCAAGCGCGCCGGTGGTGACCGTGTAGTCGGCCCATAGCGACGCCGTCCAGTCTGGAACGATATAGGGCGACTTGCCGATGAGTGCCGGGTTCGGATCGTTCTTCGTCACTTCCATGTCGGTATAGGCAAGCGAGCCGAGGATCTTCCAGTTCTCATCGATATTGAACTTGCCTTCCAGTTCCACGCCCTTGGATTCCACCTCGCCGAGCTGGTCCACCCACGGAGCGAAACCGACGGAAACCGTGTTGTTGCGCTTCTTGATGTGGAAGACCGAGGCGGTGAAGGAAGCATCCATGAAGGTCGGGTCGTACTTGACGCCTGCTTCGTACTGCTGGCCTTCTTCCGGCTTGAGCGGTCCGGACGCACCCATGCCGATCTGCGGATTGAAGAAGGTTGCGGCGCTGACATAAGGCGTCACGCCATTGTCGAATTCGTAGGCGAGGCCCGCCCGCCCGCTCCAGGCGTGATCGGTATCCTTGTAACTGTCGTCAGCGTCGAAGGCGGTAACCGGCAGCTTATCCTTGAAATCGCTGTCGATATAGTCGAAGCGACCGTTCAGCGTCACCAGCCAGCCGCCGCCGAAGCGGATCTGGTCCTGCGCATAGATGCCAACCTGATGCATCGTGGCATCCTGGTTGTAGAGAGGCCCGGCCGGTGTCTGCGGCAGGCCATAGACAGGATCCGTCGGGTCGATCGTGCTCGCGCCGAAGGTCGAGTTCTGGATGTTCTTGATATTATAATAGCGGTAGTCGACGCCGACCATGACCTTATGGTTTGCGCCGGCGATATCGAAGTCGTTCTCGATACGATTGTCCCACGCCACGTTGTTGACGCTCGTGTCGCCCGAGAAATTGATGCGGTTGAGATCGCCGGTTGCCGTATAGAGATACGGGTAGACGAAATGTTCCCACTTATCGAGATGGCTGTAACGGAAATTCGAAGTCGCCTTCCAGCCGCCTTCGAACTCGTGTTCCAGTTCGTAGCCGAGCATCTGCTGGTCGTAATGGCCGTTATCGATATCCGGCTCGCCGGGGAAGAAGCGACGGGAGATCTTGCCACCGAACGGGCCGTCGACGACCGTGCCCTCGTAAGGCAGGAAGCCGTTGCCGGTATGACGCTGGTTGAGACCTGCAGCATAGGCAAAGACGGTCAGCTTGGTAGCGTCGTCCGGTGAAATGGTCAGCTGCGGCATGATGAAGCCGCGGATGTCGTTGGTATAGTCCGTATAGCCCTCACCACCGGCCAGTTTGCCGGTCAGGCGGTAGCTGTATATGCCGCTGTCGCCCAGCTTGTCGGAAAAGTCGAAGCCGGTGAAGGCATTGCCGTTACTGTTGATGCCGATCTCGGTGTAATAATAGGGGGTGTCCGTCGGCTGCTTGCGCACCAGATTTATGACGCCACCGGCATTGGCGCCGCCGTAGAGAACCGAGGCAGGCCCCTTTAGCACTTCGACGCGCTCCAGCATGAACGGGTCGATCTGGAAATTGCCGAAGGCGTAACCGAACAGGTTAAGGCCGTCCATGTAGAGACCCGTCTGGCTGGCATCGAAGCCACGCACGTAGAACCAGTCCGTATCCGGGTCTGTACCATAGGGCTGTGCGACGACGCCTGGCGTGTAGCGAAGCGCCTCATCGACCTTGTTGACGACAGCGCGGTCATCAAGCTCGCTGCGGCCGACGACTGAGACAGCCTGCGGAAGCTCATTCAGTGGCGTATCCGTCTTGGAACCGGTCGTCGTCTGCTTGGCGACATAGCCCTTGACCGGGCCGGTGCCGCCCTGTTCGCCTTCGCCCTGAAGCACGATCGGTGCAAGCGTCGTGCTGTTCTGGCTCTCAGCCTCTTGTGCCTGTGCGCTCCAGGCGGCAGCAAGCCCGATGGCAGCCACACCCGCCCAAAGGCTGGCCTTTACGACACCCGCTCTCATTGCGGAAGACTTGACGGTTTTCTTCATTTTTGCCCCACTCGCGCCGCTTTTCCTGCGGTAAAATAATAAGGTGAGTGGTTAACTCAGATTTCTTGTCGGCGCTTGTTCTGATGTGCGGGACTTGAACGATATTGGGCAAAGTTCTCACCCCTCGCGCGTTTGCTCGGATGTTTTATTCCGACTGTGACTTTTTCCACTGCGATGGCGCCAGCCCCATATGCTTGCGGAACACGCGGGAAAAATGCGCGTGGTCCGAAAACCCCGTCTCGGCAGCGATTTCCGTCAGCGGCTGGTCACCGGATTTGAGCATGTCCTTGGCGCGCGAAAGCCGCGCATTCATCTGCCATTCGTGCGGCGCCATGCCGGTCGAAGCCTTGAATGAATGCGAGAAATGCGACTGTGACAGGCCGGTCAACACCGCCAGTTCTTCCAGCCTTATATTGCGCAGGCAATGCTGTTCGATGAACTCGCTCGCCCGCTTCAACTGCCAGGGTGCCAATGCACCGCGCTTGCGTGGCTCCGACTTGGCGAGCTTCAGCACGTCGATCAGAAGCGCCAGCGCCAGCCCGTCGCCGTAAAGATCGTGCAGCGGATCGGGATTGGCGATCTCGGCGGCGATCAGTTCGGCAAGCGCCATGACACGGCTATCCGCGAAGACCAGTTGCGGGTCCTTCAGCCGGCGCGGATCGAGATTGTCGCCCAGCCGCCGGCTCATCGTGTCTGCTTCGAAATGGATGTCGAGATGCCGGACATATTGCACGTCCTTGATATCGATCCACAGATCCATCTCGGCGGGGATGTAGGAGATCGGGCTGAGGCTTGCATCCTGCATCAACCCGGTTTCCCGCGGAGAGCGTTTCAGCGCCGGGCGGCCCTGGCCGCGCTGGTCTAAAAGGATGAACAGACGCGGATCGCGCGCAACGTAATAGCCGCCGGCATAAGCGGCGCATTCCACGTCCCACAGATCGGCGGTAATTCCGTTCCAGTATCGCCTACGCAATCCGCCCAGAACCGAAAAACCCTCGATCTGATTACGCATTCTCGGCTGAAACGTCATGCTCCGACCCCGCGGCTCCACCCTCGTGCAAATGACCACGAGAAAACTATTCTTATTTTATCAAGTTTATTGCGCATCTTCAACCGTGGCGAACATGACGCCGATCTTTACGGTTTTTTCGTCAACCGCCGTGCTGGGCCGAATGCAGGCGGTTATAGGCGCCGCGACGTGCGATCAGTTCCTGATGCGTGCCCTGTTCCAGAATGCCGCTTTCATCGATCACGACGATACGGTCAGCACCCTGGATAGTGGCAAGCCTATGGGCGATGATCAGCGTGGTGCGCCCGACGGCAAGCTCCGACAGCGACCGCTGGATCGCCCGTTCCGTCTCGGTATCGAGTGCCGAGGTTGCCTCGTCGAGGATCAGGATCGGCGGGTTTTTGAGGAACATGCGGGCGATCGCCACGCGCTGTTTCTGGCCGCCGGAAAGCTTGACGCCACGTTCGCCGACAACGGTGTCCAGACCCTCCGGCAGGTCGGCGATCATATCTTCAAGACGCGCTCGGCGCGCTGCATCCATGATTTCTGTATCGCTGGCGCCGAGGCGACCGTACGCGATGTTTTCCCGCATCGTGCCGCCGAACAGGAACACGTCCTGCTGCACAATGCCGATCTGCTGGCGCAGCGACGCCTTGGTCATTTGGCGAATGTCGATACCGTCGATCGTGATCGAGCCGCTCGTGACATCGTAGAAGCGTGGCAGAAGCGAGCACATCGTCGTCTTGCCCGCACCCGAGGGGCCGACAAAGGCGATCGTCTCGCCGGGCTGGATCGACAGGCTGACATTTTTCAGGATCGGCTTGTCGGCGCTGTAGCCGAAGGAAATGCCGTTATAGTCGATCGCCCCCTTGAGCGCACCGACAGCGACCGCATCCGGCGCATCGGCGATATCCGGCTCGGTATCGACAAGCTCGGTGAAACGGCGGAAACCGGCAATGCCCTTCGGATAGGTCTCGATAACCGAATTGATCTTCTCGACAGGACGGAAGAACACGGTGACGAGCAGCAGGAAGCCGATGAAGCCGCCGGCGGTCAGTTCGCCCTGCAGCACGAACCAGGCGCCGCTGATCATCACGATCATCTGCGTCAGGCGCATGCTCATGTAGCTGAGCGAGGTGCTGGCGGCCATAATCTTGTAGGCTTCGAGCTTCACGCGGCGATAATTCTGGTTGTCGCGTTCGAACAACGCCCGCTCATGCGGTTCGTTGGCAAAGGCCTGCACGACGCGCATGCCGCCGACATTTTCCTCGATGCGGCTGTTGAAATCGCCCACCCGGTCGAAAAGTCGGCGGAAATTGGCGCTCATCCGCGCACCGTAGCGGCTGGTCACCCAGGCCGTCAGCGGCACCACCAGCGCGGTGATCAAGGCCAGCTTCCAGTTGACCGAGATCATCAGCGCCAGCGCGCCGATGAAGGTCATGATGGCGATGAACAGGTCTTCGGGCCCATGATGTGCAACCTCGCCGATCTCTTCCAGATCCTTGGTCAGCCGCCCGACCAGATGCCCGGTCTTGTGATTGTCGTAATAACGGAAGGAAAGCTTCTGCATGTGGTTGAAGGCTTCCCGGCGCATATCGGTCTCGATATTGATGCCAAGCATGTGGCCCCAATAGGTGACGACAACCATAAGACCGGTGTTCATCGCATAGCAGATGAGAAGCGCGATCGAGGCGATCACGATCAGGAACCACTCCTGTGTCACCAGCAACCGGTCGACGAACAGCTTGACCGCCATGGGAAAGCCGAGTTCCAGCAGGCCGGAAAGAACCGCACAGCTGAAATCGAGAATGAACAATCCCTTGTAGGGGCGGTAATAGGCAAAGAAACGGGAAAGCATTACGGCATCTCTGGAATGTGGTTCGGCGACAGAACGCCAGCAAGGAAGTAGCCAAACTTGAGCCGCATCCTCCATATTCGAAAATGAACGGGTTCGGAAAGTCCAAATATCCGCGAGGGCAGGCCGAAACTGCTCATGGTGTTGCGTTAAGGCGTCTATCCGCTCTCAGAGCGTACGATGCGAGCATGCGAGGCCTAGAGCGAGGACCTCAGTCGCCGCCGGCCATGAACTTCCATTGTCCGTCCGGCGAAATGCCCAGACGGTAGAAATTGTAATTACCGGCCTCTTCCATGCCCATCAGGTCGCCTGCGGTAACGATGCGCAGCAGCTCGACCCGTTCCGGCGCCGTGAGTTCGGAAAGCGGCTTGCCGATGAAATAGGGCCAAACATAGGCTTCGTCCGGCGTTCCCGCATCGACCCTTGCAGCACCCGTTGCCAGAAGATCGAGCATGATTGCGAGGATTTCCTGGCCTTCCGCATCCCCGGAAAAGTTTTTGAGCGTATCGATCGGATCGTCGCTCTCATTATTCATGATCTGCGGCGGTTTCGGCGTGCCTTCGATCAGCGGGCGCAGCCGTTCGATATCACCGGACGCGGCTGCTTCCACCAGCCTTTCGCGCATGGCTTTCACCGGCGCGGGCAGGGCGGAGAGATCGCGGATGATTTCTGCCGAGGGCTGATCGGCAGCAGATGTCGATCCGGCTCCACCCGGATTGGCATTCGTCCCATCACTCTTGGGAGCGGTTTTGTCGTCGGCAGCTGGCGCCGTATTCTCCGCGTCTTGCTGGCGCGCGTCACCTTCCAGCGAAAGTCCGGGGCGCGTCTGGGTTGCGCCTTCAAACGCCTGAAGCAGGGGCGTTTCCTGCGGGCGAATATCCTCGGCGGCAGGCGCCATGCGTCCATCCGAAAGCGCAAACGCGTTTGCTGAAACGCAGAATATCGCCGCCGTTGCCAGCAGCCTTGTCGTGACGGATTTGAAAATGGCGTTCCGCATGGGAAGCTCGAATATTACTGGATGTTGCGTTCGGGAGAAAACTCGCCGGCCAGCATGCGCTGACGAAGTGATTCGAGCAGGGCTTCCGCACCTTCCTCGCCACGCTGGCGGATCGTTTCGCGCATGGCGAAGGCGATTGCTGCGTCTGCGATGATTTCCGGCTCGATACCGTCTGCGCGTCCGTCTGCCCAGGCGTCGTTCTGATACTCGAGCGCGACCTGCATCTTTTCGTGGACGATCATGTCATCGATTTCGTTGCGGCCTGACTGCATACTGAACTTTCCTCGGTGCCGGCCAATGAGGCCGATTTGATTACTGCGCCGTTAAGAACTTTATCAGCCTTTTATCGAAACGACACGCCTTCCTGACGAAAGAGGTAAATAATCCGCTAATTTCCGAAACGCGAGGTTATTTCCGTCGCAAGTGTTGCGCCTTCGTTACGGTATCGCTCCTCAGCCGTGCGCGCCGCAAGCGTGCAGGATGTGTGCACGGCAGCAAAGGAGCGGTATCCACGATTATAGGCGGCCGTCAACCGCTCCCGCCGCGCTGGCTCGTTTGCCGCATCGGAATCGAGCAGCTGCCGCATCGTCCGGCGCCAGTCCTCCTGCGGTGCACCGCACAATTCGCGCAGGTAGCTGATCGAGCCCAGGACCTCGGAAAGCCGCAAAAGCTGGGCATCATAAGGGGCAGGAAGGGAGGTTTCCGCCGGTGCCGGTTGCTGAACCGGAGCCTTTGTATCCGCCGCAGGCTTCTTCGTTCCCTGCGCTGCAAGCGGGGACGCGATGACAAGAAAAAGCGGCAGGGCGAGGCAGGCGGCGGATTTCAAACGGAATTCCTTGGGTTGGCGTCCGAAGTCGATTCGGATGCTCGTGATTCGGCAGCGATCCGACGCGCCAATCTTACCGGTCGGCTGCAAGCGCCGCCAGCTTTTCGGCGCAATCGCGAACGCTCGGCGGGCAGGGCAGGCGGCGGATTTCTTCCGCGGTGTACCAGCCGGGATCGGCCGCATCGTCGGCGGCAACAGCCTCGACATGCCGATCGGCCTCGATCCTGAAGACGGAGAGAAAGAAATGGCTTCCGCCATCCTTCTCGCTCTTCAGGTCATAAGTGGCAAAGAGCGTCGGATTGCGCGCCTGGATCCCGGTTTCCTCGAAGAATTCCCTTAGCGCCGTTTCTGCCGGCGTCTCGCCCGGCTCCGCCCGTCCGCCGGGAAAGGCAAACAGATCGGCCATCGGCGGGTTCTTCCGTCGGATTAGCAGAAAGCGACCATCACGTTCAAGGATTGCGGAAGAGGCGGCCTGGGGGGAGAGGGGCATGTTTTGATATTACTCGGTAACAGGGAGGTTGTGCGGCTGCCAAATCCTAACCTCACATCGCGATATTGTAAAAGTATTGCAAAATACCGTATTGTCGATCTTTAAGGAGCATCCCATGGCGCGTGCGAAGACCTTTTCCCTTGGTGACGCTTATGATGGCATCCTGGCGGATCTCGTAAAACATGGCCGCTTTGGAACGGAAACTGAAGCCGTTCGGGCGGGCATACGTATGCTTGCCGACTACGAGATGCGCGTGCAGTCTCTTCGTCAGGCAATCCAGTCAGCTGAGAGCCAGATCGCAGAAGGCCTCGGGATAGAATATGATACTCATGAATCCCTGCTTGCGGATGTCATGAATGACGACGAAGGGCGGTAAAAGGGCGAAACGGCTTATCGTCTCTCCGCTGGCGCGTGCGGACCTGCGTGGCATTCGTCGCTTTATTGCTGCGACCAGCCCTTATTATGCAGAGGAATTCCTGACGGACCTGACTGCGAAGATCATCTGGATTGCGGAGGCTGATTTTACCGGTTCACCGCGCGACGATATCTCTGCGGGGTTGCGAGCCTTTCCCTATCGGCAGCGCTATATTTATTATCGTTCCTACGCAGATCGGATCGTGATTCTGCGCGTGCTGCACATGGCACAGGACGTCAAACGACAGGATTTCGAATAAAATCCCATGCAGACCTATCTCCTTTACGCCTTCGCTGCCCTTGCCGAAATTGCCGGCTGTTTTGCCTTCTGGGCCTGGCTGAAACTCGACAAGTCGGCGCTCTGGCTGGCGCCGGGAATGGTTTCGCTGGCAGCCTTCGCCTGGGCGCTGGCGCTGGTGCCGGCGGAAGCTGCGGGGCGCGCTTATGCGGCTTACGGCGCCATCTATATCGTCGCTTCGGTGCTCTGGCTCTGGGGTGTCGAGGGCCGTTCGCCCGATCGCTGGGATGTAACGGGGGCCATCGTCTGCCTCGTCGGCGGGGCGATCATCCTGTTCGGACCGCGCAGCGCCTGATGGCGTCCAGTCGAATTTCTTGACCGCTCTCAAACGCGGTGCCATCTAGAGCCCATGTGTGGACGTTACGCCCTGACCCACAAGCCGGACGAGGTTCTCGGCATTCTTGGTGTCGCAGATTTCGAGGATGATTTTCCGCCGCGGTTCAACATCGCGCCGACGCAGCCCGTCCTCGTGGTCGGCCAGGCCGATCGCCAGCCGGGCAGCAACCTGCCGGATCGTCGAGCAACGCTTGCGCGCTGGGGGCTGATCCCCGGCTGGGTCAAGGACATGCGCGACTTTCCGCTGCTGATCAATGCCCGCTCGGAAACGGCGATCGACAAGGCTTCCTTCCGCGCCGCCATGCGCCATCGCCGCATCCTCGTTCCGGCCTCCGGTTTCTATGAGTGGAAGCGTCCGCCGAAGGAAAGCGGCATGAGTTCGCAGGCCTACTGGATCAGGCCGAAGAGCGGCGGTGTCATAGCGTTTGCCGGGCTTATGGAAACCTACGCGTCGGCCGACGGATCGGAAGTCGATACCGCGGTGATCATGACGACCAAAGCCAATCGGGCGATCCGGGGCATTCATGACAGGATGCCGGTCGTCATCCGGCCCGATGATTTCGAGCGCTGGCTGGAATGCAAGACCCAGGAACCGCGCCAGGTCGCCGATCTCCTGAAGCCCGCCGAAGACGATTTCTTCGAGGCGATCCCCGTCTCGGATCTGGTCAACAAGGTCTCCAACATGGGGCCTGATGTGCAGAAACCGGTTGCCGTCGCGGAGCTTGAGGACAAACCTCCGAAACCCGGCAAAGACACATCTCAGATGTCGCTGTTCTAGGCGGATTCCGCTCTCACTGTTTCTTCTCCCACCGGAATGCTTCCCAAATGAATCTTCTGTCTGCCGGTCTGTCCGGCTTTGCCCTCGGCGGGTCGCTGATAGTTGCGATCGGCGCCCAGAACGCTTTCATCCTGCGCCAGGGCCTGCTGCGCCGGCATGTCTTCGTGCTCTGCCTGATCTGCGCCCTGTCGGATGCGACATTGATCGCAGCCGGAGTCGGTGGGATGGGCACGATCGTGTCGCAATCGAAAACGCTGATCCTGCTGGTCACGATCGGTGGCGCGATATTTCTGGGAAGTTATGCGGCGCTGGCTTTCAAGCGCGCCTTGCGGCCCGCGGCCATGGTGGCGGAGAAAACGGAAGGCCTGTCGCTGAAAGCGGCGGTCCTGACCTGCCTTGCCTTCACCTTCCTCAATCCGCATGTCTATCTCGACACCGTCCTGCTCGTCGGCAGCCTGTCTGCCGGCTTCGAAGGACGTGAACGTTTCGCTTACGGGGCAGGTGCCGCCACCGCCTCGTTCGTCTGGTTCTTCGGGCTGGGTTACGGCGCCCGTCTTCTGGCGCCGATCTTCGCCCGACCCGCCGCCTGGCGGGTTCTGGACGGCCTGATCGGCCTTGTCATGAGCGCGCTGGCGCTCGGTCTTTTGTGGAGTGCGTTCAGCGACTTCTGAGCGACTTACCGGACCGGCGTCAGCTTCGGCTTCCGCTTCAGCATCATGGCTGCTGCTGCAACGGCCTTGATGCCGAGCGGACGGAAATGTGCAGTGAAGTCGGGCTTCTGTTCCGGCTTTTCGGTCTTTTGGGTATTGCTCACGTCTTTATCCTCATCACTTCACCCGCATGATTCTTCTGTGCTGCGGGGCGCCGGGAAATCACCGGCAATAGGGGCGGAATAAAGGCTTATCCGCTGCTTTTCGATGAGGTGAGTCTACGCGTGGCAACTTGCCGCAGGCAGGAGCTGCAATGCAGCAATTTCAGTGCATTGCAGCGGGTGCCGTATTGCCTAAGTACGCGTCAGACGTGCGTACGTTCGTCTTCGATGGTGATCGTGCCGTAGCGTCGCTTCCATGCCCTTGCGCTGAATGGCAGCACGCAAAGATAGGCGACGACGGTGACCGAGAGAACTTCCCATGTGTAGCTCATCAGGAGCGCGACATAGAGAACGACGAGAAGCATGATCGGAAACATCATGTCCCGGCGGATCTTGCTCGACTTGCCGGACCAGACAGGCAGCCGGCTGACCAGCAGATAACCGATGCCGACCGTATAGGCGACGCTGCCATAGATGAACAACGGGGTGCGCTCGACGCCGAGGAAGCCGAGATAGACCGGCAGCAGCATCAGGAGGGCTCCCATCGGGGCCGGCACGCCGACAAAGAATTCCGACTGCCAGGGCGCCTTGATGCCGCGGTCTTCCATGACGTTGAAACGTGCCAGTCGCAGGCCCGCAGCGATCGCATAGAGCAGCGCCGCAATCCAGCCGAGCGAACGGGCACCGTCGAGCAGGAAGGCGTAGGAGACTAGCGCTGGGGCGACGCCGAAATTGATGATGTCGGCAAGCGAATCCATCTGCACGCCGAATTTCGACGTGGCCTTCAAGAGACGGGCGATCCGCCCGTCAATGCCGTCGAGAAAGGCAGCCAGCAAAACCATGGCGACGGCCAGCTCGTAGCGTGCCTCGAATGCGAGCCTGATACCCGTCAGGCCCGCACAGATGGCCAGAACCGTGATGAGGTTTGGCACCATCAACCGGATGGGGATTTCCCTCAGACGTGGACCGCGGGCCTCGTCGGTCGAGCGGTTCGGCTCTCCTGGGGGCATATCCATCATCCGTTTTCTCCTTGATGCTATCTATCAGCTGCGACGGCCGAGCGACGGGCCTTTGGTCGAGCCGAACTCAGCCAGCACCGTCTCGCCGGCAATGGCAAGCTGTCCGATCGACACACGCGCCTGTCCGCCATTCGGTACGAACACATCGAGGCGCGAACCGAAGCGGATCAGGCCAAAGCGTTCGCCTGCATTGAGCGGCTCGCCCGGCTTGACCCAGCAGACGATCCTGCGCGCAACGAAGCCGGCGATCTGCACGACGCCGACATTGCCATGGCGGCTTTCGATGACGAGGCCGTTGCGCTCGTTGTCGGAGCTTGCCTTGTCGAGTTCCGCGTTGACGAACTGTCCTGCGCGATATTCGATCACCTTGACTTCACCGCGGACCGGCGAGCGGTTCACATGGCAGTTGAAGACGTTCATGAAAACGGAAATGCGCAGCATGGGTTCTGAGCCGAGACCCAGTTCCGACGGCGGAACTACCATGGCGACGTGGCTGATGCGGCCATCGGCCGGGCTGACGATCAGATCGTCATCCTGCGGCACGACGCGCTCGGGATCGCGGAAAAAATAGGCACACCAGAGCGTCAGCACCAAACCGATCCAGAATAGCGGTTCGGCGAAATAACCAAGGATCAGTGACACGACAAAAAAGATCGCAACGAAGACGTAGCCTTCCTTGTGGATCGGCACGAGCGTGTTGCGGATGGTGTCGAAGAGGTTGATCAACTGTTTCTCCCTGGGGCGTAAGGCCTGTGTTAGCGGCACTGACTATCGAAAAACGGTATTCGCGGCAATGCGGTTCCGTGTTCCTCACCAAACCGTATGGGGATTGCAACCATCACGCGACGGATACGTTGGCACATGTGAATGTGAATCAGATTTTTGCTGCAATGCAGCAAAATGGCATGGCTTTTGCTTCGATTTTCATATGGTTGTCACAAAAGTCGGTCAGGAGGCAGCTGACTTACATCAAAGTCGAATGTTACGGATGCGCTTAAACCATTGTTGGGAGCACTTTTCGTATATTCGCTTCGGCTGGAACACGGAAGAGTTGGAGAAATGAGCGTTACTTGGTGCCTGATAGCAGCGGCGGATATTGCGATCGTGATCGCCGCAGTGGCCTATACGGTCTGGAGCCAGCGTCGCTATCGCGAACGCATGCGTTTCGGTTCGTCGCGCCGCTAGAGCGCCCTGCGCCCGAATGGACGCACAAGCATGCTCTGATGCGCAGGTGGAAAGGCTTACTCGAGGTTTCTTCGTCGCTTCGACCACGCCTTTCTGTCAGGTGGATTTGTCTTCCGCCGCCATTGCCGCCACCGCTCTGCCTTGAGCAAGGCCGCCCGTTTGGCGGCTTTTTGCGTTTTATCGCAGTGTTCAGATACCAGCGTTCCGCGGTCAGATATGGGCGATGTTTGAGATGGGATCGCCTGCGTGAATTTGACGCGCGATTTCTCGCATAAGGAGAATTTGCCACATCGAAAATGCCCCTTTTTGGCCGTAGTTTTGCAATGTGACTGTAGTCCACCCCGTGTACAGGTTTTGATAGAGGAGCAAAACCATGAAACGCGACCTGACCATCGAAGATGTCGTATCTGACCCATTAATCGCCCAGCTTCGGCGGGCAGATGGCATTTCCACGCCGGAGTTTGCGCAGCTGCTGCATGCGGCAGCGGAAATCTACGGTGTCGGCAAATCTCCGCGCCGCTCCGACAAGACGACATTCGTGTTGTGCGAGACGGCGGAGTTTGCGCCGGAACGACGCGAAAGCATTCCGGTTGGCAAGACGCAGCCTAAGGCAGGTGTTCCATGTCTTGGCTGGTAGATTGCCATCCGGCAAGTGGCCTTCACAGCATTGGTCCCGTTGCCCGGCGGGCGCCCCTCGGCTTGCTGGGGTTTCAGATTTTTGCCGGGTCGACGAGACCGAGCCAGGTCGTCAGCGCCAGAAGCGGTGAGCCCCAGAAGGTCAGCACGAGAAGGTAGGCGAGCACGAGGCTGCCCGCCACCGCCATCCGTTTCCAGGAATAGTTCATCCGTCGTTTCATCGCTTCGGCCTAACTTTCTGTTGGAACTCGTTATTCCGCCGCCGGCGTGCCGCGCGTGACGACACCCAGATCGTCGCTTTCGCGCACCTGGCGCAGATGTTCTTCCGCCTGTGTGGCTTCGCGCTGACGGTTCCACATCGAGGCGTAGAGACCGTTTTCTGCAAGCAGGCCGGCATGCGTGCCGCGTTCGGCGATCTCTCCTGCGCGCAGCACGATGATCTCGTCGGCGCCGATCACGGTCGAAAGCCTGTGGGCGATGACAAGAGTCGTGCGATTTTCCGAAACCTTGTCCAGCGCCGACTGGATCTCATGTTCAGTCGTCGTGTCGAGCGCAGACGTCGCCTCGTCGAGTATGAGGATCGGCGGGGCCTTCAAAATCGTGCGGGCGATCGCCACCCGCTGCTTTTCTCCGCCGGAAAGTTTTAAGCCGCGTTCGCCAACCCTGGTTTCATAACCGTCAGGAAGCTGCTTGATAAAAGTGTCGATCTGCGCGATCTCGGCTGCCTTCTGCACCTCCGTGTCATCGGCACCCGGTCGGCCGTAACGGATGTTATAGGCGACCGTATCGTTGAACAGCACCGTATCTTGTGGAACCATGCCGATCGCCGCGCGCAGCGACTTCTGCGTCACGTCGCGCACATCCTGGCCGTCAATGGTGATCGAGCCGTCCTGAATATCGTAGAAGCGATAGAGCAGGCGGGAGATCGTCGATTTGCCGGCGCCCGACGGGCCGACGATCGCAACCGTCTTGCCGGCCGGCACCTCGAAGGAAATGCCCTTGAGGATCGGCCGCTCGGGATCGTAGGAAAAACGGACATCCTTGAAGGCGATGGCGCCTTTTTCGTTGCTCGTAGCATTGAGGACGAGCGGCTTTGCATCCGGCCGGTCGGTCACTTCCGCCTCGACTTCCAGAAGCTCGAACATCTGCTCGATATCGGTCAGACCCTGGCGGATTTCGCGGTAGACGAAGCCGATGAAATTGAGCGGCACCGAAAGCTGCATCAAAAGCGCATTGACGAAGACGAAATCGCCGATCGTCTGTTCGCCGCGCTGTACTGCCAGCGCCGACATGATCATGATCACGGCCTGGCCGAGACCGAAGATAACGCCCTGGCCGAAGTTGAGCCAGCCGAGCGAGGTCCAGACCTGTGTGGCGGCCTTTTCGTAACGCGCCATCGACACGTCGAAGCGCCTGGCCTCCATCTCCTCGTTGCCGAAATATTTGACCGTCTCGAAGTTCAAAAGCGAGTCGATCGCCTTGGTATTGGCGTCGGTATCGCTGTCATTCATCGTCCGGCGAATGGCGATGCGCCAGTCGCTGGCCTTGATGGTGAACCAGATATAGGCGGCAACGGTGATCGCCGTGACCGCGAGATAGGCAAAACCGTAAGCCGCCCAGAAGATGATGGCCGTCAGCACGAACTCGATCAGCGTCGGCACCGAATTGAGGATGGTGAAGCGGACGATCGTTTCGATGCCCTTGGTGCCACGCTCGATGATGCGCGAAAGCCCGCCCGTCTTGCGCTCCAGATGGAAGCGCAGCGAAAGCTGGTGCATGTGCACGAAGGTCTTGTGGGCAAGCTGGCGCACCGCATGCTGGCCGACCGAGGCAAACAGCGCGTCACGCAGCTGGTTCAGGCCCACCTGCAGGATGCGGGTGAAATTGTAGGCGATGACCAGCACCACGGCGCCGAGCAGGAAGGCCGGCAGAAGCCCAGCCATATCCAGCTTGCCGTTCAGCGCATCGGTCGCCCATTTGAAGAAATAAGGAACCGAGAGAAGCACTAGCTTGGCGAGGATGAGGAAGAACGTGGCCCAGAGCACCCGCGCCTTGAGGTCCGCACGCCCCGTCGGCCACATATAGGGCCACAGGTTGACGAGTGTTCCGAGCGGATTGCCGTCATCCGCGGAAACGATCTTCTTCTTGTTCGACATGCAGGTCTCCGGGACGCGCGAAAGAAGCGCCACCCGGCACATAGGCGGCAAAGGAGGCGGATGCAATGTCAGGCCGGGTGTTTCCGCTGGAAATAGGGTGGTTATGGATCGGGGAGGGTGTGGGTCGCAGGTGCGAATGCCATACGGAGCCTTTATCGAGCGCATTCATGACCACAAGAATTGGCCCAGCTGTGGCTACGATCCCATAACGATTGCAGCCCCATATGGGCTTCGGCGGCCTAGTCTCCGCACTTGGACCGAAAATGACCGCGTGAATTCCACCGCGGCGCCCCGTTCGCAACCGGGGGATTTGATAAGGAATAACATGAAAACTTACCTCCTGACCGCCGCTCTCATTATCGCGGCAACTCCCTCATTTGCCTGCACCGCAGAAGATCTGACCGCCAAGGCGACTGAAGTCTCTCAAAAGATGCAGGAACTGGCAGCCAAGGACCCGCAGAGAGCTGCAGCCGTAGCCCAGAAGATGACGGAGGGACAGGCTCAGACTGCAACCGATCCGAATGGCGCCTGCAAGCTCTACGACGATATTCTCGCAGAGCTTCAATGAGCCGCCGAAGCACCGGCAATGCCTTAGACGCTGCTTTGCCGGCCGGAGGCGATTTGCACATACGAGGGGCACGGAAACCGGATTTGATGGAATTGGATGGACTGAAATGGTTTTTATTTGGCGCGGATGGGGGGGTCTCACCATCCCTCTCATCGGAGTTGCAATCTTTGCCGCGCTTTGGGTGACGGAAGCGCTGCAGCTGTCGGACTGGGCGAAGATTTTCGAGTTCGCGGCAATCTTTCTCGTGGCCGGATTGCTCAACTGGAAGCTCGGGCGTTTTCTCAACAGGACAGGATTGCCGGGCGCGCGGCACGACCTGTTTTTCATCCGGATGGAATACTGGTCGGTCCCGGTTTTTCTCTTCGCCGTCGTTTTGCTGGCTTCCGGTTTATACGCTCACTGATTGGTGGCGCTTGTAAAAGCGCTATTCCCCAGCCCGTCGAAACGGTTTCTTTCCCGGCGCCGCTTGCGGCATGAGAAAAAGTCGCAGAAGTGAGGGCGGCGATCGGGGATAAAGGGCACGTACTATGGAGCCGATGAAGCGCTGCGTGAGTGTTATTGCAGCCTTGCGATACAGTTCAGGATATCCGTATCGCAGATGGGAACTTCGGTACGCGCTTCAGAACCATTCAGCCAGCGGCGATAAGCTGCGCGGATCTCAACATCCTTGTAGTTGTAGATTGTTGCCCGCCTGTCAATGCGGCTCGCCTGCAGCGCCTCTGGTGTAACGGCCATATGGAAGATGAGCTGCCTGAATTTCCAAGGCTGCCAACCTTTCCTATGTTCGAAGACACGAACGTGGAAATAGGGATCATCCTCTCGTGCCGGCTGCATCTTGTAGACAGCGGCCCATCGCACCACGTCCCGTTCCACGGAGAGAACAACGTTCTCCTGCGCTTCTTGCGCTTGAAGTGCATTCGTGGCGCTCAAAAAGAACGCGATCGAGAGAAAGAGCGAGCGCAGCATGACGACGACTCCCATAGGCTCTGTTTCAGGCAGGCGACGGAACCTGTGTTCCAGCCGATGCCGGAGTTGTCAATCCGAGTGCGCGTATGTGCTCGGCGTCAGGAATTCGACGTTGCCATCCATGTGAGATAGTAATGCGTTTCACCGATCATACCGAAATACGAACTGGCCCCGCTTGCCTTATCTATATGGCTGGAATCCTGGTTGCGGACAAACCGGCCGTAGGAGTCGCGCAAGAGCGTGTCCCTGAGAAAGCTGCTCCATTCGGATGTCGCGACCTGGATGATCTCACCGGATGTCGTGTCGCCACCCGCCACATCGCGGGCGATGACCTGCTCGCCGGTAACGACATCGGTGACGGTCAGCCGGCCATCTCCAAGCGCCGCCTGCATCGTTTCGGCCATGGCGGATGTATCTTCGTTTGCCTTCAATAGATCGAGCTTCTGCTGCAGAGCCTTCATGAACGCATTCGAGGATATGTCATCGATTGCGCCATCAGTATATCGATCCGCGCTGTTTTCCGTTGCCGTTCGCTGAATCGATCCGAACTGCGACGACAGTTCGTTTTCATATCCATAATCCTCGTCCTCATCGGCGGCTTCGGAATAGAACAGCCGCGAAAGCGATGCGGCGGACGAGCCGGGTGTCGGATTGTCCGGATTACCGGACGTGTCGTTAAAAGCCTTGAACACGACCTGTTGCGGCCAGATCCGGCTGGAGCTGATGCTGGAAATCATTTTGTCCTCGCGAAGAATATCGGCTTGGCGTCAATCGATTCGGGCATTCTCAATGAGGCAAGCGTCCCGCGGCTGGCATGCGCGAAGCTGATCAAGGCTCGCAATCCTCCCGCCGCCATCAATGGGGCAAAGGCAAGCAGCCGCACCGGCAAGACCGGTTCGGTGAAAAGGGAAGGGGCAGGCGGTGGGGTATCGGGTATTTGGTATTTCAGGCTTTCCGCCTGCCCCGGCCGGCTCATTTGATCCTGCGGGACTTGTCAGTTCCCGTTCGATCGCAATCGCGACCATCACCGGAGACCGAGTGGCAACCCGTTGTGAAGGAGGCCGGTTCGCGAACCCGGTTCCCATCCGATGACGACTTGATTATCGGCCTGTCGGTGAGGGCGGGGATGAAGAGGCGTCGACGGAACCGCTAAGCGATTGCGCGTGCTCCGAAGATTTTTTCAAATACCCTTCAGCCATCCCCGCTTTCCCGCGCAGACGCCAGTGCGAAAGTTCCGCACACCAGACTTCGACCCTCAATCCGTCTCTGCACTGCATGCTCTCAGAAACACTTCGGCCGGCGGTCCTGTTGGGACCGCCGGCCGGGGAAATGGATGATGCGGGACAATCAGCCCTTGCGATGCTGCAGCCGTTCACGATGCAGTTCTTCCGAATCCGGCCGGAACTGTTCTGGCACGCCAAAGATCTGGCCTGGCTGGATGACATCGGGATTGGCGATCTGTTCCTCGTTGGCGAGATAGATGGTCGTATAGCGCACGCCCTGGCCATAAGCGCGCCGCGCGATCTGCCACAACGTGTCGCCACGCCGGATGATGACGGAGTTGCTGCTGCTCTGGGTCAGCGGAGCCTGCTGGAACGTGCGCGTACCGTCGGACGAAGCCATGGTCTGTGGTGCGCCGCCGAACTGCTGCGCCAGTGCCGGGCCGACCGTATCGGCAATCAGTTTGGTCAGATTGTCGAGGGCCGCACCGACCGCTGCCACGTCACGCGGCAGGTCTTCCAGCACCTTGCGGGCCGCATTGGCATGGGCGGCCGTGACACCGACAGCCTCGGTCGCATTGATGGAAGCACCGGCCGGCAGCCTGTATTCGCCAAGCGACTGCAGCGCGATCGAGGTTGCCGAACGGGCTGCCGTCATGCTTTCAAGGGTGGGAACCTTGCCTGCGTCGTAAAGGCCCTTGAGCAGTGAGAATGCTTTGGCCACCTGTCCGCGCAAATTGTCGAAGGCGCCACCATCGGCAACCGTGACCGGGCTTGTCGGCGCGGGCGATGCGACGGCTGCAACCTGATCGCCGGCCGGCCGGTTGAACGGCACCTCGACGCGGACCAGAACCTGTCCATTGCTGCCGAGCGCCTCGACGGCGATACGGTGATCACCGACGGTGAGGTTTGCACTTCCGTCAATGACGAAATGTCCGTCGCCCCCGGCCTGTGCCTGGCCGACGACGGAGCCATCGGCAGAGCCGCGAACCTGACGGCCCGATTTGGTGACGCCGGCGATGAAGATTTTCGAGCCTTCGATCTCGACCGCCGTGATCTGCAGCTCGCTCGACATGGCAGGCGCCGCTGCCGGAGCAGTGGTGCCGGAAGCCGGAGCGGAAGCGACATCGGTGGATTGGGGAGCAGCAGGGGCGGCCGAAACCTCGACGCCTGCCGCAGGCTGTGTCGCCGCCGGTGCAGCCGCGGCCTTGCCGGCTTCTTCCGGAACGGCGATCAGGCGGCTCGCCTTGCCGGGCTTCGTCACCATGGCGAGAAGCTTGCCGTTCTTGTCGGCGGGCACGGAAACCGTTGCGACCTCCTCCGACGTGAAGACCTTGCCGTCCTTGCCCGTTGCCTTGAGCACGATCTGATGGTCGCCGGGCGGCAGCGGCTTGTCCAGCACGGCGGCAAAATCACCGCTCGGGCCGACATCGACCTTGGCGATGACGGAAGTGCCGTTGGTGATCTCGAGGGTGGAATTGGGTGCCGCATGGCCGGCGATAACTGCGGAGCCGTCCGGTTCGACGCGAAGCACGTCGAATGTCGGTGTATCGTTGGACGCAGCCGAAGGCGCAGCGGCTGCTGCAGGAGCATTGGCCGGGGCAGAGGATGGAGCTGTCGTCTGAGGCTCGACCTTCGCTGTCTCCTGAGGCTTGTTACCCTCGGTAACGGCATCCTTGACCGCATCGCCGGCAGCATTGATCGCGGCTGCGACTGGCTTGCTTTCCTGGTTAATCCTCGGCATGACAACGAAGATCATCAGCAACGAAGCAATTGCAAGTACAATCAGTGCGAGCCAGCCGGCACGGTTCTTCATCGTCTTTTGCCTCATAGGGCCTGAGTTTCCGCTACTTTACCGATTAGCCCTTTCCACCCTTCTTAACAAGCTTTTCACGTCATAAAGCCTTGCTCTTGCGGGATTTTCCCGTCAATTTTGTGTGGTGCGACCACAACTGACGCACCTTTGAATGCCCAATGGAGAAAACTGTGCCAATACGATCCATCTGCGTCTACTGCGGTTCCCAGCCCGGCCGTGACCCTGCCTATATCGCCGCCGGCCGCGCGCTTGGAAAATCGATTGCCGCACATGGTCTGCGGCTCGTCTATGGCGGTGGCACCAAGGGTATCATGGGGGCAGTCGCTGCCGGCGTCCTGTCGAATGGCGGCCAGGTGACCGGCATCATCCCGGAATTTCTCGTCGACATGGAGGCGACCCGCCATTCGCTCGGCCAGTTGAACGAACTGATCATCACCAAGGACATGCATGAGCGCAAGCACAAGATGTTCGAGCGCTCCGACGCCTTCGTCACGCTTCCCGGCGGCATCGGCACGCTGGAGGAGATCGTCGAGATCATGACCTGGGGCCAGCTTGGTCGCCATGAAAAGCCAATGGTCTTTGCCAATATCGGCGGCTTCTGGGATCCGATGCTGTCGCTCGTAAACCACATGCGCGGCGAAGGCTTCATCCACCGCGCCCATCTCGTCCAGCCGCTGGTCATCGCAGAGGTCGACGACATCGTGCCGGCAATTTTGGAACGCGACGAGATCACGGCGTCTTCAAAGGGGGAAGAGGCGGTTATTTCAAAGCTGTAGCAGTCTCAATCCTGCGTCATGCTCGGGCTTGTCCCGAGCATCTGCTACATATCGGCTTTTGCGACGTGGATAGGTCCTGGGGACAAGCCCGAGGATGATGGAAAGACAGGCCGGAGGACTACGTCTGAACGCGTAGTCAGTCGACGATGAACAGCTTTGCGCCGGTCGTCGTCGAGGAGCGGTGCGGCTCTGCCTTGTCGGCAACCTGATAGCTCATGCCGGGTTTCAGCACGAACACCCGCCCGTCGGCGAGTTCCGTCGTCATCTCGCCTTCAAGGCACAGAAGGATATGACCCTTTTCGCACCAGCGGTCGGCCAGATAACCCGGCGAGTGCTCGACCATCCGCACCCGAATGGCGCCGAAATGCTGCGTCCGCCAGGTCGAATGGCCCGTGTCGCCCTTGTGCACGGTCGGTTCGATCTCCGACCAGTCGGTCGTGCCGAAGGGAATGTCTGACATCTGCATGAAGGTCTGTCCTTGAGAACCCGTGGCGAAAATCAGCGGCCGCGCAACTGTCGCAGCATGGCGACGGTGTAGAGCGCCAGCGCCGCCCAGATCAAGACGAAACTTGTAAGCTTTATCGGGCTCAGCGGCTCGCCGAAGGCGAAGATCGCGATCAGGAAGATCATCGTCGGCGCGATATATTGCATGATGCCGATGGTTGACAGTTTCAAAAGCTTGGCGCCGTTGGCATAGATCATCAGTGGCCCCGCGGTCACGATACCGGAAAGCGCCAGCATGCCCATGTCGAAGCCGGTTCCGCCAAGGAAGTGGCCCTGTCCGGTCGCTTCGAGCCAGATGACATAGGGCAGCATCGGGATGCTGATTAAAAGCACTTCGAGAAAGAACCCCTGGTTGGGGCCGATCGGCAGCGTCTTGCGCAAGAGCGCATAGATGCCCCAGGTGAAGGTCAAAGCCAGCGATACCCACGGAAGCCCGCCGGCGCCCCAGGCAAGAATGGCGACCGCCACGACCGCAAGCCCGATTGCCGCCATCTGCAACGGTGCGAGCTTTTCTTTCAGAATGACGGCGGCCAGAAAGATGCTGAACAGCGGGTTGATGAAATAGCCGAGAGCGGCGTCGAGCGCGTGTCCTGCGGCAACCGCCCAGACATAGACGCCCCAGTTGAGGGTGATGAATGTCGCGGTAACGCAGGCCATGCCGAGCATGCGCGGATTGGCGAATGCTGCCCGGACATCCTTCAGCCGGCCGAGAATGATGAGCACGATACCCGCCACAGGGACGGACCAGATCGCCCTGTGCGCCAGCACCTCCATCGGCGGAAGATGAGACACCGCCTTCAGGTAGAAGGGCAGAAAACCCCACATGAAATAGGCAGTCAAGCCGAAGGCGAAACCGCGTGGCGTATCTTCATTGACCGCAACAGGCGTGTTGGCGGGGGACGCGGCGTTTTCGGTGGCCATGGGGTGCTTCCGGCATTCTGTTGTAATTGTGTTTGTAATTATCATGGCGCAATTACAGGATCGTGCCCTGTGCTACCAATTCATTTCTTTGAACCTTGCATTGAGACAAGTCATCCATCCTGCCACCCACGCGCGAAGCTGTTTCGCAAATCTGATCGAGAGGCCAGATCGGGTGGAAAGCGCGGCATGATGGATAACAGACCGGAGAATGACGTATGAACCTGGAAGACCAGCCCGCGCATCGTCGCAACTATGCGCTCCAGCTCCTCGCCAAGGCCGGGGTGGACGACAATGCGCGACTGCTTGCCGCTTTTGCCCGTGTGCCGCGCGAGGACTATGTCGGCCCGCCGCCCTGGATATTCGACGATATCTTCGGTAGCGGATACCGCCCCGTCGCCTCGACCGATCCCATTGTGCTCTATCAGGATGTGCTTGTCGGGCTGAAGACGGAAAAGGGCATCAACAACGGATCCCCCTCGCTGCATGCGGCGGCGTTTGACGCGTTCAAGATCCGCGAGGGCGAGACGGTCGTGCATATGGGCGCCGGCGTCGGGTATTATACGGCGATCATGGCCGAACTCGTCGGCCCATCCGGTCGGGTGATCGGTGTGGAATACGATGCCTCACTGGCGCAAAGGGCAACGGCGAATCTCGCCTCATACGCAAATGTCGAGGTGGTGCAGGGCGATGCCTTCGACTGGCCGAGAGAAGAAGCCGATGTCATCTACGCCAATTTCGCCCTCGACCACCCGCCGGAAGCCTGGATCGAAAAACTCGCGCCCTATGGTCGCCTGATCTTCCCGCTCGGCATTCCGGCGATCGAAAAAAGCCGCATCGGTTTCACCCGTCATGCGGGCTACCTGATGATCGACCGTCAGGCTGAGGGTTTTGGCGCGCGCTTCCTGCAGATCGTCTCCTTCATCTGGGGTGAAAGTACCAGGCCGGTACCGGAAGGTCGTCATGCCGGGCTGGAAGCCGCTTTCCGGGCGCGTGGCCTGCGCAGGGTAAGAAGCCTGCGCTGGAAGACGGAGGCGACAGGCGAGGAATGGTATGGCGAGAAAGACTGGGGCCTGTCATTCGACGAGCCCTGATTTCATCTGCCCATTTTCCGGAGAGATGATCTCCAGAAATGGCCGATTATTACGAGGAATGAAAAGAGGCATATTTCTCCCAACGAACCGCACGGGATCGCCATTGATCCCCGGTTCAGGTTTCAAGGGAGAACGCCATGTCCTACGGATTTCTCGATATCGCCTCGACACCGAGCGTGCGGGCAGCACAGGCGGAAATGGGCATCGATCATTTCTGGTCCGATTTTTCCGGCGACCGCACGATGGATCGCTTCACCGAAGGCGAAAAGGCCTTCATCGGTGAACGCGACAGCTTCTACATGGCTACGGTTTCCGAGACCGGCTGGCCCTATATCCAGCATCGCGGCGGACCGGCAGGGTTTCTGAAAGTCGTCGACGACCGAACGCTCGCCTTCGCCGATTTCCGCGGCAATCGCCAGTATATCTCCACCGGAAATCTGGCCGCCAGCGACAAGGCCTGCCTGTTCCTGATGGACTATCCGCGCCGCGCCCGGCTGAAGATCTATGCGCATGTCGAAAAACTGGCGCTGGACGAAGACCCGGCGATCACCGCTCTCGTTACCGACGCAGGTTATCGCGGCAAGGCCGAGCGCATCTTCAAGGTGCGGCTGGAAGCCTTCGACTGGAACTGCCCGCAGCATATCACCCCGCGCTTCACCGAAAAGGAAGTCGCAGCCGCCGTGCGGCCGCTGCAGGATCGTCTCGCCGAACTTGAACAGGAAAACGCGGCGCTTCGGGCCAAGGCTGGGCCAGCCTAAGCCTCGATCGGGAAGACAGCCCTGAGCCTTGGAAGAGCAAAGTCGAGAAAGCTGCGCATCTTGAGCGGCATCTGGCCCCGTGATGCATGGATCAGGCTCACCGGGACAGGATCGGTCTCGTAATCTTCAAGGATGATCTTCAGGTCGCCGGCCTTCACGGCATCGGCCACTTGATAGTGGAAGAGGCGGATGACGCCGGCATCGCGGATGGCCGCCTGTAATGCCGCTTCGACCGTGGTGACCGACAGGCGAGGGGTAGGCGAGACCGAGAAAGGCGACCGGTCGCCCGCTTCGCGAAATTGCCAGCCGGGTTGGGAGAGTGGTGTCTCGATCGTGACAGAGGGAAAACGGGAAAGATCCAGCGGGGTTTCCGGCATGCCTTGCGCCGCGATGAGCCTTGGGCTGGCGCAGACCACCATGCGGATCGATCCGACTGAAGTCGCGATCATCGAACTGTCCGGCAACCGACCGATACGCACGGCCATGTCGATATGGTCTTCGACCAGTTGCAGGTTTCGGTCCTGCAGCAGCAGGCGGATATCGATTTCAGGGAAGCGGGCGAGGAAGTCGGTGACGACCGGCAGCACATGCAACTGGCCGAACTGGATCGGCGCGGTGACAACCAGCCGGCCTTTCGGTTCGGTGAACTCGCCTGCAGCCTCCCGTTCGGCTTCCTCCACCTGCTCGATGATCCGCCGGGCGGCCGCAAGATAGCTGCTGCCGGCATCCGTCAGGTCGGTTCTGCGGGTGCTGCGGACGAGAAGCTTCGCTCCGAGCGCCGCTTCGAGATCCGAGATTTTGCGCGAAAGCGTGGTGACAGGGACGTTGAGCGATCTTGCGGCCGCCGAAAAGTTGCCGGTGTCGGCAACCCTGATCAGCATCGTCATCGCTTCTATGCGGTCCATCGTCTTCCCGTCCGCCGGCCTTTGCCGGACGCCCATGCAGCCGGTCGAAGGACATCCGGCAGCGTCGAAAGTTTCAATTGTAATGTCAACCACTTGGAGAAGTGAAATGAATCGATTTGTGATCGCCCTTGGATTGTCTCTTGCCGGTCTCGCGCCGCTCCCGGGCGTTGCGACTGCAGCAGACATGATCACGGCTGCGCGCCCTGCACCCGCCGTCATCCATTATCGTTACGCCACGGTGGACGGCGTCAAGGTCTTTTATCGCGAGGCCGGCCGCAAGGATGCGCCGGTCGTGCTTCTCCTGCACGGCTTTCCCACGTCTTCGCACATGTTCCGCAACCTCATCCCGCTGCTTGCCGATCGCTACCGGGTGATCGCGCCGGACTATCCGGGCTTTGGCTATAGCGATGCGCCGGACCACACCCGGTTCACCTACAGCTTCGCCCATTACGCCGATATCGTCGATGATCTCCTTGGCCAGATCGGCGCGACGAACTACGCCCTGTATGTGATGGATTACGGTGCCCCGGTCGGCTACCGGCTGGCGCTGAAACACCCCGAGCGGGTGACGGCCCTCGTCGTCCAGAACGGCAATGCCTATGAGGAAGGGCTTAAGGGATTCTGGGACCCGATCAGGGCCTATTGGGCAAGCGGATCGGAAAAGGATCGCGAGGTTCAGAAGGGCATACTGACGCTGGACGCCACCAAATTCCAGTATACCGACGGGGTGAGGGATGTTTCTCGCATCAGCCCCGACAACTGGCTGCAAGACCAGGCGCTGCTCGATCGGCCCGGCAATAACGAGATCCAGCTCGACCTGTTCTACGACTACCGCACCAATCTGCCGCTTTATCCGCAGTTCCAGAAATTCTTCCGCGACCGCAAGCCGCCGACACTGATCGTCTGGGGCAAGAATGACAAGATCTTTCCGGAAGCAGGTGCGCATCCCTATCTGAAGGATCTGCCGGATGCGGAGATGCATATACTCGACACCGGCCATTTCGCCTTGGAAGACAAGCTCGACGAGATCGCGCCGCTGATGAACGATTTCCTCGACCGGACCCTGCTCAAGTAGGAAACCCTTGTTTTCGGGCGGCGCCTCTCCCACCACCCGAAAACCGTTCCGGTTGTCGCGCCGATAGGCTAGCATCAAGCGCGGGGCGACTGACGTGCGAGGGCACGAATATGAGGCTCCGATGGCAATCGGAAGGGGCGATAATGGGTGTTCGGGGCTTGCTGTTTTTCATCGTGATGGCGTCGGTTCAATCGCTGTCCATTACGCCACCGGTCCATGCGCAGGATGCCCGCGCCGAAGGCCGCGACGGAGCGTCGGATTACGACCAGAGCCTCAACGGTCTTGTCACACAGAGCATCGTGAGGGATCTGGCCTCGGTGCGAAGCGAATGCATGGCGGCGTCTCCCGTCTATCGGCTGGATTGCATTCGCCAGGGGCTTGAATTGACCTCGCGGCGCATACCCTATCACGGCGATTACGGCCCGATGCGAGAGGCGCTGAGATCTGGTGCCGGATCCGTCGCGCCGATCATCAACGCCCATGCTGACGGCGATCAGGACAGGCTGGAAGTCAAACCCGGCGCCAATCCGCGCTTCAAGACACGGCGCTATTACGTAGCCACCAAAGCCGACCGCCATGACGGCACCCGAGCCGACGCCTTCAAGGCCCTCGACGCTACCCAGTCGCGCCTGCTCGAACTCGGCAAACGCTCGCCGGACTGGAACAAAGTCTATACGACAGTGGCAATCGCGGTGGCATCACTGGCGGATGTGCTGCGGCGATAGAGTTCACTCAGCAGCAATCCGGCCCGCCAGTTCCCGGTTCTTCATCAGCTTGTAGATGACCGAGTCCATCAGCGCCTGGAATGAGGCATCGATGATGTTTTCAGAAACACCGACCGTCCACCAGCGCACGCCGCTTCCGTCTGTGGATTCAATGAGGACGCGGGTGATGGCCTCGGTGCCGCCGTTGAGGATACGCACCTTGAAGTCCGCGAGAACCAGATCGTCGATCTCGTTCTGGTATTTGCCGAAATCCTTTCTGAGCGCGAGATCGAGCGCGTTGACAGGGCCGTCGCCTTCCGCCACCGACATATGGCTCTCGCCGTCGATGACGATCTTCACCACCGCCTCGGACACTATCTTGATGCGCCCGAGACTGTCGAAGCGGCGTTCGACCATCACCCGAAACCCGTCGATCGAGAAAAATTCGGGGATCGTGCCGAGCGTGCGGCGTGCGAGCAGTTCGAAGCTCGCATCGGCGCCCTCATAGGCATAGCCGGAGGCTTCGCGTTCCTTGACGATCGAGATCAGGTGATCGAGCTTCGGATCGTCCTTGGCAACCTCTATCCCGCGGCGCTTCAGCGCGTTGATGAAGTTTGATTTGCCGCCCTGGTCCGACACCATGACCTTGCGCAGGTTGCCGACGCTGTCCGGCGTCACATGCTCATAGGTACGCGGATCCTTCAGGAGTGCCGAGGCGTGGATACCCGCCTTGGTGGCGAAGGCGGATGCCCCGACATAAGGCGCCTGATGGTTGGGCGAGCGGTTGAGAAGCTCATCGAAGGCGTGCGACAGGCGCGTCAGCCCCGACAGCCGCTCCGGGTCGATCGCCGTCTCGAAGCGGGAGGCATAGGCCTCCTTCAGACAGAGCGTTCCGATCAGCGTGATCAGGTTGGCATTGCCGCAGCGTTCGCCGATGCCGTTGAGCGTGCCCTGAACCTGCCGACAGCCGGCTTCGATGGCGGCAAGCGAATTGGCCACCGCCTGGCCGGTATCGTCATGCGCATGGATGCCGAGCGACGCGCCGGGAATACCGGTGGCGATGACGGCGGAGACGATCTCGCTCACCTCGTTCGGCTGCGTGCCGCCATTGGTGTCGCAGAGCACGATCCAGCGGGCGCCGGCGTCATGGGCGGTGCGGGCGCAGGCGAGCGCGTATTCCGGATTGGCCTTGTAGCCGTCGAAGAAATGTTCGCAATCGACCAGCGGCTCCTTGCCCGCAGCCTTGGCAGCCTCGACGCTATCGCGGATGGAGGCGAGGTTTTCTTCATTGGTGCAGCCGAGAGCCACCTTGACGTGATAGTCCCAGCTTTTGGCGACGAAACAGACGGCATCGCTCTTCGCCTGCAGCAGTGTAGCAAGCCCCGGATCGTTGGACGCGGAAATGCCGGCGCGCTTGGTCATGCCGAAGGCGACGAATTTTGCTTTGATTGTACGCTTCTCGGTGAAGAAGGCCGTATCGGTCGGATTGGCGCCGGGATAACCGCCCTCGACATAATCGAAGCCGAATTCGTCCAGCATCGCCGAAATCGCGATCTTGTCCTCGACGGAAAAATCGACCCCGGGCGTCTGCTGCCCGTCGCGAAGGGTGGTGTCGAAGAGATATATGCGGTCTCGGGTCGTCATGGATGCTCCTCCCAGAGCGGTATGTATATATTGGCGGCGGCGTTACCCCCCTCTGGTCTGCCGACCATCTCCCCCACAAGGGGGGAGATCACAAGTGGCAGGACCTCCGCTCCCGAAACACGACAGCGCCCAGAAGAAACATCATTTGTGAGTTGGGACCGCGCGCCTAGCTGATCTCCCCCCTTGTGGGGGAGATGCCCGGCAGGGCAGAGGGGGTCGGCTACCGGGTACATGGCTCAAACCTTCCCCGCAAACCGGTCCGTCGCGCGGATCAGCCGGTCGGTGATCCCCGGCTCGGACACGGCGTGGCCGGAACCTTCGACGATGTGGAAATCCGCATCCGTCCAGACCTTGGACAGCTGCCAGGCATATTTGAGCGGGCAGGGCATGTCGTAGCGGCCGTGCACGATGACGCCGGGAATGCCGGCAAGCTTCGTCGCATCCCGCAACAACTGGCCTTCATCCAGCCAGCCGGCATTGATGAAGAAATGGTTTTCGATCCGCGCAAAGGCGAGCGCGAAATGGTCCTCGTCGTGTTTCGAGGCGAGGTCCGGTTCCGGCAGAAGCGTGATGGTCGAGCCTTCCCACACGCTCCATGCCTTGGCGCAGGCGATCTGCTCGGCTCGGTCATTGCCGGTAAGGCGGCGGTGATAGGCGGCCATCATCTCATGACGCTCCGCTTCCGGAATGGGGGCGATGAAGGCCTCCCATTTGTCGGGAAACATTTCCGAGACGCCGAACTGATAGTACCAGTCGAGCTCCGGCTTCGTCAGCGTATAGACGCCGCGCAAAAGAAGCTCGGTGACGCGATCCGGATGCGTTTCGGCATAGGCGAGTGCCAGTGTCGAACCCCAGGAGCCGCCGAACACCTGCCATTGGTCGACGCCGACCATTTCGCGGAGCCGCTCGATATCGGCTACCAGATGCCATGTCGTATTGGCTTCAAGCCCCGCATGCGGCGTCGAGCGGCCGCAGCCGCGCTGATCGAACAGGAGGATGTCGTAAAGTTCCGGATCGAACAGCCGTGCCTGGATCGAAGTGATCCCGCCGCCCGGTCCGCCGTGAAGGAAGACGACGGGTTTTGCACCCTTGTGACCATGGCGTTCCCAGTAGATCACATGCCCGTCGCCGACATCCAGCGTGCCGGTGACGTATGGGATGGAGACGGGATAGAGCGTGCGCAGAATGTCGGTCACAGATGCAAGCCTTTCTCGGGCCAGTTCTCGGTATCGTGGTCGGGATGCTGGAAGGAGATGATCTGCTCCTGCCGGTCGTAATAATCGACGTCGCCATGCACCGGCGCGTCGAAGATCTTTTCGACCCAGGGCAGCTTGAACGCGTGGTTGACCTGAACCTGCGGCGCCAGATCATCGCGCTCGTCGAAGGCGCCGATGGCAATCTCGATGCCTTGCGGGTGGCGATAGGTCAGCGGCGTGCCGCAACGCTTGCAGAAGCCGCGGTCGATATTGACCGACGACTGGAAATAGGTCGGCTCGCCGCGGGTCCATTCGACACCATCCTGCGGTGCCGAGACAAGCGGCCCGAAAAAGCCGCCAAATGCTTTCTGGCACATGCGGCAATGGCAGATCGAGGCACGGCCAAGCTTGCCATGGATCCTGAAGCGCACGGCGCCGCACTGGCATCCGCCGGTTCTCGGGGCGTCTGATCTCGTCGTCTCGCTCATGCATCATCCTCCTTGGTGGTTCCACCTGAGGCCGGAACCGGTTGCCATGTGTCCGTATCGTGGTCGGGATGCTGGTTGGAAACGATATCGGCAAGGAAGGGGGCTTCCGCGATATCGTCCATCGTATGATGCGCCGGCAGTGCGCCGAGGTGATCGACGAACGGCACCTTCGCCTCGACGCCATACTGGATCGATGGCGGCAGCGCCGAAGGATCGTCCAGCGCACCGGCCGATACGGCAATCCCGTCGGCAGCCTCATAGGTGAGCGGCGTGCCGCAATTGCCGCAGAAACCGCGAACGACATGGTTCGACGACGGAAACTGTTTCGGCGCTCCGCGCGTCCAGCGAAAGCTTGCGCCGCGGGTCGAGATCAGCGGCGCGTAATAGGCGCCGAACGCCTTCTGGCACATGCGACAGTGACAGATCGACGACTGGCTCGGCTTGCCTTCTATGACGAAGCGGACCGCACCGCACTGGCAGCCGCCGGTATGGAGATGATGGGTCAAATCCAGAACTCCGATCCGGTCTTCGGCCAATGTTGCGTATCGTGGTCGGGATGCTGCCGGCTGCTTCTGGCAATTTCGACGGCCTGTTGCGGCGTCGTATCCATGCCGGGTTCATGGGGCAGGCTTTCAAGCTCTGCGAACCACGGCATCTTGCGCGCAAGGTTGGTCTGCATGTCCGGCTTGACGCTTTCCGGAGCATCGAGGGAGCCGAGCGTGATGCTGACATGATCGTGCCCGCCGTCATAGAACAGCGGCGTGCCGCAATCGCGACAGAAACCGCGCCGCACGGTGTCGGAAGACTGGAACCATGCCGGCTCGCCGCGGGTCAGCGTGAAGTTCTCATGCTTCACCCCGCCGAACGGCATGAAATAGTTGCCGGCCGCCTTCTGGCACATCCGGCAATGGCAGACATGCGGAAAGCCGATCTCGCCTTCTGCGCGGTAGCGGATGGCGCCACATTGGCAGCCGCCGGTATGGATCTGGGTCATGGCGCAGCCTCCTCCAACCAGTTTTCAACCCTTAGTCCGTCGACGCGGGAAAACTCGCGAATGTTATTGGTGACGAGCGTGAGGTCGAGCGATCTTGCATGAGCGGCGATGAAGAGGTCGACTGGCCCGATCAAGGCGCCTTTTGCTGTCAGATCGTTGCGGATCGACGCGTAATGGAAAGTTGAAACATCCTCGTAGGGAGCGACAGCCAGCCGCCTGATCAGCGCCTCGACAAGATCTATAAGTCTTGCCGAGGCTCTTTTTTCGGCCCCGTAACGAAGTTCGGAAGCTACCAACGAGCTGATGCAGCACAACGAACTTACGTTGAACATGCGTTGCGCGACAGGGCCATCCGGATGACGGATGATCTCGGAAGCAATATTCGTGTCGAGCATGTAGCGCCAGTCCGTGGTCACCGGTCGGCATCCTTGAAGATGTCGGTTTCCTTCGCGTGAGGCTGATCCTCATCGACATCGGGAAATTCCTCATCCCAGGGCTCAATGCTTGTCAGCCATTCGCGAAAGTCATCTTTTTGGCTGACCGGCTCGATCACGAGCCGATCACCTTCCTTGCGCATGACTGCTTCTTCGCCAGCCATCTCGAACTCCGCCGGGATCACGACCGCCTGAGCGCCGCCGTTGCGGAAGAATTTTACATGACGCTCTGCATTCCGTTCGGCACCCATGTCTTCCTCCTTGACGTTTGGTTGCAGCATAGGGCCGCTCGCCCGGAAGCTGCAAGCCTACCGCTTCAGCTCCCATGTCGTGACCCGCTCGCCGGTTGCCGCGTCCTTGCCGTCCTTCAGCTGGATGCCCTTGGCCGAAAGCTCATCGCGGATCTTGTCGGCTTCGGCAAAGTTCTTCGCCTTCAGCATTTCAAGCCGCATCGCGACAAGCGCATCGACGGCACCCGCAAGCGCTTCATCGACTTCCGTTTTCTTCGGGAGCACACCGAGAAGTGCGGCACTGGCTGCAAACATCGGCAACAGCGTCCTGTCGGCATTGGCTTCCTGCGCCAGCGCGTGGATGCGCTGTACGGAGGCCACCGTGTTCAGATCATCGGCAAGCGCTTCGAGCACGATCGGGCAGGTCTCGGTGCCTGCCGGGATCTCGGACAGATCGACCGCCGGCCACTTGGCCAGAAGCCTTTCTGCTTCCTCGAGCCGCTTCACCGAAAAGTCGATCGGTTCGCGGTAATGCGTCATCAGCATGGCAAGCCGCAGCACCTCGCCCGGCCACTTGCGGCCGCCGAAAGTGTCGGTCTCCAGAAGCTGGTTGATGGTGATGAAGTTGCCGTCGGATTTCGACATCTTCTTGCCTTCGACCTGCACGAAGCCGTTATGCATCCAGACATTCGCCATGACTTCGGTGCCATGGGCGCAGCGCGACTGGGCGATCTCGTTTTCGTGGTGCGGGAAGATCAGATCCAGGCCGCCGCCATGGATGTCGAACACCTCGCCGAGATAACGGCCGCTCATCGCCGAGCATTCGATATGCCAGCCCGGACGCCCACGACCCCAGGGGCTCTCCCAGCCGGGTTCGTTATGGGAGGAAAGCTTCCACAAGACAAAGTCACCGGGGTTCTTCTTGTGCGCATCGACGGCGACGCGGGCGCCGGCCTGCTGCTCGTCGAGCGGGCGTTTGGAAAGCTGGCCGTAATCGGTCATCGACTTGGTGTCGAAAAGCACTTCGCCTTCCGCCACATAGGCATGGCCGCGGGCGATCAGCTTTTCGATGATCTCGATCATCTGTGAAATATTGTCGGTGGCGCGCGGTTCGACAGTCGGCTCGAGGCAGCCCAGCGCCGCGACATCGGCATGGAACTGTTTTGCCGTCTTTTCCGTCACCGCATGGATTGCCTCGTTGAGGGCCAGATGCGGAAAGTCGCGCAGGGCACGGGCGTTGATCTTGTCGTCGACGTCGGTGATGTTGCGGGCATAGGTGACATGAGCGTCGCCGTAGACATGCTTCAAAAGCCGAAACAGCACGTCGAACACGATGACCGGGCGGGCATTGCCGATATGGGCGAAATCATAGACGGTCGGACCGCAGACATACATGCGCACGTTATCGGCATCGATCGGCTGGAACGCCGATTTCTTGCGGATCAAGGTATTGTATAGCTTGAGCGTGGCGCTCATCGAAAAATTCTCCCAACGTCAACAAGACATGCCGCAACCGGTACCGGACCGGGGCGTTTGTCTTCAAGGCTTTTCGAGAGACGAAAACGGCCGGACCAGCGCGAACGCTAGCGGATAATGTTCCCACAAATGGAAATCGTCGTTTTCATGGGCTCGGTTATGGCGTGCGTCGGCTGTTTGGTCAAGAGTGGAAGAGCCGTGCGGTCAGCGGGACATATGGCGCACGATCGCCTTGGCGAGCATCGGCCCGGTCAGCACCACGACCAGGAAGCGGCCGATCTGCATTGCCATCACGAAGGGCACGTCGACATTGGTCGATGCGGCGATGATGGCGACCGAATCGGCACCACCGGGGCTGGTCGCCAGATAGGCCGTCAGTGGATCGATGCCGGCGAAAAATACCAGCATGGCGGCAAAGCCGCTGCAGATGAGAAGAAGGCAGGCAATCGAGCCGAGCACGCGCAGGAAGTTGCGTGCCGCGTAAGTGACGACCTCGCGTGTGAACCGCCCGCCGACCGCCCAGCCAACCAGGGCATAGGCAATGGCAAGCATCCATGGTGCAAGCACCAGCGGCATGCCGAAGCCGAACTTGGCGACAAGACAGCCGGCCAGCGGCCCGAGCAGTGCTGCTCCGGGAATACGCATCAGGCCGCAGATCCAGGCCGAGCCGAAGGCGACAGCCAGCGTCGCAAGGACAGAAAGAGGCGAAAGGGCAGGGAACCACTCGACGCTTTGCGAGTCGGCCGGCGTCACGCCGAAGAGACGCGCCACCATGGTCGCGGCAAGCGCCACGCAGACGACGCGCAAATACTGCATGAAGGCGACGAGCCGCATGTCGCCGCCATAGCTTTCGGACATCAGCACCATGACCGAGGCGGCACCGGGCGAAGAACCCCATATTGCCGTCGTGCCCGGAAAGATCTGCGCCCTGACCATCAGCGCGCCGAGCGACGCAGAAGCGATCACGGTTGCGAGGATGCCGACTGCGAAGACCGGCCACTGCGCCGCAAGCTCCGAGAAGATCGACGGCGGCATGTTGGCCGCGATCATCACGCCGATGATCGCCTGCGCGCCGTTGAACGCCACCTTCGGCATGCGGAAACTCATGCCCGAAAGCGCCATGGCGATAGCCATTGCCATCGGGCCGAGCAGCAATGCGGCCGGCAGATGCATGAGTTCGAGAAGCCAGCCGAGGAGCAGCGAACCTGCAATAAGGACCAGCCAGCGCGCCGCCGGCGGCAACGCCGCGACCCGCCTCAGCCAGCGGTGGTTTGACGACACATCGTCGGGCTCCTCGGACATCGGGCGATCAGTCAAGTGAAAGGCCTGCCGTGGTGGTTACGCGTGCGATGCGCGGGAAGATGAATTTGAAAGCCATGTCATGCAATTCGGCGGCAACGCCGGTTGATGCGTCCTCCACGACAACCATGTTGTAGCCGTGCTCCCAGCCGGCGCGGACCGTCGATTCAACGCCGAAATTGGTAGCGATACCTCCGACCACGATGGTTTGAATGCCACGCCGACGAAGCTTGACGTCGAGATCTGTGCCGTGAAAGGCGCCCCATTGATGCTTGGTCACGGTGAGATCTCCCGGCTGCTGCAGGCCTTCGGCCAGCACCGTCCAGTCCTCCGGATAGTTGCGGCCGGCGGCGGTATCGGTGAGGCCGCGCGGCGCATCGCCAAAATCCGGGCCGAAATCGACATTGACGAAAACCACAGGTGCATCCGCCTTGCGGAAGGCATCCGCCAGTTGGCGGCCCTTGGCGAGAACATCGGCGCTGGCATGCGGCGCCGTGTTCATGGCGAGAATACCCTTCTGCAGATCGATGAGAACGAGCGCGGTGGTTTTAGGATCGAGTGCGAGCATAGGATGTCTTTCGGCGAGGAAGCGCGAGTGCGTGCAAGATGAACTGCAGGCCGGATCGGCAGGGCGGCGAGGGAAATCCGCGACGGGATGACGAGAGGTCTGCACCATGTTATGCGAGGATGTACTCGCATAACTCCTATTTGAGGATCGCCTCGCAAATGTCAACCGCGAAGCCGCCAAAGGCGGTGGAACCCAAGCGCAAACGTGGTCATGAACGTGTGGCGACAATCGTCGAGACGGCGATCGGCCTGTTTGCCACGCACGGCTATCGAGCCGTGACCATGTCGGAAGTGGCCGCGCAATCGGGCACGGCGATCGGCTCGCTCTACCGCTTCTTTCCGACAAAGGATGCGCTCGCCCAGGCGATCATGGACCGTTATGGCGCGCATCTTACCGACGAGCTGGAAAAGGTGGTGGCGATCGCTTCAACTGCATCGGTGCGGGACGTGGCTCAGGCGCTGGTGGCGATGATGCGCGGATTGCAGACGGAGAGGGCGGCGGCCCTGGTTCTGGCCGATGCCCGCGAGGATGGTTCCCTTCGCCGCGCCGGCCTGCGCAGCCAGATGCTGGAAAAGCTGACGGCGGTCCTGGCGTTGATCGACGGCAGCCCTATGCCCGCCGACATCGACCAGCGCGCCTGGATGCTGCTTTATGCGTTGAAAGCGATCAGGCAGTTCGATCAGGAACATCCGGCGCTGTCTAAACGGCTGATTGACGATGCCTGCCTGCTGATCGAGCCGCTTGTGGCGGCGGGCCTTACGAAAACCGGATAAGAAAAGACAAGCCCGTCTTCAGCGCGTGACCGACCCTCCGCGCATCTGCCTGCGGATGAGATAGGCGAGAGCAGTGAGTATGACTGCAATCGCGGCGATGGCGATAAGCATATGGAGATGCAGCTTCAATCGCCCGAACAACATCTCAACCGCATTGCCGAACAGATAACCGATCGAGGTGATCAGCACGGCCCAGACCACGGCCGCGATGAAATTGAGGATAACGAAGCGAAGTGCCGGCACCGAACTTAGCCCGATTGCAATCGGGCTGACCGTTCGCATGCCGTAGATGAAGCGAAAGGCGAGGATGAAGCCGGTCGGATGGGCTTCGAGAAGCTGACTGACCTTCTGCGCCGCATCGGTTTTCAGGAAGCGTTGAACCAGCGCCAGCCGGTTGGCATAACGCCCGGCGAAGAACCACGCCTGATCCGCCGCAAATGAACCGATTGCTGCAGCCGTCGCCGCTTCCCACCAGGACATGAAATGCCGGTGCGCAAAGACCCCGCCCAAAAAGACCGCCGTCTCGCCCTCGAAGGCTGCGCCTAAAAACACGGCGAGCACGCCATATTGGGAAATCAGATGTTCAAGCGAGAAATGTTCGAACGGCAAGGACAAGTCTCCGGCATGGCACGATGCTTCAGGTCTGCTCCTTCAAGTTAGGGGAGCCGCAGCCAAAGTCATGCCGGATCTTATCGCCCTGTGCTTTCTTCACTCCGGCAGCCGGTAATCGACGAAGCGGTTTTCGCGCACGACGAACAGCCGGCCGCTGTCGATCGTTTCGGGTGAAGCGAGCGGAAGGATCTTTGCGGCGACCTCTGACGGATGCGGCAGGGTTTCCGGGTCTTCGCCAGGCATGGCCTGGGCGCGCATGGCGGTGCGGGTGGCGCCCGGGTTGACCATGTTGATCTTGAGCGGCGTGTGCGCCATTTCCTCGGCCCAGATCCTGCCCATGGTCTCGACCGCGGCCTTCGACATCGCATAGGCACCCCAGAACGCGCGCGGATTGGTGGCAACGCCCGACGAAAGCAGGATGGCGCGGCCAGCATCAGACTTGACCAGCAGCGGCTCCAGAGAGCGGACCAGCCGCCACATGGACGTGACATTGGTGGTCATGACACGATCGAAGGTCTTCGCTTCAACATGGGCGACCGGTGCGATGACGCCGAGAATGCCGGCATTGGCGACGAGAATGTCGAGCTTGCCCCAGCGCTCATAGATCGACGCCCCCAGCCTGTCGATTGCGTCCATGTCGGAAAGATCGAAGGGAACGAGTGTGGCCGAGCCGCCGGCGGCCTTGATCACGTCATCCAGTTCTTCCAGCCCGCCGACCGTGCGAGCGCAGGCAATCACATGCGCGCCGGCTTTTGCCAGTTCAATCGCCGTGAAATAGCCGATGCCGCGCGATGCGCCGGTGACAAGCGCAATCCTGCCTTTGAGATCGATGGTCATGTTTCCCGCCCCGCTTAGACAATCTGATTTTGAGGCCAAAAAAGAAGGCCGCGTTTCCGCAGCCTTCTAGAATGTTTATCGGTTGTTGGAAACCGGTCTTCGCGTCCGGCTCAACCGTTGCTGGCGAGTAGCGAGACCTTGCGACCGACCGCTTCGCCGTCCTTGTCGAGAAGGCGGGTCGGATAATCGCCGGTGAAATAGTGGTCGGTGAACTGCGGACGTGCGTCGTTGCGGTCCTCGCCGCCGACGGCCTGGTAGAGACCGTTGATCGACAGGAATTCGAGGCTGTCACAGCCGATATATTTGCACATCGCTTCCAGGCTTTCATACTGGTTGGCGAGCAGCTTTTCCCGGTCCGGCGTGTCGATGCCGTAGAAGTCGGGATAATAGATCATCGGGCTGGCAACACGCAGATGCACTTCCTTTGCGCCGGCATCGCGGATCATCTGCACGATCTTGAGAGACGTGGTGCCGCGAACGACCGAATCGTCGACCAGTACGACGCGCTTGCCTTCGATCATCGCCCGGTTGGCGGAATGCTTCAGCTTCACGCCGAAGGCGCGGATCTGCTGCGTCGGCTCGATGAAGGTACGACCGACATAGTGGTTGCGGATGATGCCGTATTCGAACGGAATGCCGCTCTGTTGAGCATAACCGAGCGCTGCCGGTGTGCCGCCATCGGGAACCGGCACGACGACATCGGCATCGACCGGAGCTTCCTTAGCGAGGTTGATGCCCATGTTCTTGCGGGCAACATAGACCGAGCGGCCGCCGACGACCGAATCCGGACGGGCGAAATAAACATATTCGAACAGGCACAGGCGTTCCGGCTGACCGTTGCCGGCCTTGCGGGCGTCGATGCTGATCGAACCGTCCGGCTGCGTTTCGCAGATGATGACTTCTCCGTTTTCGACGTCACGGACGAACTTGGCGCCGATAATGTCGAGGGCGCAGCTTTCCGAGGCGAAGACCGGCTTGCCGTCGAGTTCGCCCATGACCAGCGGACGAATGCCCGTGGGATCGCGCGCTGCAATCAGCTTGGTGCGGGTCATCGCCAGCATCGAATAACCGCCCTCCATCTGGCGGACCGCATCGATGAAGCGGTCGGCAGTGGAGGAATAACGGGAGCGGGCGATGAGGTGCAGGACGACTTCGGTATCGGAAGTAGACTGACAGATGGCGCCACCGGCGATCAGCTGACGGCGAAGCGTCAGGCCGTTGGTGAAATTGCCGTTATGGGCGATCGCGATACCGCCGACTTCCAGTTCGGCAAACAGCGGCTGCACGTTGCGGAGCGCCACTTCGCCGGTCGTCGAATAACGGACGTGGCCGATGGAGATGTTGCCGGGCAGCTTGGCGAGCGTTGCCGGGTCCGTATAATGGTCGCCGACGAGGCCCATGCGGCGTTCCGAATGGAAGCGCAGGCCGTCGAAGGAAACGATACCGGCAGCTTCCTGGCCACGATGCTGAAGGGCATGCAGACCAAGCGCCGTCAGCGTTGCCGCATCCGGGTGCCCGAGGATGCCGAACACGCCGCATTCTTCATGCAGCGTATCGTCTTCCCACTCATTGGAGTGGTTGATGTCGAAGGATTGTGAAGCCGACTGGTCCATCGTGAGCCTGTGCCCTTGATCTTAAAATGGAAAGGCCGGCCGGGGAGTTTTCGTCCCCGGTGCCAGCCCGCTCTCTACCTGAATTCAAGTCATACCACAAATGGTGACGAATTGCGCTGCATCAAGCGCAACACAGCGTCAATTATTTGTAGCAGGTGCGTCGCCTACCGGCGGCAGTTCCTGGCCGGGCTGAACATCGGCCGGCGCTTCTTCCTTGCCGGTGATGCGCGCGCGGATCTGCGGCTCGATATCCTCGGGCAATACGGCTTCAAGACGGCCGACAAGCGTATCGAGGAAAGGCTTCGACTTGGCGTCCACCACCCAGGTCGGCTGCGCCTTGACTGGCACCAGCCAGTTCCAGAAGGCCGTTGCGATGACGAGTAGCAGGATGCCGCGGGCAGCCCCGAAGAGGAAGCCGAGCGTACGGTCCAGCGCGCCGATGCGGCTGTCGATGATGAAATCAGCAATCCGCGAGGTGATGAAGGAGATCACGATCAGCGCGATCAGAAAGATCACGCCTGCAGAGGCGGCAATCGCGATACGGTGATCGGACGTGTATTTTTCCGCATAAGGCACAGCCAGCGGATAAAGATAATAGGCGGCGGCAACCGAGCCGGCCCAGCTGGCGATCGACAGCACTTCGCGGGAAAAGCCGCGGACCATGGCAAGCACCGCAGAAAACAGGGTGACGCCGATGACAATACCGTCGAAGATCGTAATGGGCATGTAAACTCTACTCCAGAACCTGCCGTTCCACACCTGCCGGATGAACCGGCATTTTCGCCCGGCATTCCAGCATTGGGCGCAGTGTCTTACATCAGCCAACTCATTAACGGAAGATCAATCATCTTCTCCGGCATTTTCATGGCCTTTCCCCAGTTTCTTGGCGGATCCGGCAATGCGGGCGACAAGATCGGGAAGGTCCTCGATCATCGTCCAGCGGGCGCTGCCGTTCTTCGGCAGTTCCGCCGAGGTGGCAGGCAGCATGGCGCCGGCAAAGCCGAGTTTTTCCGCTTCCTTCAGGCGCTGGGATGTCTGCGACACCGGGCGTACGGCGCCTGAAAGGCTGATTTCGCCGAAGAAAACACAATCGGCAGGCAAAGCCGCGCCGGCAAGCGAGGAGACGAGCGCCGATGCGATCGCCATGTCGGCTGCCGGTTCCGAAATGCGGTAGCCGCCTGCGACATTGAGATAGACATCGTGCTGGCCGAGCCTGACCCCGCAATGGGCTTCGAGCACGGCAAGGATCATTGCCAGACGCGAACTGTCCCAGCCGACCACGGCGCGGCGCGGCGTGCCGAGCGAAGTGGCTGCTACAAGCGCCTGTACCTCGACCAGAACCGGCCGTGTGCCTTCCATGCCGGCAAAGACGGCGGCACCCGGAGATTTGGCATTGCGCTCGCCGAGAAACAGTTCGGACGGGTTGGAAACATCGCGCAAGCCGTTATCGGACATTTCGAACACGCCGATTTCGTCGGTCGGCCCGAAACGGTTCTTGACCGTTCTGAGGATGCGATAGTGATGGCCGCGATCGCCCTCGAAATAAAGCACGGCATCGACCATGTGCTCGACGACGCGCGGACCGGCGATCTGGCCTTCCTTCGTCACATGCCCGACGAGAACCATGGCGGCACCCGTCTGCTTGGCAAAGCGGATCATTGCCTGCACGCCGGTGCGCACCTGGGTGACGGTGCCAGGGGCCGAATCTGCCGTATCGCTCCAGAGCGTCTGGATGGAATCGATGATCACCAAATCGGGGCGTTTGCCTTCGGAAATTGTGGCAAGGATGTCTTCCACATTGGTTTCCGCAGCAAGCAGCACGTCCGAATCCGCTGCACCGAGGCGCTGGGCGCGCAGGCGCACCTGGGCCACCGCCTCTTCGCCCGAGACATAGATGATCCGGTGGCCGCGGCGTGAAAGTGCTGCTGCCGCCTGCATCAGCAGCGTCGACTTGCCGATGCCGGGGTCGCCCCCAATCAGCACGGCGGAGCCGCGCACGAAACCGCCACCGGTGGCGCGGTCGAGTTCGGAGATGCCGGTGAAAATACGCGGTGCCTGTTCGGTTTCGCCCGACAGCGTGGTCAACGCAACGGCACGGCCCTTCTTCGGGGCCTTGCCGGGACCGCCGCCGATGCCGCCCATCGGGTCTTCCTCGACGATCGTGTTCCACTCGCCGCAGCCGTCGCACTTGCCGGCCCAGCGGCTATGCACCGTGCCGCAGTTCTGGCACACGAATTGGGTTTTGGTTTTTGCCATAGATTTGATCGCCGCCTTGAATATCTCGGATACCCGCAAGAACAAAAGCGGAACCAATGGCCTTTTAAGCGAAACTGGCGGGTGATGACAAGACGGCGGTGATATCAATCGTCCGGATAAATGTAGCGCCGTTCATAACGCAGCCCGAGCGCGGTCAGAAGTTCGTAACCGATCGTGCCGCCGGCGCGTGCGGTGTCGTCGAGTGCGATGTTCGGGCCGAACAGTTCGATATAGTCACCGGTGCGGATTTCGTTTTCGGGTACGTCGGTCACGTCGAAGATCGTCAGATCCATCGTGACCCGGCCGATCACGGGCACGCGCCTGTTGGCGATGAAGCCAAAAGCGCCGGGTGCGCCTCCAGCCCGAAGCGGTACGCCGGAACCTGACAGCGAACGCAGGTAGCCGTCGGCATAACCGGCCGACACAACGGCAAGCCTGCTGTTGCGCGACAGCTGATGGGTGGCGCCGTAGCTGACGGTCGAACCGGACGGCGCATCACGGATCTGGATGATGCGTGCCTCCGCCTTGGCCACGGGTTTAAGCGCCTTCATGCCGTTGACCGCCTCGCCGCCATAGGCGGCAATGCCGGGACGGGTGAGGTCGAAGTGATATTCCGGGCCGAGAAAGATGCCTGCGGAAGCAGACAGACTTGTCGGAACGCCTTCGAAAGCCGCAGCAACCCGTTGGAAAGACTCAAGCTGTGATCGGTTGAGCGGAGAGGCCGGCGAATCGCCGCTGTGAAGATGCGACATGACGAGAACGGGTGAGAAACTTGCCGGCCGCGAGACATCCTCGGCAAAGGCGATCGCTTCTTCCGCGGGAAGGCCGAGCCGGTTGAAGCCGGTATCGATATGTAGCGCACAAGGATGGTCGCCATGTTCGGCGGTGACCGACATCCAGAAGGCCAGCTGTTCCTCGGAGATGATCACCGGGACCAGATCGTTTTCGTAAAACATCCGTTCCTGGCCCGGCCATATGCCGGAAAGCACGTAGATGCGGGCATCCGGCGCGTAGGTGCGCAAGGTTACGCCTTCCTGCACCGCGGCAACGAAGAAATCCCGTGCGCCGGCTTCATAGAGCGCGGTACCGCAATCCTCAAGCCCGAGACCATAGGCATCCGCCTTGACGACTGCGGCGGTTGAAGCCTTTCCACAGCGGCGCGCCATTTCCTTCCAGTTGTCGACAAGTGCGCCGAGATCGACCGTCAATCTCACGGGCGCGATATCGAAATCATCCGGATAGGTTTCGTCGCTGTCAAAATCGGTCTGTTCTGTCATGGCGGTCTCAATTGAATATGCTTTTGAAAGGCGGAGTGGCCGATCCTAACCTTTTTGCCGGCTGGAAAAAGGCCGCGGGTGAAGAATAAGGTTCTCCGTACAGGCTTTTGACACCACAATAATAGTGCAGCAATCCTAGGGTCGGTGTCCGGCTGCGACAGCCGGACGGCTTCATATCCTGTGGACAGAAGCGTAGCTTAGATGCTGTATTCGAACAGCATCTGAAGGCGCTCCATGGCTGTACCCGGTTCCAGGCAGGAACTTCTTGCGGCGATCTCCACGACCTTCAACAGGCTTTGGGACGATCTTGCCAGCGTTCCGAAGGTCCGGGCGAGAGAGGCATCCATGCAGGGCCACATGGCAGGCTCGATGATGAGCCCGGCGGATCTCGTCGCATACCTCATCGGCTGGAACGAACTGGTGCTGAAATGGCTCGATCGGGATGACCGGGGTGAAGCGGTCGATTTTCCGGAGATGGGGTTCAAGTGGAACGAACTGGGGCCGCTTGCCCAAAAATTCTATGCAGACCATGACGCACTGGACTGGCCCGAGCGGTTGGAACGACTGAGGACGGTGAAAGAGCAACTGGTCTCGACAATCAGCAACCGGTCAGATGACGAGCTTTACGGCAAAGGCTGGTACGGCAAGTGGACCAAGGGGCGCATGATCCAGTTCAACACCGCGTCGCCCTATGCCAATGCAAGAGCGCGCATTCGCAAATGGCTGAAGGCCCAGGAGTGCGCGTAGCAACGCCGATGACCCATTCTTGCTGCATGCGACCCTATGACAGCGGTAGATTGGTGCGATTTCGGCTGCGGTTGTTTGCTGCCTCTGCGGGAAATTGCTACCCCATTCCCGCACATGGTGCGGCCGACATCCGTTGACCGCATGGGAACAAGGGCAGCATCTGTTGAACCCGACCGCCCCCGCGACTGTGAGCGGCGAGCTTTGCGAAACACCACTGTGGCCTCGCGCCATGGGAAGGTTCGACAAGGCATCGACCCGCGAGTCAGGAGACCGACCGTGTGTATCTTATCAATCAACGACCGTCGGGTGTGACGGACAGGAGCACATATGCATATCGAACCGGGCCTCGTAGACGGGGCCAAAATCATTCTGAGCTACGCCACTGCAGCAGGGGCGGGACTTTTCACGTTGAAGTTGGCGCGAGACACGATCCGGCAACAGGGTCTCGCATCATTGGCCGCGCGTACGGCCATCACCGCTGTAGCAGTCTTTTCCTTCTTCGAACTTCTGCCGCATTATGCGGTCGGCGTGTCCGAGGTGCATTTCATTCTCGGATCGACATTGTTCCTGCTGTTCGGCGCAGCACCGGCGGCAATCGGGCTGGCGCTTGGTCTGGCGATACAGGGACTGTTCTTTGCGCCGGCCGACCTGCCGCAGTTTGGAATGAACGTCACGACGCTGCTGGTGCCGTTGTTTGCGGTGAAAGCGCTGGCGGATCGTATCATTTCGCCAGGCACGGCCTATGTCGATCTCACCTATAGGCAGGCGCTCCAGCTATCGACCGCCTATCAGGCCGGTGTCGTCGCCTGGGTGGCTTTCTGGGCCTTTTATGGTGCCGGTTTCGCAAGCGAAAATCTTGTGGCGATCGGCACGTTCGGTATTGCCTATATGTCGATCGTGCTGATCGAGCCGCTGGCGGACCTGGCCGTACTTGCCATCGCCAAGACCCTGAATGCTCTGAACGGTTCAGGCTTCGTTACGCGACGGCTTTACAACGCGGCCTGAGTTAGCCCGCGACTCTCAGCCTCGCCGGTGTACTGCCGGCGAGGCTGTTCGATCACGGTTCTTCGTATTGCGTGAAGCTCGGCTCGGCGAGGTCCGCAAAGCGCGTGAATTCGGACTGGAAGGCGAGCTTGACCGTGCCAGTCGGTCCGTGACGCTGCTTGGCGATGATGACGTCGGCCGTACCCTTGACGCGCTCCATATGTGCTTCCCATTCCGGGTATTTCGGATCGGCCAAGTCGCGGGGCTCCATGTTCTTTACATAATATTCCTCACGGAACACGAAGAGCACGACGTCGGCATCCTGCTCGATCGAGCCTGATTCGCGAAGGTCGGAAAGCTGCGGGCGTTTGTCTTCACGGCTTTCGACACCGCGCGATAGCTGTGACAGCGCGATGATCGGCACGTTGAGTTCCTTGCCGAGCGCCTTCAGACCCGTGGTGATCTGGGTGATTTCCTGCACGCGGTTTTCACCCGACTTGCCCGAACCGGTCATCAGCTGGATATAGTCGACCACCAGGCAATCGAGGCCGCGCTGGCGCTTCAGGCGGCGGGCGCGCGCCGATAGCTGGGCGATCGAGATACCACCGGTCTGGTCGATAAACAGCGGCACCTTCTGCATCATTTGGCTACAGGCGACCAGCTTTTCGAAATCGGCCTCGGTAATGTCACCGCGACGGATCTTTGACGACGAAACTTCCGTCTGCTCGGAGATGATACGGGTGGCCAGCTGTTCGGACGACATTTCGAGCGAGTAAAAGCCGACGACGCCGCCATTCTTGGCCTTGAACGAGCCATCGGGGGCGATTTCCTGCTCGTAAGCCGCGGCGATGTTGTAGGCGATATTGGTGGCAAGCGAGGTCTTGCCCATACCGGGGCGTCCTGCGAGCACGATCAAGTCGGAGCGCTGCAAGCCGCCCATCTTGCCGTCGAGCGACATGATGCCGGTTGAGATACCAGAGAGCTGGCCGTCACGCTCGAAAGCCTGGCCCGCCATGTCGATGGCGATCGCAACAGCATCGTTGAACGACTGGAAGCCGCCGTCGTAACGGCCGGTTTCCGCCAGTTCGAAAAGGCGGCGTTCGGTATCCTCGATCTGGCTTTGCGGCGGCATGTCGAGCGGCGCATCATAGGCGATGTTGACGACATCTTCGCCAATGGTGATCAGCGCCCGGCGAAGCGCCAGGTCGTAGATCGCCCGACCGTAGTCTTCCGCATTGATGATAGAGACGGCATCGGCGGCAAGACGTGCGAGATACTGCGCAACAGTCAGGTCACCCACCTTGTCATCGGCCGGAAGAAAGGTCTTCAGCGTGATCGGGTTGGCAGTCTTGCCCATGCGGATGATGTCGCCGGCAACCTCGTAAATCTTGCGATGCAGCGGTTCGTAGAGATGCGGCGGCTTCAAGAAATCCGAGACGCGGTAATAGGCGTCGTTGTTGACCAGGATCGCGCCGAGCAGCGCCTGTTCCGCCTCGATATTGTTCGGCGCCTCGCGATAGTGCGGCGCTGCATCCTTGTTGCTGAGCGACCCCATGTTGCGCGGAACTTCGTTCATGATCTTCTACCCGTCCTGTCCGTTCAAGGCCTCGGTTCTAGTGATAACTGGACCGCACCGAAACCGTGCATTTTGCCTTCGGATGTTACCCACAGATATCCACAGCGGGCGTCATTTACGCGAAACAAAAAACGTAATGAAGCGACAAATCCGGTTGACTGTGCCTCATTCGGGCCGACGTCGCAGGAGTGGTGCGAACAGGCCGCGACTCACCGGAGCAAACGCTATCTTACCCGCAAAAAGAGACAAAAAAACGCCCGGCCTTCGTGAGGCCGGGCGCTGTCGCAGACGAATCTGCGAGAGGTCTATTATTCTTCGTCGCCGTCGCGGTCAGCTTCCGGATCGAAGAAGTCTTCCGGGCGCAGTGCGTCTTCGTCAACGCCGTAGATGGCGTCAGCGGAGGTGAGGCTTTCGCCCTGTGCCTGACGTTCTGCTTCTTCGGCCGAACGGGCAACGTTGACCGAGATCTGGATCTCGACTTCCGAATGCAGGTGGAGCGTTACTTCGTGCAGGCCGATTGCCTTGATCGGGTGGTTCAGGTCGACCTGGTTGCGGCCGACGTTGAAGCCTTCTGCAGCCAGTGCGTCCATCACGTCGCGAGCAGCAACAGAACCGTAGAGCTGACCGGTTTCGCCAGCCGAACGAACGATGACGAAGGTCTTGCCGGCGAGTGCGTCGGCAACCGTCTGGGCTTCGCCCTTGCGCTCGAGGTTACGAGCTTCGAGCGTTGCGCGCTCGTTTTCGAAGCGCTTCTTGTTGGCTTCGTTGGAGCGAAGTGCCTTGCCCTGCGGCAGCAGGAAGTTACGAGCGTAACCATCGCGAACCTTTACGGTTTCGCCCATCTGGCCGAGCTTCGGTACGCGTTCAAGCAGGATGACTTGCATGTTGGAGTTCCTTTCTAGTTCTCAATTGTCTGGATTGGTTGTGTTCTGATCCGTGCTGCCCTTTGCCGGCGTCAGCGCGATGGTCCGGCGGGTGTCCGTGAGACCGAGAGCGAGGATCGCGAAGGCAGGAATGACGAGCATGGAGGAGAGGTATGCGAGCACGAGGACCGGCAGGCGCCAGTCCTTGCCCTGACTGCGGAAATGGATGGCGGCGAAACCCGACATCAGGAAACCTGCGCCGAATGTACCGCAGATTGTGGCGCCGATCATTGCCGGTACGCCGCCCAGAAAGGTCATGACGATGCCGGCGAGGAAAATGTAGATCGCATGGCGGTTCATGCGCAGCGCCGACGGCATGTCTTCACGCGGGCGAAGCGCGCGGCCCGAGCGCGAGACGATGCGCATGGCGAAATAGAAGGCTGCAAACAGCAGGATGACCCATATGCCGCCCTGAACCATCGGCAACGTGAGCAGCATCGTGCTTTTCAATTGCCCGATATCGGCAGCGGTAAGCGACAGGCCGGGTTCCTGCGTCTGCAGCGCGGAGCCGAGCACGTCGACGATCTGCCCGACAAGTTCCGGTCCGTAACCGATGGCGACGCCAAGCGCGATGACGGCGATCGTCACGAGGCCGCACAGATGCAGCAGGATGTCGGAGATCGGATACCAGGCGAGCAGATTGTCGGGGCCACCGAGTTCGGAGGCCGGACGCGCCAGATTGGCGAGATGCGACAGCCAGCCGGCCGGGATCAGCGTAAAGATCGCCATGGTGACGGCGAAGATCGGCGAGATGAGAACTGCGCCGAGAATGCCCGACGTGACGATGCCGGTAATGGCTGCGCGGTTACCCCAGCCAAGGCCGGCGATGAAGATCGGAAGAGCAGAGGCGGCATAAAGAACGGCGGCAAAAGACGATTGCGTGCCGGCACCCATCACGAGGAGGGTGGCAACGACGCCGGCCAGAATGCCGGTGGGCAGCACTGTCTGTGTCTTGTTCATTACGCTCTCGCTGTCCTGCCGGATGAAGCAGTTAGGGGACGGGCCTGAATCACTTTCACAGGCACTTCATCCCCAACATGGGGTTTGTAGTTCGTTTCCGATCCGCGCCCAACGCGGAAGGGAGTAGACCCGCTGATTTTTGATCAGCGGGTCCGGTATCAATTACGATACGACGTACGGCAGCAGGCCGAGGAAACGGGCGCGCTTGATGGCCTGGGCCAGTTCGCGCTGCTTCTTCTGGGAAACTGCGGTGATACGCGAAGGAACGATCTTGCCGCGCTCGGAAATGTAGCGCTGCAGGAGACGAACGTCCTTGTAATCGATCTTCGGTGCGTTTGCGCCCGAGAAGGGGCAGGTCTTGCGACGACGATGGAAAGGACGGCGTGCCGGGGACGAGGATACGTCAGCCATTGTGTTTTCTCCTTGAGGCCCAGATTAGGATTCGCGCGGAGCGGACGGGCGCGGTGCGCGCTCGAAGCCGCCTTCACGCGGAGGACGATCGCCGAATTCGCGGCGCGGGCCACGATCGCCGAAGTCACGGCGCGGGCCACGATCGTCACGCGGACGGTCGTCACGGTCACGCTTCTGCATCATGGCAGACGGGCCTTCTTCGTGCTTCTCGACGGAAAGCGTCATGTAGCGAAGAACGTCTTCGTTGATGCGCATCTGACGTTCCATTTCGTGCACGGCAGCAGCCGGAGCATCGATGTCCATCAGGGCGTAGTGAGCCTTGCGGTTCTTCTTCATGCGGTACGTCAGGGACTTGAGGCCCCAGTTTTCGACGCGCCCGACCTTGCCGCCGTTAGCTTCGATGACACCCTTGTACTGTTCGACGAGGGCATCAACCTGCTGAGCGGACATATCCTGCCGGGCAAGGAATACGTGTTCGTAAAGAGCCATGTAAGCTTTGCCTTTTCTTGCGGTTGTTTTGCACCCGGGTTCGGCGGCTAAGCCTCAACGACTGCTCCTGATGGCCAAAAGGCCGGCAAGAAAAGTTGTTGTTTCGAGACGGTCGAGAGCGGAGACACGGGAGGCCGGAACGCTTTCGTCCCTGAGGCTCGCCTGAGCGAACCTGCCCTCCGTACAGCCACCAGCCAGAAGACCGGGTGTTTCGAACAGGGCGGCTTATACGGATTTTTAGGCGAAAGGCAAGGGGCGATCATTTTCCGTCACAAAACAACTGCCCGGTAATGCCTTCTCCATCGCTTGTTTCGCCTGAAAACGTATAGGAGTTCTGTTTCAGAAGCTGCTCAAGGTAACCCGTGCAGCGTTTGTGCTGTACATATTCGGATTGGGTTATGTAGTTACCGTAACAGCCTATCTGGGGCCATACCTTTTTCAGGGCGACGTGCCCCGACTGCATTCCCTTCACGCTGATCCAGCGATTGTTTGGCGACATTCCCGTCTGCAGAACGCCACTTGGCATATAGGGCTTCATGAATTCGATCAGCTTCTGCTCCAGCCGGGCCAGTTCCTCGTCACCGGGCTTCTTGTTGAAATAGCAGATTGGATAGGAGCGTGTGACAACGGGTGCCTGGGCCGCGGTGTTTTCGCCGCAGGAGCAACGGGTGCCTTTGCCCGCTTCGGGCATGTCGGCCGCCTCGGTCGCAGAGGTGGCCGACAATATCAAGACAACGACTTTCGCCAGCAAACGCATCTTTGCGAACCTCAGTCGAGGAGCTTTTCTGTCGCGATTTTCAGCAGCTTGTTTTTTCTTTTTTCGGCAGATGTATCTACTGCAGAACTCCACGTTCCAAGGGATGAAATAGCCTTGTCATCGGGGCCGACCTCGTCGATGTAAGGGGATGCGGCAAGAGCAAACTCTTCAGCCCCATCGAAGAGCTTGTCGACCCTAAATCCGAGCAGCCGGGTATGTGCTGGATCGTCGAGAAAGGTGACGCTCTTCTTGTCTTCGGACTCGCGGGTGTTCAATTTGTAATCCGACATCGAACCGGACGTAGCCGGAATATTCATGCCGAAAACGGAAAATGAGCCGCTCGCCGACGCCGTGAATTTCGACCACTCGGAGAATGTCGACACCTTGTCGAAATGCAAGGTCAGCTCCAGGCCGCGGCCAAGGATTACGGAGGAGATGGCATGTCCGAGGAGACCGGCATAAATCGGATTTGCGGCAAGAACCTCGCGGATCCTCTTGTATGCAAAAACGCCCGACGAGAACCACGGGCCGCGATTGACCCAGTATTCCGCCAGATTCTCGAAAGCCATCCCGACCCTGTTGGTCGCCGCAATGGTTTCCTTGAGGTGGCTCTCGCTCGAGACACTGGCACTTGCCTTGAAAAAGAACCACTTCCGGGCCGTTCCGGAGGCGCTCCAGCTGACATCATGCTGGTGGGTCGCAGCCGCGGTCTTTTCGATCGACACGGAGCGCTTGCCGATATTTGTCAGGAATTTCGGTAGATATCCGGACGGACGGATTTCGACGGATGGCTCGAAATAGTTCAGGTTGTTGTAGATGTATGCCTGCCCCAATCGGATCGGGTCGTATTTGTTGATCTCTTCGAGTATCGGATCTTTTGGCCGCGGCATCAGATATTGGTCGAGCGTTGCGTATTTGAACAGCGAGGATATGTGCCTCGCCTCCACATCCGGATATTGTGCGTCGCGCAGGATGTGCATGCGGACAAGGCCGTCAGAGATGATGTTCTTGTAATAGCTGATCTGTTCGGCGAAGTTATTCGTGTTGAAAAAAGCCGTTTGTTTGTCGAGGTAGTAGGCGTCATCTGCGGCGACGCCATTCTGCGTGGCATAGGAGTTCCAGGCGGTGAACATTGTCTGGTAGAAGAGCTGAAGTTCCTGCCGGCTTTGGCGGACTTCCCTGTCTATAAGGTCGATCTTGTCGACGATGTCTTGCCGCAGCGCGGTGTCCAGCTTGAATACGGCCTGTTTCAGAACTTCCGTGAAGAAGAATGAATACCTGTCGTTCGTGTTGGCTACACCTAGGGCGACGGGACCATATTCGGTGGGGGAAATCGTCACCGTCCTGTCGGCAAAGGCGCGGAAAACATATTCCGTGAACATCGGCGCCTGGGGAATGATGTCGAAGGTGACGAGGCTGCTGTTGAGCGCGATCTTTTGTTCCGTTTGCGGATTCAAGATCTCGTATAGTTGGCTGTAATACAGATCCACCGCGTTCGAAATCGGCGAATCTTCTGCTTTGATTTCGACGTTTACGTCTACCATGGCGTGATCCTCCCGTTATATGCAATCATAGATAATGGTTGCATATGGCTTGCGCAATCAATCATAGATTGCATAAAGAGGGGTCGCCAATTGTAGCGGGTTGAGTAGTCCTCGGGCACTTCCACGACACGACCGGCGACCTTGTCGTGGAGGTTGGCATGGGGTGGATCAGATCGGCATCGGGTACTGCCGGTGGATTTCGGCGATGTCTTTCATCACTTCATCGGAAAGCGAAACATCTGCCGCGCCGATATCCATCTTCAACTGCTCCATGGAGGTGGCGCCGATGATGGCTGCAGTCATAAAGGGGCGAGCGAGGCAGAAAGCCAGCGCCATCTGCGCGGCGTCGAGCCCATGTTTCGCTGCCACACCGACATAGGCCTTGACCGCTGGTTCCTGCTTCGGCTGCAGCCGCCCGCCCAGATCGGTATTGACGGTTGCGCGCGTGCCGGCGGGGCGGGCTCCGTTGAGATATTTACCGGTGAGCAGGCCGGCCGCCAGCGGCGAGTAGGCGAGCAGGCCCACATCTCCGTGATGGGCGACTTCGGCAAGGTCGAGATCGAAAGTACGGTAAAGCAGATTGTATTCGTTCTGGATCGACGCGACGCGCGGCAACGCTTTTTCTTCCGCCAGGCGTAGATATTGCATCGTACCCCAGGCGGTCTCGTTAGAAAGGCCGAGCGCGCGGATTTTTCCGGCCTTTACCAGATCATCCAGCGTCTGCAGCTTTTCGATAATGTCGGCGATGGACTTTTCTCGGTCCTGGGTCGAGGCGTCGAAGGTCCAGGAATTGCGGAAATGATAGTGGCTGCGGTTCGGCCAGTGGATCTGGTAAAGATCGATATAGTCGGTCTGCAGCCGCTTGAGGCTGGCATCGACCGCCTCGCGAATGGTCGCAGCCTCGATCGGGCGGCCCTCACGGATATGCGGACGACCGGCGCCGGCGATCTTGGTGGCAAGCACGATATCCCCGCGCTTGGCCCGTTTCTTCAGCCATGTGCCGATATACTGTTCGGTGCGGCCATAGGTTTCGGCGCTGACAGGCGTTGTCGGATAAAGTTCAGCCGTATCGAAAAAGTTGACGCCGTGTTCGACGGCATAATCCATCTGGGCATGCGCTTCGGCTTCGGTGTTCTGGGTGCCCCAGGTCATGGTGCCGAGGCAGATTTCGGACACGGAAAAGTCTGTGCGGCCGAGTTTGTTGTACTTCATCAATGCAGTCCTGGATGAGGAGGCCGGGAGGGAGGGGCCGGGAGTAAAGACAAGGCGGGGGACTTTAGCGCCCGGTTGATGAATCGCAAGGGCATCACGCGATCAACTTCGCGCCCCGGTCTCTATTTCGCCTCAAACCGCTTCGACAAACCACCGCTCCGGGCCGATTTGCTTTGGAATGGCAGGGCCGCCGCAGGGTGTTACCCTTGACTCTCAAGGTTCAAATGTGAATGGAGAGGCAAAACATAAGGGAAGGATTATCCCAATGAGCATTGCATTCACGTTTCCGGGTCAGGGTAGCCAGGCCGTCGGCATGGGCAAGGATCTCGCTGAAGCCTATCCGGAAGCCCGCGCGGTTTTCGAGGAAGTCGACGAGGCTCTCGGCCAGAAGCTCTCCGATATCATGTGGAATGGCCCGGAAGATACGCTGACGCTGACGGCAAACGCCCAGCCGGCGCTGATGGCCGTTTCGATCGCCACGATGCGCGTGCTCGAAGCCCGTGGGCTGAACCTTGCCGACAAGGTCGCTTATGTCGCCGGGCATTCGCTCGGTGAATATTCGGCGCTCTGTGCCGCCGGCACCTTCTCGCTGTCGGATACGGCAAAGCTTCTGCGCATCCGCGGTGATGCCATGCAGTCGGCCGTTCCGGTCGGACAGGGCGCCATGGCTGCGATCATCGGCCTCGAACACTCCGATGTCGACGCCATCTGCGCTGAAGCAAAGGCAGAAGGCGTCTGCCAGATCGCCAACGACAATGGCGGCGGACAGCTTGTCATCTCCGGCTCCAAGGCAGCTGTCGAAAAGGCAGCGGCCCTTGCGACCGAAAGGGGCGCCAAGCGCGCCATCATGCTTCCCGTATCCGCTCCCTTCCATTCCGACCTGATGGCGCCGGCCGCCGACGCCATGCGTCACGCGCTCGCCAAGGTCGAAAAGAAGAGCCCGGTCGTGCCGGTCGTTGCCAATGTGCGCGCCGCCCCGGTTTCCGATGCTGAAGAAATCGCGCAGCTGCTTGTTACCCAGGTTACCGGCCAGGTCCGCTGGCGCGAAACTGTCGAGTGGTTCGGTCAGAACGGCGTGACCACTCTCTATGAAATCGGCTCCGGCAAGGTGCTGACGGGGCTTGCCCGCCGCATCGACAAGAATATCTCTGGCGTAGCCGTCAACACCCCGGCCGATATCGACGCGGCAATCGCTGCCATTCTCGGCTGAAGAAAAGGATTTCGATATGTTTGATCTGACCGGCCGCAAGGCACTCGTCACCGGCGCTACCGGTGGCCTCGGCGAAGAGATCGCTCGCCTTCTCCATAAACAGGGCGCTGTCGTCGGCCTCCACGGTACCCGCGTCGAAAAGCTTGAGGCACTGGCCGCAGAACTCGGCGACCGCGTCCATATCTTCCCGGCCAACCTCTCCGATCGTGCCGAGGTCAAGGCGCTCGGCGAGAAGGCTGAGGAAGTTCTCGGCGGCGTCGATATTCTCGTCAACAATGCCGGCATCACCAAGGATGGCCTGTTCGTGCGCATGTCGGACGAGGACTGGGATGCGGTCCTGGAAGTCAACCTCACCTCGGTTTTCCGCCTGACGCGCGAGCTGACCCATCCGATGATGCGTCGCCGCCACGGCCGCATCATCAACATCACGTCGATCGTTGGCGTCACCGGCAATCCTGGCCAGACCAACTACTGTGCGTCTAAGGCCGGCATGATCGGCTTCTCCAAGTCGCTCGCCCAGGAAATCGCCACCCGTAACGTCACGGTCAACTGCGTGGCTCCAGGCTTCATCGAAAGCGCCATGACCGGCAAGCTGAACGACAAGCAGAAGGAAGCCATCATGGGCGCGATCCCGATGAAGCGCATGGGCGCCGGATCGGACATCGCAGCGGCGGTTCTCTATCTCGCTTCGGACGAGGCAGGCTACGTCACCGGCCAGACGCTTCACGTCAATGGTGGCATGGCAATGATCTGATTGCCGGGCTTTGTTCGTAAAACCAGTGGAGAACAAGGGTTCTGCGCTGTGGGAGGGAACAAATTCTGGCTTTTCGGAACAGTCAAACCGTGTTAATCGGGCCATGACTGTGAAAAGTCACCCTGAAATTCAGGTCGTCATATTGCGTGAGCAATGATGCACGGAACCGGAAAAGGGGTGGCGGGGTTTGCCGGCATCGGCACCCGATAAGGTGCAGTTGAAGGTTTAACAGGACGAGGATGCCTCAATGGGTATCCGGTGAAAGATAAAGGTCGAGGAAACCGACATGAGCGATATCGCAGAACGCGTTAAGAAAATTGTTATTGATCATCTCGGCGTTGATGCCGACAAGGTTGTTGAAGGCGCAAGCTTCATCGACGATCTGGGTGCGGATTCGCTCGACACCGTCGAACTGGTCATGGCGTTCGAAGAAGAGTTCGGCGTTGAAATCCCGGACGACGCTGCTGACTCGATCCTGACCGTCGGTGACGCGGTCAAGTTCATCGAGAAGGCACAGGCCTAATCGACGACATATCTGGGACGATTGCCCGCGTTTTGCGGGCATCGATCTCACATGACGGCCCGCTAGTTCGGGCCGTTTCAGCAATTTGATCATGAAATACGGGGTGGGTTGTTGGCGATGAGGCGTGTCGTTATCACCGGTACCGGCATGGTATCACCGCTTGGATGCGGAACGGAAGTTACCTGGCAGCGCATTCTCGCCAGCCAGAGCGGTGCGAGACTAGTCACCGAATTCGAAGTTGACGATCTGCCGGCAAAGATTGCCTGCCGCATTCCGGTCGGCGACGGTTCCAACGGCACATTCAATGCCGATCAATGGATGGAACCGAAAGAACAGCGCAAGGTCGATCCCTATATTCTTTACGGCATGGCCGCCGCCGATATGGCGCTGGAAGATGCCGGCTGGCATCCTCAGACGGATGAAGACCAGATCATGACCGGCGTGATGATCGGCTCGGGCATTGGCGGTCTCGAAGGTATTGTCGAGGCGGGTTATACGCTCCGCGACAAAGGACCGCGCCGTATCTCTCCTTTCTTCATTCCCGGCCGCCTGATCAACCTCGTCTCCGGACAGGTTTCGATCAAACACAAGCTTCGCGGCCCCAACCATGCCGTCGTCACCGCTTGTTCCACCGGTGCCCACGCGATTGGCGATGCCGCAAGGCTGATCATTTTCGGCGACGCCGACGTGATGGTCGCCGGTGGCGCGGAATCTCCGGTCAGCCGTATCGGTCTCGCAGGTTTTGCCGCCTGCAAGGCGCTGTCGACCCAGCACAACGACAATCCGGAAAAAGCATCGCGCCCCTATGACCGCGATCGCGACGGTTTCGTCATGGGCGAGGGCGCCGGCGTCGTGGTTCTCGAAGAACTTGAACATGCCAAGGCCCGCGGCGCCAAGATCTATGCTGAGGTTGTCGGCTACGGTCTGTCGGGCGACGCCTATCACATCACCGCGCCGTCGGAAGACGGCGATGGTGCGTTCCGCTGCATGACCATGGCTCTGAAGCGCGCCGGCCTGTCTGCCTCCGATATCGACTACATCAACGCCCACGGCACATCGACCATGGCCGACACGATCGAACTCGGTGCTGTCGAGCGTCTGGTCGGCAATGCGGCTTCGAAGGTTTCGATGTCGTCGACCAAATCGGCGATCGGCCACCTTCTTGGTGCCGCCGGTGCCGTTGAAGCGATCTTCGCGACACTTGCGATCCGCGACAACATCGTGCCGCCGACACTCAATCTCGACAATCCGGACGTCGAGACCGCAATCGATCTCGTGCCGCATCAGGCCCGCAAGCGTGACGTCAACGTCGCGCTGTCGAACTCCTTCGGCTTCGGCGGCACCAATGCGTCGCTCGTTTTGAAGCGTTACGACGCGTAATTGTGATCGCCTCCATCGTCGGCTGGACATTACCGTCTAGCCGACATCATATTCTGAACCTGCTTTTTGCCGTATTGCTTGGCCAAACAGCGGGCAATGATTCCGATTAGTGCAAAGGGGGGTGCGGTTGAGCAATTCCGATAATGGTGGCGAGCTTCCGCCCAGCGGTGGCAATGCAGCCAACAACGGCAGCAGCCGCGGCCCGATCATTCCCAAATCACCGAACGAAGCCCTGAAGCCGGAACGCGTGCCGGATCCGCCGCGACGTTCAAAGAAAGCCCGCAGCCAGGTCATCATCTTCTTCAATTTCGTGATGACGATGATCGTGCTTGTGTGCCTCGCCGGTGCCGCGATCTTCTATTATGCGCTGTCCAGCTATCACAGCCCTGGCCCTCTTGCAGCCAATACCAATTTCGTCGTGCGCGAAGGCGCAGGTATTGCCGAGATCGCCACAAGCCTGGAGCGCAACGAGATCATCGAGGATGCACGGGTCTTCCGTTACGTTACCTCGGTCAATCTCGGTTACGCTGGTTCGGCCGAAAATCGCCGTAGCCTCAAAGCCGGCGAATATGAGATCAAGGCCCATGCCACGATGCAGGAGATCGCCGATCTTCTGGAATCCGGCAAGTCAATCCTCTATTCGATCTCGATGCCGGAAGGCCTGACCGTCCGCCAGATGGCGCTCAGACTGAGAGAGGACACAATCCTGGAAGGCAATCTTCCTGCCGACCTGCCGGCGGAAGGCACGCTTCGCCCGGATACCTACAAATTCTCCCGCGGGACGAACCGTTCCGAAATCCTGTCGCAGATGCATGCTGCCCAGCAGAAGCTGATCGACCAGATCTGGGAGCGCCGCGACCCTGACCTGCCGATCAAGACGAAGGAAGAGTTCGTCGTTCTGGCCTCGATCGTCGAGCGCGAGACCGGCAAGGATGACGAGCGCGCCCACGTCGCCTCGGTCTTCTTCAACCGGCTGCAGAAAGGCATGCGCCTTCAGTCCGACCCGACGATCATCTACGGCATCTTCGGCGGTGATGGAAAACCATCCGATCGCCCGATCTACCGGTCCGACCTGCAGAAAGAGACGCCGTACAACACTTACAAGATCAAGGGCCTGCCGCCGACTCCGATTTCCAATCCGGGCCGTGCAGCACTCGAAGCCGTCGCCAACCCGTGGCGCACCAAGGATCTCTACTTCGTTGCCGACGGCACCGGCGGTCACGTCTTTGCGCCGACGCTCGAAGAGCATAATGCCAACGTCAAGCGCTGGCGCAGGATCGAGGCCGAGCGCAAGGCAGGCACCGCTGCTGCAGCAAACGCGGGGGAAGAGGTTGTCGACGGCCAGCCGGACGGCGCGGACGCCGAAAGGCCGACAGGCAACTGACCAGAATTTCTGCCACCGCGCCAAGCGGTGGCACGCTTATGGAGTAGATTGAATGACATTGCAGTCGATGACCGGTTTTGCCCGCAGCGAAGGTGTCAGCGGGCGTAGCCGCTTTGTCTGGGAGCTGCGATCGGTCAACGGCAAGGGGCTGGATGCACGTCTGCGCCTACCGCCTGGGCTCGAGCGGCTGGAGCCGGACACCCGCCGCATGGTCGGTGAGGCGTTTTCCCGCGGCAATATCCAGGCGTCGCTAACGATCTCGGTGGACGAGACGCGCATGGAAGCGGTCGTCAATCGCGACGCACTGGCAGCCGTACTTGCGCTGCGCGAAGAGCTGAAGGACATCATCGATCCGTCGCCGCTGCGCCTCGATACGTTGATCTCGATCCGTGGCCTCGTCGATATCCGCGAGCAGGAGGATGGCGAGGATGCGCTTCTCGCCCGCGACGTGGCGATCCTGTCCGGCTTGACCACTGCGCTTGCGAACCTCAAGCGCATGCGCGAGACCGAAGGGGCGGCATTGCGCGCTGTCCTTGCAGCCCATGTGGCCCGTATCGCTGAACTGACCCATATCGTCGAGACCGATGCGTCGCGCTCGCCCGAAGAGATCGCCCGCCGCCTGAACCTCCAGCTCGACCAGGTCATGCAGGACAAGGCGGCGCTCGATCGCGACCGGCTTTATGCCGAAGTGGCCCTGCTGGCGACCAAGGCGGACCTGCGCGAAGAGATCGACCGGCTGAAGGGCCATGTGGCCGCAGTCGGCGAGCTTCTGGAAAAAGGCGGGCCGATCGGCCGCAAGCTCGACTTCCTTGCACAGGAATTTAACCGGGAATCGAATACCATCTGTTCCAAATCCAATTCTGCTGCTGTAACGGCTGCAGGCATCGAACTGAAAGTCGTCATCGACCAGTTCCGCGAACAGGTCCAGAATCTGGAGTAAGAGATGAGCCCGGCCCCGACATCGTCAGACAAGGCAGATACGAAAATTGCCCGACGCGGGCTTATGCTCGTACTGTCGTCTCCCTCCGGTGCCGGAAAATCGACGATCGCTGGCAACCTGCTCAGAGACGATCATAGCCTGGAAATCTCGATCAGCGTCACGACTCGTGCGAAGCGTCCGAGCGAAATTGCCGGAAAGCACTATCACTTCATCACCATCCCGCAGTTCGAGCGCATGCGCGACAATGGCGAACTGCTGGAATGGGCCGAGGTGCACGGTAATTTCTATGGCACTCCGCGCGAGCCGGTCGAACAGGCGATGGCCGAGGGCCGTGACATGCTGTTCGATATCGACTGGCAGGGTGCGCTGCAGCTTCAGGAAAAGATGAAGGCCGACATTGTTTCGATCTTCGTCCTGCCGCCGACCATGACCGAACTTCAGTCGCGCCTGCATCGTCGCGCGGAGGACAGCGAAGAGGTGATCCGCACGCGCCTGCTGAACTCCCGTGCCGAGATCGAACACTGGCGCGAATATGACTATGTCATCGTCAACGATGATCTCGATGAAGCTTTTGGCCACGTCAACTGCATCGTCAATGCCGAGCGCGTCCGCCGCGACCGCCGGCACGGCCTTTTCGACTTCGTCGCGACGCTGCTGACCGAAGAGCCGAAGCTCTAGTCAGAGCGGCTTTCGGCCGGATATCGCAAAACGGTGCTGCAGCGTCGAGGCAAGGCCTTTGCGCGACAGAAGCTTGATGCCGCGGCTGCGGCGAATGTCGGCGAGATCCGTCTCGATCTTCATTTCGCCGAAGCCCGCGCTCTTGAAAAGTCGCAGCGTATCGTCCGCCCTGATCCCGTCCTTGAAATGCACCCGGCCGACGATCCGCTCGTGATGCGCCCATTGCTCCGGCGTCAACAGGCTGTGGCCATCCTGCTGTTTGCCGAAAACGCGGTCGAGCAGGGGAAGAAGCCTTTCCAGCCAGTGCTGGCGGACGAAATCGCCGTCGATGATCAGCAGGCGGCCGCCGGGTTTCAGGATGCGCAGCCAGTCGGAAAACGCCTTGTCGGGATTAGTGAGCGTCCAGACGAGATGTCGGGCAATGATGACGTCGTAAGTATTATCCGGCTCCATCGTCTCCTCCGCATCGCGCGTCAGGAACCGGATCGCGGCATTCGCCTCGTCAGACTTGCGCCTTGCACGCGCCATCATCGGCTCGGTGAAGTCCAGCCCCGTCACCTTGAAGCCGAGGCCGTGCATCAGCATCGTCATCACGCCCGTGCCGCAGGCGAGGTCGAGCGCTTTTCTGCCTTCCCCGTCGCCAAGATGGCGGCGGATCAACCGGCCCCAGGCGTCGATTTCCGCATGCTTGGCAATTCCGTGGCCGGCGCTGCTGTCATAGGTCTCGGCGCGGAGGCTCCAGTAGTCGCGGATTTCGTCCTTGATCGACCAGTTTTGCATGTCGATGCCTTACATCAGGAATTGGATATGGAGACGGCCGTGATGGGCGGAGGTGGAGACATGCGCCTCGACCCCGAAGACGTCGGCGATCATCTTCTCGGTGAAGATCTCCGCGGGTGGTCCGCAGGTGACGAGCTTACCCTCCGACAGCACAGCGATCCGGTCGCAGAAACGGGCGGCGAGGTTGAGGTCGTGGATGGCCACCACCGTCGTCACCGACAGATCCTCGACCAGCCGCAGGATGTCGATCTGGTGCTGGATATCGAGATGATTGGTCGGCTCGTCGAGGATGAGGACGGAAGGCGATTGCGCCAGCGCGCGGGCAAGCTGCACCCGCTGCCGCTCGCCGCCCGAAAGCGTATGCCAGAACTGGTCGCGCCGGTCGGTCAGTCCGACACGGACGAGCGCATTCTCGACGATCTCGTCGTCGGTACCGGTCCAGGGGGAAAGCGCCGAACGGTGCGGCGTGCGACCGAGCTTCACCACATCGAGCACCGTGACATTCGCCTCGGTCATCGAATGCTGTTCGACGACGGCGACACGGCGAGCAAGCTCGCGGCGGCCGAAACCGGAGATCTTGCGGTTGTCGAGCATGACGTCGCCCTCAGCCGGTGCCCTGAGACCTGCCAAGAGACGGATGAGCGAGGATTTGCCCGATCCGTTCGGACCGATCAGCCCGAGCGTCTGGCCCGGTTCTACCGAGACCGAGACGCCATCGACGATGACCTTGCGGCCGGCGAGCCAGCGCACCGCATTGGCGGCGATCATCAAGTGAGCGCTCATGCGACCCTCCTTGCCCGGTAGAGGATGACCGAGAAGAACGGCACGCCGACCAGCGCCGTGACGACGCCGATGGGAAGTACCTGCGGTGCGATGATGATGCGCGAGACGATATCGGCGACCACCATGAATAACGCGCCGACAAGCGCGCAGGCAGGCAGGAGCCGCATGTGGCCCGGCCCGACGATGAAGCGGGCGGCATGCGGGATGACCAGCCCGACGAAGCCGATCGCACCGACCATGCTGACCATGGTGGCGGTCATCAGCGCGGTGACGAGCAGCAGCACGACGCGAACACGCTGGACCGCGATGCCGAGCGAACGGGCGGCATCCTCGCCGAAAGTGAAGGCGTCGAGCGCGCGGGAATGCCAGATGCAGACGACAAGCCCGATGCTGACCACCGAGGCGGACAGCGCCACATCCGGCCAGCGCACCCCGGCGAAGCTGCCGAGCAGCCAGAACATTACGCTGCGGGCCTGCTCGGCATTCGCCGATGTCGAGACGATGTAGGAGGTCAGCGCATTGAAGAGCTGCGAGGCCGCCACACCGGCAAGGATCGTCCTGTCCGCCGTCTGCCGTCCGCTGACGAGCATCACGACAAAGGCGAAGGCGAGCAGTGCACCGGCAAAAGCCCCCGCCGACAGCGAGATCGCGCCTGCGCCAAAACCGAGCAGCATGACAGAGACGGCACCGGTCGACGCGCCTGCCGATATGCCGAGCACGTAAGGCTCCGCCAGCGGATTGCGCAAGAGCGACTGCAGGATCGCACCGGACAACGCCAGCCCGGCGCCGCAGAAGGCGGCAACCAGCGAGCGTGACAGACGGTAATCCCAGATCACCGCTTCCTGGATACGCGGCACGGCGATCTCCGTGAGGCCGAGACGGTTTGTGACTGCCGCGACCGTGGTTTTCATTGGAATGGTCATCTCGCCGATCGCAACCCCCGCCGTCATGGCGAGGAGAAGGGCGGCGACGACGAGGAGGACGCCGGCAGCGCCGGCGGTCCAGAGCCTGATGCGGGATGCAGTCACTTCAGCAATCCAAAGCTTTCAAGGGATGCGGCGACGGTTTCCAGACCCGTGATCGTGCGGACGGTCGGGTTCATCGCTTGCGCATCCATCTCGACGATATGGCCCTTTTCGACGGCGTCGAGCTTGCTGACGACCGGATCGGTGGTGAGGAACTGCTTCTTGACTGCCGGATCGTCGGCACCCTGATTGCGCCTGTCCATCGTGCCGATGACGATCACCGTCGGGTTCTCGGCGGCGATGGCTTCCCAGCCGACCAGAGGCCATTCCTGCTCGGAACTGACGATATTCTTCGCGCCAAGAACCTGAGTGATGTAACCCGAAGCGCCGTTCTTACCGGCCATCCAGGCATCACCTGCGACTTCCGGTGACGAGAACCAGTAGACGAGGCTGACATCCTTGGCCTTGTCTGCGACGCGCGCCCGTACGGCAGCTTCGCGGGCCTTGATATTCGCGATCAGCTTTTCCCCGCGATCGGCCACATCAAAGATGCGCGAAAGCTCGCCGATCTCCTGATAGAGGAGGTCCATCGAGAACATCTTCTTGCGGCTGCCATCCGAAACCGCGTTATCCGTCACCGCGCAATCGGTAGGAGACACGTAGCTCGGCACGCCAAGATCGGCAAACTGCTGGCGCGTGCCGACGCGGCCCTGCGGTCCGACGGAAGTGAGAAACTGCGCGGCGATGAAATCCGGGTCTCGCGCCACCACAGCCTCGAAATTCGGCGTGCTGTTGGCGATGCGGTGGACTTGCTGATTGTCGGCTGCAAGTTCCGGCAGAACCGGCGAGACCCAGATGGCGCTTCCGGCCATGCGATCGGCAAGGCCGAGCATCAGCAGGATCTCGGTACTGTTCTGGCCGAGGCCCACGGCTTTCTGCGGAGCCTTTTCAATGACGACGTTCGAACCGCAATTATCGATCGTCAGCGGGTATGCGGTCGGGGCGGCGAATGCCGTGGAGGTGAGGGCTCTGAGGGGAAGCGCAACAAGAGCGGCGATCAGGCCGTATTTCATGTCCTGTCCTTTCGGATGACGGATGAGGTGCCGGAAAACACCGCCCGGCCGGATGGCGGGCGGTGCAGGCGGCATGGCTTAGTTCGCAAGTCCGAAGGACTGGATGCCTTTTGCAAGCGTTTCAATGCCGTCGATCGTGCGGATCGTCGGGTTCATCGACTGCGCGTCCATCATCACGAAATGCTTCTTCTTCACCGCATCGAGCTGGCTGACGACCGGGTCGCTTTCGAGGAAGGAAACCTTTACCGCCGGATCATCGGCGGCATAACGGCGGCGATCCATGGTGGCGATGACGATCACGGCGGGATTGGCTTCAGCGATCGTTTCCCAACCGACCAGCGGCCATTCCTCTTCGGTCGTCACGACATTCTTCGCGCCAAGCGTCTTGAGGATATAGGCCGGTGCGCTGTTCTTGCCGGCGATAAAGGCATCGCCCTTGGTTTCCTTGCTGGAGAACCAGAAGACGATCGGCAGGTTCTTCGCTTCCGCGCCTTTGATCGAGGCGACGGCGGCGGCTTCACGGGCCTTCAGGTCCGCGATAAGCGTGTCGCCACGATCCTGGATGTCGAAGATTTCGGCCAATTCAGCGATTTCCCGATAGATCAGGTCCATCGTGAACAGTTCCTTGCGCACGCCATCGCCGCCTTCAAGATTGGTCTTGGCGACACAATCGGCCGGCGAGATATAGGTGTTGACGCCGATATCGGAAAACTGTTCGCGCTTGGCGACGGAGCCCATCGGACCGACATGCCATTCGAATTCTGCGGCGACAAGATCAGGCTCCAGCCCGACGATGGATTCGAAGCTCGGATCGTTGTCGGCAAGCCGTCTGATCTGCGCATTCGCCTCGGCATATTGCGGCAGCACAGGGCCGACCCAGACGGCCGTGCCGGCAACCTTGTCTGCAAGGCCGAGCGAATAGAGAATTTCGGTCATGCCCTGACCGATGGAAACGATTTCGCCGGGTGCCTTGTCGAAGGTCACCTTCTGTCCGCAATTTTCAACCGTCAGCGGATAGCTGGTCGAGGCTGCGAATGCGGTTGCGGGAAGCGCTGCGGTGGAAACCGCAAACAGTGCGGCGATCAAGCCGAGTTTCATGTCCTGTCCTTTCGAAGGAAATGGCTTTGCCGGGATGAAAGGCAGGACGATGCGAGGCCGCTTCTGCGGTCCACATCAAAATGGCGGGCGACGGGGTCGCTTGCGTCATATCATTCTCCCTGCCGGAACACCTCGTCCGGTATTGGTTAGGCCCAAAGCTGACGGCAGGTCTCCTGACTCGCGGCTCGAGCGCCTTGCCGTCTCCTTCCCGGTCAAAAAACCAGTGGATGTGACGAAAGGCTCGCCGCTTACAGTTGCGAGGGCAGTCGCGGGCTCGGTCAAAAAGACCTCACCGCGTTCCCTTTTCATCTGCGAATGCAGAACCGTAGCGTGCCCTTGATAGGAGACACACCGGAGCTTGTCCAGTGAACTTGCGTGATGAGCCGCTTCCAACCCGATGGCTTGACAGCGTCTCGATCACATGATGACGTAATAGTATAACGTAACAAAAGCTGCAATGGACATCTGCGATGAAAAATAGGCTCCCCGTCACCGTGCTCTCCGGCTTCCTTGGCTCCGGCAAGACGACCATGCTCAACCACATTCTCGCCAATCGGCAGGGGATGCGCGTCGCGCTGATCGTCAACGACATGAGCGAGGTGAATATCGACGCAGCCCTCGTGCGCGACGGCGGCGCCAATCTGTCGCGCACCGAGGAACGACTGGTGGAGATGACCAATGGCTGCATCTGCTGCACGCTGCGCGACGATCTCCTGAAGGAAGTGCGTGCGCTCGCAGAGCAGGGGCGGTTCGATTACCTGCTGATCGAATCGACCGGCATCGCCGAACCGCTGCCGGTCGCCGCCACCTTCGATTTTCGGGATGAAAACGGCCAGAGCCTTTCGGACATATCGAAACTGGACACGATGGTGACCGTCGTCGATGCCGCCAATCTTCTGAAAGACTACGGTTCCGGTGACTTCCTTGCCGATCGTGGCGAAACGGCAGGTGAGGGCGATAATCGCACGATCGTCGATCTTCTGGTCGAGCAGATAGAATTCGCCGATGTGGTGGTGCTGAACAAGATCGGCACCGCGACGCCGGACGAACGCGACGCCGCGCGAAAAATCATCGTGGCGCTCAATCCCGATGCCAGGTTGATCGAGACGGATTTCGGCAAGGTGGACCTCAGGGATGTTCTGGGCACAGGCCGTTTCGATATCGACAAGGCGGAACAGCACCCGCTTTGGTTCAAGGAACTGCACGGGTTCAAGGACCATGTGCCGGAGACGGAGGAATACGGCATCCGCTCCTTCGTCTACCGCGCCAGAAGGCCGTTCGACCCGGCGAGGTTCCAGCGCTTCATCGACAGGTCATGGCCGGGTGTCGTCCGTGCCAAGGGCTTCTTCTGGCTGGCGACACGTCCGCATTTCGTCGGCGAAATCAGCCAGGCCGGTGCTCTGGTCCGCACCGGCCGGACGGGACTGTGGTGGTCTGCCGTTCCGAAGGAACGCTGGCCGCAGACGCCTGAGTTTGCTCGGATGATGAAACCCTATCTCGATCCCGTCTGGGGTGACCGGCGACAGGAGGTCGTCTTTATCGGTGCCGACCCTATGAATGAACAGAAGATCAGAACCGAGCTGGATAGCTGTCTCATTGAGGCTCCGGCATTCACTCCGGAACTCTGGACGCACCTTGCCGATCCCTTCGCAAGCTGGGAACGCAAGGCCTCGTGAACTGAGGCTGTGTTGATCGCCGTGGCCGACGCGCCTTAAAGCGCGTTGGCCAATGCAACGAATTCCTCGACGGAAAGCGTCTCTGCGCGGCGCTGGGGATCGATACCGACCTTGTTGAGCAGCGTTTCGCCGCCGACCGGCTTCAGGCTCTGGCGCAGCATTTTGCGGCGCTGGCCGAAGGCGGCGTGGGTGATGCGTTCCAGCTTGTTGGCATCGCAGGGCAGGGGCTTGGCCTTCGGTGTCAGATGCACAACGGTCGACGTCACCTTCGGCGGTGGTGAGAAGGCCTGCGGCGGCACGTCGAACACCATATGTGCATCCGTCCGCCAGCCGCAGATCACGCCGAGCCGGCCGTAGTGATCGTCTTCCTCGTCCGCAACGATGCGCAGGCCGACTTCCTTCTGGAACATCAGCGTCAGGCTTTCCCAGAAGGGCGGCCATTTTCCGTTTTCCGGCAACAGCCAGTTGAGGAGCAGTTGCGTGCCGACATTATAGGGCAGGTTGGCGATGATCTTCACCGGCCCGCCATCGGCCTTTTCTGCCGCAAGAGCCGCGAAATCGGTCTTCAGCGCATCGCCTTCGATGACTTCCAGACGACCGGGGTAGAAATCCGAGACTTCGGCAAGCACCGGCAGCGCCCGCGCATCGCGCTCCACCGCGATCACCTTCTTCGCGCCAAGCGCAAGAATGGAACGCGTCAGGCCGCCCGGGCCGGGACCGACCTCGAACACCGTCACGCCTTCGAGCGAACCGGCCGAGCGGGCGATCTTCTGGGTGAGATTGAGGTCGAAGAGAAAATTCTGGCCGAGCGACTTTTTCGCATCCAGCCCATGGCGCTGGATGACGTCGCGAAGCGGCGGGAGTCCGTCAAGAGTTGCCATCAGACGGTTACGCCGAATGCGGGAATTTTTGCATCTGTATTCACCGCCAGTTCGGCTGCGAGCTTCAGTGCTGCAACGAGGCTCGTCTCGCGCGCCACGCCCTGACCGGCAATGCCGAAGGCCGTGCCGTGGTCGGGAGATGTGCGGATGAAGGGAAGGCCGAGCGTGACATTGACGGACGTGTCGAAGCCCAGCGCCTTCGCCGGGATAAGCGCCTGATCGTGATACATGCAGACCGCGACGTCATAACGCGAACGCGCCTCGTCATGGAACATCGTATCCGCCGGCAGCGGCCCGAACACATGCAGGCCTTCGTCGCGCAGCCTGACGATAGCGGGATGGATGATCTCCTGATCCTCGAGGCCGATTGCACCGTCTTCGCCCGCATGCGGGTTGATGCCGGCGACCGCGATCCGCGGCCGGGCAATGCCGAAGCGGTTCTTCAGGTCCTCGTTGGTGACGCGGCATGTATCGACGATCAGGTCTTCCGTCAGTGCTGTCGGCACATCCTTGAGCGGGATATGGATCGTCACGGGGATGGCACGCAGCTTCGGCCCGGCAAGCATCATCACGGGTAGAAAAGACCGCTTGGTCACTTTCAAAGCAAGGTCTGCCAGAAATTCAGTGTGGCCGGGAAATTTGAAGCCGGATTGATAGAGAATCGACTTTGCTATCGGATTGGTCACGACAGCCGAGGCGCGACCTGAAAAGCAGAGGTCGACCGCTGTCTCGATCGATGAAATCGTGCCGCGCGCGGTTGCCACATGCGGTTCACCCGCGGCGACTTCGACACCTGATGAAATAGGGAGCACGGGAATGGCATGATCAAAGATCGATGCCGCCGTCTCGGGGCTGGCATCGCGAATCTGAATATCAAGATCGAGCAAAGCAGCGCGAGACTTCAGAACCTCAGGATCGCCGATGAAAAGGAAAGGCGGCAGGCCGGTTTCCCGCCGCGCCGCCCATGCAGCCAAGGTAATGTCCGGGCCGATCCCTGCAGGATCGCCCTGGGTCAATGCAAGCGGGCGGTCGGGCGCCATGATAACTCCGGAATGCCTTGGGTCAGCGACGATCGATCTGCGCCTTGGAGCGCAACTCGTCGAGATATTTCTTGTCGTTCGGATTGGTGCCGCTCTTCTCGGATTTGCCAAGGTCTTCGGCACGGAACACGGCTTCCGCGGCAACGTCGTCGGAAACCTGACGCTGGTTGCAGATCGCAAGGAACTCGACGCCACGTTCGGTGATCTTGGTAGCGGTCGTCCCATTTGGAGACGCCTTTTCGATCAGCGGTTTCCAGTCATCCGGCAGGTTGGGTGTCATGACGCGGCCGAGGTCGCGAACGGATACGTCCATCATAGTCGCCGCAAAATCCTTTGCCTGATCGCAGCCCGGGAATTTCGACCGGGATGCTTCCGCTTCCGATTTGCGCTTGTTGATGATCGCATTGCGCTTTGCCGGCGGAACGACGAAGATGATCTGCTTCAGGAAGTATTCGGTGGTGACCGGCTTTTCCTTGCTCTCCATCATCCGGGTGACCAGCTCCTGGCTGGACATGCGGCTGCCGCCGCCGCCATAACGGGCGTTGAGCAGCCGCGGCCAGCTCATCTGCACGGCGATGAAATTCTTGAAATGCTGTGACGTCACGCCAGCCTGATCGAGGATCTTGCCCATCTGGTCAGGTGTCATCTTATTGCTGGCAGCAAACCGCGCGAAGGACGCATCGACATCGTCGGTGCTGACGGACATCTTGACGCGAGCGATCTCCTGACGCTTCAGTGTCTCGTCGATCAGCTGTTCACGCGCAGTATTGCTGTCGGCCTTCTGGCGCTGCAAACGAAGGAAAGCCACCCGACGTGCAACGTCGGCAGTGGTGATCGGCGTGCGGTTGACCACTGCGGCGACGCCGCTGGTCTGGGCCGCGGCCACGATGGGATCGATGACGAGCGAAGCCGCCAGTGCAGCCATGGCTATCGCCAGTCTGCGCGTTCCGATCACTCCAAACATCAGTCCACTCCTCTTGCGCTCGGACTTGTCATGCGACTTGCGGGTCGCCTTTTACTATAAGCGTGCCCGAATGCGCAATCGTTGCGGCAAAACCATGACGGCGCCATCAGAGCGCCGTCAATTCTGCGCGATCAATAACGGAAAGTCTGTTGTTTGTCGTAATCGCTTGTCGATCCGATATTCACGTCGCCGAGCGTTCTGAAGCTCAGGCGTGCGCCGATGCTCCAGTCGTTCGCCTTGCTCGAGTCTGTCTTTTCGGTATAGGCGATCGTGAAGATCGTGCACTCGTCCGCATAGCTGAAGCCCAGCCCACGGCGCGTGACTTCGTTGTCGTCCAGATCCCACGTCGCCTTGCCGGAAATCGACCAGTTCTCGTTGATACGGAAGCTCATCGACTTTTCAAGGATATTGGTCGAGCTGGTGGAGCCATAGTCAGGCTGAGCGTCGACCTTGGTGTAGACGAGCTTTCCGGTCACGCGAGGCGTCTTGTAGTCGAAGCCGACATCGGTACGGCGGATATCAAACGTATCCTTGTCGAACCGGGTGTTCGTGGACAGGCTGAAACCCTGCGGCAGGTCGATCGCCGCCATTGCGACAAAGTCCGACACGTCGTTTTCAAGACCGGAATTGGCGCCAGCATTGACGAGATCGGCGCTGGCGAAAGAGTTCTCGCCGGCGAGCTGATAGGACTGGCCGAAAATGCCGCGCAGGCCCACACCGTTATCGAACGAGCCCGTATACCGGATGCCGACATTGGCACGTGTGCCGCCTTCGATCCGGTCATAACCGGAAAATTTGTCGCGTTCGAACAGACTTGTCGCGTCAAAGACGAAGCTCTGTGCATCTTCGTTCGGCAGGCCGCCCGCCATCTGCTCGTCGGGACGGGCATAAATCTGCGCTATCGGCTCGATGATATGGCTGCTGCTGCCGGCCGTGATCAGGAACGGATAGCGAGCTTCAAGACCTGCGGTCGCCATGTAACGCCCGCTCGGATCGTCTTCCAGTGAACCGGAATAGAAGGCGCCGGCGCTGGATGAGGTGCTACGCAAACCGTCGCCGCGCAATGCCAGTAACGGCGTCAGCTGCAGTCCCTGATCCGTAGTGATTGTGCGCTTCCATTCAGCTTCGGTCGTGAAGCGGGTGTAGCTGCCTTCAAGGCCAGGGAAGCGATAGCTATCGACCCCTTCAAGGTAACTATCCTCGGCGCGCCGGGAAAGGTTCGTCAGATTGGCATTGATCGACAGCTGGCCGCCGAAAACGGGTTCCGGTGCGAACCAGCTATAGTCCAGAACCGGATAAACTATTGCCTGCTGACGCTCCAGCAAGCTGGTCTTCGCATCGTCCTGCTCATCGAAGTAATAGCCATGCAGGTCGAAATAGTTCCGCGTGCCAAGACCGGTCAGGTACACGTCATTGGTGAACGTTTCCTGGTCGAAGCCTTCAAGGTTATATGTACGCGAAAAATTGTTGTCGCTCTGCACCATGACGTCCCAACCGAACGTCCAGCGCGGATTGATGTGGAACTCACCCTTGGAGGCGCCCATCACTCGGGTATCGGCATCCCTGTCGGCTGTGCCGAGGTCAAACGAACCGGGATTCTGCTGGTTGATACCGGCGAAACGGAAGGTGTGCTCGCCTGTTTCGAACTTGTTGCGGATCTCACCTTCGACGAGCAGGCCCTGATTGCTGTAATAGGTCGGTGTCAGCGTGGCATCCATGCTTGGCGAGAAGACATGGTAATATGGGACGCTTATCCCGAAGCCGAGATTATCGTCGGCGCTGAACCTCGGGAACAGCAGGCCTGACTTACGCTCGACGGTTTCGTCGGGAACGGTGATCGGGAACGGCAGCCGACCGAGCGACATGCCGAACAACTCAAACTGGGCGTTTTCCAGCCGGATCGTGTGGGTCTGGCCGTTGCGAATCACACGCTGCGCTTTGACCTGCCACAACGGGGCTTTGCCTGGCGTCTGGGCGCAGGGAAGGCAGGCGGTATAGACGGTATTGTTGAGTACCATCACGTCGCCGCTTTGCCGCTCGGCGCTTTCCGCTGCAAGGCGCGTATTATCGGTGGTCTCGACACGCAGGGAATTCAGGAAACCCTGACCGAAATCGTCGGTAACATCCAACTCTTCGGCATAGACGCGCGTTCCGCCCGGCTCGATGAGCTCGATATTGCCGGACGCCATGACGCGTCCGCTCTTCTGGTCATATTCGACCCGCTGGGCGACCATGCGGTAACGATTGTAATAAATCTGCACACCGCCGCGGGCGGTGACGCGTTGAGCATCCTGATTATAGGTGAGCTCGTTGGCACGCAGAAGCATCTTCGCGTCGTCCGATTGGACAGGCACGAGACCTTGCGCATGCACGACATTCGTCGTGAAGCCACATACGAACGCAGACACACCTGTCAGCAGAGCGGCGGCAAGCCGTCTTATATTTCTGCGGTTACTGACCGCCACTAGCCGTCCTCCTGATGAAGCAAGATCGTAGCCCCCAATGCCGTTGCGACGATGACTGGTATCCAGACCGCCACTGACGGAGGAATCGCTCCGCTGCTTCCGAACGCTTTTACAAGCACGCTGACGACATAAAGCACGAAGCCGGAAACTATGCCACCCAGAATCATGGATCGGGACTGGGCGAAGCGACTGAATTTTAACGAAACTGTTGCAGCAATGAGAGTCATGGCCACAAGCAGGATGGGCAGCGACAGAAGCGAGTGGAATTGGGTTTCCAGCGCCTTGGTTGAGATGCCGAATGATCGGCTGATTTCGATCTTTCGGGAAAGATCAAGGAATGCAACGTTTTCAGGCTGCTCAAGGCTCTCCTGAAGGTATTCCTGTTTCAGGTTGGTACGAACCTGTTCCGTCGCCTTGCGCGATGGAATCTCGCCGGGGCGATTCTCCAGGACATCGGTAAGAAGCCAGTAACCATTTTCGAGTTTTGCTGTGCGCGCGTCCTGCCGCATGATCACCGCGCCACCCTTGTCGAAGTGGAAAACCACCACATCGATGAGTTCTGCGCCCTGATCCTTGTAGCTCTTGGCGCCGATGATGACATCCTCATCGTCGCTGATTTGGCGAATCCATGGCACGAACTTACTGGCCTTGGCGCGATTGCTCGCCTGCCGCCAGCTGGCTTCCATGGAAACCGATTCGCGTTGACCCCAAGCACCGACTGGATTGATGACCAGGATCGTGAACAGGCCGAGCAGGAAGGAGCCGACAATGAACGGGAAGATGAACTGCCAGACGGAAATACCGGCTGCTCGCGTGACTACCAGTTCGTAGCGGCGGTTCAGCGCGATCAGCACGGTCATGCCAATGAAGAGGCTGAGTGTCGGTATCGTCTGCTGCAGGATGAGCGGCAGGCGCATGAGCGTAATGCCCAAGGCGCCGAGAACACTGTACTCGGCAAGGCCCGAAAGCTTGCGCGTCGTCTCGCTGAAATCGGCGAGCATGATGATCGCACTCACCCCCAGAAGGAACCAGAAGGTGGTCACGACATACCGCTGGAAGAAATATCGACCAAGCGTGGAGAAGATCATGATGCACCTCCACCGGAATTGGACGATATCTTCAGGCGACGCATCAGCATGCTGTTCATGCGCCCGATGTTTCGGGTGATGGTGCGCGGCATGTGGAGCTGCCGGTTGGTTGCCAGCATATAGGAAGAAATCACGATCGTGACGAGCGGGATCGCATAAACGAGCGGCATGTAAGACGGGCTGCGCTCCACTAAGTTCGTCGCCGAAAAGCCGAGCCAGCGCAGGCCGAAGGCAACGATCAGCGCATATATCATCGGATGAACGCGCGCCTGCCGATGCGAACGGCTACTGCCGGCGACGACCAGCGAGACCAAGGCAAAGGCAATTGGATAAAGCCAGTCGGAAAGCCTGCGATGAAGCTCGGAGTAGAACTTGCTGGGTGATCGCTGATAGGCAGGATCATTCGGGTTGGGATTAAGCAGGAAGCCGAGGCCACGGTCGCCCGAAGACATAGGCAAGGCTTCGCCATCCGACTTGGTCATGGCTGAGAGATCGAAAGCATATGAAACGAAGCGGATAATCGAAATGCGGCCATCCGGGGTTTTACGGTGAACCTCTCCGTCGCGCATGGTCAGAGACGTGCCGCCCGGATCGACCGAGCCTTCCTTCGCATAATAGATCAGGTCGAAATTCGGGTCCCGATAGTCGACGACGAACAAGCCCTTGAGCAGACGGCCCGAATTCCGTTCGGAAATCTGCACGTAGAGACCCTCTTCGATGCTCCGGAAGGTCTTTTCCTCGATGACGGAAGAGAGCAGGTCGGCATAGGCTGCTGCGATCATCTGGCGCACGCCGAGCCGCGATGCCGGTTCGAGAAAGTTTGTAACCGAAAAGGAAACGATGCCGAGCACGACGGCCAGCCCGATGATCGGCCGATAAATGATGCTGCGGCTGGCGCCTGCCGCGTCGATAACCGGCAGCTCCGAGTCGTTGTTCATCGCTGTCAGCGTCTGGGTGATGCCGATGACGAAGGCAAACGGCATCACGACCGGCAGGATCGTCGGCAGGATATAGCTGGCAAGCAGCATGAACGAGCCCATCGACTGGCCCGTGTCCGTGACCAGATTGATACGCCCCAGCACCTGAATGGTCCAGATGATCGTAAGCACTGGAATGAGTGCCACCAGGAACATCTGGAATATCCGGCGCAATATGTAAGTTTCGAGAAGCTTCATTCCCGTCCGACATTTTGCTGCTCCGCCATCCCATGATGACGCTGAGCCTATCTATGTGATCGATGAGGTCTTTGCGACAGATGCCACGTCACAAAAATGTTGGCTAGCCGACTTTTATTTTTTGTTGTGACATTTCAAAACGGGTGACATTCGCCCGCAGACAGCCAAGCCTTGCCTTGCCGGGGTTGCCTTCGTGGCCGAAAGGGTGAAGATCGGGCCATGTGCGTATAAAAAGACGTGGAGTGCCGATGTCCGTTCAACTGAATATCTCCTTTGCCAAATCTTCTTCCGTGGCTGCTTCTCTGGCCATTCAGCTCAAGCTTTCCGGCGATCTGCCCGCTTCTGGTCTATCCGAGGTCGATCCGCAGGGTGTCGGAGCGCGGGCAGCCGGGATCGCCAAATTTTCCGCAAAGGCGATGACTGTACTCGATGTGATCGCACCGCATGGCTCAGACGCGGATCGCCTGACGGTTATCGGGCTTGGAAAGCCGGATACGCTGACTGTTTATGACTGGCTGCGGGCCGGTGGTGTCGCTGCCGCAAATCTCAAGAACGCCAAAAAGGCCGTCGTATTTCTCGATGTACCGGGCCTCGACGTGAGTGCAGCCCAGGCCGCCGATTTCGCTCTCGGCATGCTGCTGCGTTCCTACGCGTTCGATAGCTACAAGACGGCTAAGAAGGACGACGATAAGCCGGCAACGGTCGACGTGAAGATCGTAATGGCTGGGCATGCCGCTGCAAAGAAGGCATTTGCCGCAACTGAAGCAATCGCCAGCGGCGTTGTGCTTGCCCGTGATCTTGTCAACCTGCCGCCGAACGTACTTGGCCCTGTTGAATTCGCCGACAAGGCCAAGGAACTGAAGGCGCTGGGTGTGGAGGTCGAGGTTTTGACCGAAGTCGAGATGAAGAAGCTCGGCATGGGCGCGCTCCTGGGCGTGGCACAGGGTTCTGTCCGCCCGCCGCGTCTGGTGGTCATGCACTGGAACGGCGGCAAGGCAAAGGACAAGCCGGTTGCCTTTGTTGGCAAGGGGGTCGTCTTCGATACGGGCGGCATCTCCATCAAGCCGGGCGCCGGCATGGAAGACATGAAGGGCGATATGGGCGGCGCCGCTGCCGTCATCGGTCTGATGCATACGCTTGCCGCCCGCAAGGCAAAGGTCAACGCCGTCGGCATTCTCGGCCTTGTGGAAAACATGCCGGACGGCAACGCTCAGCGTCCGGGTGACATCGTCACCTCCATGTCCGGCCAGACGATCGAGATCATCAATACCGATGCCGAAGGCCGTCTCGTTCTGGCTGACGCGCTTTTCTACACCAAGGAACGTTTCAAGCCGCGTTTCATGGTCAATCTTGCGACCCTCACCGGCGCGATCGTCGTGGCTCTCGGCAATGTCCATGCTGGCCTGTTCTCCAACGATGAGACGCTTGCAGGCCAGTTGACGGCAGCAGGAGAGACGACCTCCGAAAAGCTGTGGCGCATGCCGCTTGCCAAGGAATACGACAAGATCATCGATAGCCGTTTTGCCGACATGAAGAACAGCGGCGGTCGTCCCGCCGGTTCGATCACGGCAGCGCAGTTCCTCAAGCGTTTCGTCGGCGACACGCCCTGGGCGCATCTCGACATCGCCGCCACAGCGATGAATTCGCCGCAGACCGAAATCAACACGTCCTGGGCGTCTGGTTATGGCGTGCGCCTGCTGGACGAACTCATCCGGGCGAATTACGAGGGCTGATGACCGAAGTTCTCTTCTACCACCTGACCGAATCGAAGCTCGAGGATGCGCTGCCGGCGCTCCTCGAAAAAAGCGTCGAGCGCGGCTGGAAGGTGGTTGTGCAGACGAATGACGAGGCGCGCCGAGACATGCTCGACGCGCATCTGTGGACCTTTCGCGATGAGAGTTTTCTGCCGCATGGCACCGATGCCGCGCCTATGGCTGAAGCCCAGCCGGTGCTTCTGACTACAGCGAGTGAAAACGCCAACCAGGCGACCGTCCGCTTCATGGTGGACGGTGCCGCCCCACCGCCGCTCGACCCTTACGAGCGCGTCGTCTTCATGTTCGACGGTTACGACCAGAGCCAGCTCGAAGGCGCGCGCGCCGAATGGAAGCGGCTGAAGGGGGAGGGGCATGCGCTGACCTACTGGCAGCAATCGCCCGAAGGCCGTTGGGTGAAGAAGGCCTGAGCGGCCTTCTTCCTAATCCCTCACTCAGTTGGTGGCAAACAGCGGCTTGGTGATCGAGGCGACGAGCATGTCCGAAGAGGGCTTGCCGTATTTCAACTGCACCACCTTGTAGCCCTCGGCCTTGAGTTGGGTCAGCAGCGCCGGCAGCATCGCGGCGGTGCGCGGATGAATGTCATGCATCAGGATGATGCCCTTGCGATGCGAGCGCAACGCCTCCATCGTCCGTGTCGCGACTGCGGCCGGCGTGTCCTTGAAATAGTCCTTCGAATCGACTTGGACATCCATGACAACCATCTTGTGGCTGCCCATCCATTGCCTCAGCTTCTTCGAATCGGCGAGGTAGGGGAAACGAAAGAAATCGGCCTCGACACCGGTTGCTGCCTCCACGGCCTTACGGCCCCTCTCTACCTCGGCAACGGCTTCGTCGAATGACAAATGGGCGAGATCCGGGTGGCGATAGGTATGGCTGCCGATCGTATGACCCTCGGCCACGACTTCCCGGGCAAGGTCCGGATGCGCTTTGGCCATCTGGCCGACCATCATGAACGACGCCTTCACTCCGAACTGATCAAGCGTGGCAAGGATGCGCTCGGTCTTTTTCGGCATTGGTCCGTCGTCGAAGGTAAGTACGACTTCCTTGTCGCGCAGCTTGATCTCTGAGATCGAGCTGACCGTCAGTTCACGTCCGGCAAGTCCGCCCATCTTGTTAAGCCGACCCCAGGCAGCGGGCGTTAGCGCAACCGGCGACTTTGCATCGTCCTTGGGTTTCAGCGACCCGGCGGCTTCACCGGCGGCAAAGGCTGAGCTGAGAGACCCGCCTTCAGAAGGCGGCTTGCCTGCGCAGGAGGAAAGAAGGCTGATGACAACAGCAGCGGCACAGGCAGCACGGACCGGCATAAAAGGTTCTCGATGAAAAATGACGCGTGAATCGGTTCGCGTGATCTTTCGTCGAACATGGTTAATGGGTCGTTATTGCTGAATGTTTGCCCGTCCGCGCTTAGCTCTTCAGCGGTAGTATCCGAATGCTGCAAAAGTGGAAACCGGAAGCGTGCGCCTCCGGTTCTCTTTATCAGGTCAGTCTCTCATGATCGTCTGGCGCAGGAAGCTGTAGCCCATCGCGCGGCGTTCGGCCATTTCGGTCGTGTCGCCGGCGCCGCCGTGACCGCCCGATCCGTATTCCCGGAAGAAGGGCTCGTGACCCGCATCGATCAGTCGCTTGGCGAAACGCCGCGCATGAGAAGGATGCACCCGATCGTCATTGGTCGAGCTTTCGATATAGATCGGTGGATAGGTGATCTCGCTCTTCGGCTTCACCTGATGCAGCGGCGAATAGGTGAGCATCGCATTGAGATCGTCGGCCACGTCCGGATTGCCGTATTCGTCCATCCAGGCGCGTCCGGCCGGGAATATGTGGAAACGCGACATGTCGATCACCGGCACCGAGGTCCACATCGCGCCAAAATCATTCGGGTAGCGCGTTGCCATGACAGCAGTCAGAAGCCCACCATTGCTGCCGCCGTTGCAGGCGATGCGGGATGGCTTGGTGTAACCGCGCTTGACCAGATCGCGGGCGACCGCGACAAAATCCTCGAACGCCTTGTGGCGACCCTTGCCCTTGGCGACCGTATGCCAGTCAGGGCCAAGCTCGCCTCCGCCGCGGATATAGGCCTGCACGAAGGCGCCGCCCTGTTCTAGCAGCATGCCGTAGGCGCCGGAATAGACGGGCGAAAGCGATACGCCGAAACCGCCATAGCCATACATCAGTACCGGCAGTTCGCCTTTGGTCCAGTTGCGGGGTAGGGTGATGTGATAGGGCACTCGGGTGCCGTCTTCCGAGATTGCCTCGAGAAGTTCCGAGGTCATACCCTCCGCATCGAAATAGGCGGGCGAGGTTCCGGTCGGGACGAGCTCGCGTTTGGCATTGTGATCCGTCAGGTCGAGACGGAAGCTGCTGGCGGGTAGAAGAAAGCCCTGGCCGATGACGGTGAGGATTTCCTCGCCGAGCGTCAGGTTGGCATCGAACATCCGGAAGCCGACCGTCTGCAGCTCTTCCGGCAGAGGCAGTTCTTCGGGTTTGGGATCGGGCTTGGTCAGGTCGACCAGATAGAATTTCGGCACCATACGATCAACGACGATGAAGACGGCCCAGGTCTTCAGCAGCGTGAACTGGGAAACCGACTGGCCGTCTTTCGGCGAAAATAGAACGCGTGGGTTTGTCAGCGGCTCTGCCCCGAAAGGATGAAAATCCTGCAGGATGAGCGTGCCGGTCGGATACCGCTCGTTGGTCTTCGCCCGCCAGATCGCATGGGTGTGATTGAGGTCGCTGTCGCTTTCGACGGGCAGGTCGAGGCGCACGATATCTCCGCTCGCGTTGCGGATATGCACGCTCGCCTTGCCGATCTCGTGGCCGACGGTGAAGAACTCGATCTTCGCCTCATCCGGCTTGCCGCCCCAGAACAGCGGATCGATGACGCTGGCTGCGCCATAAACATCGTCCTTGCCTGCCTCGAACAGGATCGGTGCATCCTTGGGATCGACGCCGCGCTTGAGAATGCGACCGACCCGCGGCCAGCCGGAGTGGGTGGCGGAAAACTCGTCGACAGAGCCGAAATAGGCGATCTCGTCCGGGCTCAGCCATGCCGCATGGGCGCGCGCCGTCGGCGTGTCGAAGCCGCCTTCGACGATCGTCCTTGTTTCGGTGTCGAATTCCAGAAGCCGCAACTGATCCGAACCACCGTCGGAGAGGATCAGCAAGACCCGCGTCGGTTCATAAGGAGAGGTGATCGCGCCTGAATAGATCCAGCGCTTGCCCTCTTTCAGACAGAAGGCGTCGAAATCGAAGACTGTTTCCCAGGCAGCATCGTGCCGTGGCTCAACGTCTGCCGGCAACCGGCGCCAGAGCCCAAGCGGATTGTCCTTCGAGCGATGGAAATCGAACAGCCATTTGCCGCGCCGCACCGGCACGATCAGCCGGTCCTCGCGCTCGATCATCGCCTTCAGCGCGTCGCGATCCTTGTCGAATTCCGGTGTCCTGAACTGGCGGTCCGACTTGCTGTTCTGCTCGGTAACGAAAGCGATCGTGTTCTGGTCGTCGTCTGTTTCGAGAAACAGGTTCATCATGGCCTCCTCGTGTGCTCGGGAAGCCTCTACCTATGCATCACGAAGGGCGGTGGCAACCGGCCTGACGGCATTTGTGCTGTCCGTCATCCTTGGGCTTGTCCCAAGGATCTGCTGTCATTCCGGCTGGCTGCAACGTGAGTAGATTCTCGGGACAGGCCCGAGAAAGACGTTGCAATGAAAGTCACCCCGCCATCGCCTCTTCATATTCCGAGGACAGCATCAGCCATTCCTCTTCGGCGGTCGAAAGCTTTGCGGCGGCCTCGCCTCGCTCCTTGGCCTTTTGAGCTGCCTTAGCCGGCGCCTTTTCATAAAGGGCAGGGTCCGCAAGTTCTTTATCAAGCGCCTGAATCAGCTTCTCAAGCTTGGCGGTCAAGGATTCGATTTCGTTGATCTTTTTCTTCAGCGGCGCAAGCGAGGCTCGCTTTTCGGCATTTGCCTTGCGCTGGTCGGCCTTGTTGACCTGTTCGTCTGCTGCAGCCTGCGATTTGTCGTCCTTCTTGCGGCCTGAAGCGATGATCAGCTCACGATACTCTTCGAGGTCGCCCTCGAACGGCTTGACCGTGCCGTCATTGACCAGCCACAGCCGGTCGACGGTCGCCTCGATCAGGTGGCGATCATGGGAAATCAGGATGACGGCGCCGTCATAATCGTTCAGCGCCTCGATCAGCGCCCGGCGGCTGTCGATGTCGAGATGGTTGGTAGGTTCATCGAGGATCAGAAGGTTCGGCGCATGGAAAGCGGCAAGCCCCATCAGCAGGCGTGCCTTTTCGCCACCGGACAGATCCTTGGCGGCGGTATTCATCTTTTCGGTTGCAAGCCCCATCTGCGCGACGCGGGCACGTACCTGCGCTTCCGCCGCCTGCGGCATCAGCCGGCGCACGTGATCGACCGGCGTTTCGTTGGGAATCAGGTCATCCAGCTGGTGCTGAGCGAAGAAACCGATAGAGAGTGACGGCGGCAGTTTCATCTCGCCGCCATCTGTCTGCAGGCGGCCAGAAATCAGCTTGGCGAAGGTCGATTTGCCATTGCCGTTGGAGCCGAGCAGCGCGATGCGGTCGTCATTGTCGATGCGCAGGCTGATATTCTTCAGGATCGACTTGCCGGGTTCATAACCGACCGATCCCTTGTTGATTGCAACGATTGGCGAGGCGGGGATCTTTTCCGGCTTCGGAAAACTGATCGGTTGGACATGGTCCTCGATCACGGCCGCCACCGTACCCATGCGCTCCAGCGCCTTCACCCGGCTCTGGGCCTGCTTGGCCTTGGTTGCCTTGGCCTTGAAGCGATCGATGAAACTCTGCAGATGCTTGCGCGCGGCGTCGTTTTTTGCCTTCGCCTTCATCTGCAATTCGTCGGCTTCGGCCTTCTGGCGCTCGAACTGGTCGTAATTGCCGCGATAGAAGGTCAGCTTCTGCTGGTTGAGATGCACGATCGAATTGACCGCGTTGTTCAGCATATCGCGGTCGTGCGAAATGACGATGACCGTGTGCGGGTAACGGCGCACATAGTCTTCCAGCCACATCGTGCCTTCGAGATCGAGATAGTTCGTTGGTTCGTCGAGCAGAAGCAGATCAGGCTCGGCAAAAAGCACGGCCGCCAGCGCCACACGCATTCGCCAGCCGCCGGAAAATGACGAGGCGGGACGAAGCTGGGCTTCTGCATTAAAACCGAGGCCGGCAAGAATGCTCGCTGCACGCGCTTCCGCCGAGTGAGCGTCGATATCGACGAGCCGCATCTGGATTTCGGCGATCCGGTGCGGGTCGGTTGCCGTTTCGGCTTCCGCCATCAGCGCCGTGCGCTCCTTGTCGGCGGCCATGACGATGGAGATGAGCGACTCTTCCGTGCCAGGCGCTTCTTGTGCAACCTGTCCGATCCGGGCATTCTTCGGGATCGTCACGGATCCGCTCTCGACAATGAGATCGCCGGTGATGACGCGGAAAAGCGTCGACTTTCCCGCACCGTTGCGGCCGATCAGGCCGACCTTGGCGCCCGCCGGGAGCGAGACGCTGGCGTTGTCGAGAAGCAGACGGCCTGCAATGCGGGCGGAAAGGTCAGTAATCGTGATCATGGCGGCGGTTTTGGCCGAAACACGCTGTCAACGCAAGGGATCGCCCGGATCAGATCGCAGATTAGACGCCCGATCGGCCGGTGTCCCCGTGAATGATCACATTGGTGCGCGGATAGGCCCGTGAGGCTTCGGCCGCAAGCACGGCCTGCTGACGCAGTTGCTGCGGTGAAAACGCCTCAGTTGCCATGGAGGCTCCCATGGAAAGCCGGATCGCCGGCGTGCCCTCGGAGGTCGCGAAGACGAGATTGTCGTTGATCGAAGCGGTCAGGCGGTTTGCTATCGGCTTGATCGCATCGCGGCCGACATGGCGGAACAGGAAGGCGAATTCTGCCTTGCCGATGCGCGCGAGGAAATCGTCCTTCTTGATCGTCTTGCGGAAGATAGCGGCGGTTTTCTTGACGATTCGGGTGGCTGCTGCCTCGCCATAGGTATCGGCAATGTCGGAAATGTCGCTGACGGCGACGAGGAAGAGTGCCGTATCGCGGCTCTCGTTGTCGTCCGCATAAAGCGCTTCGAGCTTTTCGGTGAAGGCGGCATGGTTCGGCAGTCCGGTCATCCGGTCGCGCAGCATCACGGCGCGGGCGCTGGAGGCGTCCTGTTCGGCAACGGTGAGAAGATTGGCGCCGGAACGCAGGGCGGCTTCGAGTTCCGTTTCTGCGACCACGGCATCGGAAAGCGAGACGCTGAGATATTCGATTTCGGCAAGGATATCGCCGGGGCCGGCGCCGTTATCCTCGCGCAGACTTTTTGCAACGGCTTCCAGTGCTCGGCTGAAGCCACGCTTCTGCTCGGCGCCGCTCGCCATCTTCTCGCGCAGGCTGGCGATCAGCAGGATATCCGGATTGCGGGATTTCGGCAGGCCGCTGGCAACAAAGCCCGGCAGTTGGTAGCGGATGCCGATCTCGTCCAGCGCCGTCTGGTTAGGTGATACCGGCAGGGCCATGACTTCGCGCGACAGCCCGACATCGGTGCCGCAATGAGCCTCGTAAAAGAGCTCGTAATTGCGCGGCAGGCCGTTCACCTCGATGCGGGCCATATGTTGGCTTACCGCCTGCAATGTCCTGTCCTGAGCTGCTTTTCGGGCCTGGGTCGGCATCCGTCGTCTCCTGATCGTTCGTGCGTGAAGACGATTGATTGCGACAGCGCGTTAACATCCGCTGAAATACGGCCATGGATTGCAATTGAGGCTCGGATTCGTGCGAAAGAGGGTTAAGGCCCAGTTCACGACATCCAGTGTTTTCCATCCGTCCTCAGAAACGCAATCATGTCGAGCACGATGGAGGGCTGGCCGAGCGAGGTCAGGATCGTGTGGATCTGCCCGCGATGGTGGGTCTGGTGGTTGAACACATGTGCCAGCATGCCGGCGAGCGGATCGGTGACCGGAACAGGATTGCTGACCGGCGTATAGGTCACAGCGCGCTCGAAATCTTGCGGTGAAAGCGATTTTGTCAGTGCGACAAAGCGATCGTCTTCTGCTTTCCGCGCTGCGCGAAGCTCGGCAAAATCCTCGAACAGGATGACATTCAGCTCCATCGGCGCCGTGCCGCTACCTGTGATGCGCCTCAGCCAGATCCGGTCGGCGACAAGAAGATGGTTGAGCGTGCGATGCGCAGAGCCGAAAAATGCGCCGCGGTCGGCACGGTAATCCTCCTTGCTCAGGGCTGCGCAGCCATCATAGACACGGTTGTTGGCCCAGTGGTTGTAATCGGCAAGCATCTGGAAATGGCGCTGCATATGGTTCTCCCGCGTGGCCCGTTTCGAGAATTTCCATCTACAGCAAAGCGCATCACGCGGGTCTTATGCAACGCATGAAATCTTCTGATTGGATTGCAGCCAAATTCCTGCTCATCATCAAAATTCTAACGGATGACTAGGAGCCCCTTGATGACCACCCGTATCCTCTATTCTCTTTGCGGTGCCGACGAGAGCCGCCCTTTCTCCCCGCATTGCTGGAAGGTGGTTCTGGCGCTGAAGCACAAGGGGCTTGATTTCATCGAGAAGCCGACGCCCTTCACCCAGATCCCGGAACTGGAAAACGGATTTTCCAAGACGGTTCCGATCCTGCGGGACGGCAACGAACTGATCCGCGACAGTTTCGATATCGCGCTTTATCTGGAGGAGCATTATCCGAACCGGCCGACCTTGTTCGGTGGTGAAGGTGGCAAGGCGCTGTCGCGGTTCGTCGAGCGTTTTTCGCAGAGCATCATCCATCCCGCGATCACCGGCATCGCGGTTGCCGATATCCACGACATGCTGGACGAGACCGACCGGACCTATTTCCGGACGACACGCGAGAAGATGCTTGGCCGGTCGCTGGAAGATCTGCGCGCCGGGCGTGAGGCTGCGGTTGCAGGCTTTGCAGCAAAACTGGAGCCGATGCGCCAGATGCTCGGTTATCAGGATTTCATCGGCGGCGATGGTCCGCTGTTTGCCGATTACATCCTGTTCGGTGCCCTGCAGTGGATGCGGATCACCACCGGCGGGAATGTGCTGGCGGCCGATGACCCGGTTGCAGCGTGGTTCGAGCGCTGCCTCGACCTTTACGAGGGCGTCGGGCGCAGTGTGACGGCGGCGTGAAATTCGGCTTCGCGGGGTGACAATAGCCAAGACAATGGCCGGGACCCCCTTGTTTCCGGCGCTTGAGGCGGGTAAACACCGCCAACTTTCCCCTGGCAAAGTGCCCCTGGAAACAAAGGATAGACAAGATGGCGATTGAACGCACCTTCTCGATGATCAAGCCGGACGCCACCAAGCGCAACCTGACCGGCGCTATCACCAAGGTATTCGAAGACAACGGCCTGCGCATCATCGCGTCCAAGCGCGTCTGGATGTCGAAGCGCGAAGCCGAAGGTTTTTACGCAGTTCACAAGGAACGTCCGTTCTTCGGCGAACTGGTTGAAGGCATGACCTCTGGCCCGACCATCGTTCAGGTTCTGGAAGGCGAAGGCGCCATCCTGAAGAACCGCGAAATCATGGGCGCGACCAACCCGGCTCAGGCTGCTGAAGGCACGATCCGCAAGCAGTTCGCCCTGTCGATCGGCGAAAACTCGGTTCACGGTTCGGATGCTCCGGAAACCGCCGCTCAGGAAATCGCCTACTGGTTCGCAGAAACCGAAATCGTCGGCTAATCGCCACACGATTGATGATTGAAAAAAGCCGGGGCTGACGCTCCGGCTTTTTTGTTATCTAGGGCAGCTGCCGTCACTCGACATGTCTTCGCTTCCATCCGCGTGAAAGACATCGGGATTGGGCGTATAGCCGGGCCCGACGACGAGCGGCTTGGCGGGCAGCACGCTCTGGTCGACATCCGAGGTAATGCTCGTTTCGATCTCCTGCAGCACGTCGCCTGATGCCGACAGGATGCGAATGGTGACCGCATAGGAGCGGTCCTTGCGCACGCATTGCAGATGCGGGCTCTGGATGACGATCTTCTCCTCGATCGGAAAGATTCTTTCCCGAGCCTTAAGGGCATCGCCGCCCTTCGGATTTTCGAACTCTGCCGTAACGACGCTGCCATCCGGCAATGGGCGAAGCTTTTTCAGCGTGACGAGATAATTGGCCGTGGCGACGCGATAGTTGAACACGAATAGACGCCCGGAAAGCTCGACCAGCTTGCCCTCGGTTTCCCGCTGGCAGGAGGCGAGAGCAAGGATTGCGAGAGCGGCCGCGAGCGCCGTGCCCTTCATGGCAGCCGATCCTTCCTGGCATTGTAGTGACGCGCAGCCTTGACCCGGTTGCCGCACACAGTCATGTCGCACCAGATGCGGCTGCGGTTCTTGCTGCGGTCGATGAACAGCCAGCCGCAATTGCCGCAGATCCTGATCCTCTTTTTTTCGGTGTCGGACAACAGCCTCAGAGCCGAATAGGCCGTCTCGGTCTCAAGCGATCCCCTGGCTCCCAGCCGCAGTACCGCGGCTACCGCCTCCAGCAGGGAGGCGAGAAGCAGCGATGTTTCTGCCTCGCTTACGCAGGCCCGAAAATAACCGTCGATTGCCTCACGCATGGCAATGAACGATGCCTCGTTCTGCTTCGGTAGGACAGCAGGCGTGCCGAACAGCGCGCGCTCCGCGGAGAATTCGCCTGCAGCTTTCGCAAATGCATTCAGTTGCGCCGGCTCGGCAAATCGATCCACGCTGCGGGCAGGGTTGAAACGCAGGATGACGCTGTTGGCGACGTCCAGCGCCAGCGCACCCCCGGCAAAACGATGTGGTGTCCATGAAAAGGTCATGAGCGATTATAACTTTCAAAATGGCTTTTACCAGTTATATTCGATCTCACGTATTGGAGCGCCGGATGGCCTATTTCCTGCAGCAGATCGCCAATGCTTTGCCGACCTCATCGCTCTATGCAGCGCTGGCTTTCGGCTATGCGCTCGCCTTTGCCGTCACCCGCCGCGCCGACATCACCTATGGTGCGATCTTCGCCTTTTCCGGCCACATCTATCTTCTCTTCGCCCATATAGGCTGGGATCGGCTGTGGCTTATTCTGCCCGCTTCGCTGGCGCTTGGTGCGGCGGCCGGATTGATCGGCGGGGTAGGGGCAGGTGCTGCGATCGGGCAGTTCGTCATGCGGCCGCTTTCAGCCGTATCGCCGAATGCCATGATCGTCGCCTCGCTCGGTCTGGTGATGGTGCTGATGGAAGGCGCGCGGCTTGCTTCCGATACGCGCGAACTCTGGCTGCCGCCTTTCCTGAATGGCCGGATCGTCTTCTGGCAGGGTTCTGACTTTTCCGTTGGGCTGACAATGCTGCAAGTGATCAACACGGCGCTGATGTTGGTGATGGTTTTCGCTGGCCATATCGCGCTCTGGCATGGCCGTTTCGGCCGTTGCTGGCGGGCGGTCTCCGACGATGCCTTTGCGGCAGAGCTGTCCGGCGTCAATTCCGCACGGATCTTCGTCTCGGCTTACGCGCTGGCGGCCCTCTATGCCTCAGTTTGCGGCATACTCGCGACATCCTATTACGGGACGATGGATTTCGGTGCCGGCCTGCTTTTCGGTCTGAAAGTCGTGCTGATAGCCGCTGCTGGTGGACATTCAAGCCCGATCAAATCTGCGGCCGGGGCGGCATTGGTCGGGATAGCCGAAACGCTATGGGGCGGATACGGCCCGATTTTCTGGCGCGATCTGGCGGTAATTTCGGGGCTGGTTGTGCTTCTTGTTCTCAGCCGCCGGGAGCGGATAACGATCTGACGGAGGTGGAATTCAGTCCCACTTGTTCTTCGCTTGGTCATCGATGCCCTTGGCCTCGATCCACGCTCCGGCGGTGCCGTCGGTCGCATGTTCCTTCTTCCAGAAGGGCGCCGAGGTCTTGAGGTAATCCATGATGAAATTGGCGCCGTCAAAGGCGGCCTGCCGGTGCGGCGCGGCAGCGATGACCAGCACGATATTCTGGCCCGGCTCGATCCGGCCGTGACGATGAATGGCGGTTGCCCCCATCAGCGAAAAACGCTCGATCGCAAGATCGGCGATCCGCTTCATCTCCATTTCCGCCATACCGGGATAGTGCTCGAGTTCCAGCGCCGAAAGCTTGCCCTGTTCGCTGCGGCAGAGCCCGACGAATGAGACGATCGCGCCGATATCCGTGCGGCCACCGCTCAGGGCATCGACTTCCGCCTGAAGATCGAAATCATGCGCCTGCACGCGGATGGTGGGAGAGGGGACATTCACCGTTTCACCCGCCGGTCATCGGTGGAAATATGCCGATCTCGCGGGCACCGGCGATCGCCTCGTCATGCTCGACATGTTCCTGATTGATCGCCACGCGGATCACATCGGGAAATTCAAGTGCAGCCTCGTATACCTCACCAAAGCCCTTCAGGTGATTCAGCAAATCGCCAACGGTCACGACGCTTTCAGGAAGCTCGATTTCCTCCTCGGTCTTGCCGATACGTTCGCGAACCCAGGCGAAATAGATGAGATTGACCTTCATTCCAAAGTCCTCAATCCGCATCCACCAGATGCTTTACGCCGGCCTTGAAGTAGTCGTAGCCGGTGTAGAAGGTCAGGATCGCAGCAACCCAGAGAAGCGCGATACCCATTTCGGTTATATAAGGTACGACCTTGTCGCCGGCGGGACCGGCGAGCAGGAAGGCGATCGATACCATCTGGATCGTCGTCTTCCATTTGGCGACCCGTGTGACCGGCACGGAGACTTTCAGCGCGGCGAGATATTCACGCAGGCCCGAGACGAGGATTTCACGGCAAAGGATTGTGATCGCCGCCCAGAGCGACCAGCCGGCAATCGTTCCATCCGCTGCCATCAGCAGCAGGACCGAGGCGACCAGCAGCTTGTCGGCGATCGGATCGAGCATGCGGCCGATATTCGACGTCTGGTTCCAGATGCGGGCGAGATAGCCGTCGAGATAGTCGGTCAGCGAGGCGATGACAAACAGCCACAGCGCCGTCCAGCGGGCAGTGTCAGAGCTTTCCAGCTTCCCCTCGACGAAAAAACAGAGAACGATCACCGGCACGGCAACGATGCGCGCATAGGTGAGAAGATTGGGGATATTGTATGCGCGGGAAGCCATATCGTACCTATGCTTGCGTGTTGTTCCCTAGTTGATGCGTCCAAGGCCAAGCGTCAACCGGTTTCGCGGCTTTTTTACAGACGATTGTGACAGGCGATCCGCCGAGAGTTGCGAAAGGCCAGATCGAGGCTCGGAAGCGGGATCAATTGGCCCTCGTTTCGTGAAAATGGTTATAGACCTGCTTGGCCACAGCCTCTGAAATCCCTTCGACGGCCATGAGATCGTTGAGGCCCGCGCGTGATACGGCCTTGGCCGTGCCGAAATGCTGCAGGAGCTTGCGTTTTCGGCCCGGTCCGATGCCGGAAATCTCGTCCAGCGGGTTCTTGATCATCTCCTTCTTGCGTCGTGCCCGGTGCGAGCCGATCGCAAACCGATGCGCCTCGTCGCGCATGCGCTGGATGAAATAGAGAACCGGATCGCGCGGCGGCAGCGAGAAGTCGCTTTTGCCATCGGCAAAGAATCGCTCGCGGCCGGCATCGCGGTCGACGCCCTTGGCGACGCCGATGGCGGTCACGACATCGCGAATGCCGAGTTCATCGAGAATGGCGCGGACAGCCGTCATCTGCCCCTGGCCGCCGTCGATCAGGATCACGTCGGGCCATGCCGGGAAGGCGGCGTCATTGATATCGTCGCCGGTCGTTTCCATTGCGGCCTCGGCATTCGTGCCAGCCGAAATGCTGCGGTCCGGAATCCCCTCTTCCTTGATGAGGCGGGAGAAGCGCCGCGTCATCACTTCCTTCATCATGCCAAAATCGTCGCCAGGGGTGATGTCGGTCGATTTGATGTTGAACTTGCGATACTGGCCTTTCACGAAACCTTCCGGCCCCGCCACGACCATGCCACCCACGGCATTGGTGCCCATGATATGCGAGTTGTCGTAAATCTCGATACGGCGGGGCTGATAGGGTAGCGCGAATGTCTCCGCCAATCCCTTGAGCAGTCGCGCCTGCGAGGATGTCTCGGCCTGCTTGCGGCCATGCGCTTCGCGGGCATTGGCGAGAACGTGATCGACGAGATCGCGCTTTTCGCCCCGCTGTGGCACCAGGATCGCCACTTTGTGTCCTGCCTTTTCGGAAAAGGCGAGCGCCAGCAAATCCTGCTCCTCGACCGTTTCGGAAAGCAGGATCTGTTTCGGGACCGGCTTGTCGTCGTAGAACTGCGCAAGGAAAGCGTTCAGCACTTCGGCCGCCGTCATCTGCGGATCGGCCTTGGGGAAATAGGCGCGGTTACCCCAGTTCTGCCCGGTGCGGAAGAAGAAGACCTGGATGCAGGTCAGTCCGCCCTCGTGATGGATGGCGAAGATATCCGCCTCCTCAACGCCGGCTGGGTTGATGCCCTGATGGCTCTGGACATGCGAAAGCGCCGCCAGTCGGTCGCGATAGACTGCAGCACGCTCGAAATCGAGATCTTCCGAAGCTTCCTGCATCTGGGCAGCGATCGTGTTCTTCACATTCTGGCTGCGGCCCGACAGAAAGTCCGATGCTTCCTTGACCAGATCAGCATACCCCGCATCACTGATTTCATGCGTGCAGGGGCCGGAACAGCGTTTGATTTGATAGAGAAGACAGGGTCGCGTGCGCGTCTCGAACACGCTGTCGGTGCACGTGCGCAGCAGGAAGGCGCGCTGCAGTGAATTGATCGTGCGGCCTACGGCGGAGGCGGAGGCGAACGGCCCAAAATACTGGCCTTTGCGTGCCCGCGCGCCGCGATGCTTCAATAGAGCAGGAGCGCGGTGATCGCCGCTGATCAGAATATAGGGAAACGACTTGTCGTCGCGCAAAAGCACGTTGAAGCGCGGGCGCAGCCGCTTGATCAGGTTGGCTTCGAGAAGCAGCGCCTCGGTTTCCGTCCGCGTCGTGACGAATTCCATATGCGTCGTCTCGCGCACCATGCGGGTGAGGCGGTTGGAATGCAGCCTCCCTTGCGCATAATTGCCGACGCGTTTCTTCAGGCTGCGTGCCTTGCCGACATACATCACATCGCCGGCCTCATTGAACATGCGGTAGACGCCCGGCGTATTCGGCAGGTGCTTGACGAATTCGGCAATCAGATCGGCACCCTTGAGGCCGCTTTCGTTCTTAAGCGCCTCGTTCCAGTCGATTGTCGCGGCAATCGTGTCGGCAGGCGTATCAGGCGCCGCTGCGTCATCCTCGTCATCATCGATCTCGTCATAGAGAACGCCGCCATCCGGCAGCTTCTTGTCGTTCATTACATATCTCCGCCACGTCGCGCGTAGGCGCCGGGCTCGCCATATCTCGAATCGAAGTCGATTTCTGCTCTCACAGATAGTGTCCGGTGAAGCTGTTTGGAAGCAGGCGCGGTTGTTGCGCCTCAATCGCGGCCGTTGACGAAATGCGGCGGCATTCGGACGGTCGTGCCGGTGTGAGGTCGGGAGCGGTATGCATAGACAGGTATTTCGAAGCATAAACGGGAGGAGCCGAGATGTGATCTGTTTGGTCTAAACTCGAACAACAGGCACATCTTGGGTGCAGCTTGATGATTGTCATCAAATATCGTGTGTATTGACTTGGATATTTTCGCTTGTTAAGAAATAAGAAAGAAATGTAAAGCAGTTAATCAACGAATTAGTATTGTATTAGGGTTAATGAAATACATGTTGCGGTGATGCAACATCAAGATTTAGCCTTCTGTCTGCCGCAAACAATTCACAATTCGGCTCTCTCATTTCCTCAATTGCACTCCAAATTTCTCCTCAGCGAGCAGGGAACAAAGCTGTCGCCAACAATGTTGATGTGACGCCTTCCCGGCAGCATTAAAAGGAGAAAAATGTATGCGTATTCTCATCGCAACTCTGATGGCCTCGGCTGCCAGCTTCATCGCAATTTCCGCGGCCAATGCTGCTGACGCTGTAGATCAGGTCCCGCAGGCGCCGGTCGCCGTTGACGAGCCGGCTCCGGCTGTCGGTAACTGGCAGGGTTACTACCTCGGTGCAACCGGTGCCTACGACTGGGGCCGTTTCGGCGCTGGCGATCGTGATGGCAAGCTTGGTGGCGGTCTCTATACCGGTTACAACTGGCAGAGCGGCCAGATCGTCTACGGTGTTGAAGGCGATGTCGCCTACAACGGCGAAAAGGACGGCACTTATCCGGATCTCGAAGGCAAGGCTGGCTGGAACGGCTCGCTGCGCGGTCGCGTCGGTTACGACATGAACCCCTTCCTGATCTACGGTACGGCCGGTGTCGCCATCCAGGACAACAAGCTGTCTGACGCAACATCGTCGGAAAGCAAGACTGCCGTTGGTTACACGGTCGGTGCAGGTGCTGAAGCCTTCGTCACCAGCAACATCACGGCCCGTCTCGAATACCGTTACACCGACTACGGTTCCAAGGACTACAATCTCGATAGCGGCTCCTTCTCGAAGGGCTATGACGATCACAGCGTCAAGGTCGGTATCGGCGTGAAGTTCTAATCAGACCTATAGCCTAAACAGGCTGGGGAAGCCCGCGGCGTGAATGCCGCGGGCTTTTTTGTATGCGAAAATCTTCAGTCCATCTGGATGTTGGCGGCCTTGACCACCGGGCTCCATTTGGCAAGCTCGGCTGTCACATGCTTGCCGAGTTCTTCCGGCGTGGAGCCGACGATCGTGGCGGAAAAGTCCTTCATCCGACCGGCGACTGCTGGGTCTTTCAACGCAGTATTGGCGGCTTCGTTGAGCTTGGCGACCACTTCCGGAGGCGTACCGGCGGGCGCGAACAGGGCGTTCCAAGTGTAGGTTTCATAACCTGGCACGGTCTCGGCCACGGTCGGCACGTCAGGGAAAGAGGGCGCGCGTTCCTTCGTCGTGATGCCGAGCGCTTTCAGCGTCCCGCCCTTGATATGGCTGGAGGACGAGGGGAGGTTGTCGAACATGATCGAAATCTGGTTGCCGAGAAGGTCGTTGAGAGCAGGACCGGCACCCTTGTAGGGAACGTGCTGCATTTTCACGCCAGCCATGCTGTTGAACAGCTCGCCGGAGAGATGCAGCGGCGTGCCGTTGCCCGACGATGCGTAGGAATATTTGTCCGGGTCCTTCTTCAGGAGCTCGATCAGTTCCGCGACGGAATTGACTTCGAGTTTCGGATTGACGACCAGCACATTCGGCACGATGACGAGCAGTGAAACCGGTGAGAAATCCTTTTCCGGATCGTACGGTTTCTGTTTCAGGATCAAGGGGTTGAGGGCGTGTGTTGCGACGGTGCCCATGAGGATCGTGTAGCCATCCGGGTCTGCGCGGGCCACGCGGTCGGCACCGAGATTGCCGCCTGCGCCGGCAACGTTTTCGACCACCACCTGCTGGCCGAGGATATCGCCCATCTTCTGCGCCACCACGCGGCCGACCACATCCGTGGAGCCGCCGGCAGCGAAGGGCACGACCAGCGTGATCGTCCGGTCGGGAAAGGTCTGGGCATTCGCCTGATGGCCGAACGAGAGCGCTGAAAGTGCTGTTCCGGCAAGAACAAGCGCGGCACGCCGCGTCAATGCAGTGAATGTCATCTGATTTCCTCCATCACGGCCTCCCGCCGTTCGTCTCATAGTAGCGGAGGGAGGGGTGAGGGCAAGCATTTCAGGTGCTTGGGCATATAGGAGGAAAGTCTAAGTATATCGAGAGTTGAACGATCGGCTTGTCGGCTCGTGCCTGCAGGGAGAGATAGCATCCCTTCAGCAAGAAAATTCATCTTCTGCCGGAGACGCTTCAACGTCATCCCGCCAAGTCCCGTCGTCGCCAATGTCGCTGGCCACCGTCCGGTGGCTTGTGTTATTTTTTGGTGATGGAGCTTTCGGAGTTCTTCACCTGAGAACCGAGCGTTTTCGCGACCTTCTCGGCGCCCTTCTCCTTTTTGGGTTTCCGGACTTCCTTGTTGCTTCGCACCTGACCCTTGGCCATCTTTTTCTCCTTTTTCTAGATGACATGTTGTCGATCCGATTGCTTCGGATGGCAAGCACATTCGGTTGCTGCAGGCCGGGCCGGAAGTCAAAATTTCAAGGGGCCTGAGCGGCCCCCTTGATCGTTTCCGATGCATTGAAAAGCAATGTCCGGGCCAGGCCTATGCAGCAGCCTTCATCTCCGCATAATGATAAAACTTCTTGGCAAAGATATCCGGCCAGGAAGCGAGTTCCGGGCGGCCTTCGGCCCATTGGCCGTTAAAGCGCAGGTCGAGATAACCGATCATTGCGGCGAGCGCGAAATGGCCGCCATGCAGTTTCTTGCCGGTCTTCGGCAGGTTCTTTTCCAGATGGTCGAGCGACTTGACCACCTTTGCCCACTGCTTGTCGATCCACGGCTGATAGGCATTTTCCTCGCCGCGGAAACGGCGCTCGTAGACAATCGAGAGAAGGCAGTCCATCACACCGTCGCACAGCGCCTCAAGCACTTCCGCTTCGGTGCGCTTCTCATCCTTTTTTGGATAAAGTTTGCCGCCCGACTTGCGGTCGAGAAAATGCATGATCGCGACGCTATCATAGATCGGCGCTTCACCGTCGCGGATCAGTACCGGGATTTTGCCCAGCGGATTGTTGTCCGTCAGTTCCGCCGGTGCAGTATTGGTATCGGTCTTCACCTCTGTCAGCTCGATACCGAGGTGGCGCGCCGCCATGCGGCACTTGGCCGAGTAGGGGGATGCTGGAGAATATAGAATTTTCATCAGGCTTTCCTCTTTGAAATTTGTCAGCGGGCTGGCGGAAGGGTGACCTGGCTGATCGTGCAGCCTCGGCGGTCGACTTCGGCGCAGTCGCGGAATGCGAGATCCTTGGTGAGGCAGATGCGGATTTCTTCCAACTGGCGTCCCTCGCAGCTCGCGGCGATGCCGCGGTGGCTCATGCCGGGATTGGCGCTGAGGAACTTTTGTTCGATTTCATCCGCGGATAGGCTAAGAGGCCGGTCGCCGCGGGTCAGGTCGGCAGGAATCGCGACACGCTCATAAGCCTGGCGGACCTTGTCGAAATAAGTCTCCTGATTCAGCCCTGAGCAGCTGCCGTGCTTTCGCCACTGATGGCCGACAAGTCCCATCGATGGCATGATGTCGAACATCTTTTCGCCAACCGTACGCGGTACCCGTTCAGGCTCGGAGGTTCGGCAAAAGTCCGGATAACCCTTTTCATATTGTGGCCACAGGCCATGCACGACGAAGCGGAACCGTTTGTCGATGCCGCATTGCTGGTCGTTGCGACCGCCCTTGGCAGTGGCGCAGAAGGTCGGAGACCATGAGAGCGAGAGCACGTAGAAATCGAAATTCCCGGCGCGGTCCGGCTGCCGATCCTGGCGACGTTCCTGCGCATTGACCGGGGACAATGCCGAGACCGCGGTTGCGAGCATGATCGCTGCGGCAAAAAGGACCTCGCGGAGAGCCGACGATTTCTTCATCATGATCACGAATCCTCACCATTGGAACACGAGAGCGTTGTAATTGTTGAATGTTCAGTGTCCAAGCGAATAGAGTGCAAATTCGCTGATGGCTGCGTGCAGTGATCGAGGTGGGGAGCAAAGAGCGAAACAGCTGAATGACATTCAAGAAATACCTGTGGCCTGCCGTTGGCGGCCTTACGATAGCGCTTTCGGCGTGGCTTCTCTACAAGGAATTGAGGGGGCTTTCGCTCGATGATCTGTGGGTAAGCCTTGCGGCAATTCCCAAGACACACTGGTGCCTGGCCGCGGCTTCAAGCCTTGTCGCCTACTGGGCTTTGGCGGGATACGACCGGATAGCCCTCTTGCATCTCGGGCGCAAAATCGACTGGTTTTTCATCACCGTCTGTTCGTTCACCACCTACGCATTGTCGCATAATATTGGCGCCTCCGTCGTTTCCGGTGCCGTTGTCCGCTACCGCGCCTATTCGACGAGGGGCATGACACCGGCGGAAATCGGCGTCCTTATCGCCATGTGTTCCTTCACCTTCATTCTCGGAACGCTGATGCTGATCGGCATCATTCTTGTCATCGAGCCGGAAGTGATTGCGCGTTTCGGTGACCTGATCCCGGTCGAAGCTTCGGCTGCGCTGGGCTATCTGCTGCTGGTGTTGATCGGTCTATACGTCGTTGCCAGCTTCATGAAGCTGAAGCCGTTGACACTCCGGCTGTCGAAACTGGGGACGGTCAATATCGTCTATCCCGCACCACGGGTCGTGTTGCCGCAGCTTCTGATCGCGCCGATCGAGCTGATCGGGGCTGCCGGGATCATCTATTTTGCCCTGCCGGAGGTCGGAAATCCCGGATACATGGTCGTACTGGGAATTTTTCTCGTGTCCTTTTCCGCGGCCCTTCTTTCCCATGCACCGGGTGGTCTCGGTGTCCTGGAACTGGTTTTCGTCATGGGCCTGCCGGACATGAATCCGGCCGATGTCATCGCGGCACTGCTTGTCTTCAGGCTCTTCTACCTGATCATCCCCTTCGTCATGGCGCTGGTGGTGATCTTCGTTTTCGAGCGCTCGCAGTTTCGCCGCGATGAGCCGCTGGATATCCAGCGGGCCAAGCATCAGGAAAAGGCTTAGAGAGCTTCTGGGCGATTATTCCTCGCCGCGTCCGCCCTCTTCGCCACGCAGCCAGAAGGCGCGTTGCGAGGCAAAACGATCCTGACCAAGTACGGTTTTGAGTACCGGCAGTAGCGCATGCAACTCGTCCTTCAGCGTGAAGGGCGGGTTGACGATGATGAGACCGGTGCCGGAAAGCCCGGTCGTTTCGCGATCGCTTTTCACCGAAAGTTCGGCGCAGAGCATTTTAGGGATTTCCAGCGCCTGAAGCTCCTCATGGAAGGATTTGATCGGCGCGCCCTTCTTGATCGGATACCAGAGGCAATAGGTGCCGCCGGAAAAGCGGCGGTAGGCATTAGCAAGCCCCTTCACCAGCCGCTCGTATTCGCCGTTCTCCTCGAAAGGCGGATCGACCAGAACGATGCCGCGCTTTTCCTTCGGCGGTAGATGCGCACCGAGCGCCAGCCAGCCATCGAGCTCCGTCACGCGAACCTGGAAGTCACCCTCGAACAGATTGTGCAGACGGTTATAGTCTTCCGGATGCAGTTCCATCGCCGAAAGCCGATCCTGCGGGCGAAACAGCATGCGGGCAAGCTTTGGCGAGCCCGGATAAAGCTTGATGCCGCCCGCGGGGTTCAATTCCCGGATCGCGGTGAAATAGGGTTCGAGGATTTCGGCCACATCTGCAGGAAGCTCTGCCTCCATCAGCCGACCGATCCCGTCCACCCATTCACCGGTCTTCTGTGCTTCTTCCGACGACAGATCGTAAAGCCCGATGCCGGCATGGGTATCGAGCACGCGAAATGCCTTGTCCTTTTTCTGCTGGTAACGAACCAGCCGCGCCAGAACGGCGTGCTTGAGAACATCGGCAAAATTGCCCGCGTGATAGATATGCCGGTAGTTCATCTGGGCTTGTGTCTCGCTTGAATAAAATTGATGGCTGCCAAATCGCGCTTTTGGCGCGCCTCAGCTTGCAATATAGAAAACCCATGAACATCGCGACCCCCATCTCTGCCAAAAGCAAGCCCGGCCACAATTCAGTCGGCCATACCGTCTGTCCGCACGACTGTCCGAGCGCCTGCGCGCTGGATGTTGATCTGACCGAGGACGGCAGGATCGGCCGCGTGCGCGGGTCGTCGGACAATACCTATACGGCGGGCGTCATCTGCGCCAAGGTCGCGCGCTATTCCGAGCGCATCTACCATCCGGGCCGTCTCATGGTGCCGCAGCGCCGCAAAGGGGCGAAGGGCGATGGCAACTGGCAGGAGCTTTCCTGGCAGGCTGCGCTCGACGAGATCGCCGACGCATTCATCAAGGCTGAAGCGAAACATGGGTCCGAAGCCGTCTGGCCGTATTTTTACGCAGGCACGATGGGGCAGGTACAGCGCGACAGTATCGAGCGGCTGCGGCATGCCAAGAAATATTCGGGCTTCATGGGCACGATCTGCACCAACATGGCCTGGACCGGTTACGTGATGGGCACGGGCGCTCTACGGGGTCCCGATCCGCGCGAGATGGCGAAGTCCGATTGCGTCGTTATCTGGGGCACCAATGCGGTTGCCACCCAGATTAATGTCATGACCCATGCGATCAAGGCCCGCAAGGAACGCGGCGCGAAGATCGTCGTCGTCGACATCTACGACAATCCGACGATGAAACAGGCGGACGTAAAGATCGTCCTTCGTCCCGGCACGGATGCCGCGCTCGCCTGCGCCCTGATGCATATCGCCTTCCGCGACGGTTATGCCGACCGCGAGTATATGGCGAAATATGCCGATGACCCGGCTGGCCTCGAAGCGCACCTGAAATCCCGCACGCCGCAATGGGCGTCGGAAATCACCGGTCTTTCGGTCGAGGAGATCGAGGATTTCGCTCGTCTGATCGGCACGACGAAGAAAACCTTCTTCCGCCTCGGCTACGGTTTTTCCCGCCAGCGCAACGGCACGGCGGCCATGCATGCCGCATTGTCCGTCGCGACCGTTCTCGGCTCTTGGCAATACGAAGGCGGCGGCGCCTTCCATAACAACGGCGAGATCTTTCGGCTGAACAAGTCCGAGCTGATGGGCACGGCCTATATGGACCCCGAGATCCGCATGCTCGACCAGTCGCAGATCGGCCGCGTGCTGACCGGCGATCCGGTGGCTCTGCGTCATCGGGGCCCGGTCACGGCGCTTCTGATCCAGAACACCAATCCGATGAACATCGCGCCGGAGCAGCGCCTCGTGAAACAGGGATTTTTGCGCGACGACCTGTTCACCGCCGTGCACGAACAGTTCATGACCGATACGGCCAAAATGGCCGATATCGTGCTGCCGGCGACCATGTTCCTCGAACATGACGATCTATATCGCGCCGGCGGCCAGCAGCATATCCTACTCGGCCCCAAGCTGGTCGAGCCGCCATCGACCGTACGCACCAATCTCTTCGTCATCGAGGAACTGGCAAAGCGCCTCGGCGTCTATCATTTTGCCGGTTTCGGCAAGGATGAGCGCAGCCATATAGACCGCATTCTCGAAGATAGTGGCTGGGGCTCCTATGAGGATCTGAAGGCCGACAAGTGGATCGACGCCCAGCCGGATTTCGATACCGCCCATTACATCAACGGTTTCGGTTATCCGGATGGAAAATTCCGCTTCTCGCCGGACTGGATAAACGGCCCTTCGCCCGACCGCACACCGGATAGCGTCGGTCCGCTCGGCCCACACACGGAACTGCCGCGTTTTCCGGACCATGTCGCGGTAATCGAGACGGTCGATGCCGAACATCCGTTCCGGCTGGCGACCTCGCCATCGCGCAGCTTTCTGAATTCCAGCTTTGCCGAGACGAAAAGCTCGATCCAGAAGGAAGGCCGGCCGGAAGTGATGATCGAACCGACCGATGCCGAACGTCTGGGCGTCGTCGATGGCGATATCGTCTGTCTTGGCAATCTACGTGGCGAGATCCGCCTTCATGCGAGGCTGGTGCCGGGCGCAAAGCCGGGGGTGTTGATCGCCGAAGGTCTGTGGCCGAACGACGCACATCTCGATGGGGAGGGGATCAACGTCCTGACCGGCGCCGATCCTGTCGCTCCCTTCGGTGGTGCCGCCGTTCACGACAACAAGGTCTGGCTCCGCAAGAGCTGATCCTGCATCATCGACAAGAATCAGAAGTACAGGAACGGACATGATCGACATCGACACTTCCGAAGCAGAGCGGGTGCGCCTCGTATCGAGAAAGACCCTGTGGAAGGGGTTCGTGACGTTGGAGATGCTCACCTTCGAACAGCGCATGCCGGACGGGCGCGTCGTTACGGTCGATCGCGAGGTCCATGATCACGGTAGTGCCGCTGCCATCCTTCTGCATAATCCAGTCGACGATACCATCACTCTCGTCCGCCAATTCCGCTCCGGCGCATTTGCAAATGGCGACCCGGCCTACATGCTGGAAATCCCGGCGGGCCTCGTGGATGCAGGTGAAATCCCGGCCGAAGCCGTGGTCCGCGAGGCGATGGAAGAGACCGGTTTCAGCATAGAGAAGGCGCGCTATATCTGTGATGTCCATGCGAGCCCCGGCGCGCTGACGGAAAAGCTGTCGCTCTTCATCGCCAGCGTCGATGCGGACAGGCGGACCGGTCTCGGCGGCGGCCTTGCAGGTGAGGCGGAGGATATCGAAGTCGTCACACTCGGCCTCGACGACGCCTACCGGATGATCGCCACCGGCGAAATCACCGATGCCAAGACGATCATCGCATTGCAGTGGGCAATGCTGCATCGTGCGGAGCTGGCTTCGGCCTGAGACGCACGCTCTTTGTGAAATCTTCGCGGTTTCATACGAATGTCACGAAACGCGCCTAACGGCTCCAGCCGACAGACCGAAAGCATTAGGAGATGATCATGTGGCTCGGCAATTTCACCCTCGTTTTGCCGGACCAGATCGTTGAAGGCGGATCGGTTCGGATCGAGGACGGCGCGATCGCCGAAATCCGTGATGAAGCGGTTGCCGATGCGGTGATCGACGGTGGCGGGCGTTATCTGATGCCGGGTTTCGTCGATCTGCACGGCGACATGATCGAGCGCGAGATTTCCCCGCGCCCCAAGGCGGAGATGCCGATCGATTTCGGCATCCATGAGTTGGACAAGAAACTTGCGGCTCATGGCGTGACGACTGCTTATGCCGCCGTCTCCTTCGCCACCGAAAGTGTCTACGGCAATGTCCGTTCGCTGGAAACGACCTCAGCGGTGATCGAGGGCATCAACCGGCTGCGCGAGGATCTCCTGATCGACCATCGCGTCCATGCCCGTTACGAGATCACCAATGTCGGTGCAGCAGCAACGCTGGAGCGGCTGCTGGAGGCAGGAGAGATCGACATGGTATCGCTGACCGACCACACGCCGGGGCAGGGCCAGTATAACAATATCGAAGCCTATGTGCTGAGCATGTCGGAGCGCCGTTCGATCTCGATCGAGACCGCGCAGGCGATGATCAACAAGCGTATCGAGATGCGCAGTAACCCGGAAATCGAGACACGATTGAAGGAAATCGTCGCGCTCTCGAAAAAGCACGGACTGTCGCTTGCTTCGCATGATGACGACAGCGCCCAGAAAGTCATCGAGATGTTCGATCTCGGCGTCACGATCAGCGAGTTTCCGGTGACCATGGCTGCGGCCGAGGAAGCCATCCGTCGCGGCCTCCATACGCTGATGGGCGCGCCGAATGCTCTGCGCGGCAGCTCCATGTCAGGCAATCTGAGTGCGCTCGATGCGGCCAGCGCCGGCCTTCTCTCTACGATTGCAGCGGACTATCACCCGGCCGCCTTCGTTCCCGCGATCTTCAGGCTCGCCGACATCATGACGATCGGCCTGCCCAAGGCCGTCGCCATGGCAACGTCGAATGCTGCCCGTGCGGCAGGCCTCACCGATCGCGGCGAGATATCGATTGGCCAGCGCGCCGATCTCGTCGCCGTCGAGACCGGCGATGTCCACCGCATCCGCGCCACCTTCCGCGACGGCCGCTTCGTCTATAGCGATGGGACCTTGCACCCGTTGCAGATGATGGCGGCTTGAGGCTATCGGCTACGCGAGCAGCAGCACGTTTCCCTGTGTCGCTGCGGTAATCAATTGCTTGTCGAGAGTTGCGAGCGGCAACTTGGTCTCAAGAGCCAAGGCCAGATAGGCCGCATCATACGCAGTGAGATTATGGCGCTCGGCGAGTGTGAAGATCGGTTGATCATGCGGTTGACCAAGTGTGCGAATAGGTAGCATGCGCAGCATTGCCATAGCTGTCGCGACCATGGCAAAATCGATACGCTTCGGCCTATAGGTCATCATCAGCACGTTTCGCGCTTCATGCCAGAACAAGTCAGGAACCAGCGCTCTATTGGTCTGAAGTCGCGCATATGCTGTGTCGCCGATTGTTGATGCTTCGTCCGGCAATACCCAGCTACACGCGACGGAAGCGTCAACGACAAAGTCCGTCATTAGCGCCTACCTATGGCTTTCCATTCGGCAATTTCTTCTTGGGTTACTCGTGGCATCGTGTCACGAAAGGCCTTCACCTCTTCCAAGACTTTCATCCGCGCCTCGCGATCGAACGTTTCTTCCGCTAGAGACGTCAATCGTGCCATCGGCACGCCGTCACGCGTGAGGACGACATCCTCGCCTGCTTCCAGTTTTGCAAGCAACTCGTTGAGATCGGCATCGCCGATATTGACTGTAATCGTCATGGCAAGGCTCCGCCTGTCTCGTACAGGATAAGGCTGGTCAAAACGACGGTCAATCAGGGAGGGGCTTGGGCTTATAGACCTGCGGAGACGATCCGTTGATCGGCAATAGCCGCGTCATCTGCAGGTGTGAATTCCGCCCGTCCCCTTTCCATCCGCACCTTGCCCTCGGCAAGCAGCTTCAACGCCATCGGATAGAGCTCGTGCTCAACCGTCAGCACCCGCCCTGCCAGCATGTCGGCGGTGTCGTCGGTGATCACCGGCACGGCAGCCTGCGCCACGATCGGGCCTTCGTCCATGCCTTCGGTGACGAAATGTACGGTGCAGCCGGCGATCTTCATGCCGGCGTCGATGGCACGCTGATGCGTGTGGAGACCGGGGAAAAGCGGCAGCAGGGAAGGGTGGATGTTGAGAATGCGGCCCTCATAGGGGCGGATGAAATCGCCTGAGATCAGCCGCATGTAACCGGCAAGACAGATGATGTCCGGATTGATATCGGCAAGCGTCTCAAGGATTGCATTCTCATGCTCTGCCTTGCCGGCATAGGCCTTGCGTTCGAACACGTAAGTCCTGATGCCGCGCGCCTCGGCCTTGGCGAGCCCGCCGGCAGTCGGCTTATCGGAGATAACCGCTACGATCTCTGCAGGAAAACCGGGTTCAGCACAGGCATCGGCCAGCGATACCATGTTGGAGCCGCCGCCAGAGATGAAGACGACGACGCGCTTTTTGGCCGAGTTCATGATCTCATCCTCAAGACATTGAGAAATTACAGGCCGAGCGTACCCTTGTAGATGACGCCGGCACCGCCCTCAGCGCGCTCTACCATGCGGCCGAGCTGTACGACCGTCTCGCCTTCGGCGGAGAGCACGTCGGTCACCGCCTTGGCGTTCTCTTCAGACACGACGATGATCATGCCGATGCCGCAGTTGAAGGTGCGCAGCATTTCCTTCGGCTCGACACCGCCGGTTTTCGCCAGCCATGAGAACACGGCCGGAACTGGGATGTTGCCAAGCTCGATCTCTGCTGCGAGATGCTTCGGCAGGACGCGCGGAATGTTTTCCGGAAAACCGCCGCCAGTGATGTGGGCAAGCGCCTTCAAGGCATGCGTCTCGCGGATCGCCTTCAGAAGCGGCTTCACATAGATGCGGGTCGGGGTTAGCAGCGCTTCGCCGAGCTTCTTGTCTGCCGCGAACGGGGCAGGGGCATCCCAGCCGAGGCCGGAGAGCGAGACGATCTTGCGCACCAGCGAGAAACCGTTGGAATGAACGCCGGAAGAGGTGAGACCGAGAATGACGTCGCCGGGAGCGATATCGCCGGCCGGCAGAAGCTGGCCGCGTTCGGCAGCACCGACTGCAAAACCTGCAAGGTCGTAATCGCCGTCGGAATACATGCCCGGCATTTCGGCCGTCTCGCCGCCGATCAGCGCGCAGCCGGATTCGACGCAGCCCGCTGCAATGCCCTTGACGATCGCAGCACCCTGATCGGGATCGAGCTTGCCGGTAGCGTAATAATCGAGGAACAGAAGCGGTTCCGCACCCTGAACGACGAGGTCGTTGACGCACATGGCAACGAGGTCGATGCCGACCGTGTCATGGAAATCCGCGTCGATGGCGATCTTCAGCTTGGTACCGACGCCGTCATTGGCGGCAACCAGGATCGGGTCATTGAAGCCTGCTGCCTTCAGGTCGAAGAGGCCGCCGAAACCGCCAATCTCGCCGTCAGCACCAGGGCGCCGGGTGGAACGCACCGCCGGCTTGATCTTCTCGACCATCAGGTTACCGGCATCGATATCGACGCCTGCATCGCTATAGGTGAGACCGTTCTTGCCTGCCTCGCTCATAATCCATCTCCAGTCCGGACCCAAAGGGAACTATAAGCTGCCGCCAATTGCACGACGCGCCCGGATATGCAAGCGTTTCGGCCATGTTTTGAAGGCATTTCACAGGCATGCTCGCTAACCGGGATGTGAACTTGACCTCGTCCGGCAAGCCCCTCATATGCCATGGAAACGCGAATAGCGATCGACAAGGAGCAGACATGCCGTATCACGTCAGTGGCGCAAGCCTGAAGCGCCACATCCTGTTCTGGCTAGGCGTGCTTGTCGGCTTCATTCTTTTCTTGTGGTTTTTTTCGTCCATCCTTCTGCCCTTCGTGGCCGGCATGGCGCTCGCCTATTTCCTGGATCCGGTTGCCGACTGGCTTGAACGGCGGGGCCTCAGCCGCACCATGGCGACGATCGTTATTCTCGTCTGCTTCGTCACCATATTCGTGCTGGCATTGATGCTGGTCATCCCGATCATTATCAGCCAGTTCACCCAGTTTGCGGCGGCACTCCCGGGCTACCTCACAGAACTGCAGCAGATCATCTCCAGCCCGCAGACATCCTTCCTGCCGCCCTGGGTCTCGACCCAGATCGAAACGGTGAAGGAGAACTTTTCCCAGGTGCTGAGCCAAGGGGCAGGTTTTGTCGGATCCTTACTGGCGCAGATCTGGAATTCCGGCAAGGCGATCGTCGACGTCATGTCGCTGCTGGTCGTCACCCCGGTCGTCGCCTTCTACATCCTGCTCGACTGGGATCGCATGGTGCGCAAGGTCGATAGCTGGATCCCTCGGGATCAGGTGCAGATCGTGCGCCAGATCGCCCGCGATATGGACCAGTCGGTTGCCGGCTTCATCCGCGGCCAAGGCTCGCTCTGCCTCATCCTCGGCATTTATTACGCAGTCGGCCTCTCGCTCGTCGGGCTGAATTTCGGCCTGCTGATCGGCTTCGTCGCCGGCATGATCTCGTTCATCCCCTATATCGGTTCGCTCATCGGACTGGTGATGGCGATCGGCGTGGCGCTCGTGCAGTTCTGGCCGGATTTCCCCTGGATCCTCGCGGTAGCCGCCGTCTTCTTCTCCGGCCAGTTCCTTGAGGGCAATATCCTGCAGCCTAAGCTGGTCGGCCAGAGTGTCGGCCTTCATCCGGTCTGGCTGATGTTTGCCCTGTTTGCCTTCGGCGCGCTTTTCGGCTTTGTCGGCCTTCTCATCGCCGTACCCGCGGCTGCGGTGGTTGGCGTGCTTGTCCGTTTCGCCTTGGCACGATATCTTGATAGCGATATCTATTATGGCCGCTCCGCCGAACTCCCCTGGGAGGAGGGCGCAGCCCACGCAGTCGATCACCAGAACGACCCGCGTGAAATCGAAGCTCCTAAGAATAACTGAAATTGATGACTGACCCTATGGACCGCCCGCAAGGCAAGGGCGAACAACTGCCCCTGCAATTTTCCCATGATGCCGCCCGCGGTAGGGACGACCTCATGGTTTCCGAACGCATGGCCGCAGCCGTGTCGATCGTCGACGAATGGCCCAACTGGCCGTCGCCGGTCGTGGTGCTCGCCGGCCCGGTCGGATCGGGCAAGTCGCATCTCGCCCATATCTGGCGCGAACAGTCGGGTGCGCAGGAAATTCATCCCGTCTCCGGTTCCAACGCATCGCAGATTGCCGCAGGTGGTCCGGTGCTGTTCGAGGATGCCGATCGCCGCGGTTTTGACGATGCCGAGCTTTTCCATGTCATCAACGCCGTGCGCCAGCATGGCCAGACATTGCTGATGACATCACGGCTCTGGCCGACCTCATGGGCCGTGGACCTGCCGGACCTGAAATCGCGTCTCAAGGCCGCGACGGTGGTGGAAATCGGCGAGCCTGACGAGGAACTTCTCGCTCAGGTGATGATCAAGCTGTTTTCCGACCGGCAGCTTAACATTGATGACAAACTGATCAGCTATATCGTCAACCGGATGGAGCGTTCGCTCGATACGGCGCAGCGGGTGGTCGAACAACTGGACCATCTGGCTCTTTCACGTGGCACCCGTATCAACCGGGCGCTGGCGGCAGAAGTGCTGGAGAGTTTCGGTCAAGCCGACGCAGGAGATTGACTGTCACAGTTCCGTCGTCAAAACATTATACGGCCGAAAGGCTTAACACTGAGGATGGAGCTCATGGACCAGATCGCCGAAACACCGGAAACCAAAGAAGTCGTTGTTGACGCGATCCCGAGCTTCGAGGAGCAACTTGCAAGCTCCGACCGGTTCATCAATCGTGAATTCTCCTGGTTGCAGTTCAACCGCCGCGTTCTGGAAGAAACGCTGAACACAGCCCACCCGCTTCTCGAGCGGGTTCGCTTCCTGTCAATTTCCGCCGCCAACCTCGACGAATTCTTCATGGTACGCGTTGCCGGCCTCGAAGGTCAGGTGCGCCAGGGCATCGTAATCCGCAGCCCCGACGGGAAGACGCCGGCCGAGCAGCTCGATTCGATCCTGCAGGAAATCGACAATCTGCAGATGGAACAGCAGGCGTCGCTCGCCGTGCTGCAGCAATATCTGGCGCAGGAAGACATCCTTATCGTTCGCCCGAACGCCCTGTCTGCAGAAGACAAGGCGTGGCTTGCGACCGATTTCGAGGAAGACCTGTTCCCGGTTCTGACGCCGCTCGCCATCGATCCGGCGCATCCGTTCCCCTTCATTCCCAATCTCGGCTTCTCCATGGGCCTGCAGCTGCACAGCCTGCATGGCAAGGAGCCGATGACGGGGCTGCTTCGTCTTCCCACCACGCTCGACCGCTTTGTCCGCCTGCCTGACGAAGGGACGACAGTCCGTTACATCACCCTCGAAGACGTGGTCGGCATGTTCACCGACCGGCTGTTCCCCGGCTACGAGGTCAAGGGCGCCGGCACCTTCCGCATCATTCGAGACAGCGATCTTGAAGTGGAAGAAGAAGCCGAAGATTTGGTTCGTTTCTTCGAGACGGCCCTGAAGCGCCGCCGCCGCGGCAAGGTCATCCGCATCGAGACCGATAGCGAAATGCCGGCATCACTGCGCCAGTTCGTGGTTCAGGAACTCGGCGTGCCGGAAAACCGCGTTGCGGTTCTGCCGGGCCTGTTGGCGCTGAACACGATGTCGGAAATAACCAAGGCGCCGCGCGAGGACCTGCGTTTCGAAAGCTACAATGCCCGATTTCCGGAGCGGGTTCGCGACCATGCTGGCGACTGCCTTGCAGCCATCCGCGAAAAGGACATGGTGGTCCACCATCCGTATGAAAGCTTTGACGTGGTTGTGCAGTTCCTTTTGCAGGCCGCCCGCGACCCCGACGTGCTTGCCATCAAGCAGACCCTCTACAGAACCTCGAACGACAGCCCGATCGTCCGGGCGTTGATCGACGCGGCCGAAATGGGCAAGTCGGTGACGGCTCTGGTCGAGCTGAAGGCGCGCTTCGACGAAGAGGCGAATATCCGCTGGGCGCGCGACCTTGAACGCGCCGGCGTGCAGGTCGTGTTCGGCTTCATCGAACTGAAGACCCACGCCAAGATGTCGATGGTGGTTCGCCGTGAAGACGGCAAACTCAGGACCTATTGCCACCTCGGCACCGGCAACTACCACCCGATCACCGCCAAGATTTATACCGACCTGTCCTTCTTCACCTGCAATCCGAAGATCGCCCACGACATGGCGAATATCTTCAACTTCATCACCGGTTACGGCGAGCCGAAGGAAAGCATGAAGCTGGCGGTTTCGCCCTATACGCTGCGCCCGCGTATCCTTCGCCATATCGAGGAGGAGATCGCGCATGCCAAGGCCGGTCGTCCGGCCGCGATCTGGATGAAGATGAATTCGCTGGTCGATCCGGAAATCATCGATGCGCTTTATCGCGCCAGCCATGCCGGTGTTGACGTCGAGCTTGTCGTGCGCGGCATCTGCTGCCTGCGCCCGCAGGTCCCCGGATTGTCGGACAAGATCCGCGTCAAGTCGATCGTCGGCCGCTTCCTCGAACACAGCCGCATCTTCTGCTTCGGCAACGGCCAAGGCCTGCCGTCCGACAAGGCGCTCGTCTATATCGGTTCCGCCGACATGATGCCGCGCAATCTCGATCGCCGCGTCGAGACGCTGGTACCGTTGCTCAACCCAACGGTGCATGAACAGGTTCTATCACAGATTATGCTGGGCAATCTGATTGACAACCAGCAGAGCTACGAGATACTGCCCGATGGGACGTCGAGGCGCATGGAGGTGCGGCAGGGTGAGGAACCGTTCAACGCCCAGCACTATTTCATGACCAACCCCAGCCTTTCCGGCCGCGGGGAAGCCTTGAAGTCAAGCGCACCGAAACTGATTGCCGGAGTAATGTCTGGCCGTAAGAAATAGGCAGTATGGTAAGTTCTGAAGCTCAGGGGCGGCTCCCGGGCATCGCCCCTGTTTCCGTTATCGATATCGGATCCAACTCCGTTCGTCTGGTTGTCTACGAAGGCTTGACCCGGGCTCCAACGGTCCTTTTCAACGAGAAGGTCCTGTGCGGGCTGGGCAAGGGCCTTGGCGCGAATGGTCGCATGGATGACGAGGGCGTCGAGCGCGCCCTGGTTGCGTTGCGGCGCTTCAAAGCGCTTTCCGATCAGGCGCGTGCCACGGATATCTATATTCTGGCGACTGCGGCAGCCCGCGAAGCCAGCAACGGTCCCGATTTCATCCGCAATGCGGAAGAAATCCTCGGGCAGGAAATCCAGGTTCTTTCCGGCGAGGAAGAAGCCAAATATTCCGCCCTCGGTGTCATCAGTGGTTTTTATGATGTCGATGGCATTGCCGGCGACCTCGGTGGTGGATCGCTTGAGCTCATCGACATCAAGGGGCACGAATTCGGCCGTGGGATCACTTTGCCGCTGGGTGGCCTGAGACTGTCGGAATCCTCCGGCAACTCGCTCGCCAAGGCGCGCAGTTTCGCCCGCAAACAGGTCAATACCGCCCGTTTCCTCGAAAAAGGCGAAGGCCGGACCTTCTATGCCGTTGGCGGCACATGGCGTAACATCGCCAAGCTGCACATGGAGATGACCAATTATCCGCTGCACATGATGCAGGGCTACGAACTGTCTCTCGAGGAAATGCAGAAGTTCCTCGACGAGGTTATCGCGGCCAAGGACAGTAAAGACGGCGCGTGGCAGGCGGTTTCCAAAAACCGCCGCTCGCTTCTTCCCTATGGCGCGATCGCCCTGCAGGAAGTGCTGAGCGTCATGAAGCCCGCCAGGATCACCTTCTCGGCGCAGGGCGTGCGCGAAGGCTATCTCTATTCCCGGCTGCCGGACAGTGAACGCGATGCGGATCCGCTTCTGGTTGCCGCCGACCAGCTCGCGATCCTGCGCGCCCGCTCTCCGGAACATGCCCGAGAGCTTGCCGACTGGACCGGTCGCATGGTGCCGTTTTTCGGCATCAACGAGACGGAAGAGGAAAGCCGCTACCGGCGTGCCGCCTGCCTCGTCGCCGATATCAGCTGGCGTGCACACCCGGATTATCGCGGCGCGCAGGCGATGAATGTGATTGCCCATTCGTCCTTCGTCGGCATCAGCCATCCCGGCCGCGCCTATCTTGCGCTCGCCAACTATTACCGCTTCGAAGGCGTCGGCGATAATGGCGATACGGACGCGCTGGCGACCATTGCAACGCCGCGCCTTTTGGATCTGGCCAAGCTCCTGGGCGGACTGCTGCGCGTGGTTTACCTGTTCTCGGCCTCCATGCCAGGCCTCGTCCACCACCTGACTTTCCGCCAGTCGACAACTCCGGACCTCGATCTCGAATTCGTTGTTCCACACGAATACGCGAATTTCGCCGGCGAGCGTCTGGATGGACGTCTGCAGCAACTGGCGAAGCTGACCGGCAAGCGACTGGCTTTCAAGTTCGAATAATCAGGCAAGGTCGGCGCGCTTTTCGTCGCCGACCTTCGTTTCCGTGCTGCATCATTCCTCTATATTCGGCTCCACCAGCCTTGCGAGATTGCGCAGGCATTCCTGCCAGCCGAGGTAACAGGCTTCAGCCGGGATGATGTCGGGCACACCCGCCTGGGTGATGTCCAGATCGGTTCCGACAGAAACCTTCTTCAACAGGATCGTCACCTGCATCTCGCCCGGCAGGTTCGGGTCTTCGAACCGGTCCGTGTAACGGATTCGCTCGCCGGCAACGAGTTCATGAAACTCGCCGCCGAAGAAGTGGCTCTCGCCGGTGGTGAAGTTGCGGAAGGACATCCGGAACGTGCCGCCGACCTTCGCATCGAGATGATGGACGGTGCAGGTAAAACCGTTCGGCGGAAACCATTTGGTCAGCGCATCGGCCTCGATAAAGGCACGATAGATCTTCTCAGGGCTGGTTGCCAGGACGCGGTGCAACTTGATCGTGCTCGGCATGGTCGTTTCCTCCTGTTTTGCCGGATCGATGCCCGAAGGACGCACGGGAAGGACTGATTGCGACAGTCACTTCGTCCCGCAGCCAAAAAAAGGTATTGCAACTACACGTGATGATAGGGGCGGCAGAGAGGAGACAACATGCACAGCATCGGTGAGTAGTGGGCGATCTCGGAAAACGTTGCCGCGGATGACGGCGGTATGCCTAGTGCAGCGGCAAATTGGCCGAGATAGGCAATTTCATTTTCTTGAATCAACCAAAGGGTGCAATGATTTTCGGCCACTATGCTTTTTCAAAGGTTGAGGGAATGTTTCAGCGGTCTGCGGCCAAAGGGGTGGTTTTATCATTCGGCAGCCTTGTTCTTTTGGGCATCATGCCGGTCATTTCGAATAGTCGCCCTGTCGCCATCGATGCGCTGACTTTTGCCTTCGCCCTGTCGCTCTGGCAAACGATCTTCGCGGCGCCTGTTTTCGCGCTTGAAAGAAGAAGCGGACAAAAGGGTATTTTCGGCGCAAGCATGCCGCCGCGTGAGGCAAGGCGTGTCGCTGTCGTCGGCCTGATCACGGGCATGATGTTCGGGCTCTCCACCTATCTGTACGTGCTTGGTACCGAAAAGGCCGGTGCCGCCAATGCTGCCATAGCGCTGCAGGCCTACCCGCTTTTTGCAATCCTCGTTGAAACGATCTTCCTTGGCCGCCGCAAAAACTTGCTTGAACTGGGCCTGACATCGGCGCTGTGCATCGCCCTCTATTATATCGCCACCGCGGGCACATTCCGGATGGCGGGGATATCCTACTGGTTTCTGCTGTCGCTTGGCGTACCGTTTCTGTGGAGCATCGCGCATGTTCTGATCAAGGAGGAACTGGGACGAACGCCGATAACGCCGGCACAGGTAACCTTTTTCCGGGTCGCCATTTCAACCGTTTTCCTCGCCCTGATCCTCATCCCGGCAAACACCGTGCCCGGAATGGGCAATATTGTGGGGGCACTGTTCCAGCCGATCTCGATCCTGATGGGACTGGTCTATTACCTGGAGCTGATGATCTGGTTCTACGCCGTACGCCATATCGACGTGTCGCTGGCAAGCTCGATCACCACCCCGTGGCCGGCTCTGACAATGGCTGTCGCCTTTGTCGTTCTGGGGGACCGGATCGAAGTCTATCAGATTGCGGCATTCGTCGTCGTGGTGATCTGCGTTTACGGCTTGAGCTGGGCTGGTATTGCGAAGCAGAAGATGGTGATCCAGGATTGACGAACGGCGAAAGGCGCCCGGTTTGACCGGACGCCTTTGCAATCAGTGTGTCGAACGCCGTCACTTTGCAGACAGGAATTCACCGACTTCCAGCAGGCTGAACTCGTTGTCGTCGGCTTTGTCGACTGCACGGCCGGCAGAGAAGGGCAGGTTGTTGTCATTGCCGATGACGATATGCGTGGCGTCGACCTGATCGACATTCTCGATCGTCACGAAGGGCATGTCATAGATGCCGGCCTTGCCGCCCGCAACCTTCTTCTTGTTGTCCGGATCCTGGATATTCAGCAGGTCGATATAGCCGATCTTGCGGACGGCCTTGCCGACATTGGCATCGTTGAACTCGATCTTGTAGACGCGCTTCCATTCAGCCGGAGCCTCGAAGCAATCCGGCTTCGGCTGTTTCGGATCGGCGCAGGCCTTGTCCTTCGAGCCAGCGCCGTTGTCGCGCTCGATGACGAGAGCAGTCGTTGCGTCGAGCATGTTGAAGTCGCCGATCGCAACGCCCTTTTCCGCCAGCGGATAGAGCCAGGAACGGCCGGTCCAGTTCTTCGAGGCGATATCGAATTCGATGACGCGAAGCGCGGTGCGGCCATCGACCTGTTCGACCTTGCCGTCTTCGAGGAAGAGAGGGCCTTCCAGCAGGCCGTAAAGCTTGGAGCCGTCCTTCGACATTGCCATGCCTTCATAACCGCCAGAACGCTTCAGGTTGAAGACCGGCATCTTGGCGGCCGGATTGGCCGGCATGGAAAGCGTCGGATTGTCAGGAGATTTCACCGGCTTGCCATCGACAACCGTGGCGATAACGTCGGTCAGCTGGCCGAGCGCATCGACCTTGATCAGGTAGGGGCCGAATTCCTCGCCAAGCCAGAACCCGTCGGCAACCGGCTGGATCGACTCGATGTCGAAATCGGCGCCCGTCAGGTAACGCTTCTCGGAGCCTTCCATGACGATCGGGAAGGGAGCAATCTTGTTCGGGTCGGACAGGAAGATATTCTTGACGACGTCCACCTTGTTGGTGGCCCAGTCGAACTTTACCTGATGCAGGAAGAGCATGGCGTCGGAAGAATTTGCCTTGGAGCCGAAACCGTTGTCTGACAGTGTCCAGAACGTGCCGTCAGCCATTGCCTTGATGCCGGAAAAGCCCTGGATCGGCTGGCCATCGAGCGGCAGCTTCACATCGGTAACACGAGCGCCGTCCTTGCCGTCGACCGTGCCGAGTTTCTCGACGCGCTTGCCCGCTGTCGTGAACTTGCCGGAGGTCTTCAGAAACGCAGGTGCATCTGATGGAGCAGTCGTCATTGTGTTCGCGGGCAGGATCGCCTGGCCGGCGAGCTTGGCCGGAAACTCCTTGTCGTCCGCGAATGCGGAGCCGGCAAGCAGAGCGGCCATGGCAACGGAAGTGATAAAGGTTTTGGTCATGAAACACCTGATCGTTTCGCATTAAACATGCGAGCGTCGATAGAATGCCCGCATGACGGGCAGGTGATGGTGTGATGAAGATTTGATGACTGGAGTTCTCGACGGGCCAAATCGCCGTAGATTTGCACGCGATTATCGCGATCCGGTGCGTAATTCGTTCCAGCGGCCCGGCGTCATGCCGAAGGCCTTGCGGAAGTGCCGGGTAAAATGCGCCTGATCGGAAAATCCCGCGGCGGCTGCTGTTTCGGCAAGCCCGGTACCGATCGACATCAGCCTTTTGGCCTGTTCCAGTCGGCGCATGACGAGATAGCGGTGCGGGCTGGTGCCGAGCAGCCGGCGGAACTGCCGAGCCAGTTCGTAGCGGTCGATGCCGGTAATTGCCTCCAGATCCTCCGAACGCACCGCCTCGCTGCAGCGATCCTCAATGAAATCGCGGGCGGAGAGGACCGCAATCCGAGCCGTAGCAGTCACTCCCTTGCGGGGTATGCTTGCCTGTTGCGTGAGACTGGTAGCGATCCGCATCACCGCGTCGTCGAGCGCGAGGTCATCCGGTTCATGATCCAGATCGCCAAGAATATCGGCGAGCGCTTGCCAGAGGCCGGCATCCGCGACGACGGGATTTCCGACGAAAGGCAGGGCGCTTCGATGCCCGCCAACGGCCCCGATCCGTTCGGGCGGCAGATAGATCATCCGGTAGATCAGCCCGTCATCGGTACCGGCCGCACCGTCGTGCACTTCGTCGGGATGCAGTACGATGACATTGCCCGGATTGCTGAAACGTTCCGCGCCACGATAACGAAAAGTCTGCACGCCATGAAGCGTCAGCCCCAGCGCATAGGTATCGTGGCGGTGTGGTGAAAAGCCGTTTCCGTGAAAGCGCGCCTCGATACGTTCGACGCCCCGGCTCGGCGTGGCAACGCGCATCCCGTCGCGAAATTGCCCTTTGCACGAACGTTCAAGACCGCCTGTACCGGCAGCCGCTAAGTGTTCTGCTCTTTCGATACCCCGAATGGAGTTTTCCTGCATGTTCGATACCAAGATCGCGATTGTTGTCCGCGAGGACCTTGCCACTTGGCAGAAGCTCAACGTTACCGCATTTTTGACGAGCGGCATTATCGCTCAGTCACCGGCGATCATTGGCGAAGCATACCGGGACATGGTGGATAATGTCTATAATCCGCTATCGATTCAGCCGATTGTTGTGCTTGGCTCCGATCAGGAGACGCTGCGTGTAATCCACAAGCGCTCTCTGGAGCGCGAAGTCATCACATCAGCCTACATCGAAGAGATGTTCGCGACCGGTCACGATGCTGCCAATCGCGAGGTCTTCTCGCGATTTGGCCCTGACGATGCCAAGCTGGTCGGCATCGCGCTGAGAGCGGAAAGGAAGCTGGTCGACAAGATCACCAAGGGAGCGAAGATGCATCCCTGATGGCGGGAGTGTCCAGGCGTCAGAGCTTAAAGCTCGACCGCCTCGACCTTCTTGTCGACGAAGCGCAGCGCTACGCCGCCTTCGATCAGCTTCAGTGCGGTATCGCCGAAAAGTTCTTTCCGCCAGCCTGAGAGAGCGGCCACGTTGGCATTCTCGCCTTCGGAAGCGATCTTTTCGAGATCATCCGTATTTGCGATGACCTTCGCTGCCACTCCCTGCTTGTCGGAGATGAGCTTGAGCAAAACCTTGAGCAGTTCGACAGCGGCAGCCGTGCCTTCGGGCACGTGGGCGTGCTTGGGCGGATGCGGCATCTCGGCCTTCGGTAATGCGAGCGCGGCATTGACCGCTTCGACGATGGCGGTTCCCGAGGCCGAGCGCTCCCAGCCCTTGGGGATGGTGCGCAGGCGTCCGAGGGCTTCGTTATCCTTCGGCTGCTGCTGGGCGATTTCGTAGATCGCATCGTCCTTCAAGACGCGCGAACGCGGCACATTGCGACTGCGGGCTTCCCGCTCGCGCCATGCGGCGACGAATTTCAGGATGGCAAGTTCGATCGGTTTGCGCAGGCGGGCTTTAAGCCGCTGCCATGCGTCGTCCGGGTGCAGGTCGTAGGTGGACGGGTTTTCGAGGATCGCCATTTCCTCGGTCAGCCACAGGGCACGGCCTTCGCGATCCAACTGCTCTTTCAGGAACAGATAGACGTCCCTGAGATGGGTGACGTCGGCCAGCGCATAATCGAGCTGCTTCTCCGAAAGCGGCCGGCGGCTCCAGTCGGTGAAGCGGGATGACTTGTCGATATGGACGTTCTTGATGCGGCTGACGAGCTGGTCATAGGAGACGCTGTCGCCGAAACCGCAGACCATGGCTGCCACCTGCGTATCGAAGATCGGATGCGGCACCAGCTTGCCGAGGTGATGGACGATTTCGATATCCTGCCGTGCGGCATGGAAAACCTTCACCACCGCGGAGTTCGCCATCAGCTCGAAGAAGGGCGCAAGATCAAGCCCTTTTGCCAGCGGATCGACGAGAACCTCCAGGTCCGGGCTTGCCATCTGGATGAGGCAGAGTTCCGGCCAGAACGTCGTTTCCCTCAGAAACTCCGTGTCGATGGTGATGAAATCCGATTGCGCCAGCTTGGCGCAGGCGTCTTGAAGAGCTGCGGTTGTTTCGATCATTGGTCCGTTCACGTGCGGTGTTCAACCTTCCTTTCCCTTTGAGCCGCGCATGTCAAGACCGGGAGAGGCTCGCTAAGGCGTTAGTCCCTGTCATCTTTTTCAGGCGGTGCCGCCAGCCGGTTGAAATAGGCGGATGTGCGCAAAAGGGCGCGGAAGCGGGAATGCCGTTCCGATGGCGGCACGGGCGGCCTTACCCCCATGCGCATGATGGTGAAGATCAGAAAACCGGCAAAGATGAAGGACGTATAGGCAAAGAATGCGCGTGGGCCGAGATACTGGAGTAGCGTCGCGGCCAGCAGCGGGCCGACGATCGCGCCGACCGACCAGAAGAACAGCAGACCGGCGGCAACCAGCGCATATTGTCCCGGCTTGGCGTGGTCGTTTCCATGTGCCGAACACAGCGAGTAGAGCGGCATGGAAAATGCGCCGAAAAGGAATACGGCAATGATATTGGCCGTCTCGTTCGTGCCTGCACCAAAGGAGAGATAACCGCCGGTCAGGATCGAGCCGATCGTTGCCCAGACAATGACGCGCCGCCTGTCCAGCTTGTCGGAATAAAGCCCGAGCGGATATTGCAGCACCACGCCGCCGATGATGCCGGCGCTCATGAAGGTAGCGATCGAGGTGATATCCATGCCGATCTCATGCGCATAGACCGGCCCGATATTGCGGAAGGCGGCCATGGAGAGGCCGACGGCGACAACGCCGACGACGGCAAGCGGTGAGATCTGCCAGACGGCCTTTAGATCGAATGCCACGGCATCCGGCGGTGCGGGGCTGGATTTGTCGGCGACCGAAATCGGCACCAGCGACAAGGTCATGGCGATCGAGATGATGGCGAAGAGCGCCTGTCCTTCTATGCCGACTGTCGGGATGAGATATTGGGCGAAAGTGACGGAGCCGAGATCGACGAAACGGTAGATCGACAGCGTTCTCGCCCTGTTTTCATTGGTGACCTTTGCGTTGATCCAGCTTTCGACCGTGGCAAACAGGCTGGCGACCGCAATGCCGATCAGGAAACGCAGAAATGCCCATGCGACGGGATCGATCACCTGCGCCATGACAATCGAACAGGAGGCCCCGATCGCGGCCATCGCGGCAAATGTGCGGATATGGCCGATCGATCGCAGCAGTCGCGAAACGTAGATGCAGCCGACGGCGAAACCGACGCTGTATCCGGCACCGATCATGCCGATGACCGTGGGTGAGAAACCCTCGGCTGTGCCGCGCAGCGCGATATAGGTTCCCTGAAGCCCGTTTCCGCCGATCAGGATGCCTGCGGTGACGAGAAGGGGCACGAGGGGGCGTATATGGGACATGAGGGGAATCTTTGCGCGGGGGTGTCCGCCAAGCTGTAGCGTGCCGCGCATGTAAACGACAGACCGGAAATGGCTAAAGCAGGGCGCATGATGCGAAAAACTTCGCCGCCTCGGAAATGGTGGTTGGGAAACAATGCCACCCGCCCTTGGCCTCTTTAAAGCAGGCGGGAGCGGGTGGTGGCCGCGGGAGGACCAAGGTTCGAAGGCGGTAATTACGGCCTGATTTCCATATAGACCGACTGGCCGCCATCCTTGTTAAACGCAATCACGTCATAGGATGCCGACGGGTCCTCGCCCATTCCCAGCGAGCCACTCGGCATGCCGGGAACGGCGATGCCGGCAATGTCGGGACGCTCGGCCAGCACGCGGTTGACTGCTTCGAGTGGTACATGGCCTTCGAACACATAGCCGCCTGCTACCGCCGTATGGCAGCTCCAGGCGTCCTCCGGTACTTTGTACCCGGCCTTTAATGCGTCCATATCCTCGACATTTTCCATGCGAAGCGCGATGCCGGATGAGGTAAGCGCTTCGGCCCATGCTTCGCAGCAGCCGCAATAGGGGCTTTTGTAAACCACCATTTCCGCGGCCATGGCGCCGGTGGCAATAAAGGACGCAGCACTCATCAGTGCGAAGGCGAGCGATCTCGCCGCAAATGTCTGTCTGTTCACGATAATCTCCTTGGGATCGGCGAACGAGTGTTTCGGTTCGGGCGGTCAGGCCGCCTGCACGTGATCGATCGGAGATTTTGGAGGAGGTGGGGGAGGTCCGTTACGCAGGGACGAGAAGGCCGCGTCGTCAGTATGGGGGTAGGCAGGTGCAAGAAATACCGGAACGGCAATCTGGCTATCTGGAAGGATCGCGGCCGTGACCGACAGCACCTGGCAGGCTGCAAGGGCGCATCCGGCCTTCGAGCACTGTGTCCCGGCTTGAGGGCCGTCCATCGGCGTATGCCCACGATGCATGGCCAGTTCTGCATGGCTGAGATGGACATGACCCGGTGCCGGCTGCGCGCCATAGGCAACAGGTCCGCGCGCCAGAAAAAGCGCGGCCAGAACCATCAGCATGACGCGGGCAAACTTGACCATGGATCTATAATCGCATTGCCGGCCTCGATATTGAAGAGGTGACGAAGGGACATAAGCACGCAGCCCCTTGGCGGCAAAGAGGCCGGCAGATGCCCACTATCATGTGCTAAGCGGCCCTGTCGAAGCATTGCAACCTTGACAAATCGGCCTACCCATGCGCTTTTCGCGCCGATTTTCCATGATTTCGACCGGGCTGCTTCGCATGCCGTAAAAGGTCGTTCAAGCATCAGTCCAGGATAAAAGACATGCATCGTTACCGCAGCCACACCTGTGCAGCCCTCCGCAAGTCGGATGTCGGCTCCAATGTCCGCATTTCCGGCTGGGTCCATCGTGTGCGAGATCATGGCGGCGTTCTCTTCGTCGACCTTCGCGACCATTATGGCATGACCCAGGTCGTCTGCGACCCGGACAGCCCGGCCTTCAAGACGGCTGAAGTCGTGCGCGGCGAGTGGGTCATCCGTATCGACGGCACCGTCAAGGCTCGTTCGGAAGACACCGTCAACAAGAACATGGCGACGGGCGAGATCGAACTCTACGCCAAGGAAATCGAGGTTCTGTCGGCTGCCAAGGAACTGCCGCTGCCGGTCTTCGGTGAGCCGGAATATCCGGAAGACGTGCGCCTGAAGTATCGCTTCCTCGACCTTCGCCGCGAAACGCTGCACAAAAACATCGTCAAGCGCACCCAGATCATCGCCGCCATGCGCCGCGAAATGACGATCGGTGGCTTCACCGAATATTCCACGCCGATCCTGACCGCATCCTCGCCGGAAGGCGCACGCGACTTCCTCGTGCCGTCGCGTATCCACCCCGGCAAGTTCTTCGCCCTGCCGCAGGCGCCGCAGCAGTACAAGCAGTTGATGATGGTTGCCGGTTTCGACCGCTACTTCCAGATTGCACCGTGCTTCCGCGACGAAGACCCGCGTGCTGACCGCCTGCCGGGCGAATTCTACCAGCTCGACCTCGAAATGAGCTTCGTCACCCAGGAAGAAGTCTGGGAAACGATGGAGCCGGTCATGCGCGGCATCTTCGAAGAGTTTGCCGAAGGCAAACCGGTCACCAAGGAATTCCCGCGCATCCCGTATGACGTCGCGATCCGCAAATACGGTTCCGACAAGCCGGACCTGCGCAACCCGATCGAGATGGAAGCGGTTACCGAGCATTTCGCCGGTTCCGGCTTCAAGGTCTTCGCCGGCATGATCGCTTCGAACCCGAAGGTTGAAGTCTGGGCAATCCCGGCAAAGACCGGCGGCTCCCGTGCATTCTGCGACCGCATGAACGCCTGGGCGCAGCAGCAGGGCCAGCCAGGCCTCGGCTACATCTTCTGGAAGGAAGAAGAAGGCAAGGTTGTCGGCTCCGGTCCGCTCGCCAAGAACATCGGCGAAGAGCGCACGGCAGCTATTGCAGCACAGCTCGGTCTGGAAGCGGGCGATGCCTGCTTCTTCGTCGCCGGCGAACCGGAGAAGTTCTACAAGTTCGCAGGCGAAGCCCGTAACCGCGCCGCCGACGAACTGAACCTCTCCAACAAGGACCAGTTCGCGCTGTGCTGGATCGTCGACTTCCCATTCTTCGAATATAACGAAGAAGACAAGAAGATCGACTTCGCCCATAACCCGTTCTCGATGCCGCAGGGCGGTCTCGAAGCACTGGAAAACCAGGATCCGCTGACGATCAAGGCTTACCAGTATGACATGGTCTGCAACGGCTTCGAAATCGCCTCGGGCTCGATCCGTAACCAGCTGCCGGAAGTCATGGTCAAGGCCTTCGAAATGGTCGGCCTGTCGCAGCAGGACGTGGAAGACCGCTTCGGCGGCCTCTACCGCGCCTTCCAGTACGGTGCACCTCCGCATGGCGGCATGGCAGCCGGCGTCGACCGCGTCGTCATGCTCCTGACCGGTGCCAAGAACCTGCGCGAAATCACGCTGTTCCCGATGAACCAGCAGGCGCAGGACCTCCTGATGGGTGCCCCGTCGGAAGCCACCCCGACGCAGCTGCGCGAGCTGGCAATCCGCCCGATCCCGCCGGTGAAGAAGGACTGATTTCAGTCTCCAGAACTGGCGATTTTCAAGCAAGTTCAACGGCGGCCCTCGGGTCGCCGTTTTGCATAGCTGTGCAATGCGAAGTTGCATTGCTGCATTGCAAAACTGGTTGTGAATTTTAACATTCCCATTGAGGCTTATTTAAACCCTGACAGGCAGTTATCCGGGCATATTCATCTGCCACGGGATTTTTTGACTTGGCCTTTTTCTCTAATCTGCGCATTTCCCATCGTGTGCTGCTGCTCGCCATTCTCGCCTTGGTCGGTATCGTCGCAATCTCGGCAATCTTTCTCGGTCAACGGCAGATCGAGAGGGGATATCGGGCGACAGCGGATGCGCTGACGGAAAGACAGGCGGAAGTTTCGATGATGTCCGCGGGCGTAAGCGACAGCCTGCTTTGGGAGCAGTATTTCCTGCTGAACAAGGACATCGTGGCTGTAGAGAAGTTTCAGTCGGTGATTGCCGGCGTTCACGCCCGGCTCGGCAGACTGAAGTCTTCTGCGACCGGTGGGCTTACTGCTAATCTTGACCGGTTGGGTGAGGGGCTTGCGGCCTATGAGGCCGCCTTTGCGACGCTGGTAAAAGACAATCAGGATCTCGGACTAGACCAGAATAACGGCCTTGAGGGTGCCATGCGCTCCGCCGTGCACTCGATCGAGGATCGCCTTCAGTCTGTCGAGGATGCAGCCATTCGCGCCAGTATGTTGATGATGCGGCGACACGAGAAGGATTTCATCCTGCGTCGAGATGCTGGCTATCTCCAAAAGCATGCAGCAGAGGCGGAGACCTTTACCGTTCTGGTCAAGCAGGCCTTTCGTCCGGGCGCGCAGCGCAGCCGCGTCATGGATGCATTGGAAGTTTATCGGACGGCTTTCAAACTCTATGCCGATGGCAGCTTGAAGGAAGCAAAGTCGGAAGCTGATGTGTCTGAAGCCTACCGGGCGCTCGAACCGCAGGTCGCAGCCGTCCGAGCAGCTTATGAGACGCAGCGGACTGAAGCGCTGGCCGAGAACGAGCTGGTTGCGGAACGCAATCTCTTCATCGTCGCAGCACTTCTTCTTGGCGCCATCGCCACATTGACCGCGGGCGTCTGGCTGATCGGGCGTTCCATCACCGGCCCGGTCGTCGCCATGACGGGAGCCATGCGCAGGCTGGCCAATGGCAAGACGGACATCACCATCCCGGCACTGCACTGTCGCAATGAATTCGGTGCAATGGCTGGGGCACTCGATACCTTCCGTGAGGCTGCGATTGCCAACATGCGGCTTGAGCAGGAGGCCGCGGCGGCTCGTGCAAATGCCGAGGACGAACGCAAGCGCATGCACGAGGAAGCTGAAGCCGAGGCGCGCAGGATATTGCAACAGGCGACACGCGGTCTGGCTGGTGGTCTGCAACGCCTGGCCGAGGGGGATCTTTCGTTCACACTCTGCGAGCCTTTTGCTCCCGATTTCGAAGCGCTGCGCAGCGACCTCAACCAGACCGTGGCACGCCTTGCGGATGTGATGACGGAGATCGCCCATGCGAGCGGATCGATAGAAGGCGGAAGCCGCGAAATCGCGGGCAGTGCCGATGATCTTTCCCGCCGCACGGAACAGCAGGCGGCTTCGCTTGAGGAAACCGCGGCGGCTCTGGATGAGATCACCGCCAATGTCGGCAATTCGTCGCGCCGCTCGCAGGAGGCACATGGCCTTGCAAGCGAGGCGAACAAGGCGGCGGAGCATACGCGGGGCCTCGTCTCGGATGCGCTACAAGCCATGCGGCGTATCGAAGGATCCTCCGCAAGGATTTCCGGTATCATCGGGGTGATCGATGAAATTGCTTTCCAGACCAACCTCTTGGCGCTGAACGCCGGTGTCGAGGCGGCAAGGGCAGGGGATGCAGGTCGCGGCTTCGCAGTCGTGGCGCAGGAGGTGCGGGCACTCGCCAGCCGCTCGGCCGATGCCGCACGCGAGATCAAGCAGCTCATTCAGATTTCGGCGGACGAGGTGAAGGATGGTGTCCGTTCCGTGCGTGATACCGGCGATGCACTGACCGGTATCAGCAGCCGCATCGAGGCGATCAATGTTCAGGTCGAGGCGATAGCGGTTTCCGCTCGGGAACAGTCGGTTGGGCTGGGGGAGATCAACAGTGCCGTCAATCTGCTCGATCAGGGCACGCAGCAGAACGCGGCGATGGTCGAGGAAAACAATGCTGCCAGTGCGCTTCTGATGACCGAGGCACAGCGGCTGCGCGAACTCGTCGGCATGTTCCGCCTGACGCCCAAGCAGCAAATGGATCGGCGTCTCGACAGCCGCGCCGCCTGACCGTATCCAAGTCTCCGGCGAAGTTCAGACTGTTCGAAATACTCGTTCGGGCAGGAGCGTATGTATTGCTGCAGTTTTGCCATAGTTTCTGCCACAATTAAGGCAGTTAAAAATGCGGAACCATCTCATCCCGACCGGGTTGTTACTGCCAGCAGAAGCAAGGGAGAAACAACATGCGTAAGTTCTTGCTGGCCGTGTCCGCGGCCTCGATGGCTTTTTCCGGTGTGGCTTTCGCCCAAACCACCGTGATCACCCAGGATCCGGTGACCACCAATTCCACGGTCGTGCTGCCCGGTGAAGTCCGTACCTATGTAATGGAACAGCCGATCGAATCCGTGCCTTACGAGGGCGATGTACTGGTAGGGCGGGTATTGCCCGATACGGTCGAAGTTCGCCCGGTTCAGGGCTATGACAATTACGGTTACACCATCGTCAATGAGCGACGTGTGATCGTCGATCCCCAGACCCACACGGTGATCCAGGTTCTCGAGTAAAATCGATAATACCGTTTCAGATTGAACGGAAATCAAAGCCCGGAAGGTTGAAGCCTTCCGGGCTTTGTCATTTTTTGTTGCTGCTTCTCGCAGCCGCGTCTAAACAGCACACACCACAAGGACTCGGGTGAAACTCCCGGGTGGCTCTTCCGGCCGCCGATCCGCCGGACAACGCAAAGCATCAGCCGTTTTCACACCCCGGATATTTCCTGCGGCGATGCGCGAATGTGTGCGATTTTCCATGACAAGTTTGACCAATTACCGCCGCGAGTGGTTTTCCAACATCCGTGGCGATGTCCTTTCCGGCGTCGTCGTCGCTCTGGCCCTTATCCCGGAAGCTGTCGGTTTTTCCGTGATTGCCGGTGTCGACCCGAAGGTCGGTCTCTTCGCTTCCGTAGCGATCGCCTGCACCACCGCCATTACCGGCGGTCGCCCTGCGATGATTTCCGCCGCAACCGCAGCAACGGCCGTCCTTATGGGGCCGCTGGTGAAGGAGCACGGCATCGAATATCTGTTTGCCGCAACGCTCCTGATGGGCGTGCTGCAGATCATCGCCGGCATGCTGAAGCTCGGCCGGTTGATGCGCTTCGTCTCCAAGTCGGTCATGACAGGCTTCGTCAATTCGCTGGCGGTCCTCATCTTCACAGCGCAGCTGCCGCAGCTGATCGGGGTTCCCGCAGTCACCTATCCGCTGATCGCGCTGGCGCTGGCGGTCATCTATCTCTTTCCCTATCTGACCAAGGCCGTGCCATCGCCGCTTGTCGCTATCGTCGTCGTGACGATCGTGACGTTGAGTTTTGGCATCGATGTCCGGACAGTTGCCGATCTCGGCGAAATGCCGACCGCCTTGCCGGTCTTTGCGCTTCCCATGGTGCCGCTGACATTCGAGACGCTGCAGATCATCTTCCCCTATTCGCTGGCGCTTGCTGCGGTCGGATTGCTGGAGTCATTGCTGACCGCGCAGATCGTCGACGATATGACCGATACGGTCAGCAGTAAGAGCCGCGAATGCGTCGGGCAGGGCACGGGCAATATCGTCTCCGGTCTGTTCGGCGGCATGGGGGGCTGCGCAATGATCGGTCAGTCGGTAATCAATGTCTCTTCGGGCGGCCGCGGACGTCTCTCCACCTTCGTTGCCGGTGCCTTCCTGCTGATCCTGCTTCTGGTCCTTGATGATGTCCTGCGCATCGTGCCGGTCGCGGCGCTGGTGGCGATCATGATCATGGTGTCGATCGGCACCTTCTCATGGAAGTCGATCGTCGATCTGAAGCGCCATCCCGGTACATCGTCCATCGTCATGCTGGCGACAGTTGCCGTCGTGCTTTTCACCCATGATCTGTCCAAGGGCGTGATCGTCGGCGTGCTGCTGTCGGGCGTGTTTTTCGCCGGCAAGGTGGCGCGTATGTTCAAGGTGTCGTCCAGGCTGGAGGACGCCACGCGTATCTATGAAGTCGAAGGACAGATCTTCTTCGCCTCGACCCACTCCCTGCTTCAGGCCTTCGATTTTGAAGAGAAACTCGAGCGTGTGGCGATCGACGTCAGCCGCGCTCATCTCTGGGATATTTCAGCGGTCGATGCACTCGACCAGATCGTCCTGAAATTCCGCCGCCGGGGTGCCGAGGTCGAGGTGAGGGGAGCCAATGAGGCCAGTGCCAGCATGATCGATCGCTTCGCTCTCCACGACAAGGAACATGCCTCTCTCGCGCCATCTCCGGCGCACTGACGGAAAAAGCCCGGCAGTCACCTGCCGGGCTTTTCGATTTCCGAGGCGATGATATCAGTCGTTCGCCTTCACCGTCACGCCAAGCACCTGCGGCAGTGTGTTCGGGGCGCCCATGCCGGCACCGAGGATCATCGGGAAGGGAACCGGGCTCGGCGGCTGGGCGGTGATCGTCAGGCTGCCGGGGTTGTCCAGGTAGGTGTTGACCGCCTGGCTGAGCGCGTTCTGCAATTCCGGAATGTTGTACTGGGCAAGCACGATCGGTGTCATCGCCTTGATCATCTGGGCGAGCTGGTCGCCGCTCGTGCCCTGCTGCTTGCCGACGACATCCAGTGCCTTTTCGGTAATTCCGTCATCCGCAAAGCTGATCATTGCGCTGTTGAAGGTCAGGCGCTGCATCAGACCGAGCATTGCGAGGTTGGCGGCCTGTTCTGCCTGCTCCTTGTTCGGATTGGCTTCCATCGCACGTGCCGTCTCATTGGCGGAACGAACGAAATCGAGCGTGTAGCCGGAGAGGCTGAATGCCATGTCGAGCCTGCCGATATTGGCGAAGTCGAACGCATATTCCTCGATTGCCAGCGTGCCGGGTTCCAGGTCCCAGCTTCCGGTCATGCTGACCTTGCCGTCGAGCGACGTGATGCCGAGATCGGAGATCGTCTGTTTCGTCGCCGGATCGTCGATCGTGGCGAGATCAGCCTTGATGTCCGCGACCTGCAGATCGAAGCTGATTTTCTTGTCGTCGTCCGAGACGTCGGTGGTCAGCTTTGAGGATCCGATCGATGCGACGCTCTTGCCGTCGACCTTGATCGCCATCGGGCCGGTCGTCGCCTCGTCGTAGAGCAGTACCGAGTCCAAAGAATTGCCGGTCGTGTTCGCCGGCACGGTAACGCCGCTCATGACGATGTCGGAGGCGCTGATCTCGGTCTTGTCCTGTCGCAGGTCGACATTCTCGAATGTCACGGTCTCGATCGTGTAACCGCCGGCATCCTCTTCCACGCCCTCCATCTCGATCGTGCCGAGCGGCAGGCCGCCCTGGCTGGCGCCGGCTTCGAAACGGCTGTTGCGAAGCGTGACGTTGGAACCGTTGACCTCCACGGAACCCGGCACGATGCCTTCGCCCTGCTGCATGTAGAGAGCGCTGTTGAGCTTCTTGACCAGATCGTTTCCATCGAGCGCCAGGGCAGGTGTGCCGAGTGCAATGAGGGTCGTTCCGGCTGCAAGCAGCCTGATTGTGGAAGAATAACGCATGAAAAGCCTCCTGCGGCAGAAAACTGCCCGTGAAATCAATCGCATTTATAGGTCTGGCGGATGAAACGTCCATCGCTTTGTGACGAAGGGCTTGAGCCATTTTTGTGACGCCCTTATCAAAGCGTTAGTTTCTCCACAGGCTGATATCCCCGGCTTTGTTGCTGAAAACCGGGCTTTGAGCTAGTCAAAGCCCATGGGACAGATCGTGAATCCGCCCGGCGACGACGGCGGCGACAATATTTTACCGGTGGACCTCAAGGCAGCGCTCGAAGAGCGCTATCTCGCCTATGCGCTGTCCACCATCATGCACCGCGCGCTGCCGGACGTCCGTGACGGACTGAAGCCGGTCCATCGCCGTATCGTCTATGCGATGAGCGAGATGGGCCTCCGGCCGAACACCGCCTTCCGCAAATGCGCCAAGATTGTCGGCGAAGTGATGGGTAACTATCATCCGCACGGCGACCAGTCGATCTACGACGCGCTGGCGCGCCTGGCGCAGGATTTCTCGCTGCGCTATCCGCTGGTCAACGGCCAGGGCAATTTCGGCAATATCGACGGCGATAGCCCCGCCGCCATGCGTTACACCGAAAGCAAGATGACGTCGGTGGCCGAACTCATGCTGGAAGGGATCGATCAGGACGCCGTCGATTTCCGCGACACCTATGACGAAAGCAATTCGGAGCCGACGGTTCTTCCAGGCGCTTTTCCGAACCTGCTCGCCAATGGCGCAACCGGGATCGCTGTCGGCATGGCGACGTCCATCCCGCCGCATAACGCCCACGAGCTTTGCGACGCGGCACTCCACCTGATCCGGCATCCGGATGCGACGGTCGAGAAGCTGGTCGATTTCGTCCCCGGTCCGGACCTGCCGACCGGCGGCATTATCATCGACAGCCGTGAATCGATCATCGAGAGCTACAAGACCGGCCGCGGCGGTTTCCGTGTCCGCGCCAAGTGGGAAGTGGAAGATCTCGGCCGCGGCGGCTACCAGATCGTCGTCACCGAAATTCCCTATCAGGTGCAGAAGTCGCGTCTGATCGAAAAGATCGCCGAACTGCTGATCGCCCGCAAGCTGCCGCTGCTCGACGATATCCGCGATGAATCGGCGGAAGACGTGCGCATCGTCATCGTGCCGAAGAGCCGTACCGTCGATGCGACGCTCCTGATGGAATCGATGTTCAAGCTGACCGAGCTTGAAAGCCGCATTCCGCTCAACATGAACGTTCTGTCGATGGGCCGCGTGCCCAAGGTCATGGCGCTGAACGAGGTGCTGATCGAATGGCTGGCGCATCGCAAGGACGTGCTCGTTCGCCGCTCGCGTCATCGTCTGGCCGCGATCGACCGGCGCTTGGAGATCTTGGGCGGCTTGCTGATCGCCTATCTCAACATCGACGAAGTGATCCGCATCATCCGCGAAGAGGATGAGCCGAAGCCGGTCATGGTCGAGCGCTGGTCTCTGACCGATCTCCAGGTGGAATCGATCCTCAACATGCGGCTGCGCAATTTGCGCAAGCTCGAGGAATTCGAGATCCGCACCGAGAACGACAAGCTCACCAAGGAAAAGGCAGACATCGAGGCACTGCTCGCATCCGACGACAAGCAGTGGCGGATGATCGAGGTCGAGATCCAGGACGTCAAGAAGACCTATGCCAAGGCGACCGAACTCGGCCGCCGCCGCACCCAGTTTGCCGAAGCGCCAGAAGCCGACATCGAAGCCATCCAGCAGGCGATGATCGAGAAGGAGCCGATCACCGTCATCATCTCGCAGAAGGGCTGGATCAGGGCGCTCAAGGGGCATGTGGCCGATACGTCGGGTCTCACCTTCAAGGAAGGTGACGGACCGAAGATCGCGTTTACGGCCCAGACGACTGACAAGCTTCTGCTCGTCACGACCGGCGGCAAGGCCTACACGCTTGGTGGCGACAAGCTGCCCGGCGGCCGCGGCCATGGCGAGCCGATCCGCATCATTGTCGACATGGAAAACGATCAGGACATCCTGACCGCCTTTGTCCACGATGCAAGCCGCAAGATGATCATCGCCTCGACGTCGGGTTATGGCTTCGTCGTTGCCGAAAACGAGATGGTCGCCAATACCCGCAAGGGCAAGCAGGTGATGAATGTTGGCATGCCCGACGAGACGAAGCTCGTGGTGCCGGTTTCTGGCGATCATGTCGCAATCGTGGGTGAGAACCGCAAGATGGTGGTGTTTCCGCTGGAGCAGCTGCCGGAAATGACCCGCGGCAAGGGCGTGCGCCTGCAGCGCTACAAGGATGGCGGCGTTTCCGACATCAAATGCTTTGCCATGGACGCCGGTCTTTCCTGGGAAGACAGCGCCGGCCGCGCGTTCAATCGCACCAAGGAAGAACTTCTGGAATGGATGGGCGATCGCGCTTCGGCCGGACGTACCGTTCCCAAGGGTTTTCCACGCAGCGGTAAATTCGCCGGCTGATGTGAGGTCACTGAAATCTGGCGCCGTTCATCCTTCCTGATGGGCGGCGCTTTTAGTGTCTGGCCAGTTCCTTGAGTGCCGTGAGATAATTTCTCATCGCGGTTCCATGCGCCAGCGAAAAGGATCTCGCGGCTTCGCTATCGTCGCCATTCGGTGCGGTGAATTCGATATGAACCTGATCGGAACGGATCTCGACGCGATCCCCTTCCTTCCAGCCTAGCTTATCAAGATGCTCCTGCGGCAACATGATGCCGCACCTGTCCCCGATCCTCTGGATCGTCACTGTCTCGCCCATGCCGCCCTCCACGGATTGAAGTGAGACGATATCATGTTTTCAGGGCGAGCGATATCGTTTCGGCTAAGGCCGAGGTTCCGCGGGGTAGGGAACGCAGTGGTCGCGAAGGAAGCGAGTTGCGCCATTCTCGTCTATCTCTCCGGCGGCGAGTGAGAGAACGAAGGAGAACAGAGTTGCTTCAACAGTTTCGATGGCGAAACTGTTGTCCATCAGGAACACACCCGCGGCAACAATGGCGATCCTTTTGTTCCCATCGATAAAGGCAGATAGGCACGCCAACCTCTACGATATTCGTTGATCCGTAACTGTCGCGCGAAATCGCCTTCCATCGGTTACAGCACCATTTGATCCGATTATTCACGGATACCGACCTCATCTCCCGCCTTCAAGCCCAGTCGATCAAGGATCTCTTTGGGATGATGACGCCTTCGGAATTGCCGATCTTTCGAATGGTCGTCTGCCCGGCAAATAGCTCAGGAGAGACCCAGGCGCTGGTTGCCGCGCCGCATCTGCCAGAGTGCGTGGCCGATCAAAGAAAGGATCAGGATCGCTCCGCCCAGCATCGTCCTTGCCTCCATTTCCTCGGCAAAGATCATCCAGACCCAGATCGGCGCGAGGACCGTTTCAAGCAGGTAGCACATGCCGACTTCAGCGCCGGTGAGATATTTCGGGCCGGTCGCGAGACGCCAGAAGGCGACGGGCAGCATCACCAGTCCGTCGAGCAGAACCCACGACGGGGAGGGGACCGATGTCAATCCGCCCGACTGCATCATCGCCAGGCCGACGATTGCGGGGATGATGGTCGCGGCGAGCGGCACCAGTCCCAGATCGACCTTCGTCTTGCGCCCGATGCTTATCGCGCCTGCAAGCAGAAGCGTAGTTGTCAAGGCGAGCATATTGCCAAGCAAATCGCCGCCGGACAGGCCTCCGGAGACGATGATCCCAACCCCGACGATCATCGCGATCATGGTGATCCATGTCGATCGTGAAAGGCTTTCACGGAGCAGCAGCCAGCCAAACAGCGCGGCAAACATCGGTGTGAAGGCGACGATGAAGACGACATTCGCCGTTGTTGTATTGAAGACGGCGCCAAGGAAGGTGATTGTCGAAAACCCGTAGAAAATACCGGCAAGCAGGCCTGCCTTTCCGGGGCGAAGGACGGGATTGCTTGGTTGAAGCCGGGAGAGCAGGGCCCAGATGAGAACGCCCAGCGCGAAAGTCGAAAGCGAGCGTAGCGCCAGTGTCTGCCAGAGCTCTCCGCCGCCCAGCCGCACCAGCGGCACGTCGAAAGAGAGCGCGATGCCTCCGGTGATGGTTACAACAAGTCCGCGTCGATGGTTGTTCATCGACGGCCGCTAATCGTCGCTATCTGTTGCCGGAGGCAGAGACCGTTCCCACCCGCGCGCCATCAACTGTTCCTGCGGCTGATAGCGGGTTTTGTAGTCCATCTTGGGGGATCCCTTGACCCAGTAACCGAGATAGACATGCGGCAGGCCGAGCGAACGCGCCCGGTTGATGTGATCGAGGATCATGAACGTCCCCAGCGATCGCTTCTCGTATTTCGGGTTGAAAAAGGAATAGACCATCGAAAGCCCGTCGCTCATCATGTCGGTGAGCGCGACGGCAATCAATTCTCCCTGCGGCTGTTTGCTGAGACCGGATCCCGGCTCGCGGATCCGGTATTCGATCAGCCGCGTGTTGACATGCGTGTCTTCCACCATGATCGCATAATCGAGGGCGGACATGTCCGACATGCCGCCATGCTGGTGGCGGTCGTCCAGATAGCGTCGGAACAGCGCGAACTGCTCGGTCGACGGTTGGGCCGGCTGAACGGTGGCGATTAGGTCGCGATTTGCCGAAATGACGCGTTTCATCGAACGCGTCGGCTCGAACTCACCTGCAAGTATGCGCACCGACACACAGGCGCGGCAGGCCTCGCAGGCTGGTCGGTAGGCGATGTTCTGTGATCGGCGGAAGCCACCCTGCGTCAGGAGGTCATTCATTTCCGCTGCACGGGGGCCGACGAGGTGGGTAAACACCTTCCGTTCCATTTCACCCGGAAGATAAGGACAAACTGCCGGAGCCGTCAGATAAAACTGCGGGGAAGGCGTTGTCTGGGTATTCATGGAGGTATGGCCAATCCCGTCATGGAGTGAGAAATGTCATACCATGGCGCATAAATGGAAAACGTCAACCATGCGCTTTTCGGGGCCTGGTTTTAAGCGCGGCCAGTCACCAAAATCGGATAACCGGCCGCACCTGGAGTAGTGGTCAGGATGTCCTGACGATGACCGTGCCGAGCAGTATATCATGTACCAGCCGCGACCTTTCGGTGAACAGGCCGACAAGCAGGATAAGCGGTGTCAGGATCGAGTTGATCAGCCAGAACAGCACCGTGTGGACCATTGCCGTCATGAAATCCAATCGCCTCCCATCGGTCCGCATCAGTGTGATGCCCATGGCGCGCATGCCGGGCGAGGCTTGCGACGGGCCGCCCAGCGTCATGCCGAAATAAAGAAGCGCCACGATGACGAACAGCGCCGGATAAAGCATAAAGCCGAGGCCGAGCGTGACGATGCCGAGAAAGAAGACGATCACCGCCGCTGGAATGCAGAGCAGCAGCACAATCAGATAGTCGAGAATGAAGGCGAACACCCGGCGTGAAAGAACGCCGCTATAGGCGCGCCAGTCTTCCGGTGCGGCATAGGTCGGGTTCGGGTCGAGGCTCATTGATACTCAGTCTCCTGTTTCTCCCCAATCATATGGGGAGACGTTGCAACCTTAGCAAGTCTCGGCGCAAATGCCCGGTCTCAGTCCTTGGCTAGCTTTTTGGCCACGTCGACGGCGAAGTAGGTGAGGATACCATCGCATCCTGCGCGCTTGAAACAGAGAAGCGTTTCCATCATCACCCGGTCGCCATCGATCCAGCCGTTCATGGCAGCCGCCTTGATCTGCGCGTATTCACCGGACACCTGATAGGCATAGGTCGGAAGGCCGAAGGCTTCCTTCACGCGCCAACAGATATCGAGATAGGGAAGGCCGGGCTTGATCATCATCATGTCGGCACCTTCCTCGACGTCGAGTGCGGCGTCGCGCAGGGCTTCGGTGCCGTTGGCCGGAGAGATGTAATAGCTGTTCTTGTCGCCCTTCAGCAGGCCGCCGGTATTGATTGCCTCACGATAGGGACCGTAGAAGCCCGACGAGAACTTCGTCGCATAGGACATGATGCCGACATCCTGATGGCCTGCCGCATCCAGGCCGCGGCGGATGGCGCCGATGCGGCCGTCCATCATTTCCGACGGTGCGATGATGTCGGAGCCCGCATCCGCCTGCATCACGGCGGCCTTCACCACGTGATCGACGGTCTCATCATTGACGATGATGCCTTCGCGCAGAATACCGTCATGGCCGTGGCTGGTGAACGGGTCGAGCGCCACATCAGTGATCAGGCCAATATTAGGCACGGCCTTCTTGGTCTCGCGAATGAACCGGTTCATCAGGTTGTTGGCATCGAGGATATGCGAGCCGGTCGGATCGCGCAGTTCCATCTCGATGTCCGGGAACGGGGCGATTGCCGGAATGCCGAGATCAGCCGCTTCCTTCACCGCTTCTACCGCCTTGTCGACGCTCATCCGGTTGACGCCCGGCATGGCCGCCAGCGGCTCGGAAATGCCGGTGCCGTGAGTGATGAAGATCGGCCAGATCAGATCGTCGACGGTCAGCCGGTTTTCCTGCACCATGCGGCGGACCCAGTCCGCCTTGCGATTGCGCCGCATCCTGCGGTGCCCGGTGATCTCGTCGACGAGATGCGTCTTATCCATGACGGTGTCTCCATTATTTTTGTTGGCCGGTCCTTAGCATGCGACAAGTTGTTTATGAATGGTCAGGATCAAGCATTGCTGCCATGCGTGTGGCTGGCGGCTGGCCTGATGCGCCTATATATCGATGTCCATGGAACCTGATTCACCCACGACGCCACGGCGCACGCTGACTGAGCTCCTGTTCGTCTTCTTCATGAGGATGATTGCCGCCACCTGTTTCTGGTTCGGCATGCAATATTGGGCGATGCTCGTCGGGTATTCGCTCGAAGGCAGGGCTCGCTTCGATCTGCTGGACTTGCCTTGGCGAGTTACCGCTCCGGCTCTTGCTGTTCTTTTCCCGGTTGCTTCTCTTGGTTTGTGGCTTGCCGTGCCTTGGGGCGCTGTCCTGTGGACAATGGCGGCTATCATCCAAATTCTCATGTATGTCGTCTGGCCCGAAATTTTTGGCGAGAACCATCTTGTCCCGCTTCTGAACGTCCTTGTGGCCAGCCTTTATGTCGTATTTCGTCTCGCATTATGGCTGGAAGGCAGGCGCAAAGAGGAGAAGGTAAGGATTGATTCACCTTGATCCTAAAGGCATTTAGCTCGAATTTTAGTGATTTTTTCGAGCTAAGATATTGATTTTTATAGGCAGAAAAACTGCGGGGAAGGTCTTCGCCACAGTGCCGACAAAATCCGAAAATGCCGGTAGGCTTTTGTTAAGCAAGTGTTTTAAGTCGAATTTTATGCGCATTCGATAGGGTCTGTCTCAAGGCGGGAACAAACAAACACACCGCCAAACAAAACAGTGAGGCAGTTATGATGAACACGAAGCTCAAGCCGCAGGCACCGGCAGTCGCAGATCCGCACGAAGACACGATCCGTGGACTTTACATGGAATCGCTGCACCTGGTGGAACGTCTCCACCGCCGTCTCCTCGACGTCATCAAGGACGAGTTCGACCGTCAGGGTCGCGACGACGTCAACGCCGTTCAGGCTCTTCTTCTCTTCAACATCGGCAATTCCGAACTGACGGCCGGTGAACTCCGCTCCCGCGGCTACTATCTCGGCTCCAACGTTTCCTACAACGTCAAGAAGCTGGTCGATCTGGGCTTCATCAACCACGCCCGTTCGCGCATCGACCGCCGTTCGGTTCGCATCAGCCTGACGCCTGCTGGCCAAGAAATCGCCGAAACCGTCGCGAAGCTTTACGAGCGCCACATCGGCTCGATCGAAAAGGTCGGCGGCATCGGCGAAGGCGAATTCTCACAGATGAACCGCCTGCTGCAGCGCCTGGATCGTTTCTGGAACGACTCGATCGCTTACCGGATGTAATCGGACCGGAACCGCGATCTGCCTTTAAACCACTAAGGGCTTGGCGTTCCCCATTGCCTCCAGTCATGCGGTAACGCACAAAAGCAAACCGGAGCGTAAGGCCTACGCTCCGGTTTGCTCGTTTTATATCCGGAAATGGTGGAGAGTTCAGCCGCCGATGGCCTTGATGCGGGTCAGGTCCACAATCACTTCCTGCCAGCCTGTCGGACGATATCCGCGGACTTTGTCAGGCCATTCGCAAATACCGTCTTCGTTGACGTAACCGACCCACTGAGCGCTCTCAAGATGATCGAACAATAGAAAGACCAGCTTGTTTGGAATGAGAGTGTTTACCGGCTTCCACTGCATTTAATTTCTCCACCCCTATATTTATAAGTCATAGAATTTATTGCTGTCGCCTTGCTTGAAACTGGCGCTTTGTTGCGAAAATTGCTCGCTCGAGCGATTGCTCGTGCCGAGGGTGATTCTTCAATGGTCGCCTGTTTTGCGGAAAGCGATTAAAAGGGCAAGACTGTAAAATGGGCGCGCACGCTTGATGCTCCTGTGTCGGGTGCCTCCAGGCTACAGCGAATTTCCTGGCCAAACGAAGATCCAGCCAGTTGCCACATGCGCCCAACCGATGGGTGATTTTTTGCGTTTGCGATACGGCAGAAAAGTCACAGCGCAACACAGGCTTGTGACCCTTCGCCTGGTGACACGAATTGGCCATATTGCTATGGGACCGGGCATGTTCGAGCAATCGGTAAAAAGGGGCTTTGCCGATTGAGGCAGAGCGGGCCGAAAAGGGCACCTGCTTGGCTTTTGCGCCTTTTTAACCATATCCCTGTAGCGCTGTTCTGTTGACCGGGATCAGATGGATTGAATGATGTCGAAGAAAATCGGACTTGAAGTTTTGTCTCGCCGCGCGCTGCTGCGGTCTGCTGTTTCGGCAGGTGCCGCGGCATTGGCCGCACCGGCGCTTGCACAGAGCCCGATTGATTCCCTCATCAATGCCCCGCGGCGCGGCAGTTGGGACGATCAGTTCGATGCGCGGGGCTCGCGCACTGCTGTTGGTGTTGTCTCGAACAACCCGATCCTGGGCACCGAAGGTCCTGCAAATATCCAGCAGGCAATTTACACCTACCAGTCGATCGTTTCCAACGGCGGCTGGCCGGAAGTGCGTCCGTCGACCCGCCTGCAGCTCGGCGTCGCCGATTCGAGCGTTCAGCAGCTTCGCCAGCGCCTCACCATTTCCGGAGACCTTGACGAGGGTGCAGGCATGTCGACGGCTTTCGACAGTTATGTCGATGGCGCCGTGAAACGTTTCCAGGCTCGGCACGGTCTCCCGGCAGATGGTGTACTTGGCGAATTCACTGTGAAGGCGCTCAACGTTCCGGCACAGACGCGATTGATGCAGTTGCAGACCAACCTCGTGCGGCTTCAGTCCATGTCAGGTGATCTCGGCCAGCGTTATCTCATGGTCAATATCCCCGCCATGTATATAGAGGCCGTAGAAAACGACCGTGTTGCCCTGCGCACCAATGCCGTTGTTGGCCGTATCGACCGTCCGACCCATGCGATTAACTCCAAGATCTATGAAGTAATTCTCAATCCGTACTGGACAGCACCTCGCTCGATCGTCGAGAAAGATATTGTCCCGTTGATGCGCAAGGACCCGACCTACCTGACCCGCAACCAGATTCGACTGTTCGACGGTCGTGGCCAGGAAGTGGCGCCGGAAACCGTAGACTGGAACGCACCCAAGGCACCAAACCTGATGTTCCGTCAGGATCCAGGCAAGATCAATGCCATGGCTTCGACCAAGATCAACTTCCATAACCCGAACAACGAATATCTGCATGATACGCCGCAGCAGGGCCTGTTCAACAAGCTGATGCGTTTCGAATCCTCCGGTTGCATGCGCGTCCAGAACGTTCGCGACATGATCACCTGGCTGCTGCGTGATACGCCAGGTTGGTCGCGTCAGGAGATTGAACGCGTCATCTCGACCCGGCAGAACAATCCGATCAAGCTCGCCCAGGAAGTGCCTGTCTATATCGTCTACATCACCGCATGGTCGGCCAAGGACCGTGTTGTCCAGTTTCGCGACGACATCTACCAGAAGGATGGCAATCAGGAACTGGCGCTGCAGACGACCACCGGCATTGAACAGCGGCAAGGGGCGCTTACCGAAAGTGACATGCTGCCGCAGTAAAGTGACGGAAATATCTTGATGAAAGGCCGGGTCGTATTGCCCGGCCTTTTTACGTTGCCACGATCGCAGCAACCAATTCGACCGCTCCGTTTTTCTATTGTTTGCAGTTGAGGCGGCGCTAATCTGAAGCTTCCGATGGGTGCGGAGACCGCGGATTAACAGATGCCTGTTGCTTGCCGCAGGTGTTGCCGTGGCGCCAGCCGCCTCGTTGCTGAAATGTCCCTCGGTTGCGGCCCGCTTTGCCCGTGCCTCCTTTTACGTCGATCCCATGTCGAACTTCGAAGACCAGAACCGCTCTCTCGCCAGCGTATTCAGCGTTATCCGCAACGTTTACCTTCCCTCCGGGCTGAAGAGCCTGACATTTCTTCGACCCCGCTCTGACGTCGAATACTTTCTGGGTCGATCTCAAGGCGATCGATCTTTCGGCCGATACGGGCAAGGTCATTGAGGCCCGATCTCGGCTCAAATCAGGATCACATCTATTCGAGCAATGTTACAAAGAGTTTCAAGCCGACGCCCGCTTTCCAGTTTCTCGGCCTTGAAGCCTGAATGAATGGAAAGAGGTGGGATACAGTGTCTCCTACACCGCGCCGGAGCGTGCAAATGTCGCTCTTTGTCTTGCCCTTCAACGGGCAGAGCGCTAAGACGCGTCACACCGCTTTCTTACCTCTCCCAGGAGCCTTGCTCATGTCGAATACCGAAGCATTCTTCTCCCGCCCGCTCGCCGAAACCGACCCGGAAATCTTTGGCGCGATCGAGAAGGAACTCGGTCGTCAGCGTCACGAGATCGAGCTGATTGCATCGGAGAATATCGTCTCGCGCGCCGTGCTCGAAGCCCAGGGCTCGATCATGACCAACAAGTATGCCGAAGGCTATCCGGGCAAGCGCTACTACGGTGGCTGCCAGTTCGTCGATATCGCCGAAGAGCTTGCCATCGAGCGCGCCAAGAAGCTGTTCGGCGTCAACTTCGCCAACGTTCAGCCCAACTCGGGTTCGCAGATGAACCAGGCCGTCTTCCTCGCGCTCTTGCAGCCGGGCGACACGTTCATGGGTCTCGACCTGAATTCCGGGGGGCACTTGACGCACGGTTCGCCGGTCAACATGTCCGGCAAGTGGTTCAATGTCGTTTCCTACGGCGTGCGTGAAGACGACAACCTGCTCGACATGGACGATGTTGCCGCCAAGGCACGCGAACACAAGCCGAAGCTGATCATCGCTGGCGGTACCGCTTACTCCCGCATCTGGGACTGGAAGCGTTTCCGCGAGATCGCTGACGAAGTCGGCGCCTACCTGATGGTCGACATGGCCCATATCGCCGGTCTCGTTGCCGGTGGCCAGCATCCGTCGCCGTTCCCGCACTGCCACGTTGCCACAACCACGACCCACAAGTCGCTGCGCGGCCCGCGCGGTGGTGTAATCCTCACCAACGATGAGGATCTGGCAAAGAAGTTCAACTCGGCCGTATTCCCCGGCCTGCAGGGCGGCCCGCTGATGCACATCATCGCCGCCAAGGCCGTTGCCTTCGGTGAAGCACTGCAGCCCGATTTCAAGGAATACGCAGCCCAGATCGTCAAGAATGCCAAGGCACTGTCGGAGACGCTGGTTGCCGGTGGCCTCGACATCGTTTCGGGCGGTACCGACAACCACCTGATGCTGGTCGACCTGCGTAAGAAGAACGCCACCGGTAAGCGCGCCGAGGCCGCTCTCGGCCGCGGTTACATCACCTGCAACAAGAACGGCATTCCCTTTGACCCGGAAAAGCCCTTCGTCACCTCGGGCATCCGTCTCGGCACGCCAGCCGGCACGACCCGCGGCTTCAAGGAAGCCGAGTTCAAGCAGATCGGCAACTTCATCGTCGAAGTTCTCGATGGCTTGAAGGCTGCCAATTCCGACGAGGGCAATGCAGCCGTCGAAGCTGCCGTTCGTGAAAAGGTCGTCGGCCTGACCGATCGTTTCCCGATGTACCCCTACCTCTAAGGAGAGCAGATGCGCTGCCCATTCTGCGGCTCTGAAGACACCCAGGTTAAGGATAGTCGCCCGGCGGAGGATTTTACCTCCATCCGCCGGCGCCGCATCTGCCCGGATTGCGGCGGTCGTTTCACCACATTCGAACGCGTCCAGTTGCGCGAGCTGATGGTGTTGAAGAAGACCGGCCGCAAGGCGCCTTTCGACCGCAACAAGCTCGTGCGTTCCTTCCAGATTGCGCTTCGCAAGCGGCCGGTGGATGCCGACCGCATCGAACGTGCCGTGTCCGGCATCGTTCGCCGGCTGGAAAGCTCCGGCGAGGCGGAGATCTCGTCCGAGCAGATCGGCTTGCAGGTGCTTGAAGCCCTGAAAAGCCTCGATGACGTTGCCTTCGTTCGTTACGCCTCGGTTTACCGCGATTTCTCCCATGCGGAGGATTTCGAGAAGGTGATCGAGGAGATCAACGCCAAGCTTGCCCGTGATCCGGGGCTGGAATCCGGAGAGGGCGCTTGACGAGCGCAGCCGATGACCGGCGCTTCATGGCAGCCGCCCTGCGGCTGTCGCGATGGCATGCCGGTCTGACGGCAACCAACCCTTCCGTCGGCTGCATCGTTGTTAAGGACGGTGCTATCGTCGGTCAGGCCGTTACCGCAGTTGGCGGCAGGCCCCATGCCGAGACGCAGGCGCTGGCGGTTGCCGGCGAGCGGGCGAGGGGCGCAACGGCCTATGTCACGCTCGAGCCCTGTTCCCATTACGGCCGCACGCCGCCCTGTGCCAACGCCCTGGTTGCCGCAGGTGTCGCCCGTGTCGTCGTTTGCCTCAACGATCCCGACCCTCGCGTTTCCGGTCGCGGCTTCGGCATCCTGCGCGAAGCCGGTATCGTCGTTGAGACCGGGCTGCTGCAGGACGAGGGGCGTCGCGTGCTTTCGGCCTACCTCTCGCGCCAGACGAGGGGATTGCCCTATGTGACTCTCAAGCTTGCAGTTTCCGCCGACGGCATGCTTGGCCGTCGCGGCGAGGAACTGCTGATCACCGGGCCGCAGTCACGCGCCCAGGTGCATATGATGCGCGCCGAAAACGACGCCATTCTGGTTGGTATCGGCACGGCGCTGGTAGACGATCCGGAACTGACGGTTCGCCTGCCGGGACTGGAAAGCCGCTCGCCATTGAGGATCGTTCTCGATCGTCGCCTGGAACTGCCGCTGACGTCCAAGCTGGTGAAGTCAACCAGTACCGTCCCGGTCGTTGCTGTCACGGATCCCTTCTGCGAGACGCATCCGTCCAACGAAGAACGCCTGCGCGCCCTGATGTCTGCAGGCGTCGAAGTCCTGCAGGCGGGCAGCTTGCGTGACCTTCTGGCCAATCTCGCCACGCGCGGAATTTCTTCGTTGATGGTCGAGGGCGGAGCCCGTGTCGGCCGCAGCTTCCTTGAGGCCGGATTGGTCGATCGTCTCGTGCTTGCCCAGTCCGAGCTGGTTGTCGGTGCAGGTGGGATTGAATCACCGGCAACGCCTTCCGATATTCCAGCAGGATTTCAGTGCGTGCGGCAGGAGCGTTTCGGCGCAGACCGCAGCTTCGAATATGAAAGAGGCCTTTGATGTTTACGGGTATTGTCACCGATATCGGCACGGTTTCCGAAATGACTGCTCTGGATGAAGGCGTGAAGCTGCGCATCGCCACCAATTACGACCCGAAGACGATCGATATGGGCGCTTCGATTGCCCATGGCGGTGTCTGCCTGACCGTCACCACGCTTCCCGAAGACGGCAGCAACGAGCGCTGGTTCGAAGTAGAAGCCTGGGAAGAGGCGCTGCGCCTGACGACGATCGCATCGTGGACCAAGGGTACGCGGATCAATCTCGAACGGGCGCTGAAAATCGGTGACGAACTCGGCGGTCACATCGTGTCCGGTCATGTCGATGGCAAGGCTGAAATTCTGGCGGTCGAGGCGGAAGGTGAGGCGGTTCGCATCACCCTGCGTGCGCCTGAAGACCTCGCTCGTTTTGTTGCGCCCAAGGGCTCGGTTGCGCTTGATGGCACGTCGCTGACCGTCAATGCCGTTAACGGTACCGATTTCGATATCCTGCTTATCCGCCACACGCTGGCTGTGACCACCTGGGGTGACCGCAAGCCGGGCGATTTCATCAATTTCGAAGTGGACACGATGGCGCGATATGCAGCCCGTCTGGCGGAGTTTCCTGCCAAGGCCTGAGGTCTTTCAGCGTCAGATCGGCTGTGAAAACTGGCGGTGGATTTCCGCAAACTGTGGAGCCACCTCGTCGAATGCCGCGACGACAGCCGGATCGAAATGCTTGCCGCTTTCGCCGGTGATGATGTCGACGGCTTCGTTATGGCTCATCGCGGGTTTGTAGACCCGTTCTGATACCAACGCATCATAGACGTCTGCGACGGCCATGATCCGGCCGGCAAGCGGAATGTCTTCCCCCTTCAAACCGCGCGGATAGCCCGTGCCATCCCATTTCTCATGGTGGCAGTGGGCAATTTCCTTGGCGAGGCTGAGAAACGGATTGCTCGAGCCGATATAACGCTCGGCGGTGGCGATTGCCGTGCGGCCGAGATCGGCATGGGTCTTCATGATGTCGTATTCCGCCCGGTCGAGCCGCCCCGGCTTCTGCAGGATGCGGTCAGGAATGCCGACCTTGCCGATATCGTGGAGCGGAGCCGACTTATAGAGCAGGTCGACAAATTCTTCATCGAGTCCCGTCGTTTCCGGTTCGCGCCGGTTGAGTGCCTCGGCAAGCACGCGGACATAATGTTGCGTGCGACGGATATGGTCGCCCGTCTCGTGGTCGCGTGTTTCGGCAAGTGATGCCATGGCGAGGATCATCGCGTCGCGGGCGCGTGCTGCCTCATCCCGCGCTTCGGCAAGCGAATTGGTCAGTGCCACATTGGCCATCGCCACCGCCGCCGTATTGGCAATACGCTGCAAGCTGTAGACGCTGTCGTCCGGTGGCGTGCCGACGGTTGACCAGTAGGCTCCAATCGCGCCAAACGGATCGCCTGGCCGCAATGGCACCATGGCGAGGCTTTTGACGAAAGTCGGGCGATAGGCATCCTGCGGAATACGAGGGTCCTTGGTGATGTCGTCTATGACGACCACTTCGGAATGCTGCATTGCCCAGCCGGAAATGCAGGCCTCCATAGGAAAACGTTGTCCTTTCCACAGCGGCTTGATGGCGTCTTCATCGACGTAATAGCAATCGTCCTTGTCGCGCAGGATGAATGCGAGGCCATCGGCGCCGATCAGGCGGCGCGCGGATTGCCTGACCACGGTCATGATTTCTTCAAGACCACGGGCCATTGATATGTTCAGCAGCAGGTCGTCCATCTCATCCATTTGGAAGCGGTGCTTTTCCATTACCCACCTGCATCTCTGCGTCGAATAATAGATCTCTAATAAAACGAAGGTGGCAAGAGTGATACGCTTTGTCTGCTTAGTTTAACAGATAATTAATTACTGGCTATGGAGATGATCCGAACCGGGATTGATTAAGTATTGTGGAGCGTCTTGAGACGATCCTATTCCCGGCATGCAGGCCTCGTTCCCGCAAAATCGCTTGCCAAGCGCCTCCGGGCGTGTTTTGACCGCGCCCATGCTAGAAGTCCGCCACTTGCCGGACCGAATACACGTATCTTAAGGTGATCCATGTCGCTCGAAACCGCTCCACACATCCTGATCGTAGAGGCTCGCTTCTATGATGATATGGCCGATGCCCTGCTTGACGGTGCAACTTCGGCACTCAAGGAGGCGGGAGCGACCTACGATGTAATTACCGTTCCCGGTGCGCTGGAAATTCCGCCGACGATCGCCATGGCGCTCGACGCTTCCGAAAACGGCGGCACCGAATATGACGGTTTCGTCGCCCTCGGCATGGTCATCCGCGGCGAGACCTATCACTTCGATATCGTTTCCAATGAATCCTCGCGCGCATTGATGGATCTTGCCGTCTCGGAATCGCTTGCCATCGGCAACGGCATCATGACCGTTGAGAACGACGATCAGGCCTGGGCGCGTGTGCGCCGTTCGGACAAGGACAAGGGCGGCTTCGCAGCCCGTGCGGCACTGACAATGATCGCCGTGCGCGAAAAGCTGAACGGTGCACGCTGATGTCTAACGAAGAAAAACAGATCAAGCCGGTCAACCAGCGCGGTGCAGCCCGCCTCGCAGCCGTGCAGGCGCTCTACCAGATGGATATCGGTGGTACGGGGGTGCTTGAGGTCGTGGCTGAATATGAGGCCCATCGCCTGGGCCAGGAACTCGACGGCGACACCTATCTTAAGGCCGATCCGTCCTGGTTCCGCTCGATCGTCTCCGGCGTCGTGCGTGACCAGACCAAGATCGACCCGATCGTGCGCTCCTCGCTGCAGGAAGACTGGCCGCTCTCGCGTCTCGATTCGACGCTCCGCGCCATCTTACGTGCCGGCACGTTCGAAATCCTCGAGCGCAAGGACGTCCCGGTTCCGGTCATTGTTACCGAATATGTCGAGATCGCACGCGCCTTCTTCGAAGAGGACGAGCCGCGCATCGTCAATGCGGTTCTCGATCGGATTGCCAAACAGGTTCGTGGCGACAAGAAGTAACAGGTAGGCAGACATGGACGGTGTGGTGGACGGCCTTCAGACGCAAATGCGCGCCGCCCGCCGCAACGTCGCATTACTTGCGGTAAGCCAGGCAATCCTTGGATCCGCAGCGCCTCTTTCGATCGCAATCGGCTCGCTTGCCGGATATCAGTTGCTCGGCGACGATAAGTCTCTCGCCACGGCCCCCATCACCGCCTTCAATGTCGGAACGGCCTGCGGCGCAGTCGTCATCGCCATTCTGTCGCGCTTTCTCGGTCGCCGTGAAGCCTTCATGGCCGGTTGCCTGATCGGGGCTGCCGGCGGTGCTTTCGCCGCGATCGCACTTTTTCGCGAGAGCTTCTGGCTCTTCGCCCTGGCGCTTCTGTTCATCGGCACGTCCTCCGGCTTCACGCAAAAAATCCGCTTTGCCGCCGCAGATGCTTCGCCGTCCTCCTACAAGCCCAAGGCGATTTCCTGGATTCTCGGCGCGGGCATCGTCTCGGCGGTTCTCGGCCCCCAGATCGTCATCTGGGCGAAGGACTTGTTTGCCCCGGTGACCTTTGCGGGAGCCTTCATCGCGCTCATTCCGCTCTGCCTCGCGGGGATCGGCATATTCTCCTTTCTGAAGCTTCCGCAGACGAAGACGGCCCCCCAAAGCTCTGAGCCGGCACGGCCGCTGAAAGAGATCGTTCTGACGCAGCGCTTTCTAACCGGCATGATCTGCGGCATCTGCATCTATGCCCTGATGACCTTCGTCATGACTGGGGCGCCGCTTGCCATGGTGATCGGTTGCGGTTTCCCGCCCGAAATGGCGACCCTTGGCATCCAGTGGCATGTGCTTGCCATGTTCGGCCCGAGTTTCATCACCGGCTCGCTGATCTCCCGCTTCGGTGCCGAAAAGGTCGTTGCAATCGGCATTTTCGTGATGATGGGCTGCGCCGTCGTCGCGCATCTCGGCATCGAGCTCTGGAATTTCTGGGGCGCGCTTGTCCTGCTCGGCATCGGCTGGAATTTCGGCTTCATCGGGTCGACCGCGATTGTCGCATCCAGCTACCGGCCGCATGAAGCCGACAAGGTTCAGGGGTTTCACGATATCGTGCTGTTCGGCACGGTGGCATTGTCGTCATTCTCCTCAGGCAAGGTCTTCGTCACCTGGGGTTGGTCTTTCATCAATATGGTGATCTGGCCGGTTGCGGTGATCTGCCTTCTTTTGATCGCCGCCCTGCTGTTCAGGCGCTCTTCGGCGAAGTCGCTGTAAGGCGAGTATTAACTCATATTACAACCTGCGTCCATTTGAGCCCTTGTCCCCGCAGGGCTTGACGTCATTTCATCTCCACCGCAATCTCGCTTCGCATGGCGGAAACGCTTCCTTGGGAGGGGAGAGCATCCGCAGGGAAATGCGCAGCCGGGATTTTTCGTCCCGGCGATCAGGGAGAGGAAAATAGTATGACAGTCATTTTGGGTGTGATCGTCTGCGGTCTGCTGTCGATCATCTATGCCGTGTGGGCGACGCGTTCCGTAATGGCCGCCGACCAGGGCAATGAACGCATGCAGGAAATTGCTGGCTATATCCGTGAGGGGGCTCAAGCCTATCTGACGCGCCAGTACATGACGATTGCCGCAGTCGGCGTCGTCGTTGCCATACTTGCATGGCTGCTTCTGTCCGGCACGGCTGCCTTGGGCTTTATAATCGGCGCGGTACTGTCCGGCGCTGCAGGTTTTATTGGCATGCATGTTTCCGTCCGGGCCAATGTTCGTACGGCGCAAGCGTCTTCGCACAGCCTTGCCGCGGGGCTAGATATCGCCTTCAAATCGGGGGCGATCACCGGCATGCTGGTTGCCGGTCTCGCACTTCTCGGTGTCTCCATTTATTACTGGGTGCTGACCGCAGGCCTCGGCCACGCAAGCAGCTCTCGTGAGGTCGTTGACGCGCTTGTCGCGCTCGGCTTCGGCGCTTCGCTCATCTCGATCTTCGCTCGTCTCGGCGGCGGTATCTTCACCAAGGGTGCCGATGTCGGTGGCGACCTTGTGGGCAAGGTCGAGGCCGGCATTCCCGAAGACGATCCGCGCAACCCGGCAACGATTGCCGATAACGTCGGCGACAATGTCGGCGATTGCGCCGGCATGGCGGCCGACCTGTTCGAGACCTATGCGGTGTCGGTCGTTGCGACCATGGTGCTTGCCGCGATCTTCTTTGCCGGCGCTCCGGTGCTCGAATCGGCGATGCTCTATCCGCTGGCCATCTGCGGCGTCTGCATCGTCACGTCGATCATCGGCACCTTCTTCGTCAAGCTCGGCAGCAACGGCTCGATCATGGGGGCTCTCTACAAGGGCCTGATCGCAACCGGAGTCCTGTCCATTTTTGGCCTTGCCATCGCCACGTCGATGACGGTCGGCTGGGGTGTGATCGGCACCGTTGCCGGCAAGGAAATCACCGGCACCAGCCTTTTCGTCTGCGGTCTTGTCGGTCTCGTCGTCACGGCTTTGATCGTCGTTATCACCGAATACTATACCGGCACCAACAAACGCCCGGTCAATTCGATTGCCCAGGCGTCGGTCACCGGTCACGGTACAAACGTCATCCAGGGTCTCGCCGTCTCACTCGAATCGACGGCGCTTCCGGCAATCGTCATCGTCGGCGGCATCATTGCCACCTATCAGCTGGGTGGTCTCTTCGGCACGGGTATTGCCGTGACCGCCATGCTCGGCCTTGCCGGCATGATCGTCGCGCTCGACGCCTTCGGGCCGGTCACGGACAATGCCGGCGGTATCGCCGAAATGTCTCATTTGCCGCCGGAAGTTCGCAAGTCGACCGACGCGCTCGATGCCGTCGGCAACACCACCAAGGCGGTCACCAAGGGCTACGCCATCGGTTCCGCCGGTCTTGGTGCACTCGTATTGTTTGCCGCATACTCCAACGACCTGCAGTATTTTGCCGCCAATCCGCAGCAATATCCGTACTTCGAAGGGGTAGGGCCGATCTCGTTCAGCCTTGCCAATCCTTACGTCGTCGCTGGTCTGATCTTCGGTGGTCTTATTCCCTACCTGTTCGGCGGTATTGCCATGACCGCCGTGGGCAAGGCAGCAAGCTCGATCGTCGAAGAGGTTCGCCGTCAGTTCCGCGAGAAGCCGGGTATCATGCAGGGGACCGATCGGCCGGACTACGGTCGTGCGGTCGATATTCTGACGCGTGCCGCTATCCGCGAAATGATTATTCCGTCGCTGCTTCCGGTCCTCGCCCCTATCGTCGTCTATTTCGGCGTTCTGCTGATCTCCGGGGGCGACAAGGCGTCTGCCTTTGCGGCACTCGGAGCCTCGCTTCTCGGCGTGATCGTCAACGGCCTCTTCGTCGCCATCTCGATGACGTCTGGCGGCGGCGCATGGGACAATGCCAAGAAGAGTTTTGAGGACGGTTTCGTCGACAAGGACGGCCAGCGTCACCTGAAAGGTTCCGATGCTCACAAGGCCTCGGTCACCGGTGATACGGTCGGCGATCCCTACAAGGATACGGCAGGCCCGGCGGTCAACCCGGCCATCAAGATCACCAATATAGTGGCCTTGCTGCTGCTGGCGATCCTCGCTGGCTGAACTGCCTGCCACCTCTTCAAATGAAAGAAGCCCGCGGAGCGATCCGCGGGCTTCTGTGCATTCGATGATTGTTTAGTTGCTGAGCAGGCTGCGCATTGCCGCCGCACCCGCACCGGGGCCGGAGCCGCCGGAGAGGATTTGCTGCAGGAAGGTCAGGTCGCGACCGCCGGTTGGCGTGGTGCGCGAGATCGTGTCGAATACCTTGCCGTCCTGGAGCGTGTAGTTCGCCTTGCGCGCGACAACGCCTTCCTTGTTGAGGTAGATGGCGAGAACCGACTGCTCGACCAGCTTCGGCTTCATGAAGGCGGCGGCGCGCTCGCGCTTCTGTGAAATGTAATAGAGCACTTCCGAATCGAAGGTTGCCGTTGTCGATGGCGTGCCCATTGTCAGCAGCACCTGTTCGCGGCTCGAACCTTCCGGGATCAGGGCAAGCGACTTCTGGTCGATCACGTAGCCGTTATACATGGTGTCGCCGATATCCATCGACGTGCAGCCAGCGGCGGTGACAGAAGCGACAAGCACAAGGCTGATGGCAGTTTTATTCAGAAAATTCATACCGTACTCGACAGTCCGCTTCTTCAACGGGATCCCCCAGGTAAACGAGACCGGCGCTTGAGACCGGACTTCTGCTGTTCATCACCATTGTGGCTATTCCGGGGAAGAGAACCCTGCAATGCCAAACCTTTTACGGATCGAACGCATCCCGTCTGCGGCCCCGGCCGAACGGCATTGCAATTCGCGCCTGCTTCGGTAAACCAGCTTTCGTCTCCATGCAACATTGGGCCCGGACATTCGCGGGACTTATCGATGATCTTCGGGCTGTTCAAAAAGAAAAAACACAATCGGGTCATTGTCGACCGGCAATATGCTGCCCTTACCTCGGCTGCCCGCACGCCTGTGTTCTACACCGATCTTGGTGTGCCCGACACGGTCATGGGCCGCTACGAAATGCTGTCGATCACAATGATCCTGTTTTTTCGCCGGACCGCGAAGTCTCCGACCAGCGGGCAGGAACTGGCACAGGAAATTGTGGATGCGTTTTTCCAGGATCTCGACCATTCGATCCGCGAGCTCGGGATCGGTGATCAGGGCGTTCCTAAACGCATGAAGAAACTCGCCGGCATGTTTTACGGGCGGCTGGAGACCTATGCCAAGGCGCTCGATGCGGGCGATCTTGGAGAGCTGGCGAAAGGCCTTGCCCGCAACATATATCCGGAAAACCAGTCTGCGCCTGATATGGCGCGGCTGGCCGCATGGATGGCCGAGGCGGAGCGGCATCTCGCTGTAACGCCGGAAGACGATATCGCTCGCGGCAACGCGGTTATCCCGCAGCCCTTGGCCGGCTGAAACGGGAAAGTGAGGAAAGATGAAAAACGACAACAATTCGGCGGGAAAGCCGCCATTCTCCTATCCGGTCAAAGTCGGAAACATTTCGGCCAATGCCGTTACAGTCAAGGTGTCTGCCGATGACCGTGAGCGCAAGGACCTCGCCGAGATATGGCAGGTTCTGGAGGTGAAGTCGCTGCAGGCGGAAGTCTATCTGTCGCGCTGGAAAAAGGACGGCGTGCGCGTCAAGGGGCGCGTCGAAGCCGAGATCGTCCAGGCCTGCGTGCTGACGCTGGAGCCGGTCGAATCACGCATCAACGAAGATTTCGAGCAGATATTCGTTCCCGAGGGATCCAAGCTCGCTCGCGTCGTCGCCAAGGACGCGGCCGAGATGGTGCTTGATCCGGACGGTCCCGATCTTCCTGAGGAATTCGCCGGAGACACTATCGATATCGGCGAGGCGATCACCGAGTTTGCGGCACTGGCGATCGATCCCTATCCGCGCAAGCAGGGCGTCGAGTTTTCGGACCATATCGAGAGCACGGCTGATGCCAAGAGCGATCGGCCGAACCCGTTCGCGGCGCTCAAGGACTGGAAAAAAGACTAGGCCTGTTGTAAGCGGCGGCGAAAACTATATTTTGGCCACGATTTCGCCGACAGGGCCAAGCATGAGCATGGCCGGAACGCCGGCGACGACCGCTGGACGGGTTTAATGGCCGGTCCGTTCGGTCGAAGATAAGGATCAGATACGCGTGATCAGAATTTCTGTGGATGCCATGGGGGGTGATTTCGGTCCCGAGGTTGTCATACCCGGTACTGCAAAGGCTCTCGAACGGCACCCCGAGGCGACCTTCATCATCTATGGGTTGAAGGGCGAATGCGAGCCGTTGCTGGCCAAGTACCCGAAACTGCGCGACCGCTCGATTTTTCACGAGTGCGAAGTCGCCGTCTCCATGGACGAAAAACCGAGCGCAGCTCTGCGGCGCGGCCGTTACGTTTCATCCATGTGGCGCTCCATCGAGGCGGTGAAACTCGGAGAGGCAGATGTCTGCGTTTCTGCTGGAAACACCGGCGCCCTGATGGCCATGGCCAAGTTCTGTCTGAGGACGATGGCCAATATCGAGCGCCCGGCAATCGCCGGCATCTGGCCAACCCTCAAAGGCGAAAGCATTGTTTTGGATATTGGGGCGACGATTGGTGCTGATAGCCAGCAGCTTCTCGATTTTGCCTTGATGGGCGGAGCGATGGCGCGCGCCCTGTTCGAGATCGACCGCCCGACGGTTGGCCTTCTCAATGTCGGCGTTGAAGAGGTGAAGGGACAGGAAGAAGTCAAGGAAGCCGGCCGGTTACTGCGCGAGGCTAACCTTCCGACGATCGCCTACCACGGATTTGTCGAAGGAAACGATATCGGCAAGGGTACGGTCGACGTGGTCGTCACTGAAGGTTTCACCGGCAATATCGCGCTGAAGACGGCTGAAGGCACTGCCAAGCAGATCGCGACGCTGCTTCGCGAATCGATGTCCCGCACATTACTTGCCAAGATCGGCTATCTTTTGGCTAAACCCGCGTTTGACCGGCTGCGTGAGAAGATGGATCCGAACAAGGTCAACGGCGGCGTATTCCTTGGCCTTAACGGCATCGTTATCAAAAGCCATGGCGGCACTACTGCCGATGGCTTTGCCGCGGCGATCGATGTCGCTTATGACATGGCGCGCAACGACCTGAACGCGAAGATCGCGCAGGATTTGACACTTTATCATGCCAAGCATCAGCCTCCGGCTGGTCCTGAAGCTGCATGACGACAGGATGTGATTGAGAATGATCCGATCAGTAGTTCGCGGCTATGGGGCAGCGCTCCCGAAACGGGTAGTGACCAATTGTGAGTTGGAAGACATCGTCGATACGACCGACGAATGGATCGTCCAGCGCACGGGCATCACGCAGCGTTATATCGCCGGCGAAGGCGAAACCACGGCCTCGCTCGGAGAGCAGGCTGCACGCGCAGCACTCGACAATGCCGGCCTGACAACGGACGACATCGATCTCATCCTGGTTGCGACCTCGACGCCGGACAACACGTTCCCGGCAACGGCTGTCGACATCCAGCGCCGTCTCGGTATGGAACACGGTTATGCCTTCGACATGCAGGCCGTCTGCACCGGTTTTGTCTATGCGATGGCGACGGCCGATCTGCATATTCGCGGCGGCATGGCACGCCGAGCGCTGGTAATCGGCGCTGAGACCTTCTCGCGTATCCTCGATTGGAAAGATCGCACGACTTGCGTTCTGTTCGGCGACGGTGCGGGCGCACTCGTGCTCGAGGCCCAGGAAGGCGAGGGGACCATGAGTGATCGTGGCATCCTGACGGCCAAGCTGCGCTCTGATGGCTCCCACAAGGAAAAACTCTATGTCGACGGTGGGCCGTCCTCGACCGGAACGGTTGGCCACCTGCGCATGGAAGGCCGCGAGGTCTTCAAGCACGCTGTCGGCATGATCACGGACGTTATCGAAGGCGCGTTCGAAGCGACTGGAACAACAGCCGAGGATATCGACTGGCTTGTCCCGCACCAGGCCAACCGCCGTATCATTGATGCGTCTGCCAAAAAGCTCGGCATTCCGCCAGAGAAGGTTGTCGTGACTGTGGATCTTCATGGAAACACGTCCGCTGCATCGATCCCGCTCGCACTTTCAGTAGCGCTTTCGGACGGCCGGATAAAAAAGGGCGATCTGGTGATGCTCGAGGCGATGGGCGGTGGATTTACTTGGGGTTCTGTTCTCGTTCGCTGGTAGGAATGCCACGGCCTTCCGGAACAAATAACTGATTGGCGACAGGTGCTTGACCCTGATCGCCAAGCAAAATAGTCTTGTGTGGCTTTGACGAGATCAATTTGCAAACTGGGCGGGGATCATGGCCGGAAAGACAGTGACGCGTGCAGACTTGGCGGAATCGGTATTTCGCAAGGTTGGGCTCTCCCGGACTGAGTCGGCGGAGCTCGTAGAGACAGTAATTGATGAGATCTGCAACGCGATCATTCGCGGCGAGGTCGTAAAGCTTTCCTCCTTCGCGACCTTCCAGGTCCGCTCGAAAAACGAGCGTATCGGACGTAACCCGAAAACCGGTGAGGAAGTGCCGATTTCTCCGCGCCGGGTCATGACCTTCAAGGCTTCCAATGTCCTGAAGCAACGGATCTTGAAGTCCCATACCAGCCGCAAGGCCAAGCAGAAGTCTGCGGCTCCGGTCGCCTGAGCTTGAAGCAATTGAAGCCAAACTAGGCACGGGTTTTCCGTCCGGAATTGCGTCAAGATAAAGAGATAGAGCGATTTAGCGTTTTGAAGAGAAGCGGAAACGCTCTGCATAAGCTCCTGTTTTATCTCATTCCTGTGAACATGCTTGAATCCTTGCTCTCAACCCATTGAGATAAGTGGGAATCCGAGCGTAGTCTGTCGCATCGTCACGAAAGCCGGAATCGGCATGCGATACCAGGATTATGAATCGTCACCCGGTTGTTCTCGCGTCAGATCTGAAGCGAGGTGGCGTGGCTTGGGTCGGCTTCACGGCCGCTGTTTGGAGGTTTGAGCGTGGACAAGAGCCCGGATGCATTCCGCACGATCAGCGAAGTCGCAGATGATCTCGATCTGCCGCAGCACGTTTTGCGCTTCTGGGAAACCCGTTTCACGCAGATCAAGCCAATGAAGCGTGGCGGTGGTCGTCGTTATTACCGGCCTGAGGACGTCGAGCTACTGAAAGGCATCCGTCATCTGCTCTACGATCACGGTTATACGATCAAGGGCGTGCAGAAGCTTCTGAAGACGAATGGCAACAAGTTCGTTGCGGCCATCGCCTCGGGCGATGTTGCCACCATGGACGCCATTATTGCCTCAAGCAGCGAGAAGCACGCCGAGCCGAAGGTTGGAGCAACCGAGGAAGATCAGGTTCTGGGACGGCCCAAGGTCAAGCCCAGCGGCCGCTTTTTCGGCTTCGGTTCATCTGGGGACGACGGCACTCCGGAAGTGTCGATCGGAAAATCGAGTGTGGGCAAGGAAGATCGCGCATTGCTGCAGGAAGCGCTGTTCGATCTCCTGGAATGTAAGCGGTTACTGGACCAGGTACGCTGAAACAATCAACGCCGGTCACCACAACTATATGTGATCACCCGAATTTTACTGTTCACCTCTGGTTCAGCACGCAAATCAGATCATTTACCTCAGGGAGACATTCCGAGGAGAATGAAATGAAGAAGAAACTTGCAATTATCCTGGTGTCCGCCGTTACCGCATTGACCGGCGTCGTACCGGCCAATGCATTTCCGATGGTACGCGCCCCTTCGGTTCAAGCCTCACAGCAGGTTGAGAAGGTTCAATGGCGTGAAGGCCGTCATGACTGGCGACGTTATGGACCACGTTATTCCGATCGCCGCTGGCGTGACGAGCGTCGCTGGCGTGATGATCGCCGGTATTACAGTGACCGTCGCTGGCGTCACCATCGTCATCACGGCGGCTCTAATACAGGTGCGATCATTGGCGGGCTTGCTGCCGGTGCTATCATCGGCGGCGCACTGGCCGCGCCTCGCTACGCTCCGCCGGAGCGCCGTTATGTCGGCGGCAACAGCCATGTGAACTGGTGCTATGCTCGCTATCGTTCATATCGAACATATGACAACACTTTCCAGCCCTATAATGGTCCCCGCCAGCAGTGCTACTCGCCCTATCGTTAAGGTGCTCGATCTTTCCGCGATTACCGATGCCGCTCCGTCCAACGGGGCGGCATTTTTTATCGGGTTGAAAAAAGGGGAGTTGCGATTTACCGGGAGGAGCTGTTGTTGAGGTAGGCGGAAAACGCAAGAGCCTGCCCTTCGACGATGCCATCGTGCGAAGCGCAAGAGAGAAAAATCCAACTGATTTTAGATGGGGGATAATTGGTCGGAATGGCGGGATTCGAACCCACGACCCCTTGACCCCCAGTCAAGTGCGCTACCGGGCTGCGCTACATTCCGACCTGCTTCGAGAGCAAGACTTCCATACTGGCATGACATTGCTGGCGCAAGCGAAAAATCCCGGTCTTGATGCTGGTTGCACATGATCCGACGAAAAAGTCCTGCCGCACGCGCAAGGTAGGGCAGGACTAGATTAATTTTGGAAAAAGCATCCCAATCAGATGATTGGGCAACCGCGCCGATTTGCGAAGGTGATGCGATCCGGACCGCTTCGCGTCATGCCTTCAACGGTCACGCTACGGGATGTCACGCGAACCACCTCGGGGCGACGAAGCCCTTCGTCACGTGCCGCGGCACGTGCCTCGCCGGGGCTGCAGCCGCGGTCCCGGTCCCGGTCGCGATCGCCGTAACGATCCCGGTCGCGGTCCCGTATAACCGGGCGTACCCCATCCGGTCCGATGCGAAGCTCCATATCCTGTGCCGCGGCCGGCATGGCAAAGACCGAGCACGTGGCCACAGACAGGGCCGCCGCAAGTCCGAATTTTGAAACCATCTTGAACATCTCTTCTCCTCCGCGCGTAAGTCGTGACGTCGCGCATAAGTTATAAATCCACGGAGAAGTAACCCGCTGGTGGATCAAAAAGTTCCGCCGCGGTGAGAGTTTGCTTTTAAGTATAGGGAAATAATCAAACGCAGGACAGGAAGCACTCAATCAATGAGTGCTTCGCTATGTTTTGCCTGGTGTTATCTAAAGCGAGGAGCCCGGCTGGCGTTCATCAGCAGTTCCTGCTGGGTGGCGAAAGGCCCAAGAAGCTTCAGAAGTCTTGCTTCCTCTTCGGTATCGAGGCGGTAGCGGCGCGAAAAATCGGCGACGCTCCATACTTTCCTCAAACCTTTTTCCTCGATGTCAGCAGTGCTGAGATGCGATGTCATGTGAACCCCTCTTCGTGTTCAGCGACTTTGCCAAAGGTAATGTGAAATAAAGAATGCGCTTATGTAGTTAAGTTTATATACGCAATTTTACCTTTATTGTCCTTCAACTTTCACGCCATTCTCCCCGATGCTGATTGATACGCCTTCAGGCTTTGTTTCTTCGCGGTATAGATAGAAACTAAGGCCAGCGACCACGACGATCAGTGCGCCGATGATGAGATAAAGGTTGTTGCTGCGTGTCATGCATGTCCCCGATGTAGATTTCGGCGGAGAAACGCGTTTCAACTCAAATGGTTCCAGAAAATTTATGGAATCTAGTCGTCATTGGTCGAATTCAGATTCTGGGGTCTGATGCCTTCGTCTATTGGCTGGTGATGCAGGCGGACGCCGGGACCGGATGCGTCCTGCTGACCGGCGGAAACAAAGATGATGCCGCGGGATTCAAGCACCCGCTTCAGTTTTCTTGAAAGCTCCGGCTCGGCATTGCCTGTTGAAGCCTCGGCATCACGAATGCTGTTGCCGGAGACGCCGGCCGCCTTGGCAAGCTCTTCGATCGAAAGCCCGATCATGGCGCGGGCTGCGCGCAATTGCGATGTGGTAATCATGCTTATGAATTGGAATGACTCCGGCCGAAGTCAAGCGCCTGCAGCACCTGCCGTAGCGTCTATGGCGCGTTGCCGCCGCATATGTTTATGCTCGAGCGCGTAGCAGCCCCACAGGAGGCCGAGAAGCAGATAGAAGTGTCGCCAGTGGTCGGTGTCGATGACGTTGCCGATGAGCGAATGGCCAAGGATCATGACCCAGCAGATCATCAGATAGGGCTGCCATGGTCGCTCCCGCAGGAGATAACGGAAACCCATCCAGATCGTGGACCAGATCATGATCTGGTAGGTCACCGCACCCAGCCAGCCGTAGGTCGTGAGTGATTTAAGCCAGATATTATGCTCGTCCTCGCCATAGATCTTGCCGAATGCCATTGGGCCCAGCCCGAAGGGCCGCTCCATAGCCATCAGGAAGCCGATCCGGTGCCGTTCGAAACGGCCGAACCTTGCTCCGTCGTATGACTGCACCAGCTTGGCACGGTTGGTGAAAAGGTCTGAGATCTGGGGAATCTGAAGCGCGATGACCAGGGCAAGAATGAGCGCCAGCGCTGCAATGGCTGAGATGATCAGGATCTTCAGCCGGAATGCGGTTGTCCGCTCTTTCAAAAGCATTGCAACGACAAGCGCAATGCCGCTGAAAAGCAGTAACCCCCAGGCTGCACGGGAAAACGAAAGGAATACGCCGATGACCAATACCAGTATGCCGGCGATCAGAAACGGCGCTTCCATGATGCGACCTGTCAGCAGCCGGTAGAGCATGTAGAGGATCGGGGCGATGAGATAAGGCCCGAACACGTTCGGATCCTGAAACGCACCCATGGCGCGATCGTAGCGGGTAAAAACATGGGCGCCCGGAAAGGCGTTGAAATAGCCGAGGATACCGAGAAGCGCCGTGATGATCGCCGCCACCACCCAGACCCGAAAGATCAGTTCGAATCTGCCCGGATCATCCTCGATGATCGCGGCATAGAAGACCGAACTTAACGCAAGAAAAATCGAGACGGCGATATACATCGGCGCGCCGCTCATATCCTTCATGACGGTGATGGAGAACATGCCGCCAATATTGAAGACCATAAGCAGCGCAAGCAGAAGGCAGACAGTGCGCGAAATGCGCAGGCCAAGCAGGAACCAGATGGCGATCTGAATCACCATGACGAGTTCGTATGGGGCAGGTTCCGAGATGACAAAACCCGACAGGAAGACACCGAACGCCAGCAGGCAGGCCCCGAGAAGCCGGGCAATCTGTGCTGCGGAAAGGCGCTGGGCCCGGGTTTCGAAATTCGCCGTACTCAATACGCGTTGTCCGTGTTGAACAGGCTGATCGGGGTCAGAAACAGGATTTTCAGATCAAAGAGCAATGACCAGTTCTCAATATAGTCCAGGTCATGCTCGGTACGGGCTCGGATTTTTTCATCCGAATCGAGTTCGCCGCGCAGGCCCTTGACCTGTGCCCATCCGGTGACGCCGGGCTTGACCCTGTGTCGGGCGAAATAGCTTTCGATGACATCGACATATTTGCGTTCGCCCGTTTGAGCGTGAACGGCGTGAGGACGCGGGCCGACCAGGGAAAGTTCGCCCTTCAGCACGTTGAAGAGCTGCGGCAGTTCATCGATCGATGATTTGCGCAGGAAGCGTCCCACCGGGGTAACGCGCGGGTCACCCTTGGTGACCGCTTTGACAGCCGTCTGGTCGCTCATGTTCGTATACATGGAACGGAACTTGAGGACCTTGATGGTCTCGTTGTTGAAACCGTGCCGGTTTTGCCGAAACAATATCGGTCCTTCGGACGTCGTTTTGACCGCGATCGCGGCAGCCAGCATGATCGGCCACAGAAGTACGATAGCAATGAGTGTGAAAACGATGTCGAAGGAACGTTTTGCAACGGAATCCCAGTCGCGGATCGGTTTGTCGAAAATGTCGAACATCGGCACCGAGCCGACATGCGAGTAGGAGCGGGGCCGGAAACGCAGGCGGTTCGCATGAGCCGCGAGCCGGATGTCGACGGGAAGCACCCAGAGTTTGCGAAGGAGCTGCAGGATTCGCGCCTCTGCGCTTGCCGGCAAGGCGATGATCAGCATGTCGATGCGCGCGAGGCGCGCGAATTCGATCAGTTCGGCGAATGTGCCAAGTTTGGGGTAACCGGCCACGACGCTCGGAGAACGGTCGCTGCCGCGGTCATCGAAGATGCCGCAGATGCGAATGTCGTTGTCTGGCTGCTGTTCCAATGCGCGGATGAACTGCTTCGCAGGCTCGCCGCCGCCGACGATGACGGCACGGCGCTCCATCACGCCGTTGCGCGCCCAGTGGCGGATCGCATAGGCGGTCAGAAGGCGTTCGCCTAGCAGGAAGGCGCAGCCGCAGAGGAACCAGATCGTTGCGGCGCCGACGGGGTAAAGCACACCCTCGGCGATCGAGATGCCGAGATAGGTCAAAATGAAGCCCATCGCCCAGGCGGCGAGTACTCGTCTGGCATTCCGTCGTGCTGCGCGGATAGATGGGATGAGATAAGTATCGGCAAGCTGCAGGAACAGCACCGTCAACGATGCGCCAACGGCAGTTACAACGAAACGAGTGAGGAAATGACTGTCAGCGGGAACCGGCTGCAAATAGCACGCAAGCAGGCCTATCGCGAGAAGCGATACGAATTCGAACAGGCGAAACTGTCCGATCAGCATAGTCGGTGAATAATTGTTGTCGCTAAACTGGTCGGCTATCTGTTTGGCGAACGGATTGAGCTCGACGGGAGTTGCCGGTCCGTTATGTGATCCGCCCTCCGCGACGCTGCGGCGCAATGCCTCGAGGTCCAGGTCCGGCCGATTGCCCAAGTCGCTCATGAAACGGTCCCTTGTCTCCCGGTTGTCAACGGAGAGATCATGAGAAATCGCTTATCAGGAAGATGCTAAGGAAGCCTTTAGGCTGGCTTTCCATTGCCGGCCTGCAGGGCATCCCGATAGAGGCCGAGCATGTCGCGCGCCATCACCTGTGCGGAGAATACTGATTTGAAGGCGGAGGGTTTCGGCATGGTGCGGATACGCCAATCAGGCTGTGTAGCGGCGGCTGTCATGATGCTGGAGAGGTCCTGAGCGTCACCTGGAATGGCAAGCGCCTCGCTGCTTTCACCCAGCACTTCCGGTATGCCGCCAACCCTGGATGCAATAACGGGTTTGCCTGCCGCGAGTGCTTCGAGCACGATATAGGGCATCGCCTCCGCACGGGACGGAACCACGATTGTTCTGGCCAGCGCAAAAGCCTTGCGAGCAGGCATGGCGGGCAACATCTGCATGCGTCGATCTAGCCCGAGCTCCGAGATCATGGCCCGGTATTTGTCTTCATCGGGACCGTCGCCGATCATCATTGCGGTCAAAGGCCGGCCGATGCGGCGTTCGGTGCGCAGAAAGGCGTCGATAAACACGTCCGGCCCCTTCATGTCGCGCATCATGCCGATGAAGAGAAAGTCCGTAGCCTGCGGCTCCAGCGAGACGGGCGCGAATTCGGCTTCGTTTATACCGTTATAAATGACCTGCGAATGTGGTCTTGGTGTTCCCACCTTGGCCTCGTAGGTCCGCCTCTCGTAATCGCAGACGAAGGCTATGGCATCGCAAAAATTCTCCTGGAGGCGCTCAAGCCTGAGGATAATCTGCCCGGTCGGTGATGACCGGGTAAAATGCAGGCTGCCGCCATGCGGAGAATAGACGCGGGCTACGCGATACCTGTTTACCCGCAACACTGAGCCGATCATCCGGGCCACTGCGCCACCCTTGGCGCCATGTCCATGCAGGATGTCCGGCTGCAAACTTTTTATATGCTGATAGCTCTTGGCAAGAGCGATCATGTCCGAAGGCGAAATGGCTCGCCGCATCGGTAGGCGCGTCAGTCCCAGGGCGAGTTTCGGCCTGATGGTCTCGAACAGCGCGTCCTCGTAGGCGCCGCCCGTAGAACTGTCGCAGAGAATGCCGATCTGATGACCAGCGGCGCTGTGCTCTTCCACCAGATCGCGCACATGCCGAAAGATCCCGCCTATCGGATTGCGGAAGCAATGCAGGATGCGCAAGGGGGGAAGGGGTCGCATCTTGGGTCAGAACAGGCGCTCGCGGACATAGATCGTGTCGCCGGCAAGGATCGGGGCGGTGATTGCCGTGCGGCCGGTCGCCACCTGTCCATTGACCTTGCGTGTCACGTCGACGTCCCGCTCGTTGCCGCGCGGGGTGAACCCGCCGGCAATGGCGATCGCATTTTGCGCCGTCATGCCCGGCACGTAGGAATATTGGCCCGGCCGTCCGACTTCACCCATGACGAAAACGGGGCGATAGCGATCGATTTCGATGCTGACGTCGGGATCTCGCAGATAGCCCTGCTTCAGACGGCCCGCGATAGAGCCTTCGAGCGCCGGCAGGGTCTGGCCGCGGGCCGCGACCTGTCCGACCAGCGGGAATGCGATGTAGCCGGCCTGATCGACCGTGTAGGTGTTTGTCAGTCCCGGCTGTTCGAACACGGTGACGCGCAGACGGTCACCGCTATCCAGCCGATAGGGCTGCAATGCAGCTGCTTCAAAGCCCTTTGCCGGCGGCGGGCTGGAGGCACAGCCACTCAGCAGTGCGGCTGTGACGGCCAACGCCGCTGCCAGCACCTTACGGGTCTGCACTTGTCTGCGTCGGGCAACGACCATGTCCCACTCAGGCTCCGGCTGTTCGTATCATTTTGTTCGTTATGAATCTGTTAGGGTTAATGGCGGGTAAAGGGGGAGTTCAATATAAGCAACTTCGCAAGTATGGGGTCGTTAACCGCAGCGTTACCATGGTCCTTTACCATTCGCTGAATTGAGACGCTGGAGTGTGTGATGTCGGGTGCCAACGGCAATTACCAGGACGTGGATATCGATCTGGGCCGCGTGATCGCCGCGGTATGGGCGCGCAAAGGGCGGATCATTGCTGTTACTGCCTTTGCGGCCGTAGCCACTCTTGTCGTTACCAGCATGATGACGCCGAGCTACAAAGCCGAGACCCGACTTCTGATCGAATCGCGCTCCCCGAACCTTACGGGCGGGGCGGGCGCAGCCGCCGGTAACGATCCGGTTTTGGACAGTCTCAACATCACCAGCCAGGCCCAGTTGCTGCAATCGACCGATCTGATCCGCCGCGTTGCCCGCGATTTGAACCTTGCTCAGTACAAGGAATTCGATCCGGCGGCGCGATCACTTCTGCCTGATCTTCTGGTTATGGTGGGGCTGAAGCCGGACCCCATGGCGCTCGATCCCGAAGATCGGGTCGTGGAAAAATTCCGCGAGAGGCTGGAAGTCTACGCGGTTGAGAATTCCCGCGTCATCGGCGTCGAATTCTCTTCGCACGATCCGATCCTTGCCTCGACCATTCCGAACAAGATGGCAGAGGTCTATCTTCAGCTCCAGAGTGGCGCCAAGCTCGATACGCATTCGGAAACGGCCAAGTGGCTCGAGCCGGAGATCGCCAATCTGACGCAGAAGGTCAGGGAGGCCGAAAGCAAGGTTGCTGAATATCGATCCAGAAATGGCCTGTTTCGGACGAATGAAACCAACAGCTTCTCCAGTCAGCAATTGAACGATATCTCGACCGAACTCACCCGTGTGCGCGGAGAGCGGGCCAATGCCGAGGCGAGAGTGGAAAATGTTCGCACCGCGCTGGGTGCGGGACGCGCACCCGACACAATCGCGGATGTTGCAGGATCGCAGGTCATCCAGCGGCTCAAGGAAGCTGAGACAAATCTTCAGGCGCAGATTTCGGATCAGGCGACATCGCTTCTCGACGGCCATCCCCGGATCAAGGGCCTGCGGGCACAGCTGGCGCAAATCCGACAGCAGATTGCCAGCGAAACCCGTAAAGTTCTGGCGAGCCTCGACAGCGAGGCCGAGGTTTCTCGCCTGCGCGAGCAGCAGCTGATGGCGCAGCTCGATACGTTGAAGGCAGATTCCGCTCGCGCCGGAGAGGAAGAGGTGGGGCTTCGCGCGCTGGAGCGCGAGGCCGCCGCCCAGCGGCAATTGCTTGAGACCTATCTTGCTCGTTATCGTGAGGCGACTTCCCGGCTTGATGGCAATGCTTCGCCAGCCGACGCCCGCGTCGTCTCGAAAGCAGTTGAGCCGTCCGAGCCCTATTTCCCCAAGGTTATCCCGATCGTCACCGTCGTGACGCTCGCTGCACTCATCGTCAGCTGCCTGATTGTGATGATTTCCGAACTGTTCAGCGGTCGGGCACTCCGGCCGATCAATCGCGAGGTTTCGTTGGAGCCTGCGCCGGTTCAGGAACGGGAGAAGATTGCAGAAGCGCCGTTGCCGGCCGCTGCGCCACCCGTCGCCATCGTCTCGCGCGAAACGCGGGTCGAAACCACGGCGCTGGCGGAACAGAGAGCCGTGATTGAACGGAAGGAGGAGGTTCGCACCGCCGTCCTACCGCCCGCACCGGCTGCCGCTCCACCGGCAAAAGAGATCAATGTAGCCAGCCCGCAACCTGTCGGATCCGACGAGACTGAAGTCGCTCCCGTCGTCGATACCGGCTTCACGATCGGCTCGGTTGCTCATTACCTCCAGCGTCACGCTGTCCCTGTTGCTGTCGCCGTATCTCCGAATGGTGATGGCGGCTCGACGGCCAGCGTCATGCTGGCGCGCGCAGTGGCTGAAGCCGGCCGAAACGTGATCCTTATCGATCTGACCGGATCGGCCTGCCCGACGCGTCTGATGGCCGAGCATGACCGGCTACCAGGGATCACTGATCTTCTCTGCGGAGAAACCGCCTTCGGCGAGGCTATCCATCCTGATCGACTATCGGAAGCCCATATCGTGCCGCAGGGCATCTCCGATCCTGTTCGTGCGATGCGTGCCGCAGATCGCCTGACGATGATCATCGATGCGCTTTCCGACGCCTATGACCTTGTATTGATCGAATGTGGTCCCGCCGATACAGGCAGCCTGAAGCGTCTCGTGCGCACCGATGGAACGGAGATCATTCTTTCTGTTCCGGGCTTTACCGAAGATGCCATTGCCGAGCTTGTCGTCACCTATGCCGATGCCGGTTTCCGCAACCTGCTCGTCATGGCTCAGCCGGACGACAGCCAGTCGCCGTCATCACGCCGCCGCAGCGCCGCTTGAAACTCTGTCAATCCTGACCGTCGCGGCGGGAACGCCAGCGCTGGGCCAGCGCATAGAGCCTGTGGTTCCGTTTGATCGCAGTCTTTATGCCGGTCTGCGCCAGATACAGGCCAGCAAGCACAGAGCCCTTGGTGCTGATTGGCAGCAGCATATCGTGCAGCACGGTTTCCTGGTTGCACCAGCTGTGCTTGTAAGGTTGGTCGCCGATGCCGAAATCGAAAAGCGTCGCCCCGTCTTCGATGCAGCGTTCTATCGCCAGCCAGAAAAGCAGCTCCCCCGGGCTTGCCTCGGCTCCGATGCTGTCGTCGATGGAGCTGAACTGGCAAAGCACGTGACCGCCCTTGCGCGAAAGGCCGGTCACGGCCGCGATATGGCCGTCATGTTTTCCCTTCAGGCGTATCGCATGCATGGATAGCGGCTTGTGATTGCCTTGCGCCGGTGTATCGAGCAGCCGGTGCAGGAAATCACGTGTCGGGGCAGAGGCAAACACATCCGGTAGGCCAAAAGCTTTCAGCCTTTCGCCTTTCTGGGAAAAGAATCGCTCAAGAAGCGTGTGCTGATCGTGCGGCGTAGTGGCCACCACATAATCGAAACCGCCGATCGCCTCCAGCCGGCGTACCTGCACGCGATACTTCTTGCGCCGTGTCTTGGCGTTGATCTGCGCAAGCGTTGCCTCCATCGTGTCGAGAAGCGACAATTGAAACGAATGGTTCTGGTTTTCGATCGAGGCCAGATCGCTCAGCGGATGCATGATGCCTTTCCACGCAAGCGGAACCTCGTCGATTACCAGGAGATCGGCAACATCGCGCAGGATTCGCGCGAGATCGGCCTTGAACCGCCGCAGCTCATTCGCATCCGGCGCGGCGAGCGCGTCGTCGAAAAGCCCTGTATTGAGATTGTTGAAACGCCCGCCCGGAACCCGCGCGACGCGCCCAAGCCGGCCGGCGACGATTTCGAGCGGCAGCACAAACAGAATACGGGCGCCGATGGAGCCCGTGACGGCGAGCAGCTCACTTTGATGCGCCGCCGTCCACGCGCGGCACCAGTCAAGGCCCTGGTTGAGTGAATTCCATTCCCGGCCTTCGAGACGCCGCCATTCGTCTTCGATCGGCGAAATATCGCGCACCAAGGCAATATCGAGCTCGTCGAAATGCACCACTGGCTTCTCCGCCGTCCGGCAGAGAACCGATGGAGCACTCGTCTCGTCCTGATTTGCCCTTGCAGTCATCCATCACCCACATACTTGCAGATATATTGGGCGGTGAGCACGAAGAATGCGTTTATGACGTTGAAGAAAGAGGTGGGAGCGCCGGGTCTGGTTAACCTGCGGTGTACGGCTACCGCTTCGGCCTCGGGCCGGCCATCCACTTGATGATCAGCATCGCCGGCAGGATCCACAGCAGCCCGGACAGAAGGAAATAGAGGAAATGCACCCACCAAGGGGCGGTGGCGAGCGTCAGCGTTGCGATCGTCGTTGCCGCAAGCGCGTAGGTGATCACCAGGATGATGATCAGAATGGTACCGACAAAACTTCTCCAACGCGGCACCAGACGTCCTCCTCAGGCTCCCCATGGCCGCGACCGGATGCCGCAAAGCCTTGGGGCTTGTTTTGCACGGGTCCATGAGGCAAATCAACGCGTAAAACCGAAGGCGATGTGCCGCTGCGGCGCGTTGTCTCACGGGTCTCTTGAAAGACGGGCCGATGCGCACCCCCGATTGCGGCCCGAACGAAGCCATTATGGCAGGAGTCGTCATCATGTCGGCAACGGATACGATCATCATCGAAGCGACGCGCGAAACCGGGCGGATCGAGCGGAACCGCAAGGCGGTCCGCATCTGGCTCGGTGTCGTCATCTTCACGCTCTTCTGTCTGGTCCTTGTCGGCGGCGCCACGCGACTGACCGACAGCGGCCTGTCGATCACTGAATGGAAGCCGATCCACGGCGTCATCCCGCCGCTCAATGCCGCCGAGTGGCAGGAAGAGTTCGAACTCTACCAGCGTATTCCGCAATATCAGCTGCTCAACAGCCATATGACGGTCGATGAGTTCAAGTCGATCTTCTGGTGGGAATGGGCGCACCGGTTCCTCGCTCGCTCGATCGGCATCATTTTCGCGCTGCCGCTTGCGTTCTTCTGGGTGACCGGACGGATTGAAAAGCGGGTACGCCTGCCGCTTCTCGGCACGCTGGCGCTGGGCGGGTTTCAGGGCTTTATCGGCTGGTGGATGGTCTCGTCCGGTCTCACCAAGCTTGTCAGCGTCTCGCAATACCGTTTGGCCACTCACTTGGTCATAGCCTGTCTGATCTTCGCCGCCTGTGTGTGGATCATGCGCGGGCTGGCGTCGCACGCAAAAGACCGTCCGCCGACGGACAAGTCGAAATGGGCGGCGGGTGCGATCGCCTTTCTCGTATTGTTTCAGATCTATCTCGGCGCGCTTGTTGCCGGTCTCGATGCGGGCTTGAGCTACAACACCTGGCCGATGATGGACGGCGCCTTCATCCCGGGCGACCTGTTCATCCAGAACCCCTGGTGGATCAATCTCTTCGAAAACCCGAAGACGGTGCAGTTCGTCCATCGCTGCGGCGCTTACGTTCTCCTCGCAGCCGTCTTCCTGCACATGATCGTCTCTCTGTCGAAGGCGCCGGAAACGACCCATGCCCGCCGCGCCGTGCTGCTTTTTATCCTTGTCGGTATTCAGGCCGCAATCGGCGTGCTGACGCTCGTTTTTCAGGTCCCGCTCGACATGGCGCTTGCCCATCAGGGCATGGCACTGATCGTGCTCGGCTTCGCTATCGCCCATTTCCGCGCCTTCTTCGGCGAATATCAGCGGGAAGCGACGATCGAGGTCAGGGGCTGAAAGCGCGCTCTTCGAGCAGTCGTCTCGCAATGTTCAGGAAGGCAAAGCGCTCCATCGCATTGCCTTCTCCCGAAATCCTGTCGCCGCCCTCTAGAGACCAGCAGATCGAAAGACCTGCATGCGCGATCGCGTAGCGCAGGATCTTTTCCCGCTCGCAGCCGATGGCCGGCGCAAACACGTCGACAAGACGGATGATCCGCCGTGGGTCGATGATATCCGCAAATGCGCCGTCCGGATTGCCGAAGACATTGGCGACATCATAGGCCGGATCGCCGAGAAGTCCCTGAGGGTCGATCGCAAGCCAGCCTCGCTCCGATCCGCTGACAATATTCTCGTGATGCAGGTCACCATGCAACGGGCGGATGTCGCTCTGCGACGAGAGCAGGTCATCGGCAATCGATGCACTATAGGCAAGAGCTGCCGAAAGATCGGGTTTATCTTCCCTGGAGGTCCGCTCGAACAAGGGCTGGAAATGCGACCGCAGCGGAATGAGGCTGTCAGGCGGCGCGTCGACTGATGTCGAATGCAGCTCTCCCAGAACCGACAGAATGATGTTGTTGGCGGCATCCTCGCCATGCTGAAGCCTGTAATCCTTCAACATCAGCGTTCCTGCGTCTTCAAGCAGGCAGGCCGTGTTCCGGCGATCCAGAACCAGCACGCTGCCGCACCCTTTACGCCAGTCGAGAAAGTCGATGCCGGAGAGTTCGTGCAGTCCTTCGGGTTTCAGTTGCTTGGTGATCGCCCGAGAGCCATCGCGTCGAAGAACGCGATGGACGAGGCTCGTGCGCGTATCCGCAATCAGTTCAGAAGACCGGATGCCCCATCGCTCCACAAGATCTGCGGGGAGGGATGGGCCCGCAATTGTCATCAGGCGGACAGCATCAGATCCATGTTCTGCACGGCTGCACCCGACGCGCCCTTGCCGAGATTGTCGAGCAGGGCGACGAGGTTCACATGCGCGCCGCCCGGAGTGCCGAACACGAAGAGCTTCATGCGATCGGTATTGGCCAGTTCTTCCGCATCGACGCGGCCGAGCTTGGTACTTTCCGCAAGCGGCACGACGGTGACGATATCCTGGCCGGCATAATGTGCAACGAGCGCCGCATGGATGCTTTCGATCGTCGTGCCGTCCTTAAGGTCGTCGAGGAAAAGCGGCACCTGCACGATCATGCCCTGCGCGAAGCGGCCGACCGAAGGCGAAAACAGCGGTGCGCGGTCGAGCAGGCCGTGGGTCTTCATTTCCGGTACATGCTTGTGCTTGAGCGGCAGGCCGTAGACGAAATTGTTGGCAGAAATCGAATCCTCGCGGGACTGGTCTTCCATCTGTGCAATCATCTGCTTGCCACCGCCGGTGTAACCGGAGACCGCATTGACGGAGACTGGATAGCCATCCGGCAGGATGCCGGCAGCGCGCAAGGGGCGGATGAGGCCGATCGCGCCGGTCGGATAGCAGCCCGGGTTGGCGACATGCCGGGCGGCCTTGATCTTGTCAGCCTGAGCTTTGTCCATTTCGGCAAAACCATAGGCCCAGTCGGATGCGATCCGGTAGGCGGTCGACGTGTCGATGATCCGAACGCTGTTATTGCCGGACAGCATGCCGACGGCTTCCTTCGAAGCATCGTCCGGCAGGCAGAGGATGGCGATATCGGCGTTGTTAAGCAGATCTTCGCGCATGGCGGCGTTGCGCCGCTCGGCTTCCGGGATAGACAGAAGCTCGACGTCGCGGCGGCCGGCCATGCGGGTGCGAATCTGCAGTCCCGTTGTGCCGTGTTCGCCATCGATGAAGATCTTCGGTGTCATTGCCTTTATCCTGTTAAATCAGTGCCCTGGAGAAGGAGCCGGAATCACTTTACCAGCCCGTTGAATCAGTTTGTTAAAGCCGGGACAGACGCTCGGCCCTGAGCCCGAGCATATACATTGCAACGGTAGCCCCGGCAATGGCGGTAATATCGGCATGGTCATAGGCCGGCGCCACCTCCACCACGTCTGCGCCGCGGATATCGAGGCTGCCGAGTTTGCGCAAAACCGACAGGATTTTCGCGCTGGATGGCCCGCCGGCGACCGGCGTGCCGGTGCCGGGCGCAAAGGCCGGGTCGAGGCAGTCGATATCGAAGGTAAGATAGACCGGCCGGTTGCCGACATGGGCGAGGATCGTATCTGCAATCTGCTGAGCGCCCATGTCCTCCACATCATAGCCGTGCAGGATGCGGATGCCGAAATCCTCCGGCGCATGGGTGCGGATGCCGATCTGGATCGAGTGCGCCGTATCGATCACGCCCTCCCGCACCGCGCGGGCGACGAAGGAGCCGTGGTCGATCCGCTCACCATCGTCATCCCACGTATCCTGATGCGCATCGAAGTGAACGAGGGCGAGGGGGCCGTGCTTTTCTGCATGGGCCTTCAAAAGAGGCCAGGTGACAAAATGATCGCCGCCCAGCGACAACAGGAAGGCACCGGAGGTGATGATCTCTGATGCCGTCTCTTCGATCAGTCCCGGCGTCTTCTGGTGATTGCCATAGTCGAGCAGGACATCACCGTAATCGACCACGGCCATGGCTTCGAACAGGTCGCGTGCGAAGGGATATTGCGGATCATTGTCGAAGATCGCCGATGCGCGACGGATCGCCTGCGGCCCGAAACGGGCGCCGGGCCTGTTGGAGACGGCGGCATCGAAGGGAATGCCGAGCACTACCGCGTCGGCACCCTCGACATCCTTGGAATAAGGCCGCCGCATGAAGGAAAGTGCGCCCGCATAGGTCGGGTCGGTCGCAGCGCCCCGAAAACCTTTCGCCGTAAAGGCGTTGTCGATCGATTTGCTTGCCATCCCCATCCTATCTCTCGAAACCGTATGCCCGTTCCACCCGTGCGATCCGCACCTGGTAATCCTCGTACCAGCGCTCCCTGCCCAGTTTCTGGGCCGCGGCATGCGAGACCACGGCCTTCCATGCCCTGATACTGTCTTCGTCTTTCCAATAGGAGTTGGTTATTCCGAAACCGTCAATGCCACGCGCACTCTCCACGCCGAGAAAGCCCGGTTGCTGGCTGGCAAGCTCGACCATGGCATCGGCCATATTGCCATATCCATTGTCGCCTTCGGTGCGACAGGACGAGAAGGCGACGACATAATAGGGCGGGGCGGGAAGTTGGGCAAAAGAAGTGGCCGGCAGGCTGGACATGTATCGCTCTTTCATCGTTTCGCAATCCGTCACGTTGGCGATCGGGGCGTGATAAGCAAATCTCAAATCTTGATGGATCGGAAGCGGCAAAAACCGCCACCTTGCTCGCCTCGATTTCTGTATCGGAGCGAGACCTCTTCATCGGTTTCCGGCGTGTCTGATGGTTAAAATGTAGTGAAGCTTAAAATCGGAAATATTTCATTCAGGCACATTTAAAGCCTCCCGCTTATTCGGACATCATATCATGATTTCGGGTTGGGTGTTGATAATGTTAGCGTTTTTGAATGTAGCCTTGACCGGTGTGCGCAGATTGGGCGGCGATCGTAGCGGCAACTTTGCAATCGCCACTGCGGTCATGTTGCCGGTCCTGATTGTGGCCGGTGGCGGTGCTGTTGATGCATCTTCCGCCTACTTCGAGCGAAGCAGGATCCAGGGGCAACTCGATGCAGCCGTTCTGGCCGCGGCCGGTCAGAGCGACAGTGCCAAGCGCCAGTCCACTGCTGCAGGTTTCATGCCTGCATCGGCCGGCACGGGCGAAAACCCTCTTGTCGTCACCAATAACAGCGATGGGAGTGTAACCGGCACCTATACCTACACGATGCCGAATTCCTTTCTCGGTATTGTCGGCATCGACAATTTCAAGCTGGTTGTCACCGCGACGGCCATGGCAACCAGCAAATCTGGAGGGGAGACCGTTAATGAAGGGGCGGCATGTATTCACGTGCTTGCCAACACGTCTCAGGCCGTGCTGATCAATTCCGGTGCGAACGTGAAATCGGAGAACTGTGGAGTGGATGTTCTTTCCACCTCCAACCCGGCCTTCATCATGAATGCCGGAGCCAAGATCGAGACGCCGCGCTTCTGCGTCAAGGGCACGAACTACATCAAGAACGGTGGCACGCTCACCAACCTGAAGACCGGTTGTGCTGCCGCCGCCGACCCTTACGCCGGCAGGTTTGCGGAGCCGACGCTACCATCGAAATGTGAGACGTCCGGCGTGCCGAACGGCTCGACCTTCACCCTGAAGCCCGGCATGCATTGTGACGTGACCTTTAACGGCAGCCCGAAGATCACCTTCCTGCCCGGCCTTCACATCATCAAGGGCCGGATGATCATCAATTCCGGTGCGACGGTGAATGCAGAGGGCGTGACCTTCTATTTCCCCGACGTCAACAGCGAGATTCGCGCCAATGGCGGCCTGACCTTCAATGCGTCAGCACCCACCTCGGGGCCTTATGGCGGGGTGCTGATGTACGAGGCAACCAGCAGCGCCTCGAACAACTCGAACAAGCAGCAGTATATTTTCAACGGATCGGTGAGCGAGACTTTGAGCGGCATCATCTATCTGCCGAACCGCAACGTCACTTATAATTCGAAGACGAACCAGACGAGCCGCATCAACATGGTCGTCAACACGATGATCATGAACTCGTCCAACTGGAATATCGAGCCTTATGAAGGAGGCTCGTCCTCCAGTCAGCCGGGTTCAAGTTCGAGTTCGAGCGCCGTGCGGTTGATCAACTGACCGCGCAAATTGCTGCCTGTCATTCTGGCCGTTGCCTTCCGAAAGGAGGGCGGCGGCTTTTTCATTTATACCGCTTGCTAAGCTGTCGAGCGCCCAAAGAAAAAGGCGGAGCCGAAGCCCCGCCTTTCGATAAGCATAAATCCCGAAGCGATTAGCGCTTGGAGAACTGGAAGGAACGGCGAGCCTTGGCCTTACCGTACTTCTTACGTTCAACAACACGGCTGTCGCGGGTCAGGAAGCCACCCTTCTTCAGGACCGAGCGCAGGCCCGGTTCGAAGTAGGTGAGGGCCTTGGACAGACCGTGACGAACGGCGCCGGCCTGACCGGAAAGACCACCACCGGCAACGGTCGCGATGATGTCGAACTGACCGCTGCGGGCAGCCGAAACCAGCGGCTGCTGCAGGATCATCTGCAGAACCGGGCGTGCGAAATAGGCGGTGAAATCCTTGCCGTTGACAATGATCTTGCCGGAGCCAGCCTTGACCCAAACGCGGGCGACGGCGTTCTTGCGCTTGCCGGTTGCGTAGGAGCGGCCCTGCGCATCGACCTTGCGGACGTGAACCGGTGCTGCCTGGCCTTCAGCCGGAGCGAGGTCCTTCAAAGAGGAAAGATCAGCCATTATCAGGCGCTCCTTGTGTTCTTGCTGTTCAGCGAAGCCACGTCGAGAACGACCGGCTGCTGTGCTTCATGAGGATGGTTCGAGCCGGCGTAAACGCGCAGGTTCTTCATCTGGCGACGTCCGAGCGGGCCGCGCGGAACCATGCGCTCGATAGCCTTCTCGAGAACGCGCTCCGGGAAGCGGCCTTCGATGATGGCGCGTGCGGTGCGCTCCTTGATGCCGCCCGGGTAACCGGTGTGCCAGTAGTACTTCTTGTCGGTGTACTTCTTGCCGGTCAGGACGCACTTTTCAGCGTTGATGATGATGACGTTGTCGCCGTCGTCAACATGCGGGGTGTAGGTAGCCTTGTGCTTGCCGCGCAGGCGGTTGGCAACGATGGTGGCGAGGCGGCCGACAACGAGCCCTTCGGCGTCGATGATCACCCACTTCTTCTCCACCTCTGCAGGCTTCTGAACGAAGGTAGACATGGTTTTCTCTTTCGTTTGATCCCCGAGGCCGGAAACCGGTCGCCGGGGCGTTTCTTGTTGCTTGTATTGGCAGCCTTTCAGGCGCCAAAAAGAATGCGGGCCCGTTAAGGTCCGCAATCTAGCGCGCTTATAGCGTGACGCGCGCAGACGGTCAATGTTGGTGATCCAGGGGTTCGAAAAATAAATCGAGCAAAAACAAATGGTTAATTGTGTGGTATTTTAATACCATAATTTTGTCGGCTTGAGATTGCCGGCCTTTTATCCTTGTAAGGGGACTGAGAGCGGCGGCAATCCATCCATGTCGGTAATCTTTCGTTAGACTGTTAGGCTCCGCTAAAGTGTTGCGAACAAAGCTGGAATGTTCCCGCAACAAATGAGGCAAATTCCTGAATGCATCCCTTGGTTGGTCCTCGCGACTATGTGAAGCGCCGCAACATGTTGGCGATGGCGCAGTCAAAAGACTAGATAGAGCAAACAAACGACCAGATAGGCGGACAGAACCGCCGGGAGAGCCGTGTATGAACCATGACCGTTATGACGACGACTATATAGCCGGGATATTGAAGGAAGCCCGCACGATTGCGCTGCTCGGGGCATCGCCCAAGCCGGATCGGCCGAGCTATGGCGTCATGCGTTTCCTGCTCGAACGGGGTTACAATGTCTATCCGGTCAATCCGGGGCAGGCCGGCAAGGACATTCTCGGCCGCAAGACCTATGCGACGCTTGCCGATATCCCAGAGCCGATCGACCTGATCGACGTTTTTCGCGCGCCGGAATATCTGGATGGCGTGGTCGATGAAACGCTGGCGCTGGAAACGCAGCCGGCTGCGATCTGGGGGCAGCTCGGCGTACGTGACGACGCAGCCGCCGCCAAGGCCGAAGCGGCAGGCATCAAGGTTGTGATGAACCGTTGCCCGGCGATCGAATATCCGAGACTTGTTGGCTGACAAGTTAGAGGCGTGCCGGGATTCCTCGGATCGTCGGCACGCTTTAATTCAACCTCACGGCTCGCATTGAACGCAGCATGTTTCAGCTTTGCAGCAGTTCCGGGTCGGCGCGCATCGTGTTCAGGTTGACCGCATTGCCGCAGTAACCAACGAACTCCTGGCCGGCGATTTCGGCCTCGAGATCGTGGCGACAGCGGCTCTTGGATTTGCATTTGGTGCAGGTCAGCTGCATCTCCCGGTATAGAGCCGGATGTAGGACCGCGACATCGCTTTGATCGATGTTGAGGGCACGCATCATCTCGATCATCTCGTCTGCCGCATGTGGCCCTGCCTTGACCAGCTGCAGAAGATCATCCGGCGCGATCGCGCAATCCTTGGATATCTGTCGGATTGTAGCTTCGTCCAGCATGGCGATTTCCTCTGCTTCCGCGGCAGCCGACCATGCCTCCGCGCACCAGCTCAGGAACCGCCGCGAAATGCTGGTATGTTCCTCGTATGCCATCCTTCCCATGACGTCCTCCTTCGTTTCGAGAAAGATGCGCCCGGCGGAATTATATTCCTTGATCCCCGTCAACGTCCGCGCTTTGCTGCGACAAGATAAAACAAGTCACATTTTGGGGAGGGTCTAATGCCGCCATTCAATCCGGGTTTTTCCACGCTTGCCGTCCATGCCGGTGCGGCGCCTGATCCGACCACCGGCGCGCGGGCAACGCCGATCTACCAGACGACGTCTTTCGTCTTTAACGATGCCGAGCACGCGGCAGCACTCTTCGGCCTGCAGCAGTTCGGCAATATCTATACACGGATCATGAACCCCACTCAGGCCGTCCTTGAGGAGAGGGTGGCGGCGCTCGAAGGCGGCACGGCGGCACTTGCCGTCGCATCCGGCCATGCGGCGCAGATGCTTATCTTCCATACGATCATGCAGCCCGGCGCGAATTTCGTTGCCGCACGGCGTCTTTATGGTGGTTCGATCAACCAGTTCGGCCACGCCTTCAAGAATTTTGACTGGCATGTGCGCTGGGCCGATACCGATGACCCGGCAAGTTTCGAAGCAGCGATCGACGGGGAGACCCGTGCGATCTTCATCGAAAGCCTCGCCAATCCGGGCGGCACCTTCGTCGATATCTCGGCAATTGCCGACATCGCTCACCGCCGCGGCTTGCCGCTCATCGTCGACAATACGATGGCAAGTCCCTATCTGTTGCGGCCGCTTGAGCACGGCGCCGATATCGTCGTCCACTCGCTGACTAAATTCCTCGGCGGCCACGGCAATTCGATGGGCGGCATTCTCGTCGATGGCGGAACCTTCGACTGGTCGAAATCCGGCAAATATCCGATGATGTCGGAGCCGCGACCTGAATATGGCGGCATCGTCCTGCACGAGACCTTCGGCAATATCGCCTTCGCGATCGCTGCCCGTGTGCTTGGCCTGCGCGATCTCGGACCGGCAATCTCTCCCTTTAACGCCTTCATGATCCAGACCGGCATCGAGACCCTGCCGCTCAGGATGCAGAAGCATTGCGACAATGCGCTGGCGGTTGCCAGATGGCTGAAACAGCATCCGAAAATCGCCTGGGTCCATTACGCGGGCCTTGAGGACAATCCCAACCATCTGCTGCAGAAGCATTATTCGCCCAAGGGTGCAGGCTCGGTCTTCACCTTCGGCATCGAAGGCGGCTATGAGGCCGGCAAGAGTTTTGTCGAAGGACTGCAGCTCTTCTCCCATCTTGCCAATATCGGCGACACCCGCTCGCTCGTCATCCATCCGGCATCGACGACGCATCGCCAGTTGACCGAAGAGCAGCAGATCGCGGCGGGTGCCGGACCGGATGTCGTGCGCCTGTCGATCGGCATCGAGGATGCCGCCGATATCATTGCCGACATCGAACAGGCCTTGTCGAAAGTGAGCTGACGCTTCTATAGAAGCCGCTCATGTTATCATTTCTACATGGTCGGCCGCTATCGGCTGACTGTGCGGTTCTGCGAAAGTCCCCTCCCAACCCTCCCCACAAGGGGGAGGGCTAACCCCGTTGCGCCGCAGAGGCTCAAATGAGCCAAGGCGGCTGCGGCGGTTTTCTCCTCCCTTGTGGGGGAGATGGCCGGCAGGCCAGAGGGGAATTGGCAGACTGCAGAGGAAAAATCAGAGAAAGGGCAGGGGCGTGCGCCGCTGCTCCAATGGAGAATACCCGTGAGCGAGCAGTCACTTCTTCGGCTGTCCATCGCCGTCACGGCCTTATTGGCTGCATTCGGCATTACCGTCGGTCTCGTGTCCGGCTCTTTCGCCATCGTCTTCGATGGCTTCTATTCCCTGACCGACGCCTTCATGACGATCTTGGCCCTGCTGGTCTCAAGGCTGATCGTCACGTCGGCGGAGCCGACGGCAAAAGGAAAGCTGATCGATCGCTTCAGCGTCGGCTTCTGGCATCTCGAGCCGATGGTGCTTGGCCTGAACGGTACGCTTCTGATGGGCGCTGCGGTCTACGCTTTCATCAGCGCCGTCGGCAGCCTGCTTTCTGGCGGACGGCCGATCGATTTCGGCCCCGCGGTTATCTTCACGATCGTCACCGTGACTGTCTCCTTCGCCATGTGGCTGTTCTGCCGTCGCGCCAACCGGGCGCTGAATTCCAGCTTCGTCGCGCTCGACAGTCAGGCATGGGCGATGACCGCAGCACTGACCTCGGCTTTGCTGGTCGCCTTTGCGGTCGGCCACGCAATCGAGGGGACGGAGTTCGAATGGCTCAGCCCCTATATCGATCCGGGTGCGCTCGCGCTCATCTGCCTGATCATCGCGCCGGTGCCGTTTTCGAATGTGCGCCAGGCGGTTGCCGACATCCTTCTGGTCACACCGGTCGAGCTCAAACAGCATGTCGATGCGGTCGCAGAAGCCATTGTCGAGCGCCACGGGTTTCTCTCCTATCGCGCCTATGTCGCCCGTGTCGGCCGCGGCCGGCAGATCGAGCTCTTCTTCATCGCCCCATCCGACTGGCCGCCGCGTCATCTCTCCGAGTGGGATGCTATCCGTGACGAGATCGGCGAGGCGATCGGCGGCGAGGGGCCTGATCGCTGGTTGACAATCGTCTTCACCGGCGATCCGGAATGGGCGGACTGAGCGCCATCCCTATCGGTCGCTGAAGTCATTCATTCGCATTTTATTAAACATGTTTCGAATTGGCACAGGCTCTGCCGTAATCCTTTCCCATCCATATGCGTTGATAGGCAGAACCTAGAGCGAGGGCATTGCATATGGACAGCTTCCGGCAGAAGACGATTTTGGTCGTGGAGGATGAGGCGCTTATCCGTTTTGCGATCGCGGATGCGCTTGAGGATGCGGGTTATGCGGTGCTGGAGGCGGGAACTGTTCTGGAAGCCGTCGGCAAGCTCGGCCAGCACGAACATATCGATCTTGTCCTCACCGATATCGATATGCCGGGTGGCCTGAACGGCATCGATTTGGCGAAAATGGTTGCCGAATGCGCACCGAAAATCAGCATCATCGTATCGTCGGCCCGCAGCCACCGTGATCTGGACGGCCTCCCGGATGTCGCGCACAAGCTGGCAAAGCCCTGCACCGCAGCCTTGCTGCTTTCCACCGTCGGAAGTGTGCTGAAGGCCAAGGAGCGTGCCGCCGGGGAGGCGCAGCGTCAGAGCGCCTGATCTTTGTCTCGACAAATGAAAATGCCGCGGAAATCGTTCCGCGGCATTTTTTGTTTTCAGATTTTCGTTTACGCCGTCTCGGCCATTGCGTTGACGGACGATTCCGCCCTGATACGCACCTTGTCGATATTGCGCCCGTCGAGAGAAACGACTTCGTAGGTCAGGCCGCCGAAGGTGAATGTCTCGCCCTGTTCCGGAAGATGGCCGAGGCGCCAGAGGATGAGGCCCGCCAGCGTCGAGTAGCGGTCGGCGTCGTCCACCAGATCGCTGTCGAGAAGACGCGACACGTGGCGGATGTCGATCCAGCCATCGACCAGAAGCGAGCCGTCTTCGCCCCGCTCCACCGTCAACTGTTCCTCGTCGTCATCGGCAAAATCACCGGCAATCGCTTCCAGCAGGTCGGTTGCCGTGACCATGCCTTCTACGGAACCGTATTCGTCGAGCACGATCGCCACCTGCAGCGGCGACTGACGCAGCTGTTCGAGCAGACGCAGCGCATTGACGCTTTCATGTACTACAAGCGGCTGGCGCAGCGAGCGTTCAAAATCGATCTTGCCGGTTTCGATGAAGTCGCGCAGCAGGTCCTTGGCAAGGGCTACGCCGAGGAACTCGTCGAGACTGCCGCGGGCAATCGGGAAGCGGGAATGGCCTGATTCCAGAACCTTGCGGCGAAGTTCCTCGTCGCTGTCTTCGATATCCAGCCAGTCGATGTCGAGCCGATGGGTCATGACCGACTTCGCTGGACGATCGGCAAGCGTCAGGACGCTTTCGATCATCTCGTGTTCGACCGGCGTGAACAGCTCGTTTTCCGAAGCGCGTTCGGCAATCACGTCGGCAGTGTCACCCAGCGAGGTCTCGCTGCGGCGGCTGCCGAGCAGCGAAAGCACGGCGCTGGCCGTACGGTCGCGCAGGTCGCCAGTGCTCATGAAGCGCTCGCGGTTGCGACGGCCGATCTGGTTGAAGGCTTCGATGAGCACCGAGAAGCCGATCGCGGCGTAGAGATAGCCCTTCGGGATATGGAAGCCGAGGCCTTCGACGATCAGCGAGAAACCGATCATCATCAGGAAGCCGAGGCAGAGGATGACGACGGTCGGATGTTTCGACACGAAGGCCATCAGCGGCTTCGAGCACAAAAGCATGAGGCCGACGGCAACGATGACGGCAATCATCATGACGGAAAGATGCTGGACCATGCCAACGGCGGTGATAACGCTGTCGAGTGAGAAGACCGCGTCGAGTACGACGATCTGCACCAGAACCTGCCAGAACACCGCATGTTCGATCTTGCCTTCCTTGTGGCCGGAATGACCTTCGAGCCGCTCATGCAGTTCCATCGTGCCCTTGAACAGCAGGAACACGCCGCCGAACAGAAGGATCAGGTCACGGCCGGAAATTTCGAGGCCGGCGACGGTGAAAAGCGGTGCCGTCAGCGTCACGATCCAGGCGACGGAGGCAAGCAATATAAGGCGCATGCCGAGCGCCAGGCCGAGGCCGATAAGGCGTGCTTTCTCCCGCTGGTGTTCGGGCAACTTGTCGGCAAGGATCGCGATAAACACGAGATTGTCGATGCCGAGAACGATTTCTAGAACAATAAGGGTGGCGAGACCCGCCCATGCGGCGGGGTCGGACATCCATTCGAATATCATGATGACAAGCGGCGCACCGTTTCTGGTGGCCAATCCTTCTGTGGTTGAAAGGGAAAACAAAAAATGCCGCCCCAGAACGGGGACGGCAGCAGACTATGAATAGAGGGGATGGCGTGTTTGGGCGCTCCCGGCTTTCGTCGGGGCGCGGTCGTCTCTCGACCTGGAATGTGGAACGTCCGGTCCGATGTCCTTGCCGATTTCGATTGGACAGTCAGGCCGGACACACGCAATCGGCTGTCCATGGCGAAGCGCTATAGCCGATTATTGCCACAATTGCATCGGGACATTGTTCATTTTTTCGAGAAGACAGGTTCGGCAGGGTGTTCCCACATAGTCGAACACCCTGTTATCGTTGAAGATCAGGCGTCGGGTCAGGCCCCCATGCCGCCGTCGATCGTGTGCATCGCGCCGGTAATGAAGCCTGCTTCCGGGCCGGCGAGATAGGCGGCGAGGCCTGCGATTTCTTCCGGGCGGCCATGGCGTTTCAGCGCCATGAAACCATGCATCGTGTCCTTCATCGGGCCGTCGGCCGGGTTCATGTCGGTATCGATCGGGCCGGGCTGGATCACGTTGACGGTGATGTTGCGCGGACCGAAATCGCGGGCGAGCCCGCGCGCCATGCCCTGAACTGCCGATTTGGTCAGCGCATAGGCAGCACCACCTGCAAAAGGCATCCGGTCGCCGTTTACCGATCCGATGATGACGATGCGGCCACCTTCCGGCATCAGGCGGGCGGCTTCCACCGAGGCATGGTAAGGCGCGCGCACATTGATGTCGATCATCCGGTCGACTGCATCGGGATCGGTTTCGAGCGGATCGCCGAGAACCAGCGTCCCGGCATTGACGACGAGAACATCGATCGGCCCAGCGGCCTTGACCGTCTCGATCGTCTGGCTGCGATCACCTGCATCGGATTTCACTGCTTTGGCACCGGTCGCGGCTGTAAGGGCGTCGGCTGCATCCTTGGATCCGGCATAGGTGAACGTCACCTCGGCACCGTCATTTGCGAAGCGGCGAACGATTGCGGCGCCGATGCCGCGGCTGCCGCCGAGAACCAGTACCTTCTTTCCATGGAAGTCTGTCATTGTCATTCTCCCTGTATCAGGCTTGAGATTTAATGTAGTGGGCATTACATAAATCTACGGATTGACTGTGTCAAGGATTTTGTAGTGAGTGATACAAAAATAAATACCCAGGCAACGGCGAGGCGAGGAAGACCCCGCGCGTTCGATCGTGAAGAGGCGCTAGCCAAGGCTCAGGCCCTGTTTCATGCGAAGGGATACGATGCGCTGAGCGTCGCCGACCTGACGCAGGCACTCGGCATCAACCCTCCAAGCTTTTACGCCGCTTTCGGCAGCAAGCTTGAACTCTATGATGAAGCATTGCGGCGCTACGAAAAGACCGAGGGGCTGGACGTCGATACGGCTCTTGCGCCAGGTACGCCGCTTTCCGATGGCGTGGCAAAGCTCCTGCGTTACGCGGCGGATGCCTATGCAAGCGGAGACGCCTGCGGCTGCATGGTGATCGAGGCGGCGAGGGGCACGGCGGATGCCGCTGCAGGTGAAAAGGCGCGAGGACGCATGGAGGCCAGCCGGTCCTATATCCATCAAAGGATTTCGGGCCTCGATGCAGGCAATGCGGATCTTGCCTCCGACTATGTGATGATGTCTCTTGCCGGCCTGTCGGCCAGCGCCCGCAACGGCATGCCGACAGCCCGCCTGCGTGTCATGGCTGCGATAGCTGCGGAAGGGCTTTCGGGCTATCTGGAGAGCGCAGCCTGACCGTTGGTCGGGTCATGTAGAATCAAGGAGCGACGATGCAGGCCTGGACGACATTCGATCTCGCAGCAATAGAGCCGGAAGACGGCGCTCCGGCACCCGATCGGCTCATCGAGGGAGCCCCGCAGTTCCGCACCTGGAATGTCGATGAGGCCGAAGGCGGCATCTATGCGGGCGTCTGGGAGGCAACGCCGGGAACCTGGCGGATCGTCTATGACGAGTGGGAATATTTCCACATTCTCTCCGGCCATTCCATCGTGACGGAGGAGGGCGGCAAGCCGCTTCATCTTCGCGCCGGCGATCGCATGGTGCTCAGGCCGGGCTTCAAGGGAACCTGGCAAGTCGTTGAAACGACTCGTAAGGATTACGTCATCAGGCTTTAGGCTTGCCACAAGTGGAGGCGAATTGGGGAAAGTCCGGGCCAAGGGTTTTGCCCCGATAGCGATCGCGATAGATATCCGGGATCGATAACAATCCGGACATTGCAATGCGCATTCTGAGACTTCTCCTGACCGTGGTCATAGCCATCTCGGTCGTCATCGGCTTCCGCTGGTACCGGTATGTCGGCAATACCGACAGCCCCTATGACGAGGTCGGCATCGAGATCAACAGCCGCCTTCCGACGCCATTGCGCAAGTGGGGCTGCGACAGGCTGCATGCCACATTCGGCAATGTCCTGCCGCCATACGGCTGCCAGGCCGGTGACGATGGGCGCAGCTGGCTTTAAGTCTCTGAGACTTTGGGCGACAGTTCAGTCGCCCTTCTTGCCCGCAGCCGCATAGGCCTTCGCAAAATCCTCCGAAGCGATGAAGGCAAGCGTTCGGCGAAGCTCGGCGGATTTTTCCGCACCCAGCACGGCGTCGAAGCGCCTCTGGGCCTCCTGCCAGTTTGCCACCATTTCCGCCTGCTTTTCGCGACCGCTTGGGGTCAGTCGCACCCGCTTGGCGCGACGATCCTTCTCGTCCGGCACAAGTTCCACCAGATCGTCGCGGATCAGCGGCTTCAGCGTGTGACCGAGCGCCGACAGGTCCATGACCATCGCCTTCGCCAGTTCCTTCTGGGTTGGCTCTTTGAGGTAGGCTATCTGGGTAATGAGCGAGAACTGCGTGCCGCGCAGGTCGCTCGGACCCATCGCATCGTCATAGAGTTGCCCGAGCTGGCGCGATGCCCGGCGGACGGAACTGCTGCTGCAATGCGCCCAGATACTGTCTTCCTGCTTTTCCATGTTCCGATCATTCCCGACCTTGTCGGTTCAGGCAACGCCTGAGAAGCTCTGTTCCATCCGACGCTCCACGAAATTTCATCTGCCTACTTGCACTCGCAAAATCCTCGCTCAAATATAGTGGCATATACCAGCAAATTCCAGTCATCATCGAAACAGGAGAATTGCCATGACATCCAAACTTGGAACTGCACTCGTAACCGGCGCATCTTCGGGGATCGGCGCAACCTATGCCGATCGGCTTGCCCGCCGCGGTTACGATCTCATCCTCGTCGCGCGTGATGCCGCTCGCCTCGGGGAGCTGGCCGACAAGCTGGCAAAGGCCTACGGCATAAAGGCCGATGTACTGCGCGCCGATCTCAGCGATCGCGCCGACGTCCTCAAGGTCGAGGATCGGTTGAGGACGGATGAGGCGATCACGCTTTTCGTCAATAACGCCGGCATTGGGCCTGTTACGTCATTGCTTGAAAGCGATGTCGATTATCTGGACACGATGGTGGCGCTCAACGTCACGGCCGCCAATCGCCTTGCCGTCGCTGCCGCCCAGACATTTGCCAGGCGCCGGGCAGGGGCGATCATCAACACGGCCTCCGTCGTGGCTCTTGCTCCGCAGATATTCAACGGCACTTATGCTGCGACTAAGGCATTCGTCCTGAGCCTGACTGAATCTCTTGCCGCCGAACTCAAGGACAAGAACGTCCGCATCCAGGCCGTCCTGCCGGGCCTGACGCGCACCGAAATCTTCGATCGTGTCGGCCGCTCCTTCAACGATCTGGATCAGGGAATGGTCATGGATGTAACCGATCTGGTGGATGCCGCGCTCGCAGGTTTCGATCAGGGCGAGATTGTAACGATACCGGCACTTGCGGATGATGGCATCTGGAATGCCTATCTTGCTGCCCGCGGTGCCCTCGGCCCGCATCTGTCGCTGCGCAAGCCGGCTGCCCGTTACGGTCTTTCTGGCTAACGCAGGATATAGGCGAGGATCGGTGCTGCAAGCACGTTGACGAGGCCGACCAGCACCATCACCAGTCCGGCGACCGAGCCTTCCTCGGCGCCGATCTGGTTCGCCTTGGCCACGCCTGCGCCATGCGCTCCCATGCCGAACAGCGCACCTCGTGCCAGCGAGGATTTCAGCGGCAGGATCCGCAACAGCTTCTCACCCAGTGCAGCGCCCGCCACGCCGGTTATGACGACGAACAATGCCGTCAGGTCCGGCACGCCACCCACCTTTTCCGAAATCGCCATGGCGAACGGCGAGCTGACGGAGCGAGGAAGCAGGCTGAGGCGAAGCGTGCCATCAATGGAGAGCAGGCTCGCCAGGGCCCAGGCGGTAAGGATCGCGGTGCCGCTGCCGACCACGATGCCGAATGCAAGCACCGGCCAGTAGCGCATGATCATCGCCCGCTGCTCGTAAATGGGAATGGCAAACGCGACGGTTACCGGGCCGAGAATGGCCATCAGCCAGCGGGTGGCGCCGATATATTCGCTATAGGTCGTGTGCAGTGACAGCGCCAGTGCCGCGAGAAGGACCGGGGTCAAGACCAGCGGCGAGGACCAGATTGCCGGCCAGCGGCGATAGGTTCGCTTGGACAGAAGATAGATCGCGATCGTTGCTGCCGACCAGAAGACGGTGATCAGGATCGTCTCAAGAGACGGCATGTCTGCTCTCCATGCGGAGCATCAACCGGTAGCCGACATCGACCGCCAACGCGGTCATGCACATGACCATCAGCGTCCCGGCAAAGATGACCGCAAGAACCTTCAGCCCGACAAGGCCGAGAAATTCGGAGTGGTCGAGGACGGCAAGAACGGCGGGCACGAAGAAGAGCAGCATGTCTGCCAGCAGGACATTGGCACCGCGCCGCATGGTGGAAAGACGGATAGTGCCGGTGATCAGCAGATAAAGGAGTGCAAACAGGCCAAGCACGCTGCCGGGGATCGGCAGACCTGTGCCGCGCGACACGGCTTCACCGGCAAGCCAAAGAAGCACGATCAGCGCAACCTGTGCGAAACGGTTGCCGTGGAGGCTTTTATGCAGGAAAATCGCGGTCTTGCGCTTGGTCACGGAAGGGGTCCTGTTCAACGATCCTCCCTCAGCCGTACTATAAGGTACTGTTTCCGCTAAACAATCGAACAGATTGCATAAGAGCCATGTGTTTTCGATGTGGCGTACTGTCGCTCGATGCCTGATTTTGCATCACCAGACGAGGTCGAGCCGCTCCAACCCATGGAAATGATAGACATCTTTGACTACGGGTTTGGCCTCTAGCCTCAAATCGGGCAGGCGCCGAAACAGGATCGGCAGAACTGTATTGAGCTCCAGCCGCGCCAGCGGCGCACCGATGCAGAAATGGATGCCCGCTCCGAAAGAGAGGTTCTGAGCTTCCTTTCGGTCCGGCTTGAAGGTTAGCGGATCTGAAAACACTCTCGGATCGAGATTGGCAGCCGCCAGGATCAGGCTGACCTTGTCGCCGCGCTTCAGGCTGACGCCATCGATCTCTAAATCCTCCAGGGCCCATCGCTGAAAGATATGGACGGGTGCGCAGATGCGCAGCGTTTCTTCCACCGTTCGTTCCGTGGCTGTTTCATCTCGAAAAAGCTCGGCCGGAGTGAGGCCGCTTTCGAGAATGACCCGAACCGAATTGCCGATTTGATGCACCGTCGCCTCATGCCCGGCATTGAGCAGCACGATCGTCGTCGATACCAGTTCGTCGTCGGTAAGGTGCTGGCCCCGCCCTGAATCGGAAGACTTGCGCTCGGTGTGGATCATGTGGCTGAGCAGGTCCTCCGCAGGTGTCCTGCGGCGATCGGAGATCAGCGTCTTGACGTAATCGGCAAATTCCTTTGCCGCCCGGTCGGCCGCATATTCGTCCTCTTTCGAGCGCTTGAACATGTACATGCCGACATAGGCATGGCTCCATTTCAAGAGCTGCGGTCCCATCTCGTCCGGAATGCCGATCATCCGCGAGATCATCGTGACGGGAATGATGTCGGCAAAGGAGGAAAGCAGCTCGGTCTTTCCATCTTTCTCGAAACCGTCGATCAGCCGTTCCGCCAGATCGGCAATCTCCGGCCTCAGCCTCTCGATATGACGGGATACGAAGGCGCGGTTGATCAGCGTTCGAAGCCGCGTGTGTTCCGGCGGCTCTATTTCCAGCAGCGAATGGCGCTCTGCGAGATCGAAATTCACAAGATGCGCTTGCGGCTCCGGCAGCCCCAGTTCCTCGCGACTTGCCACATGCAGGATCTGTCGCCCGAAACGCCTGTCACGCAACAGTGCATTCACATGCTCATAGCCGGTAAAGAACCATTGCCGCTGTTCCTCCCAGTAGAAGGTGGGACAATGCTGATGCAGGGCTGAATAGACCTGGTTCGGGTCGCTGTAGAAAGCCGGATTGCGGCCATCAAGCGAAACATGCCGGCTGACGGCATCGATACGGAGAAAATCAGGAAGCGATGTCATTCCCGATGCGTAGCGCGAAATTCCGGCGCAGCGCAATCGGGATAAGCTGGTTGCCGTCACTCGCCGAGAGCAACGCCCTCGCGACGCGGATCGGCACTGCCGACAAGTCCGGTGCCGGTGATCTCGATGGCATGCAGCCCGGAATTCATCTGGCCCGGTTTGACTTCATAGCCAAGCGCCTTCAGTGGCTCGGCGAACCTCTCGGCTGTCGTACCCGCTTCGATGTCGTAGGTACCGAAACGGTTGATCAGATGCGGCTGGGCGACGATCTGTTCCACCGGCATGCCCCAGTCGATATAGGCGATCAGCGCCTGCGCCACATAGCCGATGATCTGGCTGCCGCCCGGCGAGCCGATCGCGAGCAGCGGCTTGCCGTCCTTCATCACGATCGTCGGAGCCATGGAGGAGCGTGGCCGTTTGCCGGGTTCGACACGGTTGGCGACCGCGAGTGCACCATCATGGGTCTTGAAGGAAAAATCGGTCAGCTCATTGTTGAGCAGAAAGCCATGCGTCATCAGCCGAGAACCGAAGCCGTTTTCGATCGTCGTCGTCATCGAGACGACGTTTCCTTCCTTGTCGACGATGACGAAATGGCTGGTGGACGGCAGTTCGATCGCGGCATCCCGGCCGAGCAGCATGGCGTGATCCCATTCGGGTTCGCCTGCCTTGACGGCATCCTTGGCAAGCGCCTTGTCGCCATCCAGAAGCTTTGCCCGTTCGCCGAGATATGTCTTCTCAAGAAGCCCCTTGATCGGCAGCGGCTGGAAATCCGTATCCGCGACGTAACGCTCGCGATCGGCAAAGGCGAGGCGCTGTGCGTCGCCGATGATCCGCCAGCTTTCGACATTCTCCGGACCAAGGCCCTTGAGGTCGAAATTCTCTGCCATGCCCAGCATCTGACCGATAGCAATTCCGCCCGAAGACGGTGGTCCCATGCCGCAGATGTCGAGAGCGCGATAGGTAAAGCAGACCGGCTCCCGTTCCTTGATGTGATAGATGGCAAGGTCGGTCTGGGACAGAATACCGGGATTGTCGCGCGCACCGCGCACCGTCTTGACGATATCTTCGGCGATAGGTCCGCGATAAAATGCATCGGCACCGCCCGTCGCAATCGCCTCAATCGCTTTCGCATATTCGGGGTTTTTCAGGATGTGCCCCGCCTTCAGCGGCGCACCGGTCTCATCGAAGAAATAGTTCCTTGCACCTTCGTAACGTTTCAGCGCGTCGCCTTCCGTCGCAATCAGCGAAGCGAGGCGAGGGGAGACTGCAAAGCCTTCGCGGGCCAGCTTGGCGGCGGGTTTCCAGAGGGCCGGCCAGCTTTGCTTGCCGTAGCGGATCTGGACATCCTCCAGCAGCCGCACCGTGCCGGGCGTGCCGACCGACCTGCCGCCGACAACGGCGTCCATGAACTTCAGCGGCTGTCCTGCATCGTCGAGAAAAAGCTTCGGCGTCGCCTCCATCGGCGCCGTTTCGCGGGCGTCGAATGTGGTCAGCCGTTTCGCGGCCGCGTCGTAATAGACGAGGAAAGCGCCACCGCCGAGGCCGGAACTCTGCGGCTCGACAAGGCCGAGCACGGCCTGCACCGCCACCATCGCATCAATGGCGTTGCCGCCATTGGCGAGAATTTCACGACCCGCCTGCGCTGCCAGCGGATTGGCGGCTGCGACCATGAAGTCTCGCGCTTCCACGCGGCTGGCGCTTGCAGTGCCGGTGGCTTTCTCGGGGGCAACCGTATCGGAGGCCTGCTGCGCAGGTGCGGACGAAATCGATAGCAGGCTGATGACCACAGCCCCGTAAAGTCTCTTCGCCATGTCCCGCTCTCTCATTTTTGTGTGGGAGGGATTTGGGTGATCGGGTGGACGAAGACAAGAGGGCGGCGCCGAAAAACGGAGCCGCCTCCTTCGATGCATAACGCTTACTTGCCGATCGCCACGATCCGTCTCAGTGCAGCTACCTGTTGCGTCATGCTGGCCTGGACCGGTGCATCCTGCGTATCAGCGTGGTCGATCGCGGGAACGATCGATACATCACTCTCGGTGCCGATCGCCGTGCGGTCGCGGCCGTTTGTCTTGGCTACATAGAGTGCGCGGTCTGCCGTGCTGAGAAGCGTGTCCAGGTTGGCCGATCGGATTTCCGCCAGCGCAATGCCGATACTGACGGTAACGGGTATCTGATGGTCTCCGACGTTGATCGGCTGCTGTTTCAGCGTAGTCCTGATCGCCTCTGCGACGCTTGCGGCCTCTATCATGTTGGCGACATACATGATTGATGCGAATTCCTCGCCGCCCATGCGGCCGAATGATCCGCGTCCCCGCTGCGCGGCCGTGCCGATTTTTGCGAAGGCGACCAGCACCTCGTCGCCAGCCTGATGGCCGTATAGATCATTGATCTGCTTGAAACCGTCTAGGTCCAGATGGATCAGAGCGAGTAATCCGCCTTCGCCCGAGTGGATTCGCTTCAGCGTATGGAACTGGTCGATCAATCCGCGGCGATTGAGAAGGTTGGTCAGTGGATCGGTGACGGCGAGCAGTTTCAGCTTGGCTTCATTGCGCTCGTTGATGAGCTTGCTGCCGCTCATGATAGCGGCGATGAAGCACAAGGCGGCGACGAGAAGCAGCAGGAAGGAATTGTTGCCTGCCGCAAAGGATTGCGGCTTGCTGATCAGGGCAAATATCGCGACTACCGTGCTCGACAGAACCTGGACGCCGACACATGCGGCGAAAACCCTGCGGGTCTGCGAGCGGCCGTTCTCGCCCCAAAGAACGGTGGCGATCAGCATCAGATATCCTACCGATGCAGCGCCATGGAACAGGGCGACACGATAGCTGAAATTGGTCCGCACCGGCTCTAGCAGCATGCCGGCGACGAAGATCAGTGATGGAATGGCGATAAACGCTTCCACGCGCCGCTTGTCGAATTGCAGCATTCCGGCAACCCAAAGCCCGATGCCGCCAAGTGCCATGACATTGGCAATCTCGATAGAAACGAAATCGGGCAGGGTGCCGCGCAGCGCGACCATGCCGACGCCGATGCCGTGAAAGAGGAAGCCGGTCCCCCAGGTGAAGTAAAACGGCTGGCGTTCGTAAATCCAGCGTGTCCATAAAAGCACACCGATCGTGCTGGCCTCTGCGGCCCAGATCATGAAACCCGTTACAATATCCAACGCAATGCTCCCCGCCGAACCTCGGCTTGGCGTGTGTATAACCTCGAAAGTTTAAGGTCGGGTTTGCGCCGGGCGCTCGCTTTTGGCGTTATAGTTGGCGTGGGGCGATATTGTCCGGTGTGATTTACCTTCGCTTTACCTTGGCGGTAAAAAAGGCGGTGGGCAGGGCCGCCGTATCATTGAGCCGAAGCGATTTATTCGCGACAGCGCAGATGCGATCAGCCCGGCATGGGTGGCAGGACGATCGTGAGTTAAGGATATCGGGCTCTCCGTCTTGAAGTACCGGGCATTGACACTCTATGTAGGGATTGACCCATTCCAATGATTCCGGAGCGCCACGTTGCCTTCGGCAAGGCATTTGACAAAGGACGGACATGAAAAATCCAGTTGATACCGCAATGGCCCTGGTGCCTATGGTCGTCGAACAGACCAATCGCGGTGAGCGCTCTTACGATATCTATTCGCGCCTGTTGAAGGAGCGCATCATTTTCCTGACCGGTCCGGTGGAAGATCACATGGCGTCGCTCGTCTGCGCCCAGCTGCTTTTCCTCGAAGCCGAAAATCCGAAGAAGGAAATCGCGCTTTACATCAATTCGCCGGGTGGCGTGGTCACCGCCGGCATGGCGATCTACGACACGATGCAGTTCATCAAGCCAGCCGTTTCGACGCTTTGCATCGGCCAGGCCGCCTCGATGGGTTCGCTGCTCCTTTGCGCAGGTGAAAAGGGCATGCGGTTTGCAACGCCGAATGCCCGCATCATGGTGCATCAGCCGTCCGGCGGCTTCCAGGGGCAGGCGTCCGACATCGAGCGTCATGCCCGCGACATCCTCAAGATGAAGCGCCGCCTGAACGAAGTTTATGTGAAGCATACCGGCCGCACCCTCGAGGAAGTCGAAAAGACCCTCGATCGCGACCACTTCATGACCTCCGACGAATCCCTGGAATGGGGTGTCATCGACAAGATCCTGACCTCGCGCCAGGAACTTGAAGGCGGCTCGGAAAGCTGATCGGGTTGTAGCCTTTCCGCCACTGTAACCCTGTTGTGAGCAAAAAGGGGTTTCAAGTCGGTCGGAAAGCGCTATTAGTAACTATTAATGCTGTGTTGAACTTTTATGACATAGCATTCGTTTCTTAGGGGTTTCGTTGCCGCCGGACCGTTATCTGGACCGGTAGAGTACCCCCGGAACAGGGCAGGCACGTGAAGCCCGTCGGTGTCACGTGCCGGCAGCGGTTGAGTGGACTGCGCCCGTCTTTACGTGAGCGCAGAGTGCTGGAAGGAAAGTGATATGAGCAAAGTCAGCAGCGGCAACGGCGGCGACTCCAAGAATACCCTATACTGCTCCTTCTGCGGAAAGAGCCAGCACGAGGTCCGCAAACTGATTGCAGGACCGACAGTATTCATCTGCGATGAATGCGTCGAACTGTGCATGGACATCATTCGCGAAGAGAACAAGACCTCGATGGTCAAGTCCCGCGACGGCGTTCCCACGCCCCAGGACATCATCAAGGTTCTCGATGAGTACGTCATTGGCCAGCAGCAGGCCAAGCGCATCCTGTCGGTCGCCGTTCACAACCATTACAAGCGCCTCGCGCATGCCTCCAAGGGCGGTGACGTAGAGCTTGCGAAGTCGAACATCATGCTCGTCGGCCCGACCGGCTGCGGCAAGACCTATCTTGCCCAGACGCTCGCCCGCATCATCGACGTTCCCTTCACCATGGCTGATGCAACGACGCTGACCGAAGCCGGTTACGTTGGTGAAGACGTCGAAAACATCATCCTGAAGCTTCTGCAGGCCGCCGACTACAATGTCGAACGCGCCCAGCGCGGCATCGTCTATATCGACGAAGTCGACAAGATCTCGCGCAAGTCGGACAACCCGTCGATCACCCGCGACGTATCTGGCGAAGGCGTGCAGCAGGCGCTTCTGAAGATCATGGAAGGCACGGTTGCCTCGGTTCCGCCGCAGGGTGGCCGAAAGCATCCGCAGCAGGAATTCCTGCAGGTCGACACGACGAACATCCTGTTCATCTGCGGCGGTGCATTCGCTGGTCTGGACAAGATCATTTCGGCCCGTGGCGAGAAAACCTCGATCGGCTTCGGTGCATCCGTCAAGGCTGCTGACGACCGCCGCGTCGGCGAAGTGCTGCGCGAACTGGAACCGGAAGATCTGGTCAAGTTCGGCCTCATCCCGGAATTCATCGGTCGTCTGCCGGTTCTGGCAACGCTCGAGGATCTCGATGAGGATGCGCTGATCCAGATCCTGTCCGAGCCGAAGAACGCACTGATCAAGCAGTATCAGCGCCTGTTCGAGATGGAAGACGTGGAACTGACCTTCCACGAGGACGCCCTTCGCGAAATCGCCCGCAAGGCGATCGTGCGTAAGACCGGCGCCCGCGGCCTCCGTTCGATCATGGAAAAGATCCTGCTCGACACGATGTTCGAGCTTCCGGCCCTCGATGGTGTCCGCGAAGTCGTCATCTCCGACGATGTGGTGAAGGGCAATGCCCGTCCGCTTTACATCTATGCGGATCGCCAGGACGAGAAAGCCAATGTTTCGGCCTGAGCCGGGACCAGTAGTATAGATTTGATCGAGGCCCCGTATTGGGGCCTCTTTTCGTAGGTAAGCTGTGGTTGCTCGCTTCGTTCTGGGGAAATTCCCAATGCGGACGGTTGCGCGATATTCAGCTTGCTTTAGACGTGAAGCACGCAGATCATGGTTGTTCTCGCTGCTTCGGTTTTTCGGCTTCTGTGCGAAGTTGAATGCGATTCACGTTTCCGTCGATGGCCGGGGCTGGTTCGGCGGATAATGGCAACGTCAAACATTTATGCGAGTGCTTTGTAATATCCCTGTCATGTTGGCGACGACTGGGCTGCTGCAAGGCTTGAAAATGACATAGGAAAACTCCACCTTGAGCGGGAGTGAAGTGCTTGGGTAATTGCTCAAGCCATCCCGGAAACGGGACGATGGAAAGGAAACAAGATGACAAGTTCAACGTCTGCAGCATCCGGCTCAGCGACCTATCCGGTCCTGCCATTGCGCGACATTGTGGTCTTCCCGCATATGATCGTTCCCCTGTTCGTCGGACGTGAGAAATCCATCCGCGCGCTTGAGGAGGTTATGGGCTCCGACAAGCAGATCATGCTCGTCACCCAGATCAATGCCAGCGACGACGATCCGGAGCCGGACGCGATCTACAAAATCGGCACGGTCGCCAATGTGCTGCAGCTCCTCAAGCTGCCCGACGGCACCGTCAAGGTTCTCGTCGAAGGTCGAGCACGTGCCGAGATCAGCAATTATACGGACCGCGAGGAGTTTTACGAGGCCAAGGCCGACATTCTCGATGAGCCTGAAGAGGACGCCGTCGAGGTTGAAGCCCTGTCGCGCTCGGTCGTTTCCGAGTTTGAGAACTACGTAAAGCTGAACAAGAAGATCTCGCCGGAAGTCGTCGGCGCCGCCAGCCAGATCGAGGACTACTCGAAGCTCGCTGACACGGTTGCCTCGCACCTGTCGATCAAGATCACCGAAAAGCAGGAAATGCTGGAAACGGTGTCGATCAAGCTGCGTCTTGAAAAGGCGCTCGGCTTCATGGAAGGCGAAATCTCGGTCCTGCAGGTCGAAAAGCGCATCCGCTCGCGTGTAAAACGCCAGATGGAGAAGACCCAGCGCGAATATTACCTGAACGAACAGATGAAGGCGATCCAGAAGGAACTCGGTGACGGCGAAGAAGGCCGTGACGAGATGGCCGAACTGGAAGAACGCATCGGCAAGACCAAGCTCTCCAAGGAAGCCCGCGAAAAGGCGGATGCCGAACTGAAGAAGCTGCGCCAGATGAGCCCGATGTCGGCGGAAGCCACTGTCGTGCGCAACTATCTCGACTGGCTGTTGGGTATTCCGTGGGCCAAGAAGTCGAAGATCAAGGCCGACCTCAACAACGCCGAAAAAATCCTCGAGCAGGATCACTTCGGTCTGGACAAGGTCAAGGAGCGTATCGTCGAATATCTGGCGGTTCAGGCGCGTGCCACCAAGATCAAGGGCCCGATCCTCTGCCTCGTTGGCCCTCCGGGTGTCGGTAAAACGTCGCTCGCCCAGTCGATCGCCAAGGCGACCGGCCGCGAATACGTACGCATGGCGCTCGGTGGCGTTCGTGACGAAGCCGAAATCCGTGGTCACCGCCGCACTTATATCGGCTCGATGCCTGGCAAGATCATCCAGTCGATGAAGAAGGCCAAGAAGTCCAACCCGCTCTTCCTGCTCGATGAAATCGACAAGATGGGGTCGGATTTCCGCGGCGATCCGTCGGCGGCACTGCTCGAAGTGCTCGATCCGGCCCAGAACTCGACCTTCATGGATCACTACCTTGAAGTTGAATACGACCTGTCCGACGTGATGTTCATCACCACGGCGAACACGCTCAACATTCCGGGTCCGCTGATGGACCGCATGGAGATCATCCGTATCGCCGGTTACACCGAAGATGAAAAGCGCGAGATCGCCAAGCGTCACCTTCTGCCGAAGGCGATCAAGGAACATGCTCTGCAGCCGAATGAATTCTCGGTGTCCGACGATGCCCTGATGGCGATCAGCCAGCAGTACACCCGCGAAGCCGGTGTTCGCTCCTTCGAGCGCGAGCTGATGAAGCTCGCCCGCAAGGCCGTGACCGAGATCATCAAGGGCAAGACGAAGTCGGTCGCCATCACCGCTGCCAACATTTCGGATTACCTCGGTGTTCCGCGCTATCGCCATGGCGAGGCGGAAGGTGAGGATCAGGTCGGTGTCGTCACCGGTCTCGCCTGGACGGAAGTCGGCGGCGAGCTCTTGACCATCGAAGGCGTGATGATGCCGGGCAAGGGTCGCATGACCGTCACCGGCAACCTGAAGGACGTCATGAAGGAATCGATCTCGGCGGCGGCATCCTATGTGCGCTCCCGTGCCGTCGATTTCGGCATCGAGCCGCCGCGTTTCGACAAGTCGGACATCCACGTCCACGTGCCGGAAGGCGCCACTCCGAAGGACGGCCCGTCTGCCGGCGTCGGTATGGCAACGGCGATCGTTTCGATCATGACCGGCATTCCGGTTCGCAAGGATGTCGCCATGACAGGCGAAATTACCCTGCGCGGTCGCGTCCTGCCGATCGGTGGCCTAAAGGAAAAGCTGCTTGCAGCCCTTCGCGGTAACATCAAGACGGTTCTGATCCCGGAAGAAAACGCCAAGGACCTGGCCGACATTCCGGACAACGTGAAGAACAACATGGAGATCATCCCCGTGTCCCGCATGGGTGAGGTGATCAAGCATGCTCTGGTTCGTCGTCCTGAACCGATCGAGTGGGATGGTACGGTTGAGACACCCGTTATCGCAACGGTCGAGGGGTCCGAGGACGGTGTGACAGGCATCGCCCATTGAGCGATCCCTCGGGTCAACCGAGTTTGAATTGTGGAGAAAGCCGGCGAAAGCCGGCTTTTTTTGTGAAAAATGCATGAAACCCCTTGTTTTTCAGGCGATCTCAGAGCTTTTGGGTTGCCAAGCACCGACGCAAAACTATTGTCGGCGCCGACTAATCGAGTCGTTCCAAAACCGTAGAAAGGGATGGAAACATGAACAAGAACGAGCTGGTTTCCGCAGTTGCCGAAAAGGCTGGTCTCTCCAAGGCTGACGCCGCATCCGCCGTGGACGCAGTATTCGAAACCGTACAGGGCGAACTGAAGAACGGCGGCGACATTCGCCTCGCTGGCTTCGGCAGCTTCTCCGTATCCCGCCGTGAAGCCTCCAAGGGCCGCAACCCGTCGACCGGCGCAGAAGTCGATATTCCGGCTCGCAACGTTCCGAAGTTCTCGGCCGGCAAGGGCCTGAAGGACGCCGTAAACGGCAAGTAAGACTTCACCGGGCAGTATCCCTGCCATGGTCTTAAAACCCCGGATAACTTCCGGGGTTTTTTGTTGCATAACACATCATCTCCACTCCCGGTGGATGCTGCGAACTTGCAACAATTAACGGTTATTGGGCAGTGGTGCCGCCCGGCAACAGTGCTTCCGCTTTGTTGTCATTTGTCAGAGAAACACCGGCCGGCAGATTTCGAACTACTTGTAAGATCGAGTGCATCACGGCCAATTCGTCAGTGGGGGCACAAGCGATTCTTAATTTAGAAATATGATTAGTTCTTATTTTTATGAGGCATTTCATATCTCGGCGTCGCTGACGGCATCCGTCTTAAACGATCAGCGAGTCATCCAGAAATGTTTCTTAAATCAAAGACCCTTTGTCTTCTTGCGAGTTCTGCTCTCTCGGCTATGGTCAGTGTTGCTTCCGTTGCACATGCTGCCTCCGGACCCGAAGTTATCGGTTTGAGCAGTAATGGTTCGGTCGTACTCAAAACTGATTACGACCAGAATGCCGGGACCTACACCTATTCACTTATATCGACAGCAACCGGCGACATTCAGTCAATCACGCCACCGTCCGGCGTCACCTATCTCAATTTGAGTGGTTTGAGCGCCGACGGTAAGACCGTGACGGGCTACTATTCTGATGCCGTGACCGGTCGCAAGACATCCTTCGTATGGACCGCAGCGAATGGTTTCGTCGACTTGGGTGTAGTTGACACTGACACCACCGGTAGCTTTGCTCAGTCTGTAAGTGGCGACGGAACCGCCGTTGCGGGATACGTAAGCGTCATGAGCTTCATGGCCGAAGCTTTTTACTGGACATCTTCTGAGGGAATGATCGGTCTAGGCACGCTTGGTGGGCGGGATTCGTACGCATACGCTGTGAGCACCGACGGGAAAACTGTTGTCGGCGAGGCCGACACACTAGACGGAAATTATCACGCATTTCGATGGACTGTAGACAGCGGCACGATGGAGAACATCGATACGCTTTATGACAACTCCAGCGCTGACTTTGTCAGCGACGACGGATCGGTGGTCGCCGGATCTGGATATACATCCTCGTCGTCGCCATACCACGTATTCCGATGGACTAAAGAGACCGAGATGGTCGACATCGGAAGCTTGGGCGGTTCTTACACGTTCCTGAACGCAATGAGCGGCGATGGCAATGTTCTGGTCGGCAGTTCCTACCTGACCGGCGACACGTCGTCTCACGCCTACCGGTATGTCGGGTCAACAGACGTGATGACCGATCTCGGAACTCTCGGTGGCACTTCATCCACGGCGAGTGCGGTTAATGCCGACGGCGGCGTCGTGGTCGGATCGGCAACAGACGCCCAGTCCACAAGCCACGGCTTCCGTTGGACGCAGGCGAACGGCATGGTGACTGTCGAGGACTGGCTGGCAGCCGAAGGTGCCACCATCGGCGATGCTATGACGCAAACCGCCGATCTCGTATCGGCTGACGGCAATGTTATCATCGGCGAGACCACTACCGGCTCCACCTATATCGCGCGTGTCATCGAAAGCCAGGGCGAGGAAGGCGGCAACGAATGCAACGCTGACGTCTGCGAAGGCGGAAGCGGTATCATCGATACCGCCGAGTTTTTCCCGACTGTCGCGATGGCCAACAACGTCATCGTTCAGAGCGGTGTCAACAATGCCGACACAATCATGTTCGGTGCGCAGGGAGCGCCAATGCGCAATCTGCTGACCGCCGGCCAGAGATCCGTCTGGGGCACGATCGATGGCGGTTATGACAACAGCGATCACGCCGATGGCGGCCTTGCTCTCGGTGAATTTGGTTTTGGTTACGGTATCGCCGATGGCGTCACAGCCCGCTTCGCAGTTGGTGGAACCTATACCGACCAGGATCTGGATGCCGGTGGCGACGTGCGCCAGCGCGGCTTCTACCTGTCACCGGAAGTCTCTGCCGATCTCGGCAATAACGTTTACGCGACGGTTGGCGGTTATTGGGGACGCAGCAGTGTCGACAGCAACCGCGGTTATCTGAACGGTGCCGTCACCGATTATTCCGAAGGCGACACCAATGCTGAAACCTGGGGCGCAAAGATCCGCTTCGACTGGCTGAATGCGGTGACGATCGACGATACGGCGATCACCCCCTATGTCGGCCTTTCCTATGCGCATACCAGGGTTGACGCCTATACGGAAACCGGCGGCTCCTTCCCGGTCGAGTTCGACGGCAGCAGCGATCATTCGACGATCGCCCGTCTCGGTGCGGATTTCGTTCGCCCGCTGAACGACACTGTCCGTCTGCTGGCCAAGGCCGAGCTTGACTACCAGTTCGAAAACCGCGCGACGGCTACGAGCGGCACGTTGACCGGGATCAGCGACTTCAGTCTCGAAGGTCAGGATCTGCAGCAGTTCTGGGCTCGTGGCGGTCTCGGCGCCGAATTTGATCTCGGCAAGGGGGTCGCTTCCTTCATGGTCAACGCCACGACCAAGGGGCAGGACCCGACCGTCTGGCTGCGCAGCAACTATACGGTCAAGTTCTGAGCCGATTTTTTAAGGAATGCTCGCGATGGACGAGGCCCGGTTTATGCCGGGCCTTTTCAGTATGAGAGGTAAACTTTGTAGACGGGAATCTGTCACGGCGTTGTCACAGAGCTCGCTTAGGTGGGACGTCTCATCATGAAAAGGGCCTGCCATGAAATTGCTTCTGACTGCCGCCGCGTTTCTCGTTACCGCGGGCGTAGCTTCTGCCGAATACGTTTCCTATCTCGACTATCCGCAGAAAACCGATGACGGCAAGGAATTCGCCGTCGCCATCGAGATCCCGCAGGGCAGCTTCACCAAATACGAGATCGACGCCAAGACCGGCCATGTCGTGGTTGACCGCTACCAGTCCATGCCGGTCGTTTATCCGGGCAACTACGGCTCGATCACCTCTTCGCTCGGTGGCGACAACGATCCGCTCGACGCCATCGTCTACACCCGCGAGCCAGTCGTTCCGGGCGCCATCATCAAGGTTCGCCCGATCGGTGTTCTGAAGATGATCGATGGCGGCGAGGTCGATGACAAGATTGTTGCCGTACCGACCAGCAAGATCGACCCGACCTACGATAACATCAAGGAAATCACCGATCTGCCGCAGATCGAGCAGGAACGCCTCCAGGCTTTCTTCCGCGTCTACAAGCAGCTCCCGGCGGGCCGCAAGTCTGTCGAACTGAATGGCTTTGACAACGCTGCCCATGCTGAAGGTGAAGTTTCGGAAGCCATCAAGGCTTACAACGCCAAGAAAAAGTGATCTGCCTCATTGCCGGTTACACGATATCGAAGGCCGGCCTTGCCCGGCCTTTTTTCATGCGTTGAGTGCGGTTGGCTCAATCAGTCGATAACGCAACTCATGATGATGAAGCTGTCATTATCGTGTCACGCATCTGGCCCAAAAGCCCACCTGTGGTTTCACGGAGGGCTTTTCATGACATTCTCGACACGCGCCGCCTTGACGGCAATCCTTTTTGCCTCGGTTGCTGCTCCCGCTAGTGCGGAGCAGGTCTTTAACCGTATCGCCTCTTTCCCGGTTGCCCAGAACCTGCCCAAGGGCGAGGACAAGGCGACATCGTCGGAAATCATCACCGCGACTGCGGATGGCAACACGCTGATCTATTCCGACGCGCCGGGAGGCACGATCGGCTTCATCGACATCACTGACGCCAAGGCCCCGAAGGCAGGTGGATCCATCGCCATCGATGGCGAACCGAACTCGGTTGCTGCAGCCGGTCCGAAGGCACTCATCACCATCGACAAGACCGAAGACTTGACGAAGCCTGCCGGCCAACTGGGCATCATCGATATCGCTTCGAAAAAACTTGAAACGACCTGTGATCTCGGCGGTCAGCCGGATTCTGTCGTCGTGGCGCCTGATGGCACATTTGCCGCCATCGCCATCGAAAACCAGCGTGACGAAGACCTGAACGACGGTGCACTGCCGCAACTTCCGGCAGGCGAACTTCTGATCGTCTCGCTGAAAAACGGCGTTCCTGCCTGCGACAGCATCAAGCGCGTTGGCGTGACCGGACTTGCAACAGTCGCCCCGGAAGATCCGGAGCCGGAATTCGTCAACATCAACGCCAATGGCGAGATCGCCCTGACGTTGCAGGAAAACAACCACGTCATCATCATCGACAGCAAGACAGCCAAGGTCACCAGCCACTTCTCCGCCGGTACGGTTGATCTCGAAGGCGTCGATGCCAAGACCGATGGTTCGCTGAATTTTTCGGGCAAGCTGACCGCTGTTCCGCGCGAGCCTGACGCCGTCAAGTGGCTCGGCACTGATCGCCTCGTCATCGCCAATGAAGGCGATTACAAGGGCGGTTCGCGCGGCTTCACCATCTTCGACCGTACCGGGAAGGTTCTCTACGATGCGGGCATGACGCTCGAGCACGAGATTGCCCGCCACGGTCATTTCCCGGAAAAGCGCGCCAAGAACAAGGGCATCGAGCCGGAAGGCATGGAAGCCGCGATCTTCAATGGCCAGCAGTATTTCTTCGTGCTCTCGGAGCGCGGTTCGATGATTGCGGTCTACAAGGATACCGGTGGCGAGCCGGAGCTCGTGCAGCTTCTGCCGTCGGGCGTATCGCCTGAAGGCGCTGTCGCCATTCCGGGCCGCAACCTGCTTGCATCCGCAAATGAAGCCGATCTCGGCGAAGACGGAGGTCCCCGCTCGCATGTGATGATCTATGAGCTTGCCGAAGGCAAGAAGGCCTATCCGACCATCGTTTCCAAGGATGTCGATGGGAAGCTGATCGGTTGGGGCGCGCTGTCGGGTCTCGTTGGTGACGCCGAGAAGGACGGCATCCTCTATGCGGTGAACGATTCCGTTTATGCCATACAGCCGTCGATCTTCACCATCGACACGACAAGCAAGCCGGCCGAGATCACCAATGTCGTCCGCATCACCCGCAACGGCCAGCCGGCGCAGAAGCTCGATATCGAAGGCATCGCACTCGATGGCAAGGGCGGCTTCTGGCTGGCATCGGAAGGCGATAGCGACAAGCTGGTCGGTCACGGTATCTACAACGTCAATGCCAAGGGCGAGATCAAGGCCGAGATCGGCCTGCCTGCCGAACTTCTGGCCGGCGAAAGCCGTTACGGTCTCGAAGGCGTCACCACGACCGGTTCCGGTGACGACCTGACGCTCTGGATGGCAATCCAGCGCGAATGGAAGGATGATCCCAAGGGCCAGGTGAAGCTTCTTTCCTACAAGCCGAAGTCGAAGGAATGGGCAGCCGTCCGTTATCCGCTCGAAAAGGCTGAAAAGGGCTGGGTCGGTCTCTCGGAAATCACCGCCAATGGCGACCATCTCTATATCGTCGAACGCGACAACTTGATCGGCGACGCCGCCAAGCTGAAGAAGCTCTACCGCGTTTCGCTCAAGGACATGAAGCCTGCCAAGATCGGCGGTGAACTGCAGCTCGTTGCCAAGGAAGAGGTCCATGACTTCCTTCCGGACCTGAAGAACGCCACCAACGGCTACGTTCTCGACAAGCTGGAAGGCTTTGCCTTCGACAAGTCCGGCAAGGCCTTCATGGTCACCGACAATGACGGCGTTGACGACTCATCCGGCGAGACCCTGTTCCTGCCGGTCACCCTCAAGGTCACCAACTGACGGATCTCCATCTTCAACAGGAAAAGGCCGGGTGTTTGCGCACCCGGCCTTTTTTCTTGGGGCCTGCTACCTTAAGTCTGGCGTTCCTGATGTGTTCGCATGAGACGATTCGATGAGTTCCTTCCGCTTCATCCATGCCGCAGACCTGCATCTCGGCAGCCCTTTTCAGGGACTGGCCCTCAAGGATGCCGATCTCGCCGAGCTTTTTGTCGAGGCAAGCCGCAAGGCCTTTTCGGCGCTTGTCGATGAAGCGGTGGAGCGCAAGGTTGATTTCTTTATCGTCGCCGGCGACGTTTATGACGGCGACTGGAAGGACAACAAGATCGGCCTGTTCTTCAACCGCGAAGTGGCGCGGCTGGAACGCGCCGGCATCCCGGTCTTTCTGCTCAAGGGCAATCACGACGCCGAGAGTGTGATCACCAGAACCATCACGCTGCCGAAGAATGTTAGCGAGTTCCCGACCGGCAAGCCCGGCACCTTCCGGCTGGAGCATTTGAAGGTCGCGCTGCACGGACAAGGCTTCGCCGAACGCTCGGCGAATGAAAATCTTGCGCTCGCCTATCCAAGGCCCGAGGCCGGATGGTTCAATATCGGCGTGCTGCACACGTCGCTGACCGGCCGTGAGCCGCACGCGCCCTATGCGCCATGTTCCGTGGAAGACCTGCGCTCGCGCGGTTACGACTACTGGGCGCTCGGCCATGTCCATGATTTCGAAATCGTCGCGGAAGACCCGCTCGTGGTCTTTCCGGGCAACCTGCAGGGCCGCTCGATCCGCGAGACCGGAGCCAAGGGCGCCGTGCTCGTGACGGTCGAGGATGGCCGCATTGCCTATGAGCGCCTGATCACCGACAGCGCCCGCTTTGCCGAACTGACGATCGCAGTGGAAAGCGACGACACGGCTGCAGCCCTGCTGCGCCGTATCGAGGATGCAATCGAGCCTATCGCCGATGCCATGGAAGGCCGGCCGCTGGCGCTGCGTGTCCGCATCACCGGCAAGAGCCGTGTTCGAAAGCAGCTCCTGTCGAAGGCCGAGGATTTTCGCGATGAAGTGCAGGCCGCCTGCCATCGCGGCCATGCCGATATCTGGCTCGAAAAGCTCGACCTGCGTCTTGAGCCCGATGACCGAACATCCGAGCGCAACACCGGCACGCTTGGCCTCGATGGCCTTCTGACCATGGAAGGCTTCCCGCCGGAACTTCTGGAGGAGGCGTCTGCCCGCATAGCCGAAATCGCCGCCAGACTGCCGGGTGGCAGCGGGGCAGGGGATCTGCCGCTTGGCGATGATATCGATGTGCTTCTTGCCGAGGCGCGTGACCTTCTCGTTTCCCGCGCCGCGGAGGCCGGCTGACCATGCGTTTCGATCGTCTCGACATCCTGCGCTATGGCGCGCTCACTGACCGCCAGCTCGTCTTCCGCCCCGGCGCCAAGCTGCATATCGTCTACGGACCGAACGAAGCGGGCAAATCCTCCGCGCTCTCGGCCATCTCCGATCTGCTCTTCGGTTTTCCCGAACGCTCGACTTACGGTTTCTTGCATGATGTCGGTTCCTTGCGCATCGGAGCGCAGCTGACTGCACGCGACGGGCAGGAGCTCTCCTTCCGCCGCCGCAAGGGGCGCAAGAACACGCTGCTCGGACATTCCGATGCGGAAGAGAACCTCGCTGACGATGCGCTCGCACCCTATCTCGGAAATCTTTCCCGCGATGTGTTCGAACGCGCCTTCGGCCTCAATTCGGATTCGCTGCGCGCCGGTGGCGAGACCATGCTTAAAAGCGGTGGCGAGATCGGCAGCCTGCTGTTCTCCGCCGCTTCGGGCCTGACCGGCCTGTCCAGCCTGCGCAAGTCGCTGGATGCGGATGCGGACGCCATCTATTCTCAGCGCCGGTCGAAGGACCGCAGCTTTTATCAGGCTCTCGATGCCCATGATGCAGCCCGCAAGGCGGAGCGCGACAACGAGCTGAAGGCCGGCGACTGGAAGGCGCTGCTTAAGGAGGAGGCGGAACTCGGCTCCGAGATCCACACGCTCCAGCACGGGCGCGAAGAGACCAGGCGCGCGCTCGACCGTCTGCGCCGGCAAATCGCGCTTGAACCTCTATTACGCGAACTGGACCGCGAACGTGCGCTTCTGGCGCAGCACGAGGAGCTGGCCAGCCTGCCGGATGGTTTCGAGGAAAAGCTAGCGACGACGCTTAAAGCCGGGCAGGAAAATGCCGACGCGCTTGTTGCCTCCGAAAACGAGCTGACAAGGCTTCGTGAAGAGATCGACGCCATCAAGGTGGATGACGCGCTACTCGTCGCTGCACCGGACATTCTGGCAGCCTATGGCCGCAGCGGCGTCTATCTCAAGGCGAGGGAGGACATCGCGCGGGTTCGTGCCGAAGTGGACGATTTTGACCAGAAACTGCTGCAGGCTTCGCGCCGTCTCGGCTTCAAGGAATTCTCCGATCTTGAGCGCATGCAGCCGGCCGATGCCGATCTGGTCCGCCTTCGCCAACTGGTGGAGGAGGGCGGTGAACTCGACCGCGAGATGCGGCAGCTTCGCAAGCGTATCGACGAGGAAGCCGATGCGCTGCGCAAGCTCGAAGCCGATGCGCCGGTTGCCCGCATTGTCGATCCCAAGCCTCTGAGTGACCAGCTTGCGGCCCTGCGCCCCGAGATCGAGGAACTGGCCAATCTCGAAACGCTAAAGATCCGCGCTGCCCGCGCCAGGAGCGATCTCGATGCGGCGTCGGCACGCCTCGATCCGCCGGTTCGCGATTTTGCCCTTCTTCTCTCCGTACCACTGCCGGACATTGAGACACTTGCTCATCACCGCCGCCTGATCGAGTCTGCACGACAGGAACATACGCAGGCATTGCAAAAGCTCTTAAGTCTGAAGAATGACGCGGATGAGCTTCAGGCCCAGCTTGCGCTTCTCGAAGGCGAGGGCAGGATCGTTTCGCGCGACACGATCGAGCTTGCACGACAGGAACGCGATGGCCTCATCGAGGCTCTGGCCTCCAACCCTTCAGACGTGGCTTTACAGGCAGCAAAGTCTTCCGTGCAGGACGCGGATCGGCTAGCCGATATGGCGCTTTCCGATGCCGAACGCGTCTCGCGTCATGCACAACTGACACTTCAACAGCGTAAAGTCGCCGATGCGATTGCCGCGGCCGAACGCGCGGCCAAAGAGGCTGCTATTGCCGCCTCCGATGCGGTGACCGAGTTCGAAGATCTCTTCCACGCCGTCCCGGTGACGCCCGGAGCGCCCGAGCGCATGATCGAATGGCGCCGCATGGTCGATGGATTGCTGGCGCTATCCGCTAACTTGAATGCCGCGGAAGACGACTACGAGATCCTGCGTTCACGGGAAGAGGCGTTGCGGCCGGCATTGGACGCTTTGGCTGACGCTACGGGCGCATCCTCCGGTGTCCTGCCACCGCGTAGCCTTGCACGGGAAATTTCGACTCGCCTGGAGGAAATCAGCCGTCAGTGGAGCGAGGGACGCACCATCGAGCGGATGCGCGATACGGCAAGCCAGACGCTGGCACGACTGGAAGCCGACGAGACGGATCTGCGCAAAAAGGTCGATCTCTGGCGATCCGGTTTCGCTGCCGCTGCCGCATCAGCCGGGCTTGCCGAAGATGCGACGATCGATATGGCCAATGCTGCGTTGGATATCTGGCGCACGCTGCCGGACCTTCTTTCCGAGAGACAGAACCGCAATCGGCGTGTGCGCGGCATGGCCCGCGACATGGAAGCCTTCGAGGGAGAGGTAGCCACCCTGTCGGGCTCGCTTGCGCCGGATCTCTGCTCCATCCCGGCAGATGTTGCGGCTGGCATGCTGAATGACCGTGTGACGAAGGCGCGCGCTGCCGATAACCAGCGCAAGACGCTGACGACTGCTCTGGAGCGCAACGAGCTTGCCCATGCCCGTTACATCACCGAGGCAGTCGGGCTGGATGCCCAACGGCAGAACTTGGCAGGTGCCGCTGCCGTTCCGCCGGATCAACTCGCCGCCGTCCTGGCGGACCTCGTGGAGCGAAGGAGACTGCTTGCCAGCGAAGAACTTTGCCGCAATCGCTTCATCGAGCAGGCAGATGGCCTCGATGAAGAGGCGGTGAGGGTAGCACTCGTCGACTTCGACAGGATATCCGCCGTTGTCGAAATCGAGCGGCTGGAGGCCGAGGATAGCAGACAGGTCAATCGCTTGGCCGATCTGCGCGCTGGCGAGGCGGATAATCTGCGGCGCAGGCAGGAGCTGGAAAAGGGCACCGGCGCCGAACGCGCCGTCTTCGAAAAACTGGCAGCCGAGCAGGAAGCCAAGGAGCTCGCCCGTCGCTGGGTGGTGCTGAAGCTCGCAGGGTCGCTGCTTTCCCATTCGATGGAAACCTATCGCCAGCAGCAGGCCGATCCGGTTATGAACCGCGCCGGAGAGGTATTCTCCGATTTGACCGGCGGCCGATTCGCTCGCCTCATTCAGGTCTATGATGATAACGATGAGCTGCAACTGGCTGTCGAGCGCAAGACCGGCGAGCAGGTGCCGCTTTCCGGATTGAGTGAGGGAACTGGCGATCAACTGTATCTGGCGCTTCGGCTTGCATTCCTCCAGGACTATTGCGCTCGCAATGAACCGGCGCCGCTCGTGCTGGATGATATCTTCCAGACATTCGATGATGAACGTACGGCAGCTGGCCTTCGGACGCTGGCAGAATCGAGTGGAGCGTTCCAGTCGATCCTATTCACCCACCAGACGAGTTTGATGGATACCGCGCGGCGTGAACTGGGCGATGATGTTGATCTAGTTAGGCTGGATCGGGCGTGACAAGGTCCGTTGCTGCAAAGGCAGGCATTCGATCGGAAAGCGCACGATCGAAGAGTGCATCGACGCACCATTCGACGATACTGCCGATTGGCCACATGTCGAGGTCTCGGGCAACTGCGTGATCAAAAGGTTGAAACGTCGATCATCGTCCCTCTCACGCTCGTAGCTGACACGGTAGCCGTCGAATCGCGACGAAAAGCTGAGACCCGTTCTGATCCGGTCATAGAGGTAATGCAGGTTTTCGGGCGCCATTTCGAGCCCGAAACGATCGATTGATCGGGCCACCAGCTTGAACATTTCATCGTCCTTTCCTGGGTCGAGTAGGCTGAGCTTGAGACGAAACGTGCGGAATGTGCTGGACGATGCTCCCTTGACCTGGATGAATAGCACCGAAGGCTCCGGCGTTGTGCCGCGTTGCGTCGAAAACAGGCATTCCCAATCACCTCCGGCTGCCTGGAAACTGGAGGCCAAGCCATCCTCACCCAGACGCTCGCATCGCTCGTGGGCTGTCCGATGCGGGAGTATACGCAGCCGGTCGCGCAGGCCGGCAACGGGCCGGATGAGTCGCGGCGGCGCATCGATGAGCAGCGTCGTGCGGCGCGCGCGCAAAGCAGGCGGCGGCGAAGCGGCAAAAGGCCGCGCGAGGTATTTGTCCATTCCAAGCCATGTCACCAGCCGTTGGTAGTTGCGTCCGTCATTGACGGAAAGAACGATACCAAACAGCAGCGCAAGGCCGACGGCCAGCAAGGCGCCGAATGCCTTTGCTGCTCGATGCCGTCTTCGAAGGCGCATCAGAGGCGTTAAGAGTTCCGCCTTGTCCGCCAAGGAAATAGCTCCGTTTCAAGTCGATATGCCGACAAGCTTTGGCATATTGGACAGGTTCGTGTCCAAGTATGATTCGCGACAATGGTGAACGGGAAGCGCCATCCTCACATCAGTCACGCAAATTCGGAAGCGCCGTTAACCACATTAATTAGTAAGCATTTAAGTCAACTTTTTTAGTTTCGCTTTTGAATATCAGTTCGCTGGTGACTATGGCTTTAAAACCGCACCGGATTTTATTTTCCGGGAAGCCCGAGCCATGCAGCTTGTCGTTCGTCGTCCGGTGTGCTTTCAAGGACGTCAAATTCTGGATTGGGCGGAAGCAGTTCTGTGCCGCGTACGATCCTGACCTGGAGTATCGAGATTTGGTTCGAGTGACTGCGATCGTGATTTGTGCCGCCTTGGCCGGATGTCAGGCGGTGCCTGGTGAAGGTCCTCTTGCCTCCGCGATCAACGAGGATGCCGGCCGTTCTCCGGCCGACATCGGGCGCGTTAACGCAGCGGTGTTCGATATCGTTGATGTCGACAATCACACTGCAAGACTGGTTTCGGATTATGTTTCGACGGCGTTGAAGCGCCGATTCGGTATCGGAGGAGGTCCGGGCAGGGCTGTCATCGGAATCGGTGACCAGTTGAAGGTCACCATCTTCGAAGCCGGTGCCGACGGACTGTTCTCGACCAGTGAGCAAAAGCAGACTCCAATTGAAATCGTTGTGCAGCCCGATGGCACAGCCGCGATACCATATGTGGGTACCGTGCGATTTGCCGGCCGCACTCTTGAAGAGGCGCGCCAGCAAATTCTGTCATCTCTGAAGAGCAAGGCTGTCGAACCCGACGTCATCATTGCTATGGGAGACACACCATCCCGCTCGGTAACAGTCGCCGGCGCGGTAAATCGTTCGGCGCAGATCTCGCTTAATCTGAGCGGTGAGCAGATCACCGACGTAATCGCCAAGGCGGGCGGCCCGACATCACAGCCATACGAATCCTACGTGACGCTCGTACGCGGCAAGCGAACCGGCACGGCGCTTCTGAAGTCGATTGTAGAGAATCCGTCAGAGAACATCTACGTTCAGCCCGGTGACCAGATTTTCGTTACCAAGGATCCTCGAACCTTTACGCTCCTCGGTGCCGTCAAAAGCAATTCTCGCATTGATTTCGGTGCGAACGATCTGAACCTTCTGGAAGCAGTAGCACTCGGCCGCGGCGGTAATGACGAAACTGTCAATGCAAAGGGCTTTTTCCTTTTCCGCTACGAGGATCCGGAAGTGGTCGTTGGTCTCCTGGGTAAGCGCCGTTTCGACGAACTCACCCATAAGGGAATGCAGGCTGATAAGGAAGGGCGTTATCCGATCGTCTACAGGTTCGATATGAGCCATCCGGACAGCATGCTTGTCGGCCAGACCTTCCCTGTCAAAAGCCGTGACGTGATTTACGCATCACGACATCCGGCCGTCGACCTGACGAAATTCCTTCGCGTTATTGGCGCGCCAGTGGGGATCGCCGTCCAGGGTGCCTCGATCTCAAATAATTTGAGTGATTGACGGTGCGGTCTGCCGCATACGCACTGGATTTTTGATTGTGCTTAATCTTGTGTTGTCACCTAGAAGTAGTGGTTTGTTCTGCTTTTTTGGTGACAAGCGCGGGTAAGTATGTTGTTAAAGTCGGTGTCGGCTTAATCTGCAGTAGCTATTATAGCTATGACTAACGTAAGAGTGACGATGACGATAGAAGTAATTGGCCGAGCCTGCGTTGCGCCCGGTGCCAGCTCCATCGAAGAGTTGCAGCAAGTTCTCCGAACCGGTCGTTGCACCGTCACGCAAATCCCAGCTGATCGGTGGGAACTGGCTCGTTTCTGGCATCCTACTCAAGGGACACCCGGGAAGACCTACACCTTTGCAGCCGGTGTCATCGACGCGGTCTATGATTTCGATCCCGCTGTCTTTGGTCTTTCGCAGCGTGAGGCCATGCAGATGGATCCTCAGCAGCGCATCCTGCTGACGCTTGTTTGGAAGGCACTTGAGGATGCCAACCTGCCGGTAAGTACGCTCTCGAAGCAGAAGGTTGGGGTCTATATCGGAGCCTCAAGCCTCGACAGTGGTAACCTTTCGGCGGAAGATCCCGCTTCCGGCAGCCCGTATTTCATGACGGGCAATACGCTTTCGATTGTTTCCAACCGCATCTCTCACGTTTTTGGCTTGAACGGCCCAAGCATGACGATCGATACGGCCTGTTCCTCCTCGCTGGTCGCGTTGGACCAGGCGGCACGTGCGCTGGAACGTGGCGATATCGACACCGCAATTGTTGGCGGCGTTAACCTTCTCGTCCATCCGCTTTCCTTCGTCGGCTTCGCTCAGGCACGAATGTTGTCGCCGGAAGGCCTCTGCCGTGCTTACGACACCAACGGTCAAGGTTATGTACGTGCCGAAGGCGGCGCTGCGATCGTTCTTCGCCGCAGCGATATCGCGCGTCAGCAGCATGATCGCAGTTATGCCAGAATCCACGCGACCGGCGTCAATTCTTCCGGCCGCACCAACGGCATCAGTCTTCCGTCGCGTGAGGCACAGGCCGACCTGCTCAATTCCATCTACAAGGGCCACGGCATCGATGTGAACCGCGTGGCCTTCATCGAAGGTCACGGAACCGGAACGCGGGTTGGCGATCCCGCCGAGGTCTGGGCAATCGGTAATGTCATCGGCCAGAAACGCCGCGCTCCGCTTCCGATAGGCTCGATCAAGTCGAATATCGGTCACACTGAGCCGGTTTCCGGTTTGTTTGGTCTGTTCAAGGCCATGCTGGCTCTGGAGAACGATTATCTTCCTGCGACGCTGCATATTGAAACGGCGAATGAGGACATCGATTTCGATGCACTCAACGTAAGGGTCAACACATCCGCCATCAAACTGCTTCCGGCAAAGGAAGCGCGGCTCGTGGGGATCAACTCCTTCGGTTTCGGTGGTACCAATGCACACGTCGTTATCGGTGATCCAGAGCCTGCAACACAGGCGGATTCGCCGGCCAAGGGCGACAATCTCCTGTTCTTGGCGAGCGCGCACAGCGCAGGTGCGCTCGAAAGCCTGTTAAAGGACTACCAGGCACGTCTTTCCGCCGCCACGCCCGAAAAAGCACGCCGCATCATCGCCGCGACGACGACGAACCGTGATGCGTTGAAATATCGGTTTGCAGTCGATACTCGAGGTGAGCGCGGCGTTCTCGATGCGATAAAGACGCATCTTGCCGGCGATGCTTCCGATGGGGAACGTGGCGAAGCTCCGTCCCTGCTTGGCAAAATAGCCTTCGTGTTTTCCGGAAACGGTGCGCAATGGGCCGGGATGGGTGTGGAAGCCTACCGCGCAAACCCTCATTTCCGCCAGTATTTCCAGTCTTTTAGCGCCTTGTTCGAATACCACCTCGGTGAAAAGCTGACGGACCTCATCGTCGCGGACAATCTCGGGGTTCGTTTGGCTGATGCGACGATTGCGCAGCCGCTGCTGTTTGCCGTGCAGGCTTCGCTTTCGGACAGCCTCAGCGCCTACGGTATCAGGCCCGATGTTGTGTTCGGTCACTCCGTCGGCGAGATTGCCGCGGCCTATGCGTCCAAGGCGTTGACGGCTGCCGAAGCCGTTGCGATCGTCGCCAAGCGTTCACACTCACAGCATCTGTTTGCCGGGCAAGGCAAGATGGCTGCGGCCGTAATGGGCGAAGAGGCGGCTGTGGCCTTCGCCAAGAATCACGGCTTGGACGGCATTCATGTGGCGGCGATAAATGCGCCGAATTCGGTTACGATTTCTGGTCCGGCCGCGGAAATTCAGGCCTTTCGGGATGCTGCTCGCAAGTCTCAGACTGTCGTTCATATTCTTGATATCAATTATCCGTTCCACCATCCGATCATCGACAGCGCCCGTGAAGGTTTCCTTTCGGAACTGCCGGCGATTGAGCCGCAGGCTGCCGGTTGCACATTCATTTCCACCGTTACAGGTGGAATATATGACGGCCGTGGCCTTGATGCCGAATACTGGTGGCACAATGTGCGCGAACCGGTGCTCTTCCGCTCGGCGACAGAAGCTGCGCTCGATCTCGGCTGTAATCTGTTCATCGAGATTTCACCGCGCACGATCCTGTCAAACTACGTCTCGGAAATCGCCAAGAGCAGGGCTCAGCCCGCCACGGTAATCGGTTCGCTCCAGCGCGAAACGCTTGTCGAGGGTCGGGACCCGATCGCTCGCGCGTTCGCCCGCGCCATCGCCCACGGCGCGGTTCCTGCACAATCCAGACATTCGGGGAAACGCAGCCCCGTCATCGATCTGCCGCCGTTGCCATTCGAACCGACCGAGCTGAAAGTGCCGGCCACCACGGATGAGATCGACATGTTCGGTCGGGATTTCAAGAACAGCTACACGCTGCTCGGCTGGCGGAATGATCCGAACGGTTCGCATTGGAAGAACCATGTCGACGCCTTGCTCTTCCCGGATCTGGCGGAGCATGTGGTCGATGGCCGCGCGATCCTTCCGGGAGCCGGGTTCCTGGAGATTGCGGTTACCGCTGCCCAAGCCCATTTCGGCACCGACGAGGTCGAGGTTTCCAATATGGAAATCGTTCGGCCATTGGAGCTACGCCCAGATCGGATGCTGGAGCTTTCGACGCTTCTTTCTCCGGAAACCGGTAATATCGAGATCCGCTCCCGCGAACGGTTGAGCAGTGATGACTGGACCATTCATGCTGTCGGCCGTTGTCGGCGGCCGGTGGATGAAGAAATCCATCAGGTTGAAATCGCGACATCTGCCGAAGGCGGTGATAGCCTCTCGTCTGTTCAGGTTTATGAAACAGCCGAACGCTTCGGCCTGCAATATGGGCCTCGCTTCCAGCTTCTGTCGAGAGCTGTGGCTTTGGGCGATAACGTTGTCGACGTTGAACTCAGAGAAGCGGCAGAACCTGCGCATCCATATATCGGCTACAACCTCAATCCGTTCTCTGTCGATGCCGCCTTCCATGGTCTTGTTGCACTGTTTGACCGGCTTTCCGGCACGGAGACTGGCTCTCCCTATATTCCGGTTCGATTCGGCTCGATCCGGGTCACGGGCAAGGGACGAGCGATTGCCAGGGCAAGGATAGAGATCGAACGGTTCAGCAGCTTCTCGATCAAGGTGAATTTCCGCTTGTTCGATGCTGCCGGTCAACAGATTGCCATCCTCTCGGATTGCCGTTTCCGCCGCACGTCTCTGCGTCGTCATCATACTTTGGATACCGTCGCTTTCCATTTCGACGCCGTCCCGAGCGCGCTTCTTGCAATATCCGAACCGCCAGCTACAAAATTGCCGGCCCTGACCGATTTTGCATCCTCGGATGCGAAGGACAATGCATCGTTGATGATCGATGCAGCCATCTATAGGGCATGCCACGAGATTGCCTTGTCGCTCGCCGGTGATAATGGGACGCTCCTGTCTGCCACTTTGCCTGGAGACTCGGATTTCCGTGCATTCCTGACATCCTGCCTGTTCACATTGGAGGATGCGGGTATCGCGGTCTCCTCCGGAGACGGCTGGACGGTGCCCAGAGAGTTCTCTTTCCCGAGCATCGAAGAACTGATCCAGGAAATCTACCGGGAGGACTCCTCGCGTGTCGCTGAGGTCGTCCTGGTCAATGACGTCTACCGTGATGCGCTTGAACGTCTTTCCCTGTCCGGAAAATCAGTCGATGCTGAAGATGAACATGCGGACAATGTCAGCGAAGCAACATTGGATCACGTTCTCGTCCACTCTCCGCTCGGTCATCGCCGTGCAGAAACCGGCTTCGATCTGACGCAGCGTTTCTGTGAAGAGAACCACGGAAAAATCAGCTTTATCGTCGAACTCGGCACAACCAGCCAGTCTGCCAGCACACGGCTTGCCGGTCTCGCGGCATCCATCGGCGCAACGCTGGTGATCGCTGAACCGAAGGAAAATGCGCGTCGCATGCTGGAACTGGCGTTCGAGCGGAATGTGCATGTTTCCGTTGTGGAACCTAGGGCTCTCGCCAGCCTTGAGAGTGTTGAACTGATCGTTGCTGGCGGCTTGTCCAGCCAGCTTATGCTGACCGGTGACGAAGATGTTCGCCAGGCTCTTCGTTCCGCTGCAGCAAAAGGAGCAGCGATCGTTTTCGCCGATCGCGCTCCCTCGGCGTTCAACGACTTCGCATTTGGGTTGTCGGACGGATGGTTCGCGGCAAGCCAGTCTGCGGATTTCCCCGTCGGTCAACTTGCCACCGCAGCGCAGGTCGAGACACTTCTGTCTGATCTCGGCTTTGAGGCTGCGTCGGTGAAGGATATGCAGCTGGACGAGGGGGCTCTGGTCCTCGCCATTGCCCAATCCCGCGCCAAAACCGAGGCTGTGCTGGCGGAAGCGGATAGGGGCAGGCTGATCGTTGTTGCCGAACAGGCATCCGAACAGATGCTGGCGTCTTCCTTTGTCGATGCCGCTATCGTTCAGGCGACCGAGGCTGAACGTGCGCTGGAACTGGTGCCGGAAGACTCTAAATCACCCGTTTGCATGGTTTATCTTGCCGATCGCGGCATCGAGCAAGCCGTTTCGGCACTCGAGATTGCAAGACTGTCGCGCTTCAAGGCTCTTGCCGAGGGTATGACGCGGCAGGCGAATGGTTCTACGGGCAGGCCACGGCTTATCGTGCTTGCACCGGGTGGCTCTCCGCTTGCGGGAGAAAACAGTGATGCGGCTAACGCCGGTTTGTGGACATTCGCGCGTGTTCTGCAGAACGAGTATGATGCCGTCGACATTCACATGATCGATGCCGAAGGCGATGAAGCGGTTGCCCTTGTTGATCGGATCGCCACGCTCACAAGCGCCAATCGCGAGTGGCTTCTGGGTGAAAATGGCCTCCTGGAAATCCGCGCGGCCTCCGGCCCGTCCGCTGGCCGCGATGGAACCACGTTCGATTTCGAGGCTGCGACCATCCACCAGCTCACCAACGGTCGCGTCGATAGCATTATCTGGCAAAGCTGCGCGCTTCAGGAACCTGGTGCGGACGAGGTCATCATCACTGTTGAGGCTGCTGGTCTCAACTTCCGAGATGTCATGTGGTCCATGGGCCTGTTGCCTGAAGAAGCGCTTGAAGACGGTTTTGCCGGAGCGACGATCGGGATGGAAATGGCCGGTCGCGTCGAGCGCGTCGGCTCAGCCGTCGCGGACTTGAAGCCCGGCGATCGCGTAATGGGCATCGGCCCCGCCGCTTTCTCGACCCATGTTCGTGTCCGCCGCGATGGGGTTACGAAATTCCCGGATAGGCTCGATTTTGCCGCCGCCGCAACTGTACCCGTCGCGTTCCTGACAGCCTATTATGCCATGGTCCAGCTCGGCCATATCGAACCGGGCGAGACGATCCTCATTCACGGTGCTGCCGGCGGTGTCGGTCTTGCCGCGCTGCAGATCGCTAAGCTGAAAGGTGCAAAGGTCATCGCCACGGCCGGTACGGTCGAAAAACGCCGCTTTCTTGAAGCGCTCGGCGCAGATCATATCTTCGACAGCCGCTCGCTGGATTTCGTATCTCGCGTTCGTGCGGTCACGAATGGCGAAGGTGTCGATCTCGTCTTGAACTCGCTCTTCTCCGAAGCGATGGAGCGAAGCCTCGAGCTGGTAAAGCCCTTCGGCCGCTTCCTTGAACTCGGCAAGCGCGACTATTATTCCGACCGCAAGATCGGCCTGCGTCCGTTCCGCCGCAACATCAGCTATTTCGGCATCGATGCCGATCAGCTTCTGGTCAATTTGCCGAAGATCACGAAGCGGATCTTCGCCGAGATCGGTGAACTGTTCCAGAGCGGCGAACTTGTGCCTCTGCCTTATCGTGCCTTCGGTTACGACGAGATCGGCAGTGCCTTCCGGCTGATGCAGAATGCCGGCCAGATCGGCAAGATCGTCATTCGTCCGCCAGTTCGTGGCAAGGATCGGGTGGTTGTTGCCAGCGACCGGACATTGCGCTTCAGTGGCGAGGGTGGCTTTCTCGTTGCTGGTGGCATCGGTGGTTTCGGCCTCGTTGCAGCCGATTGGCTCGTCAACAGGGGCGCGCGCCGCATTGCGCTCTGCTCCCGCCGTGGTATCGCCGATGAGGCGACGATCAAGGCGATTGAGAAGTGGGCTGCCCTCGGCGTCGTCGCAACGCTGCATGCCTGCGATATCACCAATGAACAGGCTCTCTCCGCTCTTCTGTCCGAATTGCGCGCCGCAGCTCCGATCAAGGGTATCATCCACGCCGCCATGGTGCTGGACGATGCCTTGCTGTCGAACCTGACCGATGACCGCAATCGACCGGTCGTGGACGTCAAGGTTCGCGGTGCTGAACTGCTGGACAAGCTGACCCGTGACGATGATCTTGAGCTTTTCCTGTTGTTCTCGTCTGCCACGACCATGCTCGGTAACCCCGGACAGGCCAACTATGTTATCGCCAACGGCTACCTCGAAGGGCTTGCACGCATGCGCCGCGCGGCCGGCCGTCCGGCTCTGGCCGTCGGTTTCGGTGCGATTGCCGATACGGGTTTCCTCGCTCGCAACGCCGAGGTCAACGAGCTTCTTTCGAAGAGGATAGGCAAGACCGCAATGAAGGCGCGTGATGCGCTCGAGCAGGTCGAGAACTATCTGGTGAGCGAGACTGGGAGCATCGATGGTGCGGCGGTAATGATCGCCGAAGTGGACTGGAACGCAGTCCGCATGCTGCCGATCGCGACGGCAAGCGTGTTCGAGACCGCAATGCGGGCCGCTGGCAATGCGCAATCATCTGCCGATGGTGATCAGATAGATCTCGAAGCGCTGATCCACGGCAAGTCCGCCGATGAGGCTCAGTATATCCTGCACAAGATCGTGGCTGCGGAGATCGCCGCGATCCTTCGTGTTACCGAAGACAGTATCACGCCGGAAAAGGTCCTCAAGGATGTCGGCCTCGACAGCCTGATGGCGATGGAACTCGGTATGAGCTTCCAGCAGAAGACCGGATTTGATATTCCCTTGAGCGGTGTTGGTGAGGACACGACGGTAAGTGACGTTGTCACGCGCCTGCGCGAGAGGGTTTCGAAACGTAGTGGCGGGGAGGAGGAGGCTCCGCAGGACGAGGTGCTCGACCGTCTGGTCAAGAGCCACTCGACCCAAAGCCAGAAAGCAGCTGCTCAGTGACAGAGAAAGACAAGCCGGAAACGACAGTGCCTCCCGTGGGGGGCGCGAAGCTTGGTTTTCTGGAAAAAATGCGGCAGACCAGTGAAGTGTCCGGCCGCAATCGCGAAGCGCGCCTGAACCGTCAACCACAGGCTCCGCTTCGCCAGAACCTGAAATTCGATCAGCTTCCCGAATACCAGCGGGTATTGACCCAACGGAAGGTCGGGGAAGTGATCGGGGTGGACAATCCCTTCTATCGCTCCCACGACGTGGCGGCTGGTGCCACCACCGTCATGGCTGGCAGGAACTTTGCCAACTTCGCCTCTTACGACTATCTCGGGACGAATACGGATCCGAAGGTCACGAGCCGAGCCAAGGAAGCGATCGATCGTTACGGCATTTCCGCTTCCGCCAGCCGCCTCGTTGCCGGCGAGCGTCCCGTCCACACAGAACTTGAGGCAACCCTGGCCGAGGTTTATGGCGTCGAGGCGGCAGTTTGCTTCGTCAGCGGCTATCTGACCAATGTTGCAGCCATCAGCTGCATCGTTGGCCCGCAGGATCTCGTCGTGCATGACGAGTTCATCCACAACAGCGCGCTTGCAGGCATCAAGCAGTCGGGTGCAACGCGCCGGCTCTTCCGTCACAACGATGTCGATAATCTCGAAACCGTGCTGAAGACGCTGTCGTCGGAGTTCCGCCGGGTCCTCGTCATCGTCGAGGGCGTCTATTCGATGGACGGCGATATTGCCGACCTGCCGAGACTGTTGGAATTGCGCAGTCGTTACGGTTTCTGGCTGATGGTGGACGAGGCTCATGCGCTAGGAGTTCTGGGCAAGACGGGCAGGGGCACGTTCGAGCATTTCGACGTCGATCCGCAGGAAGTCGATATCTGGATGGGAACGCTGTCCAAGACGACGTCCAGCTGCGGCGGCTATATTGCCGGCTCGCAGGCACTTGCGGATATCCTCAAGGCCGAGGCAGGAGGATTCGTCTACAGCGTCGGGCTCGCACCTGTCTTGGCAGCAGCAGCAAAGGCTGGTCTCGACATTCTGCGCAGCGAGCCGGAACGGACTGAAGAGCTTCATCGCAACGGCGCGCTGTTTCTGCAAGAAGCCAGGAAGGCTGGCCTCGACACAGGTCTCAGCGTCGGATTTTCGGTTGTTCCGGTTCTCGTGGGCGACTCGCTTAGGGCAGTGCAGTTGTCTAACGAGCTTCTGGACGATGGCGTCAACGCACTGCCGATCATCCATCCGGCCGTACCTGAGGGGCAGGCGCGCCTGCGTTTCTTCATTACCTGCAACCACACTGACGATCAGATTAGACACGCCGTTGAAGCAACTGCGCGTCGGCTGAAGGCCTTGCAGGAACGTAATTTCGGTCTGGCATCGCTGAACATGGAGCAGATGATGCAGCTTTCACCACTGCTTCAATCGCCCAACAGCTGACTTCGGGGGCACGGCCATGCATGTCGTCGTAACCGGGGGATCGAGCGGCATCGGACTTGAAGTTGCGAAGGTATACGCCCGGCGTGGTGCGTCCGTTTCATTGATCGCCCGCAACCTCGATCGTCTGGAAACGGCTCGTAGCGAGATAGAGAAATCTTCCGGGGGAAGGGTAAAGGTCTTTTTCGCGGCCGCCGACGCAGCTGTCTGCACTGAGATGTCGTCTGCAATCATGGCCTGCGAGGCAGCCAATGGGCCATGCGATATTCTTGTCGCCTCGGCCGGCGTGGTGGAGCCGGGCTGGTTCCATGAGCAGGCGCCTGACCTGTTCGAGAGCCAATGGCAGACCAACTTTGTGGGGGTGGTCAACGCCGTGAGGGCCGTTTATGCGGGCATGAGAAGCCGCGGAGCAGGGCGCATCATGATCGTTTCCTCAGCTGCTGCCTTTATCGGCATCCCTGCCTACGCCGCCTATTGCAGCTCAAAATCAGCCCTGGTGGGGTTTGCGGATTCCCTCAGACTGGAAGCAATGCCGAAGGGCATAACGGTCGGCGTCTGTTTCCCTCCGGATACCGACACGCCTCAGCTTTCCCGTGAGCTTGAAAGCCGGCCGAAGGAGGCCGAATTGCTGATGGGTCGTATCAAGCCGAGACAAGCGCAAGAGATTGCGGAAAGACTCGTTTCCGGCATCGACCGACGCAGTGCTCACGTTTATTTCACGGCGTCGATCTCAGCGCTTGCCCTGTTTGGTCCTCTCGCAAGACCATTTGTCGAGATCTGGTATCGGCTGAGATTGGGCAGATAGGACAAAGCGCCGTCACCCTCAGACGAAAGCCTTTTGGCTGCCATCTATCTTGAGCACGGTCAGTTTGCCTGAGTAATAGGCGCCCGTGTCGATGCCGATGCGGCCCATGCCGATATCCGGCGTCGGTTGCGGCGTGTGTCCGTGAACGATCAGCAACGGCTGACCCGGGCCTTGGCTCAGAAACGGTTCCCGGATCCACATCAGGTCTTCGTCACTCTGTTTTTCCATTGCCACCCTTGGCCGCAGACCCGCATGGACGAAAATGATATTGCCGATCTTCAGGCAAATGGGCAGGTTGGCCAGGAACTGTCTGTGGTTTGCCGGAATGGCCTCGGCAAGTACCCCTTTAAGATCGGTCAATCGCCCTTTTCTCCTGGCGGTAAGGTGATGGATATCGATACCGTAGGAGATTAACGTCTGTTCGCCGCCAAGGCTGAGCCAGTCGGTATAAAGCTCGGGTTCTTCGATGAACTTGCTGAAAATGTCGTCGTGATTGCCGCAGAGCGCAAGCCTGCGCAGGCCCAGATCACTGGGTTTCTGTAGATGTTCGATCACCTGATAGGAGCTTGGTCCACGGTCCACATAGTCACCAAGCAATACGATCAGGCCGGGACGGCCCGTTCTGGCTATGTCTGCTGCGATGCGGGCTTCGGCTTCCTGGAGTTCTTTCAGACAGCCATGCACATCGCCGATCGCGTAGATCGGATAGCTTGCGGGTTCGTCACCCAGATCTATCCGGCGTCGGGAAGGCGGAGAAGGCTGGCCCATCGGGCGCCCCTTCATCCAGCCAATAAGTTTGCGCATTTAGTGCCGCCAATCACAGACAGGTAAGTCCCATAGACAATGGGAACCCGCCCCTAAAGGAGGGTTAACATACTGTCGATATTCGCAAATCAGGCTGTCTTCAATCGTTTACTGCAGGCAGGGTTAAGAGACGCGGGACCCTTGCCGTCTTCGTTGCCTGTTTGGGCATGCCCGTTTCTTGTTTTGTCGGCCAAAGTCTTGGATGATCCGCCGGGATTTTCGATGTCCGGTCTGTGCCGATCAGATTATATCGACCAGGGTTGCCGAGTTCCTGTCGAAACGTCAGGCCTTGATAGCCTGCGTAGAAGTAGAAGTCCGCCTGGGTCGTGAGCATTTTCGTCAGTGTTTCGGAAAGAGCCGGGTCGCGCGGCATGGCGGCAGCCAGATGGAAAAAGGCGAGAGCCTGCGTCGCAAGCTCGCCATCCAGTTCGCCACTGGCGAGATTGAACTTCACGCGGATATTATCTGCTGGTTCATGAATAAGGCCACGGGCCTGCAGGAAAAGTGAGGCAGAGCGGTTCGCTCCGAGACCATCCCGCAGCATCGAACACTCCCAGCCGCGTTGCTCCGATTCGGCAAAAGCCGGTATTTCCTGCGCGCCTGCCGCCTGTCTGCTGCACATATCCGCCGGGGTAGGGTTGGCCTCGATAAGGCCGGGCGCGATGGTGAACCCGGGCCAAGGCCACCGGGAGATGGGTTTCGAAATCCTCGCCACCTCACTCGAGGTTGATACCGTCGCTACGCTTGTTGCCGGTACCGGAAGGGGAATGCCGAGAAACAGAGAAAGCGTCTTGAGGTTTCGTTGATCGTTGGCAAACAACACGGTTGCGGCAACCCCGCCGATAACCGCAAGAATCAACACGATCAGGGGCCAGCGTTTCGCCGGTCTAGGTGGTGAAGCGGCCATCCGGGAGTAAGGACGAGGGGCCATTGGATCCATGGCTCGGGGTGAATTTGCGGGTTCGGATCCGACGCGGCTGAGACGTTTGCCACGAAAATCTCCTCGCCATACTTATATCATTGAATTTCAGTAAGTTCAAAGTGCGCCACGCATCCCTCTCGCATATCGGCAATCCTTTATTTCGATATCTTTTTCCTATCGATATTATATTTAAATCCAACTTAAAACTATCGGTAAATCCGTTTATTTGATTTGCCGAAGAGAGGATCTGCACCAGCTTAACCTCATGCAACACAATGGAGCGCGAGGGCGATCTCACTCGATCCCGTCCTTCGCCAAGATATAACAATGACCGGAAGGAGATCGTCATGGATGCCAAGTCTAGCGAAAACAGTGGTAAGTGTCCCGTCGCCCACGGCAGCACGCCGCGTGGACGTTCGAACCGTGACTGGTGGCCCAGCCATCTGAACGTACAGATCCTTCACACCCACTCGTCGCTTGCCGATCCGATGGGCAAGTCCTTCGATTATGCCGAGGAGTTCAAGAAGCTCGATCTCGACGCGCTGAAGCAGGACCTTCACGCGTTGATGACCGACAGCCAGGATTGGTGGCCGGCCGATTTTGGTCACTACGGCGGCCTGTTCATCCGCATGGCCTGGCACAGCGCCGGCACCTATCGCATCACCGATGGACGCGGTGGCGCCGGCATGGGGCAGCAGCGCTTTGCGCCTCTCAACAGCTGGCCCGACAACGTCAACCTCGACAAGGCCCGTCGCCTGCTATGGCCGATCAAGCAGAAATACGGCAACAAGATCTCCTGGGCCGACCTGATGATCCTCACCGGCAATGTCGCGCTGGAATCGATGGGCTTCAAGACCTTCGGTTTTGCCGGTGGCCGTGCCGACGTTTGGGAGCCGGAAGAGCTTTATTGGGGACCTGAAGGTACCTGGCTGGGCGACGAGCGCTACAGCGGCGAACGTGAACTTGCCGAACCGCTCGGTGCCGTGCAGATGGGCCTCATCTACGTCAATCCGGAAGGCCCGAACGGCAATCCGGATCCGCTCGCCTCTGCCCGCGACATCCGCGATACCTTCGCCCGCATGGCGATGAATGACGAGGAAACAGTGGCGTTGATCGCCGGCGGCCACACCTTCGGCAAGACCCACGGTGCAGGGGATGCGTCCTTTGTCGGCATCGATCCGGAAGGCGGCGAACTGGAAGCACAGGGCCTCGGTTGGTCCAGCAAGTTCAACAGTGGCGTCGGTACCGATGCGATCGGCAGCGGCCTGGAAGTCACCTGGTCGCAGACGCCGACGCAGTGGAGCAACTATTTCTTCGAAAACCTTTTTGGTTTCGAATGGGAACTGACCAAGAGCCCGGCCGGTGCCCATCAGTGGGTGGCCAAGGATGCGGATGCCTCCGTGCCAGATGCATTCGACGGTGCAAAGAAGCATCGCCCGACCATGCTGACCTCCGACCTCGCTCTTCGTTTCGACCCGATCTACGAAAAGATCTCGCGTCGTTTCCTCGAAAATCCGGCCGAGTTCGCCGATGCCTTTGCCCGCGCCTGGTTCAAGCTGACCCATCGCGACATGGGACCGAAGGTTCGCTATCTCGGCCCGGAAGTCCCGGCCGAAGACCTGATCTGGCAGGATGTCATTCCGGCCATCGAGCATCCGCTGGTCGATGATGCCGATATCGCCAGCCTGAAGGAAAAGGTCCTGGAGACCGGTCTTTCCGTCCAGGAACTGGTCTCGACCGCCTGGGCCTCTGCCTCGAGCTTCCGCGGTTCGGACAAGCGCGGCGGTGCAAATGGTGCCCGTATCCGTCTGGAACCGCAGAGGAACTGGGAAGCCAACCAACCTGCACAGCTCGCCAAGGTGCTTGGCGTGCTCGAAGGCATCCAGCAGGGCTTCAATGCCGCCAATACGGCGGGCAAAAAGATCTCGATGGCTGACTTGATCGTGCTGGCTGGTGCCGCCGGCGTCGAAAAGGCCGCAAGGGCCGCAGGCCACAGCATCGTCGTGCCCGTCACGCCCGGTCGTGCGGATGCCGCGCAGGAGCAGACCGATGTTGCGTCCTTCGCTGCATTGGAGCCGCGTGTCGATGGCTTCCGCAACTATGTCAACACCAGGCGCCTACAGTTCCTCAAGGCTGAAGAAGCCCTGGTCGACCGTGCGCAGTTGCTGACGCTGACGGCCCCGCAGATGACGGTACTGCTCGCCGGCCTCCGTGTGCTGAAGGCTGGGGCACCGGAACATGGTGTATTCACCGACACGCCGGAAACGTTGACGAACGATTTCTTCGTCAATCTCCTGGACATGGGAACTGTCTGGGCACCTAAGGCTGGCGAGACCGGCGTCTACGAAGGACGCGATCGCCATTCGAACGAACTGAAATGGACCGGCACCCGCATCGACCTGATCTTCGGTTCGCACTCGCAGCTTCGGGCAATTGCGGAAGTCTATGCCCAGTCGGACGCGAAGGAAAAGTTCATCAGGGACTTCGTCAGTGCCTGGGTGAAGGTGATGAACGCCGATCGTTTCGATCTCGTCTGATGAGACCTTGGTTCCGGGCGGGTTTCTCGCCCGGAACTTTTTATCTCTTGGCCGCTGCCGGGCTGCAGTCGATGTCCCTGAGTGGAGACATCGTTTCTGTTGTTGGATTATTTGTCGACGCTGGCCGTCGTCATCGTATCTGTCGATGATCCGGAAAAGCCGGCGTAAAGCGCCAGCGTGCCATGAAGCAACCCGGCCCACATCATGATGGATACGGCAAACACCACGATCATATTGCGAAGGCGAGACGACATTGGGACCTCTTCAATGAGATCCCAATGTGCCACCTGAAAGTTTGCGCGACGTGAACCGGAATGGTTAGCAATCGGCAACGAAAATACCGCAGGTTTTAATAACCGGGCGGCTGGCGGTCGCAACAGGGGCCTGTCTACGGCTACTTCAACCGCTGTTCTTACCTATGCTGTGATATGCAAACCCGTGCGGTTCGACCTCATGAGCGCGATAGACATTGCGCAGGTCGACGAACACCGGAGTGTTCATGATCGTCTTCAGCCGGTCGAGATCGAGCGCCCTGAACTCGTTCCATTCTGTGACGAGCACCGCGACATCCGCACCTTCCGCCGCCTCGTAAGGATTGGCGGTAAAGTCGATCTCCATCATCTGACGTGCGTTGTCCATGCCCTCCGGATCGTAGCCGGCAACGATCGCACCGGCATCCTTCAGCGTCTGGACGATGGCAATCGCCGGACTGTCCCGCATGTCGTCTGTGTTCGGCTTGAAGGTCAGGCCGAAGATCGCAACCTTCTTGCCGCGCACATCGCCGCCTGCGGCTGCAATCACCTTGCGGCCCATGGCCCGTTTGCGGTTGTCGTTGATCGCAATCGTCGTCTCGATCAGGCGAACCGGGCTTTCATAATCCTGCGCGGTCTTGGCAAGCGCCAGCGTGTCCTTCGGGAAGCACGAGCCGCCGTAGCCGGGACCTGCATGCAGGAATTTCGAACCGATGCGGCCATCGAGACCAATGCCGCGCGAGACGTCTTGTACATCCGCACCAACCCGCTCGCACAGATCCGCAATCTCGTTGATGAAGGTGATCTTCATCGCGAGGAAGGCATTGGCTGCATACTTGATCAGTTCGGACGTGCGGCGGCTGGTGTAAAGAATTGGCGCCTGGTTGAGATAAAGCGGCCGATAGACCTCGTTCATGACAGGGCGGGCACGTTCGTCTGAAATCCCGACGACAATGCGGTCCGGCCGCTTGAAGTCCTCGATGGCAGCGCCTTCGCGCAAAAATTCCGGGTTCGAGACCACGGCAAAATCCGCATCCGGATTGCTTTCGCGAATGATTCGCTCGACCTCGTCGCCGGTGCCGACCGGTACGGTCGATTTGGTGACGACAACCGTAAAACCCTTCATCGCCTCGGCGATTTCCTTCGAAGCGGCATAGACATAACCAAGGTCGGCATGGCCGTCGCCACGGCGGGAAGGAGTGCCGACAGCGATGAACACGACATCGGCTTCGGCAACAGCCGGCGCAAGCTCGGTCGTGAAGGAGAGGCGACCTGCCTTGACGTTGGTTTCGACCAGCGCATCGAGGCCCGGCTCGAAAATCGGGATGATGCCTTGCCTAAGCGCCTCGATCTTCTCTTCTGCCTTGTCGACGCAGATCACCTTGTGACCGAAATCGGCAAAGCAAGCTCCAGAAACAAGCCCGACATAACCCGAGCCAACCATGACGATGCGCATAAAGCTGCCTTCCTATCAAATTATGCCAATCGATCGGTAAGACTTTTCGCCGACAGATCGATGACATCGCGTCCGGCAACACAAATACCGGCTACGCTTCTTGTTAGGGCAGCTATTACCCGCGTCCGAACTCATCGACAATGCGGATGATGTCGTCTTCCCCCAGATAGGAACCGGTCTGCACCTCGATCATTTCGAGCATGATCTTGCCGGGATTGGCGAGGCGGTGGACTTCACCCTGCGGAATGTAAACCGACTCGTTTTCGCGCACGATCTTGATCTCGTCGCCGACCGTGACTTCCGCCGTCCCCTTGACGCAGATCCAGTGTTCGGACCGATGATGATGCTTCTGCAGCGACAGCTTCTTGCCCGGTGTGACGAACAGCCGCTTCACTTGGAACCGGTCACCGTTGAGGATCGACGTATATCCACCCCAGGGGCGATAGGAGGTCGGATGGGTCTGGGTCAGTGCTGCAGTGCCCTTGGTCGATCCCAGAAGCTTGACCAGCGAGCCGACACTCTGGCTCTCGTCCAGCTTGCCGACATAGACGGCGTCCTCGCTGGCGATAACGGCAACGCCATCCAATCCCTGAACTGCGAGATGGCTGGTGCGCGACATGACGAGCGAATTGCGGGTGTTGACCACCGTGGCATTGCCGAGCGCGACGTTGCCGTCGGTATCCTGCTTACCGAGCTTCCATACCGCATCCCAGCTTCCCATGTCGGACCAGGAGAAGGAGGAGGGGACGACCGCAGCATTGGCCGTCTTTTCCATGATTGCGTAGTCGATGGAAATGTCGGTCGCCTTGCCAAAGGCTTCGGCATCGAGCCGCACGAAGTCGAGATCGTTCTGCGCCTTGGCAACGGATGCAGCCGCCGCATCGGCCACAGCCGGTGCATATTTCTGCATTTCGGAGAGAACCTGTGCGGCACCGAACATAAAGATGCCCGAGTTCCACAGGAAGCCGCCGGCGGAGAGCATGGCGGCGGCCTTGTCTGCATCCGGCTTCTCGACGAAGCGTTTCACAGCCTTGGCGCCATCGCCAAGATCCTTGCCGACTTCGATATAACCGTAACCGGTTGCCGGCTCGGTCGGCATGATGCCGAAGGTGACGAGCTTGTCGGCCTTGGCAGTCTTGAATGCGATGTCGATCGCTTCCTGATAGCTTTCGCCGGAGACGATCTCATGATCGGAAGCAAGAACCTGGATGATGGCGTCATCTCCGAATTTCTTCATCACGAAGGCGGCGGCAGCAGCGACGGCCGGTGCCGTATTGCGCGCAGTCGGCTCCAGCAGCACGCCGGAGAGCTTGATGTCCAGTTCGCGGGCCTGTTCGGCCACGAGAAAGCGGAAATCCTCGTTGGTGATGACGACAGGCGCCTCGTAGTGGCTGCTGTCGGAAATGCGCTCCAACGTCTTCTGGAACAGGCTGAGATCATCGGTGAACTGGATGAACTGTTTTGGCGCGCTCGCACGCGAAAGCGGCCAAAGACGTGTTCCCTTGCCACCCGCCATGATTACCGGAATGATCTTGTCAGTCATGCTTGCCCCGCCTTGTGCCGTTCTGTGTTCAGTGCCGGAATTGTCTTTAAATCTTGCGTTCGGTCGCAAAGCGCCGGATCAGCGCCAGGCCATCTTCAAGCAGCGCCGCAGCAGCCTCTTCCGTCCGCGCCTCGACATAGCAACGCATTTCGGGTGCATTGCCCGATGGACGCAGATGGATGATGCGGCCGTCCTCAAGGGTGACCCTCAAACCGTCGATATCGCTTTGCTTTGAAACTTTGCCGAGCGACGACAGGAAAGTCTCAAGGTTTTTGTCCGATTGCCTGAGATATTCCATCAGTGCGGAACTCGTCTCGATCGGAAAATTTTCCAGCCGGTCCGCCATGGCAACCGGCATCCGGAAATCCTCTGCCAGTTGCGAAAGGCGCAGTTTCTTTTGCGCGGCAAGCCAGAGAGGCCCCAATATGGGAAGAAAGCTGTCGCGTGTCGGCAGCGGGCGGATTGATCCGCTCGACAGGGAGAAGGTGGAGGCGGTCAGCAGGCCGCCATTGGCCTCGAACCCCATGACCTTCTCGCGCCCCGCGGCCAGTGCCTCGCTCATGCCGGCAATGACGAAGGGAGAGCCCACCCGCGTGCGAACCACGCGGAAGCTGCCGTTCGCCTCGATGCCGGAATTGGACGTGACCGGTGTCACGACAACGTCTGCGCCGAGGAAGAGGGAGGAGATCAATCCGAGCAGGTCGCCGCGCACCGGCTCGCCGGTTTCATCGGACAGGAGAGGGCGGTCTCCGTCGCCATCGGCTGAAACGATCGCGTCCAGACCATGTTCCCGAACCCATTGGCGCAGCGACGCGATCGTCTCAGGTGAAACCGCCTCGGTATCGACCGGAATGAAATCCTCCGAAAACCCGAGTTCGACAACCTCGGCTCCGTAGTGCCGGATCGCTTCGACCAGCAGGTCGCGTGCGACGGTCGAATGCTGATAGACGCCGATTTTTAGTCCGGTGAGCGCGCCGGCCGGCAGGATGGATAAGACACGCTTGGCAAACAGCGCATTCGCAGCTTCGCTTCTGTCGGCTGCCGTGCCAGGCGTTGCATCGATCTCGGCATCACCCAGTTCGGCGGCGATCGCCGAGATCTGCAATTCGTCCTGTTTGTCGATTTCGCCGTCGGCGCGATAGAACTTGATGCCGTTACGATCGGCCGGAATATGGGAACCGGTGATCATCAGCGAAGCGGCGCCAATCTCAAGTCCGTAAAGGGCAAGTGCCGGTGTCGGCAGCGCTCCGCAATCGAGTGGGACCAGTCCCGCGCGCTCCAGCGCACCTATGCAGGTTGCGGCGATGGACGGACTGGAAGGGCGGAAGTCACGTCCAACCAGAATATGATCTCCGGTCTTCGCAAGCCCGCTTCTGATCAGATGGGTCGCGAATGCCTGCGCATAAAGTGCTGATGCACGACCTTCGAGATCGGTAACCAGGCCTCTCAGTCCGCTCGTGCCGAATTTCATTGCCAATCCATCATATTGTAAGCTTCGTATACTTAGACGATACGCTAAGATTTTGCCCGACTTTCAGAAAATATATTTAACGCCTGAACTCTGCGACGGTTATCAGCAGAATACCCACCGTCAGCCGATTCAGCCTGAAACTTGCTTCGCAAAGCGGATGATAATGCGCATGGGGCGATTATGGCTTAGCACAGTTGCGCGCCAGGCCATGCTCAAAACCCGTTGCCGCCTTTGATTTCGGAGTAGACCGTTCCCGCCATGATTGAGATATCCATCCACAGAGAGAAATTCTGGACATAGTGGAGGTCGCAGGCAATGCGCGCCCTTGCCTTGGAGGCACGATCGGTCGGTCCTCTGAGGCCGCGCATCTGGGCAAGGCCGGTCATGCCGGGGCGCATTGTGTGCCGATCGTGATAGTCCGGCACGAGTTCTTCATAGGGTATGCCGGCCGCAAGCATCCCGACAGCGTGGCAGCGAGGGCCGACAAGCGACATGTCCCCCTTCAGCACGTTCAGCAATTGTGGCAGTTCGTCGATATTCAGGCGCCGGATGACCCGCCCCACTCTGGTGATGCGTGGATCATCCCGAACGGTCTGCGCAACTCCTGAGTGGTCGCATTGTTCGATATACATGGAGCGGAATTTATAGATTCTGATAAGCTTGCAATCTTTGCCCCATCGGTTCTGCCTGAAGGAAACCGGACCTTTGCTCTCAATCTTGATGAGTAGGCAGACAGTCAGCAGCACAGGTGCCAGAATTACCAGAGCATTGGCCGAAACTATGATGTCGATGAGCCTTTTGGCCACGAAATGCCAGTAAATCCTGGTCCGTAGCTGGTTCAACCCCAATTGCGATGCCGCGCTATTGGGAGATAATGTTTCGGGTCCGTCCAACTGTAGGATATTCACCGGATTCACCGCAAAAGTATATTATGGATCAACTTTATATTGATCTAATAGCGCACAACTATCGCGCTGTCAGCGAAGAAATTAAAAAAAGGTTAAATACGATGCCCGTTGCGATGTATATGCACGCGTGTGGGCTGCACTTAAGTGAACAATCCCAAGTAATATCGGTTGATCCGTGCCTGTTTATAGTGGGTCAGGGCGCATCCATCTCTCTCCTGGATGCGCGGTTTGCGTGCGCCTATGCCGTCCGTACGCCTTTGTTTTCGGGAGTTGTTGTGTGAATTTGCAATAACGCTGGGCGGGAAATGGTGCAACTTTGGCGTTATTGTCCGGAAGGTGTCGCGTTACCACATGTAAAATATGAACCCGATGACGAGTGCCCACATCGCCAGCGAGATACTGAAAACCAGGAGATAGTTTTTAAAACGCCTTGTCATGATTCTGATCATGCCTCGGCTTTGGCGATGGTTAAAACGCTGTCAAATTATATGGTTGATGTTCCTTTAATTGCGGCTGGCGCCAGACGCGCCGTTTCGGGAATGTGCATTGAAACAATACTACCTGCCTGTGGATGAGCGTTCCTGATCGACCCTTTCGACTGGCAGCTCGGGCGGGAGGGCGAGTTCGGCGACAGGTCGGCATGTTTCGTCGGCGAGTTCTTGAGGCTGAGCAGATCGGGCAGTCTCACTCGGCCGGCCGAATTTCTTACAGGAGGATCGCAAAGGACTGCGTGGTGCTTTTATCACCATCACCAAGATGGCTCGTTGCAGCTGCTTTCGGCTTGCATGGTGATGCGCACGGGTTTTTTAAGTGTATAAAAAATGCTTTGCTCTACTGTCGTTTATGCTTTCGTTACATCGACGTATTCGATACAAGCTCACGTCTGTAGCCGTGGCCGACAGTATGGATGCTGATTTCGACACTGCTGGCGGGTGCGGGAGCTTATGAGCTGTCTTGATGTCTATTGCGAAAGCGACCGGGCACAGGGCGAAGGGGCCTGAAGGGGATGATGTCGGAACTTTCGCTGGAACGAACCGGCATCAAGGGGCTGCGCTACATGCTGGTCTTGCTATTCTGGGGGCCGATCGTGATCGGGCTCCTGAATTACGGTGCCGTCGAGATCCAGACGGTCGCGCTAATGGTCGTGCCAGTCTTCTCGATGATCGCCGTTGTGTCGATCATAAACGGCATATCGGAGCGAACCAGGGTTGCCTTGGTTTCGGCTCTGGTTCTCATCATCATGGCTTTTGCGTGGGTTGCGCTACAGGTGACGCCCCTGCCTTCAGTTCTGTTCGCACAGCCTGCGTGGCAGGATGTTGCCGGCATTTCGCCCTCCGTCAGCGCCAGCATATCGCTTACGCCGGGAGACGACTGGCCATCTGCCTTGCGGATCGCTCTGCCGCTCGGGATATTTGTGCTCGCCTTACTGTTGTTCGACACTGATGATCGTGCAGTCGGAGCTGTCAAAGCCCTTGCGGTATCGGGTGGGATCGTTTCTGTCCTGTCTATCCTCCAATTCGAGATTGCGCCGGGTGCCTTGCTTTTCTGGCCCAAGATTGCCTATCTGGATAGCCTCACCGGCTTTTTCGTCAATCGAAATACCGCCGCCACCTACTTTGGTCTGATCCTCCTGCTGAACCTCGCCTTGCTTCTTCACGCGCTAGGTGATCCGGGGATCGGTTTTGCCGATTTGCGGCGCTGGTGGTACCGCGACAGCAAGTGGCGAGCGCTTGGTTATGGGCTGTGGTTTTCGACCTCGCTGATTGCGCTCATGTTGACTAAATCTCGCGCTGGTCTTCTTTCCTGCCTCGTTGCAATAACCTGCCTCCTTGTACTCCGGCTGTTCCGCCGGTCTAAAAGACAAAGAGTAGGACGGCCGTTTTCCGCACCGCGCATCGCGCCGTGGCTGAAGCGCAGCCTCCAATTGGTCGCCATCTTGCTGATCTTGTTGTTCGTACTTCAGATTTTCGGCGGCAGAACATTGTTGCGGGCCGAGACGCAAGGGGTTGGCGATAGCCGTTACTGCGTCATGCCGGGCATCTTGTCTGCAGTCGCCAACCAATTTCCCTGGGGGGCGGGCCTTGCAAGCTTTGAGGATGTTTTTCCCGGTTACCGCGATCCGGCTTGTGGCCTCTATGGTATCTGGAGCCGGGCGCATAACTTCTATCTGGAGGGAATTTTTACATTCGGCCTGATGTTTGTGATGATGGCGATGGTGGCATTTCTGATGTTGCTCCGCTTTTTCTGGATCGGCTTGCGGCAGCGGCGTGGGCTGCGCTTTGGGCCAGAGATCGGCCTTTCTGCTCTTTTACTTGTCGCCATCCATTCAGCCTTCGACTTTTCACTGCAGATCTCGGGAATGGCTGTCATTGTCGCGGTCCTGCTGGCGCCACTCGTAACAATCAGCCTGAACCCGCCAGGAAAATCATCATCGGCATGATGTCCGCGATGGTTGTGAAGGGTGGAAATGTCAATCCTTGGTTTTTCTTGTCGAAAATTGAGGACTGTTATTTCGCTGTGTTTTTCCCGCTGAGTTACTGGCAGAAAATCGGTTGCTGCTGCGATCAGGAATGAAGGTGATGCCTGTTAACTAAGCTTTTGAACATTTCATCGCCCAGTTGTTGTGCGGGATTAACTTAAGTGTAACCATTCGTTATTCGTGTATTTGTAATATGTTGCGAGGGCGCAACAGCTCGTCGGCAAGAACTACTTGTTTCAATTTGGTCGGGCAACCGGTCTGGCCAGAGCTGCTGGTTCATGCATATTGGCGACGGGTTCCAGGGGATAAAAAGTGAAAATCAAAGCCGCCGCTACTTTCTTCATCATGTCGACGACGGCATTGACGAGTTGCACATCCTTGCCGAGCTCCGGCCCGGCAGTGAAAGATGTCGAGGCGCAGGCGACGGCGAGGGTAACCTCTGCGAAAAAACCGCAGGCTGTTGGCATCGACTATGCTTTGGTCGATCTCAACAAGACCGTCCTGAATTTTGTCCAGTCGGCAACCACCACCTCGCTCGTTGGTGGCTTCGGTGGTGGGCGTGGTGGCGCTCCGAGCCTGCCTCTCGGTGTTGGTGACATCGTTCAGGTTTCCATTTTTGAATCGCAATCTGGCGGTTTGTTCATCCCCAACGACGCAGGCAGCCGTCCCGGCAATTATGTAACGCTTCCGCAGCAGACGATCGACCGCGATGGCACGTTGAGCGTTCCTTATGCTGGCCGTGTTCGTGCTTCTGGTCGTGCTGTTGAAGATGTCCAGCGTGACATTGAAGACGTTCTCGCTAACCGCGCGATCGAGCCACAGGTAGTCATAACGAAGGTTGAAAGCCGTTCGGCACAGGTTGCCGTTCTCGGCGACGTTCGCACTCCGTCGAAGATCGAGCTTACGGAAGCTGGCGAACGCATTCTCGACGTCCTTTCGGAAGCCGGTGGCTTGAGCGCGCCGGGCGTCGAAACATATGTGACGCTGCAGCGGCGTGGTAAATCTGCGACCGTACAGTACGATCATCTCGTGGCGACGCCGTCTGAAAATATCTATGTTGCTCCCGGCGACACGATCCTCGTTGATCGCGAGCGTCGTACCTATCTGGCCTTCGGTGCATCCGGCCTGAATGGTCGCTTCGATTTCGAGGAGTCGAATCTGACTTTGGGTGAAGCCCTCGGCAAGGCCGGCGGGCTTCTTGATGCACGGGCTAACCCGGCTCAGTTGATGCTCTATCGCACTGTGGAAAAGAGCTTCCTGTCCAAGCTCGGTGTAGATACGGCGAAGTTTGCGGGGGACACCGTTCCTGTCATCTTCCGCGCCAATCTTCGTGATCCCGCTGCGTTCTTCGCGGTACAGAAGTTCCCGATGCAGGACAAGGACGTCATCTACGTATCGAACTCCGACTCCGTGGAAGTCCTGAAGTTCCTGGAAATCCTGAATTCTGTCACGTCGACTGCTTCCGGCGTAACGTCCGACGCAGTATCCACGCGTGATGCTATTCGGGACCTAAACTGACGTAAATATTGGGTTTCTATCGTTATTAACTTTGGCTTAACCTTTAACTTGATCGTGGCATGTATCCGTGCAAAAGCTGCAGTCGAAGTGCCTAAGGTGGAGAAGTATAATGCGTGCTCGTTATATCAATAACATCACTAAAGTCGCCGCTGCAGGTGCGATTATCTCGGTAGTATTTGGAGTCGCGGGCGCCAGCGCTCAGACAAGCGCTCCGGCTGCAGGTTGTTTCGTTGAGCCGGCCAAGCTGCCGAACGCCGATATTCAGGCCTTTCTCGATGCTCCTGATGCATTGCTGACCCAGTTTCCATCAGGTGGCCTCACCCTTTCCAGCCAGGTGCGCTCTCTTGCCGGTTCCAGCGCCGATGCGCTCGCGCCGCTTCTGGCTCTTGCCAAGCAGGCCAGCCCATCCCAGGCCGCCGCGATCGGCGCCGGTCTCGCGCGCGTGGCTCGTTCATGCGTTGCGGCCGATCCTGAATATGTTGCCCAGATCCAGGCCGCAATTGCCGATGTGGAAGTGGCCGGGCTTGAGACTGCATTTACTTCAGGTCTGAATGAAACACAGACCGCGGCGCTCGGCGGAGGCGCTGGTGGCGGTGCTGCGGCGGCCGGCGGCGCATCTGCGATCGGCGGAGGAGGGGCCTCCGACGGTGGTGCCGGCACTTCCGGTGACGGCTCGACTTCAACGCCGACGACCGTGCAGACGTTCAGTCTGCGAAACGTTACTTATAACGGCGAGATAAGCTGCTCCACTCCGAACTGCTAAGCTATCCCACATCGAGGTCGTCAATTGCAGCTCCATAACCGGGACTTTCAGAGAAACTGGCGGGTTGACGACACGGATGACGATAATTCGCCCCGTGGCATAGACTTCGAGGCGATTTTCGCAATAGTCCGCCGGCAATGGTTGGTTGTTGCCGTCTGCATTGCTGTGGCGCTCGCTCTCGGCGTCGTGAACATCATCACCGCCGTGCCGCTTTACACTGCTAGCACGAAGATTCTGATCGACCGTGGTAACAGCGAGGTCGTCCAGCAGCTTTCCACCATCGGCGGTGTTACCGATGACGAGCCGACTGTCCTCAGCCAAGTTGAGTTGCTGATGTCGGATACCGTGGCTCTGACCGTGGTGGACAAGCTCGATCTGTCGAATGATCCGACATTCATGACCGCAAGACCCTCGTTGATACAGACGATCATGGGAACAGTGCGGTCGCTGGTAACGGTGACCGGTTGGCTTGGGTCCAAACCGGCTGAAATCCCGACAAGCGAGGAAAAGCGCCGTGCGGCCGCTGATGCGGTCCTTGCCAATATGAGTGTGATGAGGGTGGATCGCACCTACGTTCTGGAAGTAAGCTACAGGTCTCCATCTGCGGATATGGCAGCGCGCGTCGCGAACGCGATCGGTGACTCTTATCTCGTAGACAAGCTGAATTCGAAATATGATGCGACGCGTCGTGCAAGTGATTGGTTGCAGGATCGCATTGCGGAACTGCGCCAGAAGGCACTGGACTCCGATCTCGCGGTTCAGAAATTCCGTGGCGAGCATGGACTCGTTGCTGCTGGCAGCGTGCTGATGTCCGATCAGCAGTTGTCGGAATTGAACAGCGCATTGATCGTCGCTCAGTCCGATACGTCCAAGGCGCAGGCACGCCTTGAGCGCATCGAGAGTATCATTGCATCGGGCCAGTCCGATGCAATGGTGACCGACCTGCTCGACAATCCCGTCGCCAATGAACTGCGGCAGAAATATCTTGCTGCATCCAAGCGTGAGACGGAAATTTCCGACCGGCTGGGTTCGAACCACATTCAGGCTGCTCGCCTGCGTAGCGAAATGGCCGAATATCAGCGGCAGATGTTCGCTGAACTCAATCGTATCGCCGAGAGCTACAAGAGCGATCTCGACGTTGCCGTTGCGCGCGAGAAAAGCCTGACGCAATCAGTCAGCCAGGCCACGGGCGTGAGCGCGACCGCCAACCTGACCCAGGTTCAGCTGCGTGAACTCGAGCGCGAGGCAGAGACCTACAAGAATCTGTATCAGACTTTCCTTCAGCGGTATCAGGAAGCAATCCAGCAACAGTCTTTCCCTGTTACCGAAGCGCGCATTATTACCAATGCAGTGCCGCCGCCAGGCCCCAGCCATCCGAAGAAGCCTCTCACTCTTGCACTTTTCTTCCTTCTGGGGGCCGCTGCAGGTGCGGGCGTCGGAGGCTGGAGGGAATATCGGGACCGGTTTTTCCGTACCGGAAAACAGGTCCAGGATTACCTGGGCCTTGAATTCCTAGGTATGACGCCGCTTGTTCCGAATGCAGCAAACCCTGCCAAGAGCGGCGTCCAGCAAAAGCCGGGGCTCATTCAGAAAACAAGCCCGCTCGTGACTTATGTGGTTGAGCACCCGTTGTCACCGTTTGCCGAAACTCTCAGAAGCGCAAAGATTGCCGCTGATCTTCGTTTTTCGGATAAGCCCTGCAAGGTGATCGGCATCGTGTCGTCACTGCCGGCCGAAGGAAAGTCTGCGATCTCGATCAACTTCGCCGAACTTCTTGCTCGCCAGGGCAGCAAAACGCTTCTGATCGATGCTGACCTTCGCAATCCGGGTACTACGCGAGCCATTGCACGGCATGCCGAAGCAGGCTTGCTGGAAGCGCTGCTGGACGGTCAGGACCTCGATCGCCTGCTCTTGAGCGACGATGCAACCGGCCTGTCGGTATTGCCGGCCGTAGTGCGCCAGAGAACGCCGCACTCTTCCGAACTGCTGGCTTCGTCAGGCATGCGAGGGCTGCTGAAGAAGGTGAGCGAACAGTACGATTATATTGTTGTCGATTTGCCGCCGCTCGGCCCTGTCGTGGATGCGCGCGCAATTGCAGATCGCATCGATGGCTTCATCTTCGTGGCGGAATGGGGCGCGACGGCGCGCCGGGTTGCGATCGAAGTCCTAAATGCAAATCCGCAGGTACGGGACAAATGCATCGGTGTGATCCTCAACAAAGTCGATCAGGATCGATTGAAGCTGTACCACGACTATGGCTCCAACGATTACTACTACTCCCGCTACTCCCGCTATTATCACGAGTCTAATTAAACCACATGCATCGTGGAAGAAGCCCTGCGCTTGTCGGCATCCTCCTCGCGCTGTCGATCTTTGTCTTGTGGCTTTCCGCGACACAGATCTCGCGTTTTGTCCGCTTCGGTGCGCTTTTGCCGATGGCTCACCGCCTTGAAAGCGGCACGCCAACGGCAACACAGGCGGTCAGGGAGCTGGTTCCTGTTGCGGAGGGTGTAAGGGAAGCCGGCATCTGTCAGGGGATATTCGTCAAAAGCGGTTACACCATTTTGCTGGCGGAGCTTGATACTGAAAACCAGGATACCGGTTATGATAGCTGGGTGATGGCCATGGAGCGCGCCGAAGCCTTTGGTCGCCACGCACTGGGTTGTTTACCTACGAATGGGGACTTCTGGCTTAAGTTGGCCAGATTGCATCAGGCGACCGGCGAACAGCCGGGCGAAATGCTTCAGTTTCTGAACAATTCCCAGCTATACGCACCGGCGGAGCCACAGGTTCTGGCTGCGCGTTACGCTTTTTATGGACATCTCACGGAGGCAAGCCTGCAACTCGTCGGCGAAATTATTGCCAATGATGTCCGGGCGATATGTTCTGCCAGTGGCAACGATATGCGTCGTTTTCTGGCTCCGCCTTCACAGGCGGTTCAGCGCGTCATCAACGACGTGCAGCCCCAGTGTGTTGTTCCGAGGAAGCCGGTCTGAAGCCTGCTCAGCAGGCGCGACTGGGTCAAAAACTGAAGGGCCTGCCCGAAACTTGCAATCCGTTACGAGATGAGTGCAGGCGTGAAAACAGCCCGCCAAGACCTTGCGAGCGAATCCGAATGGACGTTGAAGGCGTCAGATGTCGTACCACAGGCGAGGATTGTCACCGGACTGGATCTTGATCCATTTCAGATCCGTCTGGTTCCAGGCCCTGACCGCCGAGCTCCGGTTGTCGAGCACCAGATCCCCCTCGGATGTGCGAACGACAAGTACGGCATGGCCTTCTCCGGCACGGGTTTTCGCAACTGCGATACGAAGGCTTCTGGTCGGCCATCCGGCCTTGATCAGCTGATGACGTTTTGTCAGCGCAAAGTCTTCGCAGTCGCCCGCCGTGACGTCCTGTGCCCACACGTCGTCGCCGTCATCGTCATTCTGCGCGATGATCGTTCTGTTCACCGTGGAGTTGATGCGCAGCAGTTCGGCCCGTAACGCAGGGGTCAATGTGACTTCCGCATCGCCGCGGCCTGCATCGCAGCTTCCACTATTGTCCTTGCAGAAGCGCACAAAAGCGAAGGGTGCCAGGGTAAACTTTGTCGCAGTGATAAACTGGCTGGGAGGCGCGCTGCGCAAAGGGCGCGCAAGTCCCGCGGCAGGGCCGGCGAAAGCGCTACCCACACCGAGGGCCGATGATATCAGCAAAGCAGCCAGAACAGTCTTGGCAAGCATGATGCTCTCCGACGAAAAGTACCTGGGATCGTTATCTGATCCCGCCTTCTCAAGGGTGTACCACCTGCGATTTTCTGTCTGTTTAAGTGCAATGCTCGAATTTTAGCGAACGGTTGCTAATGGTATCAATTCGGACCGGGCCAATACGTGGAGCCGAATTTGCGAGATGCTACTCGTCTGGCTCAAACCATGTCGGCTTCAATATAATAAGCCCAATGACAAGGGGAACCATGATCGCCGCACTAAGCCGCTGTGGCCACCCGTGCAAATTCGATCCTGCTTTCTTTTTATTGCCGTTAGCGGATGCTCTTTCGAGGTGAAACACCGCCATTGATGCCTCCCGTATTTTTATTAGTAAGTCATAATGTAATTGACGGTCACAATCAATGGATGCGCGTTTGTTCCGCGCTTGCAATATATTGATGGTAAACAACGACCTGTTCCTGCCCGGTATATGGTATGCCAGAGACAGGCATCTCGTTGGGCAAACCCGTTCAGGATTTGCGGCAGAGTGCTATGTAATCGTCGGCGATAGTATCCCAGCGAAGCGTGTCAGCGACCTTGATGGCGCCATCTTCGGCTTTCCGTCGCCATGCGCTGAGGTCTTCGCGGCGGAACTCGATGATAGCCGCGGCAATGCTTTCGGGTGTCACCGCATCCTGTATCAGCTGGCCGGCGAGCCCTCGCTCGAAAAGCTCATCGAGACCGCCTGATCTCGTGCCGATCACTGGTCTTGCCGCAAGTGCGGCCAGAACTCCGACGCCGCTCTGGGAGTTGAAATTCTGATAGGCGAGCATGAAGCAGTCGACTGTCGCGATGAGATTGGGAAGCGCTTCATCCGGCAGGAAACCTTCTCGGACATCGAAGCCAGCAGGGTCTTCGGCGATGGCCGCAAGGCATTCGTCCCAGTAGCCAGGCTCCTGTTTAAGCGGCTCGCCTGCAAGCACAAGGGTTACATCCGATCCGGCACGACGCGCCAGAGCGACCCCCCGAATGACCTCAAGCACGCTTTTGTTCCGCCTCAGCGAACCGAAGATGAGCAACCTGCCGGAGCCGGGAAGCGGTGTTGCCTTGCCGACGGTAAATGGACCGTGCGGGATCACGTGAATTTTGCTGTCGCGAATGCCGAAATCTTGGATTAGCGCGTCTCTTGCCGCCGGCGTCAGAGTAACCAGCATCGTCGACAGACGATATGATAGCGCATGGGCGCCGCGTTCGATCCCGCGAAGTGCTTTGGGAAGTGCCCAGGCGTGTGGTTGCGCATCGTGCACAATGAAGATCACTTTCGCGCCCGTCAGGCGCAGGATTGCAAGCATCGGCAGCGTGAAGAGCAGCGGCTCAGGAATTGTGAAGATGAAATTGCGTGTGGTGAACCTGAGCTTCAGGACGGAAAAGACGCTGAGCCCGATGCGGGAGAGGGACGCGACGATCCTCTTGATCTTCGGGTGATCTCCCACTAGTTCGCGTGGCTGGGCGATGCGGGTAAGATTAGGGTGTCTGGGATCACGTTCAGCGGGATCTGCAAGTGGCGCGACGAAGGCGATGGTTGCACCTTGCTCGGCAATCGCTTGAGCCAGCATCTGGGCAACCCATGCGGCACCTGATCTCCAGGCCTTGGTCATCAGGCAAATCTCAGGCATGCAGGTCCTCGGCAATAGGGTTCAATTCGACTTGGGTTTATATCGCTGCGATCTTCAATGTCTTGAAATTAGGGCAGGGTGGGAAGGAGAAACCCGTGCGGCGCCTGATCAGCTTGGGCTCGCGGCAGAACTCGTCTGCACGGAAGTCTGGAGGCGTGACGGTGTGGCCTCCACCGGAGCGATCCGATGTCCGAACCGCTTGCGAAGCCCCATGATGGGCTTCTCGAGCAGATAATAGGACAGGATGGCAAAAACGAAGGCGATCGCGAATTCAACCCAAGAAATGATTGCGTGGGGTAGCAATTCGAGCCAGGCCGAAAAGAAGAAAACGACGGCTCCATGCCACACATAAAGCGAATAGCTCAAAGCCCCGACCCAGATCATAACCGGAAGATTGAGGACGCGGTTGAAAAGCGGAACCGGCTTGGCGAAGATAACCGATGCCAGGATCGGCATGAGCGCAAGGCCTTGGAAGGTAAACCGCCACGTATTCTGGAAATAGCTGTCGCGAAGGGCAAAGGTTGCCAGCATGATGGCCACCGAGACGAAGAACACGGACCTTCTGGTCATGAACGTGATCAGGCGGCGGCCCCAGTCAAACTCCGGCAGGCAGGCAAGGATCGCGCCGAAGGCGATGGAATCGAACCTTGTTTCTGAGCGCTGGTATAGTTCGAGCGTATTGACGATGCCCGGCTCGTTATAGGCATAGATGAGCCGCAGGCAGAGCGCGATCACGCAGATCGCCAAAGCCAGCATCAGCATTTTCTTGGCCTCACCCCGCATCAGAACCAGTGCGAGCGGAGCAAAAAGATAGAAGTGCTCTTCCACCGATAGCGACCAGAGTATCCCGACGGGCAGCGTCAGCGGGTAACCCATATGATCGTAGTGGATAATCAGATAGTTCACGAAGTAGAAAAAGACCGATGCGACTTCGACTGGAACGACAGGCTGTCCGCGAAGCATCATGGTGGTCGCGGTGACGCAGACATAGACGATGAGGACGGGATAGAGGCGCAGCACTCGGCGGATGTAGAAGTTTTTGAGGCTGATACCGCCCGAATTCTTGTTCTCGGCCAGCAGCAGTCTTGTGATCAGGAAGCCGCTGAGTACGAAGAAGACCTTCAGACCGATCGCGCTTATTCCGACAAGGCTTGAAGGAAGCAGCATGTGGCCAATCAGGACCAGCAATATGCTGCATCCACGTACGCCGTCGAGAGAGGGGACATTTCCGGAGCGTGCTGGCCATTCCGCAGGTGAAAGATGCAGTCTGCCAGTCATATTTGGCGTGCCCCGAGATTAAAATCGTGAATATATTTCAATGGTCCCAATAACACGGAAAGGATGAGGCACCCTCTTCAGTCTTCAGGCTCGCATATCACGACTACACTAAATCATAATGCGGGGATACGACAGTAGTGTCGTCGAAGGCGTTAAATATATGGTTAGCGGTGGAAAAGACCTCATCAGCATAACCGGCCTCCGCGAAAGAGAAGGTTTCGTCGCCGAAATTCGCACCGGCCTGATCGTCGAGTGCAAAGGCATATGTGTGGGGGGAGGTTTCGTCGCCCGCCGCTGCGCTTTCGAAATAGGCGGCATCGACGCTGTCGCCGGCCACCAGGAAGCTCATTGAACCGGCACCGTCATTGGAATGACTGTCGAACGTGGTGTACGCGACCAGCTTCCAGGAGGCATCATAGAGGCTGGTCGATGACGGATGACCCTGCTGCTCGGCTGTGAAAACCTGAACCTCGTGCGTTCCGTCATCGTTATCCGTCTGGATCTTCGAAATCTTGCCATCCGCGTCATAATCGGTGCGGGACTGCAGCTTCCAATCGACATAGACTTCGACCTGTTTGATGTCGTCGGTACCTGGAACGAAACTCGTGAGGGTGTTGAGGCCGTTCTCGCCAGCGACGTTCACAACAGTCGTGTGGCCGAGTTCATCGAAGTAGCTGACGCTGACGAGCTTCCATGACGCATCATAGAGGGTCGTGGATGTTGGATGATCCTGCTGTTCAGGCGTGAAGGTCTGAACTTCATGCGTGCCTTGGCCATGATCCGTCTGGATTTTCGAGATAGAACCGTTCTCGTCGTAATTGGTGCGAGACTGCAGCTTCCAGTCGACATAGACCTCGACCTGCGAAACGGCATTGGTGCCGGCAACGAAACTCGTCAGCGTATTGACGCCATTGTCTCCGGCAGCGTTGATGACGCTAACCCGACCATTCTCGTCGAAATAGGTGACGCTGATCAGCTTCCATGATGCATCGTAAGCGGTGGTGGAAACGGGGTTGGTCTGGTGCGTGTCGTCATAGTTCTCGATCGTCCGGCTGCCGTCTGCCTCGACATGCTCGACCGTAGTGATGAGCCCCTTGGCGTCATAGGCATATTGGACCGATGAAACCACCACGCCATTTTCGATGACGACGGTGGAATCCACGAGCGCGGAACCCGGTGGCGCATATGTGCTCGTCGTCTGTCCGGCCTCGCTATAGGTCGTGAGCGAGGCGAGCTTTCCTTCCGCAGTCAGATGTTGCGACTGCGACAGCGCATCGCTTCCACTTTTGTAGGAGGTAATCGTCCGGCTGCCATCGGCTTCGTAGGAAACCTGCCGCGTTGGATATCCCTTGGAATCGTAGCTCGTCGTACCCGAAACCGTCCAGTTCGCCGCATATTCCGTCACGGATTGGATAATGCCGGTCTTGGCGTTGAAGGTTGAAAGGTCGTGACTGCCGTCTGCGTTGTCGACCTGCCGCCCGGTCAGGTTTCCGGAGGCATCGAAACTGTCGCGGCTGACGAGCGTCCATGAGCTGTTATAGACCTCGATCTTGGTCAGAACGCCATTTTCGTAAGTCTCGCTTATATGCTTTCCGTCGATATGCTCGGTTACATAATTCAGGCTGCCATCCGCGTGATAGCTGGTCTCCTGATAGGCTTCATGGGCACCGGGCTCATAGAGCTTTTCGATCGTGATGCCGGCCGCATCGGTGACGCTTTCCTGAATGTGTTCGTGATCGGAATTGTAGACCGTTTCGGTCGCCGGGTAGGCCTTGCCAGCCTCGCCGTAAACGGTAACGGTTATGCCTCCATCGACCGCAATGACCGCTTTTGAGCTCAGGTTGCCATCGGCATCGAAAATGCTGCGAGACAAAAGCTCGCCGTTCTTGGTGAGGACGTCGCTGAGCGTGACTGTTTTGCCATCCTGGGCATAGACATCGTGACGGACGGTCCCATCCTTGAGGACCGTCTCTGTAACGACCGCACCGGTATATTTTTCCAGCACGTCCATTTGAGGTACGTCCAGAACACCGAGGTCAGGCTGTACAGTGTAGATATATGTCGGGTTCGCCATTCCCGCGACCCAGTAGGATGCGGAGGTCCAGACGTCGTCATTGGCCTGCAGATAAGCCATCATCTTGTCGAGTGCTTCGAGCGCCTGCGGATTGTCCGCTACGCCGAATTCGCCGAGATAAAGCGAAACGCCGTTTGCACGTGCCCATTCGGTAATGGCAGTCAGTCGTTCCACGCCGATATCTGCCGAAACGACCCACTCATGCTGGCCGGAAGTGTCGTCGAGATACTGATGGACCTCGATTGCGTAGTTGTTGGCGGGGTCGACGATGGCGCCCTCGGCGCCGATGATCTTGGCGTTGTCGCCGCTCGTCCAACTCCACGCGCCGGTCCAGCCGATACCCGGCACCAGCACTTGCTGGGTGGCGCCGGTCTCGCGAATGGCGGCGATCGCAGCGTTGCTGATGGAAAGCCAGTCGCTGGCATTCTCCTGTTGCGGCTCGTTCATCAGCCCGAAGCGAACGTTGCTGTCATCCGCAAATTCGCTGGCGATCTTGCTCCACAGGTCGACGAATGACGAGACCGGGACCTCCGGGCTGCCAATCAGCTGGTCGTTGTATCTTCCATAATTATGAACGTCCAGGATGACGCTGATGCCTTGGGAAGCCGCATAGTCGACGACCTGATGGATGCTTTTGAGAAGATCAGCGTTGAGGGGGCCATCAAGCGAACTCTGCATCGTCTCCCAGTTGAAGGGCAGGCGGATGTTTGTGAAACCCTTAGAAGCGAAATAGTCGATCTGCGATGTGGTTGGCACCATGTAGGTGCCATCGAAGACCCAGTCTGCTCCCCAAAGATTAATACCAAGATCCATCATCGATACCCCTTTTAAGTATGGGGGTGTTTTACGGATCCGCTTTCACTTTCAGGAAAAAATAAAATTTAGAATTTTATCTATCTGGTCTTTATTTGGGAATTTACGCGGTTTTATGTCGGGAAACGCCCGAAGATGGTAAATATATACTACCTATCCTTGTTGTATATTTGTGAGGGGTGGTCGCATTTGGACGAGTGTATCAATTTAATATTGCAGCCAATTGAAACAGGCCAGCGGCTTGAACAACCGCCTCAGACCGTAGCCATTTTGCGCTTCCGCTCAATGTTCCGACCTCCGGAAAGTTGCTTGAGTACAAATCGCCCTGCAGGCTTTTCCAGCAACATATAGGAAAGATAGCTGATGATTACGGAAGTGACTATTGCGGTCAGGGCGAAGGTGATGGCCAAGATCATGCTATCCGATCCCAGATAGTTTTGCAGCCAGCGCTGAAAGATGATGTGAACTGCGCTCAGTATGAATGGGTGCACCAGATAAAGTGAATATGATGCATCGCCTGTTGCGACCAGCCAGGGTAGTGGCCGTTTTGCCAGGGACGTTTCCATGTTCAGCAATCCCAGCAGGAAAAAAGCAGCGGGAATACCAAAGACGATGAAGTTGATGCCGGAATTCTGCAGTCTGATCTCTGCGTAGAGAAGAGCTGCTACGCTGAGCAGCAAGATTGTCAATGCAGCCGAAAAGCTGATCTTCCAGCGCTGCCATATCGCTGAAACTGCCATTCCCATGACGAATTCGAGAAGAATTGTACTGGTAAAGCGGCTGACGGCCGCCCATGAACTGTCAGCGAAAAGACCGATCAGTATTGCAATCGCGAAGAAGGCCGAAACGGCGAGAAAGCGTGCTCGGCGATCTGCAAGAAATAGGCTGAACGCGAAAGCGATGTAGAAATACATTTCGAGATTGAGCGTCCATCCCTGCAGCAGGATTGGGTTCATCAAGCCACGGTGATCCGTATACGGAATGAAGAAATAGCTGCCGAGCAATGCCTTCGTGCTCAGTTCTATATTCGGCGTGAATGCTGGAGCAGCAAGCGCCATGAGCACAAGCAGTGTCGTATAGAACCAATAGGGTGGGACGATCCTCGCTATGCGTCGACGGAGGAAATCAGCTGGGGACTGATCCTTCGATGTCTCCCACATGATGAAGCCGCTGATGACAAAGAATATATCGACACCAACGCCGCCGAAATGGGTCGTGGAAGCAGCCTGAAATGCCGAAAAACCGGAAACATGCCCGGTAACCACAAGTAGAGCGGCTACTGCGCGAGCATATTGCACCGATATGAGCATGGCAGAATTCCGTTCTGTGTTGAATTACTTGTCTATAAAATAGCGCTTGGCGCAACCGGGAAAGGAAATCGCAAGTTCTCGTTTCGGCTCATGATGATGGTATCTGGCGGCTTTCGGCAAGGCATATAAGCATAAGAAGGCTGTGAGAGACACCGCCTATAAGGTTTAATTACCCGAGCAAGCGCGTTTTAGCGTCTTTTGGAAAGCCTATCCACGTTTATCGCATCCATTGATGCCGTTCGGAATTAACAATCACGGGACTTATTTCGAGACAATTTATTCTCTCATGGTAATACTGGGGAATAGCTCAATGGATATCTTATGACAAAACTTGCTGTCGTCGTTTTGAACTGGAATGGTTGGTCCGATACGAATGCTTGCATCGAGAGCCTGATCGGACTTGAGAACGAGAATTTGCACATCTACGTCTGTGATAATGCATCCTCCGACAATTCGGTGCGCCAGATACGGGATTGGATTGGTCTGTCCCTCGATCGCTTGAACATGCTTCGCGAAGCATCTGGCAGAACGGCTTTTGAGCTGCGTGATCTGTTCGCCCTGCCGTCCAGCGTCGATACCGGCAGCATTCCCGAAGTCGACGGCAAAAACAGTTTGACGCTCCTTCAGACTGGGCGAAACGGCGGATATGCTTTCGGCAACAATGTCGGCATGCGCTGCGCTTTGAAGGACGGCTGCGATTATTTCTGGGTTATCAACAATGACACTGAAGTCGAGCCGGACGCTCTGACCTGGTTGTGCAAGCGGATGGAGGCTGACCCCGAGATCGGTATCTGCGGGTCGACGCTTGTTTATGCGGGACAGCGCGATACGATCCAGACATGGGGTGGGTCCAAATTCAGGCCACTGCGTGGCTGGGCCTTTGCACTCGGTGCTTTCGCCAAACGCGACGATCCGATCGATGCCACAGCCGTCGAGGCGGAAATGACCTATGTGAACGGCGCTTCCATGTTCGTCAGCAGGACTTTTCTCGAGCAGGTCGGTCTGATGAAGGAAGACTATTTCCTCTATTGGGAGGAAATCGAGTGGGCGACGCGTGCGAAAGGGCGGTTCCGGTTGGGGTATGCACCCAGGTCCGTGGTTTATCACAAGGTCGGCGCATCGATAGGCACGCACGACACCGAAGGGCAATCATCGCCTTTGTCCGAATATTACATGATCCGTAACCAGCTTCGGTTTTGCGCGCGATATTCCAGGATTTCGCTGCCCTTCGTGGTCCTCGATATCGGTCGTAATGTCATTCGTTCTTTGCGTAGAAAACAGACCAAACGACTGGTCACGCTGATGCGCGCCCTTTTTGGCCTGCCGTTTGTTCCCGCGAAATAAGTGGATCGCCTGCCGACACGGATCCGACAGCATGTCTCCTGAAAGTGTCGCAGCTTTCGGGATAAAGACATGCGCAAGTAAAGAGTTAAAGCACGGCACGCGAATCTGAAAGATCGCGACGTGTTTTAGCGTTTCTCCGCGCCGACCGTGAGCGCACGGAGTGTCGAGGCTATCGTCGAAACATAGCCCTCACAGCTATGGCGCTCCTGTGCCAGACTTCTCGCCTGGCCGGAGATGGAAGGGGCGTTCGCTGCCTCTGCTATCAGGTCGGTGATCGCTTTCTTCATTGCGATGGTATCACCCGGCGCGACAAGACGAACAGGCCCGCCATCCTCCAGATAGCCCTCCAGTCCCTCTGTCCCGGTAACGACAACTGGACGTCCGGAAGACAGGGCCTCCATAAACCCCTGCACCCCTGCGGCATAGGTATTCGGGAATAGGCTGACCACCACGACATCGGCATCGCGATAAAGCTGGCGTAACTCCGGCCAGGAGTAGAATTTGCGCGTCATGTTCTCCGGCAGCGTCGCCGGAAATGCGCGAGAGAGCACGCGCGTGTCGGCCGAATAGCCGCTGATCTTGACGTCGATATCAAGGTCGGCAGTGGCAGCGGCAAGTGTGCTGTAATCGCGTCTTTCCAGGCCGACGCTCATCACCAGGGGGCGTGCCTTGTCGGGCGAAACCGGACCGGGGGTAAAAAACTGCGTATCCGTCTGGTCCCAGACGAATTTGACCCGGTCCTCGCCCAGTTGCAGATAGCGGCGGAGAAACGAGACCTGGGGTTTGGAGACGGCGAAAAACACCGAAACCCTGTTGCGCGCCCTCAAAAGCGTGAGAGCAAGCTGCTTTTTTCTGCTGTCGACCAAATGGTTCATGATCGTCACATACACATCGGGCGCGCCGCCGCAAAGTGCTGCAACGGGAAGGCCGACATCTTCACCGGTGCAGAATATTGCGTCACCGGGGCGCACTTCGCGGCGCAGCTTGCGCGCGATCGCCCACCAGAGGGGAGACATGCGTGTCAGTTTGCCGACGCTCTTGTCGAGCCAGTCCGGCGTGACATCCGAGCCGTCATGGACGCGTGCGCCAAGTTCATGCTGCAGCTCCGCCATGGAGTTGCCGGGGTTCAAACCTTCTTCGGCACTTCGGGCAATGGCGGTGAGGTCCATGGGGCGGTTGAGGACGATGTGAAAAGCCATAGTGAAAAAAGTCCTGATCTGGTCGGTGGTTTTCAGGCAGCCAGCAGCTTTCCGTAAAGCGCGATCATGCGCTGCATGTAGCCGTCGATGTCGAAATGCTGGGCATAGAGCGCCTTGCCATTTTCCTTCAGGCGGTCGCGCAAGGCCGCGTCGGTCGCCATCGTCAACAGTGCGGCAGTCAGCCCGTCGACATCGCCGGGTTGAACGAGCAGGCAGTCGTCACCGTTCTTCATCATTTCGCCGATCGAGCCGACGGGTGTCGCGATAACCGGCAGGCCGGCACTAAGGGATTCGATGATCGCCATCGGAAACCCTTCCTGATAGCTCGGCAGCACGAGCGCGCTGCGAGAGCGTAAAAGCCCGTGTACATCCTTGCCGGACACCCAGCCGGTGAAGTCGACACGCCCGGTAATGCCAAGTTCCTCGGCCTCTGCCTTATAGCGGTCGATCTGCCCGCCGCCGGCAAGAGTGAGGCGGATCGGATGACCGTCAGCCTTCAGTCGTGCCACAGCCCGCAGCAACTCGCCTACGCCCTTGCGGGGGGAGAGGTTCGCAACGATCAGGAAATGCCATGGGTCGGCGGTATCCGCTCCCGCCCCGACATTCTCCGCCGCGTTGAAGCGCACGGTCACCTTTTTAGCGTCGAGATCCATCTCGTCTGTCAGCAGTTTGCGCCAGACCTCTCCGAGCACGATGTTGATATCTGCCCCATGAACCATCCGGCGCACGAGGGATTTCATCCGTGGCGAGGCCTCACGATAAAACGGCACCAGTTCCGCCCCGTGATGGTGAAGCACAACCCGCATGCCGATCAGCCGGCCGAATATCTGGAAGATCCCCTTGCGAGGAAAACTCATCCGTTCCGAGACCTGGAGATGAAGTATGTCTGCTCTTCCCGAAAGCCTGAGCGCAAGGATTTTGACAAGTCCAGCGGCAATGTAGAGCGGTGACCAAGCGATCGAACCTTCACCCCGTGGGTCGATGGGTTCTACGTGAATATCTCGGCGATTGTCTCTTATCCATCGGGTCATCATACGTGTGACGGAGCCGATGCCGCCGCCACCTTTCACGCCGCCGGTCGAGACGATCACCACGCCGCGGGGCGCTGGTCCGACAAGAGTAACCTCGGCGTCCTGAAGCGATGCTTCGAGCATCCCTTTATACTTCATATCTTGAAGCCCCGAAATAAAGGTGATCCCGGTTTGGGCCGAGAAGTGGAAGGGATGGTTATGAAACGGGATATACTATCCGTTCGCCTTAGCGGAAAGTCTATTATTCTTTGTGCAGGGGAAACGACTATTCTCAGTTAACGCACGAGGTCCCGGCATCTAGTAACGCCGACGAATTCAGTTTTCCCGCATTGCCCGTTCCATCTGGTCGCTGATTGGCTTGATAATATAGGCGAGGGCAGTTCGAGGCTCCGCTTTGATATAAGCTTCTACCGGCATGCCGGGAATGAGCGCCAGCTCGCCAAGCTTTGATCGTTCCTGTGGCGAGATCGCGATCCTTGCGGAATACCAGGTCTCGCCGGTCTGCTCGTTGACGCTGACATCTGGCGACAGGCTTTCAACCCGGCCCTCGATCTCGGACGTGGTTCTCTGGTTGAACGCCGAGAAGCGCAACCGTGCAGCCTGTCCGATTGAAACCTGGTCGACATCGTTCGGCTTGATCCGCATGTCGACAGTCAGCATGTCCCGGGTCGGAACGATATTCATTGCGGTTTCGCCGGGGCTGAGAAGTCCGCCGATCGTATGTGTCGCCAACTGATGGACGATGCCATCGACCGGAGCGCGAATATCGAGATGTTCTATCTGGTCTTCGAGTGCCAGCCGCTGCTCGGCGAGTTTTGCAAGTTTACCGTTCATGTCGAGTAGATCGGTAAGGACTTCGGCACGGCGATCCTTGTCGAGCTGCCCGATCTGCAGCTCGATTTCAGTGATCCGTTTTCCGGCCGTGGCCTCATCCGACAGAAGCTGGCTGCGCTCGCCGCTGAGTTGTGCGACCATGCGCTTGGAATCCGCCAGCCGTGAGAACTGTACCAGCCCTTCCTTGGCAAGATTTTCGATCTTCTGCGCCTGCTGCTCACTCCACGAAGCTTCTTCCGCATTGGAAATAAGCCGTTGGCGTGTGCCATCCCGCTGCTGTTCTATCTGTGCAATCTGCTCTTTCAGCTGCGCCGTCTTGCTATCGATCTGTTCGCGTCGCGCCTTGAACAGCGAGGTCTCGGATTTCAAGCCTTCGATGAACTGCCTGTCTTCCAGTCGGGCGATCTGTTGCATCGGGTCGATAAGTTCTTCGACACCGTCGCGCTCGGCAATCAACCGCAAGCGTCGTGCGTCCAGCTGATCGATTTCCTTGATCGTCGCAGCCAGAGTGGTGGAGACCTCCACGCCGTCGAGGCGCAAAACTATGTCGCCGGCGCGAACCAGTGCGCCGTTGCTGACGCGTATCTCGCGAACGATGCCACCCTTACCATGCTGGATCTTCTTCGTGTTGCCTTCGACGCCGATCACACCGCTGCCGATCACCGCGGCACTGATGTTCATTGTCGCGGCCCACCCGCCCGCGCCAGCCACCAAGCCGCCAAGCGTCACCCCGGCGAGCAGCATATATCGTCTGATAGCTTTGTTGGCCGGGCTCTGCGATACCGCTCCCATTACGCGATCCTCCGGGTCTCGTCTGGCCTGGTCTTCAGCTTTCCCAGAACCTCGTCGCGCGGTCCGAACGCGGTCATGGTACCGTTGTTGACCACAAGCACATGGTCGACGACCTTCAGCATGTTGGCGCGGTGGGCGATCACGATGACGATTGCCCCTTTCTGCCGCGCAGCCATCACTGCGGATGTCAGCGATTCCTCGCCTTCAGCGTCCAGATTGGAATTTGGTTCGTCGAGCACGATGAGGAATGGATTGCCATAGAGCGCGCGCGCCAACCCTATGCGCTGGCGCTGTCCGCCCGAAAGCGTGCTGGCGCCAGTGCCGACCTGCGTATCGTAGCCGTTTGGCAGCGAAAGGATCAGCTCATGGACATTGGCGAGCTTGGCAGCCTCCATGATCTTTTCCGGCGTTGCCGAGGGCGAAAATCGCCCGATATTGTCGGCGACTGTGCCGGCGAAAAGCTCGACATTCTGTGCCAGATATCCGATCGAAGGTCCGAGCCTATCGCTATCCCACTGCGTGAGTTCGGCGCCATCCAGCCGGATCGTGCCTTTATGGGCAGGCCAGGCGCCGGTCAGCGCACGGCCGAGGCTGGACTTTCCGCTGCCGCTCGGCCCGATTATTCCGACGGCCTGGCCGGAAAACAGGCTGATGGAGACATTCTGGACAAGCATTTTTCCATCGCCCGGTGCCGCGACGGCAAGGCCTGCCACCGAAAGCGACCTGCTTGGCACGGGCAATCGCATTTCTGTGGCTTCCGGCCTGATCCGGTTGAAAGTGTCCTGCAGACGTCGAGCGGACTGGCGAGCCGAGATGAAGTTGCGCCATTGTCCGGTCGCCATTTCGATCGGGGCAAGCGCCTTGGAGGTCAAAACGGATGCAGCGATGATCGCGCCGGCCGAGGCGAGCTGGTCGATGACCAGGAGCGCACCGAGCGCCAGCATGCCTGATTGAAGCGCGAGCCGGAAGATTTTCGCGATGGCGGTGAAGGTGGCAGTCAGATTGCTGCTGCGGAGGTTTTCCGCTGAATATTGCTCATGGGCCGTTTCAACCCGCTTCGCAAATCCGGTCTGCATGCCCATTGCACGCAGACTGTCTGCGTTACGGCGGCCCGCTTCGGAAAGCTCCCAGCGACTGGCCAACCGCTGCGCCGCCTGCCTGCTCGGTTTTCTCAGCAGCAACTCGCTGCAAAGCGTCAGGCTTAACAGGACGATTGCACCGCCGACGACGGCAAGGCCGAATAGCGGATGGAAGAGGTAAAGCAGGAAGACGAATATCGGCATCCATGGCAGATCGGCGATCGCGATCGGGCCGGGACCGCTCATGAACTGCCGGATCTGGTCCAGATCACGAAGCGGAGCAGATTGAGCGCCTTCCTGGCCGGCGACAGGTACGGCAAGCGTCGCCATGATCGACGGCATGTTCAACTGCTCGTCGAGGCGGCGCCCTATCTGCAGCAGGATTTTCGAGCGCAGGATCTCGATGATTGCCAGAACGGCATAGATACCGGCAGCGAGAAGCGAAAGAGCTGCAAGCGTGGGTATGCTATGGCTTGTCAGGACCCGGTCATAGACCTGCATCATGAATAGCGGGCTGACCAGCATCAGGATGTTGCTGACGGCGCTCAAGATGGCAACGCCGACAAATGCCTGCCGTGTTGCGGCAAGGGCCGATCGGATTGAGGGATGCCCGTTATTCGTAGCCAAGCAATGCCTCATTAACGTGCCAATACCAGGGATGAGTGAGCAACGTTACGAGAGGTGGGGTTCACATTTGATGAATCATGCCAAATTGGTTGGATTGGTCGAACTTCTGAAGCTGCTTCACGGGTTTGCTGATTGAGCTTGTCTCGGGAGTAGAGGCGTCCGGAACGCTCGTGGCAGAAAAACCACATCATCAGCGTTAATAATAAATTAAAAAAGCATGTAAGTGAGTTTCAATTGCGTTGCTGTAGACATAGTTCGATGGCAAATAATGTTATCGGTTCGTTATTGTAAGAACTGAGTTGAATATAGGGGCGTTCAATTTTGACTAGGGTACTCGCAATAACCTCTGGCGGGGGCCATTGGGATGAGATGATGGTCTTGCGGGAGGACCTGACCGGAGTCGAAATGATCTATGCAAACACCTTTCCGGGGCTGGCAGAAAACGCCGGATTGGAGAAATGTTACATCATTGAAGATTGTAACCGGGATACCCCCATGTCTGTGGTCAGGTGTGCCCGAGATATCTTCTTGCTGATACGCAGGGAGCGGCCGGATCTTGTCATCTCGACGGGCGCAGCACCTGGGCTTATCGCGATAATGATCGGAAAGATGTTCGGCTGCAGGACCATATGGGTGGAGAGCGTCGCGAATTCGATCGAGCTTTCCATGAGTGGTCGCATTGCAGGCAAGTTTGCTGATCTGTGGCTCACGCAATGGCAGCATCTGTCCCGTCCGAAAGGACCTCTTTATTGGGGTAGTATCCTGTGATCTTGCTGACTGTGGGTACGCAGTTGCCCTTCGATCGCCTGGTGCAAATCATGGATACGATCGCGCCGGATCTTTCCGAAACGATATTTGCCCAGATCGGTCACGGTCAATATATCCCGCGCAATTTCGAATTTTGCCGTATGGCTCTGCCTGAAGAGCTTGCCGAGAGGTTCGCCAGTGCCAGCCGTATCGTTTCTCATGCCGGGACGGGTAGTGTCCTGACTGCGCGTCGGTATAACAAGCCGATCATTCTTTTTCCTCGCAGGGCATCCTTGGGCGAGCACCGCAATGACCACCAACTTGCGACCTGCCAGCAGCTGGATGGCGCGCCGGGTCTTTCCGTTGCCTATGACGAAACTGAATTGAGAGATCTTTTGCGTACCGATCTGGACGCTGTCGCCGCCGAACCGGCGTCGACTGGAACGGGGTCCAAGCTCGGCCGCGGTATTGCTAACTATATCCGTCGGATTGACAATGACGAGCATTGATAAGGGAAGGCGGGACTGGCACTCGAAATGCCGGTCACTCCCTGCAGCGGCGATGTGCCGAAGCTCACTTTAAATTTGAGGATTGTCGGACGAAATGAATTTCGCAAAGCTTGCTATCCCTGACGTCTTGCTGATTGAACCGAAGAAGTTCGGCGACAGCCGCGGCTATTTCATGGAGACGTTCCGCCAGTCGCTGTTTGCCGAGCATGTCGGTGACTTCGAGTTCGTGCAGGACAACCAGTCGCTTTCGGCTGAAGTCGGCACGGTACGCGGGCTGCATTTCCAGCTGGATCCGATGGCGCAGGGTAAGCTGGTGCGCTGCATCGCAGGCGCATTGCTCGACGTTGCGGTCGACATCCGAACCGGTTCACCGACCTATGGAAAGCATGTCGCGGTCGAACTGACGGCCGAGAACGGCAGGCAGCTCTGGGTACCGCCCGGTTTTGCCCATGGTTTCTGCACGCTCGCACCCAATACCGAGATCAGCTACAAGGTGACCAACTATTACAGCGCCGAACATGATCGTGGCCTGTTGTGGAACGATCCGGCGCTCGGCATCGATTGGCCGGTCGATGCGGATAAGGCAGCGCTTTCCGAGAAGGACAGGAAGCAGCCGTCGCTGGCCGACCTTGGCACCGTCTTCACCTATTGAGGCATACCTGATCTTGCCCGGACGGCAGCTTTTCGGTTGCCTTCCTCGACTTTCCTGCCGCGGCCGTGATCCGCGATGATGTACGGAGAATTGTTCAGATGCGCGTAGTGGTGACAGGTGGAGCAGGTTTCATCGGATCGGCAGTCGTCAGGCATCTCGTCCTTAACAAGGGCTATGAGGTCCTCAACATCGACAAGCTGACCTATGCGGGCACCGAAACCTCGGTGAAGGCCATCGGCAACCGTCCCGGTTACCGGTTCCTGCAGGCGGATATTTGTGACCGGGCCGCGATCGAACAGGCGATAACCAGCTTCCGGCCCGACCGAATCATGCATCTCGCCGCCGAAAGCCATGTCGACCGCTCGATCACCGGCGCCAAGGACTTTATCGACACCAACGTCATCGGCACGTTCACCATGCTCGAATGCGCCCGCCAGTATTGGCTGACGCTTGATGCGGCCGAGAAGCAGGCATTTCGCTTTCTGCATGTTTCGACCGACGAGGTTTACGGCTCGCTCGGCGATGACGGCCTGTTTACCGAAGAAACCCCCTACGATCCGAGCTCTCCCTATTCGGCTTCGAAAGCGGCATCCGATCACCTGGCCAAGGCCTGGGCGCGCACCTATGGTTTCCCGGTCGTGGTGTCGAACTGCTCGAACAATTACGGTCCCTATCATTTCCCGGAAAAGCTGATCCCGCTGATCATCCTCAACGCTCTCGATGGCAAGCCGCTGCCGGTTTACGGCAATGGCGCCAACATTCGCGACTGGCTCTACGTCGAGGATCACGCCCGGGCTCTCGATATCATCGCCGAACGGGGCCGGATCGGCGAGACCTACAATGTCGGCGGCCGCAACGAGCGCCGTAATATCGATGTCGTCACCCGCATCTGCGAGCTGATGGATGGCTTGCGTCCGCAGGCCAAATCCCATGCCAGCCTGATCACCTATGTCACCGACCGTCCGGGCCATGATGCCCGCTACGCGATCGACGCGACCAAGCTGGAAACCGAACTTTGGTGGAAGGCTGAAGAGAATTTCGACACCGGCATCGAAAAGACGGTGCGCTGGTATCTGGAAAACGAGTGGTGGTGGGCACCGCTACGCAAAGGCTATGAAGGCAACCGTCTCGGTCTGCTCGATGCCGGCAAGCAGGCTGCCGCCAAGGAAGCCTCCGCATGAGCACTCTCAAACGCATGGTCGTCACAGGCCGGGAAGGGCAGGTCGTTCTGTCCCTGCTGGAGCGTGGCGCAAAGGACGGACGTTTCGAGGTGATCGCACTCGGTCGCCCGGAACTCGACCTTTCCGCACCGGAGACGATCGAGGCTGCATTGCAAAAGGCCCGGCCGGACTTGATCGTCTCGGCTGCGGCCTATACGGCCGTTGATCAGGCGGAAGGCGATGAGGAGGCGGCAACCGTCGTCAACGGTGTCGCCGCCGGCAAGATCGCTGAAGCGGCGGCTGCACTTGGCGTACCGGTCATCCACATCTCTACCGACTATGTTTTCGACGGCTCCAAGGCCGCTCCCTATGTCGAAAGCGATCCCGTGGCGCCGATCGGTGCCTATGGCCGCTCCAAACTGGCCGGTGAGAACGCCGTCACGGCTGCAACCCCGAACCACGCCATCCTGCGCACCGCCTGGGTCTACAGCCCGTTCGGCAAGAATTTCCTGAAGACCATGCTCAAGCTCGCCGAAACGCGCGACAGTCTGAATGTGGTCGACGATCAGGTCGGCAACCCGACCTCGGCGCTCGATATCGCCGATGCAGTCTTGGTCATCGCGGCCAATCTTCTCGACAGTGACGATCCGGCCCTGCGCGGCACCTTCCACCTGACCGGAACGGGTGAGGGCAGCTGGGCGGATTTCGCCATCGAGATTTTCGCACGATCCGCCGACATGGGAGGCCCGACCGCTGAAGTCGGCCGCATCCCGTCGAGCGCCTATCCGACCCCGGCGAAACGGCCCGCCAACTCACGGCTCGACTGCAGCCTGCTTGAGGCCCGCCACGGCATACGACTTCCCGACTGGAAACAGTCCACTTCCATCATCGTCGAGCGACTGGCTCGAGCTTAAGGATCAGGGGCGATACATATGAAGGGCATTATTCTCGCCGGCGGCAGCGGCACGCGGCTTCACCCGATGACCCGGGTCGTCTCCAAGCAACTCATGCCGATCTACGACAAGCCGATGATCTTTTATCCGTTGTCGACGCTGATGCTGGCCGGGATCCGCGAGATCCTGATCATCTCGACCCCGGCCGACATGCCGCTGTTCGAACGCCTCCTCGGTGACGGTTCGCAATGGGGGATCTCGCTCAGCTACGCGGTCCAGCCGTCACCGGATGGTCTGGCGCAGGCTTATATCATCGGCGCCGATTTCATCGGTGACAGCCCGTCCTGCCTGATCCTCGGCGACAACATCTTCTACGGCCACGGCATCACCGATCTTCTGACAAACGCGATGAAGCGGCCCGACGGAGCAACCGTCTTCGCCTATCACGTCAACGATCCGGAACGGTACGGCGTCGTCGAATTCGACAAGTCGATGCGGGCCGTCTCGATCGAGGAAAAGCCGGCAGCTCCGCGCTCCAGCTGGGCCGTGACCGGGCTCTACTTCTACGACAAGGACGTGGTCGAAATCGCTGCCAACCTCAAGCCTTCGCCGCGCGGCGAACTCGAGATCACCGACGTCAACCGCGCTTATCTCGAGCGCGGTGCTCTCAATGTCGAACAGATGGGCCGCGGTTACGCCTGGCTCGACACCGGAACTCCGGACAGCCTGCTCGAAGCCTCCGAATTCGTCGCGACACTCGAACGCCGCCAGGGCTTCAAGATCTGCTGCCCCGAGGAAATCGCATACAGAATGGGATTCATCGACGCGGCCGGCCTTACAAAGCTGGCCGAAGCTTATGGCAAGAGCGCCTATGGAAAATACCTGCGGGCAAAGGTGCTCGAGGGCTGATTGTCGATCTTATCCGGCGCGGTGCCAATGCCGCGTCGGTTCACTAACTGCATCGCGGGGCGCGTGTGTTCAATCTAAGGCATATTGCCGTCAATCTTCTAGGGTCGGCTCTCCCGATACTCATCATCCTCATTACCGTACCGCTTTATCTTCACGCCATTGGGGCTGAGAAATACGGTGCGCTGTCGCTTGTCTGGATCGTCTTCGGATATTTCGGCATTCTCGATTTCGGCATTTCGAGATCGGTAACGACAGCGATCAGCCGAGCCGAGGGCAGGCAGGCGAAGGCCGATATCATCTGGTCGGCCGCTGCGCTGAATATGGCCTGGGGGGCCTTGATCGCGATTGTCGGGGGAGGAGCCTTTTTCCTCTATGCCGGCCACAGTGAAAGCGAGATGGTCAAGGACGTTGCAACCGCGCTCCCCTGGATGATGTTTGGCATTCCGGTGCTGATGATCACGTCCACCTTGAACGGTGCTCTCGATGGCGAGGAGCGCTTCAAGATGGCCAACAGCCTGCAGCTGGTCGGGTCGATACTCTATCAGCTCGTGCCGCTGTTCACGGCCTATTATGTCTCCGATCATCTGCCCGATCTGATCATCGCCGTCATCCTGTGCCGCTTCGTGCTGCTGGTATTGTACGCCATTGTGGTCGGCCGCCTGTTCGATCTAGTGGCGCTGTTTTCCGTGTCGAAGTCCACCATGATTTCGCTGCTGAAATTCGGCTCTTCGATCGCCGCCGTAAATATCCTCGATCCGATCTTCACCCGCATCGATCAGGTCATCATTGCCCGTTTCGCCGGTGCCTCGGATGTTGCCGCCTACAGTATCGCGGTAAATTCGATTGGCCGGTTGGGGATATTGCCTATGGCGATGTCCAGATCGATCTTTCCGAAACTCTCGACCGGAACCGCCGATGACCACCGCGAAGCGCTGTTTTCCTCAAAGAGCAAGATCATCTGGATCTGGTTCGGCATTTGCGGTGCAGCCATCGTGGCGAGCGATCTCGTCTATTACCTGTGGCTCAAGGACCCCATCTATGTCGAAGTCAGCGCGGTCGCAAAAATCTATGCGGTCGGGCTTTGGGCCAATTGCCTCGGCATACTTCCCTACACCGCATTGCAAGCCTGGGGGCGCTCCACCACGATCCTGAAAGTGCATCTTCTCGAAATGCCCTTCTACCTGGTGGCGCTGGTGCTGCTGACATACCATTACGGCACGCTCGGTGCAGCCGTCGCCTATGGTCTGCGCAGTTATGCGGATTACATCATCCTCTGGAAAATGTGCGGTTATCCCGTTCGCCGCCAGGGCATGTTTACGATTCTGCTGATCGCTCTTTCGGTCCTGGCGTTTGCTATGCACCAATTCGTTTAACGGCTGGCCAGCCAGCCTTCGATAACGTCCGCCCATTTTAGCGAAATCTGGATCTTTTCCCATGCCTCCGGGGCATTGGCCGAGAGCCTGGAGTAGAGAGCGGCATCGGTCAGCGCCCCGTCGATCTTTGTCGCGAGCGCACTCGCGTTGCCGCCAGGAAACATGACGCAGCTGAAACCGTCCTCGATATTCTCCAGAAACATCGGATGGTCGGAGGCCACCAGCGGAGTTCGGGAACAAAGCGCTTCATAAATCGTAAGCGGCAGCCCTTCCGAATAATCGTGGCGGCTTGGCACGACGATGATATCTGCGGCGGACATGGCCGGAACCATCTCGCTGTTGGCAACAAGTCCCCTGAAGGTTACTTCAGCCTCTATCCCGAGCGTCTTCGCCAGTTGCGTCAGCCTGTCGGTTTCCCCTTTGCCATAAAGATCGACCGTGATCGGTTTGCCGTCCCGCTTCAGGCTGGCCGTCGCATGCAAAAGATCATCGACACCCTTCGCTGCACTCAGTAGACCGGCATACAGGATTTTGCGGCCTTGCGCCGAAAGCTTCGCCTCTCTGTCGTGAGGCGTATCCTGTGCCGGAAAATCCCATGCGACGACCTTATTTGCAGGCACGCCGATATCGACCAGCTGGCGCGCAGCCCTTCTTCCGTGATTCGCCACAAGCGTAACGTTGGGAGACTTGAGATAGTGCGCGATAACACGGCGCTTGAAGCGCTCTTTGAGGGTTTTGGCAGGAAACGAGTCGGCAAGAAGTGCCAGTGTCGGTACCCCTTTGCGGGCTGCCCATCTCAGCAGAATCGGGTTGGGCAGACGCAGGATCAGGCGATCGGGATTGGTCTTTCGAACGAGATCGAGAATTGTCGGGGCGTGGAAGCGGTCAGTGAAACCGGCACCGATGGCACGTGCGCCGCTTGGAAGAATGATGTCATAAGGCTCGGCGGTAAAGCCGGTAATCGTGGTCACATGATAGCGGCTCGCAAGAGACTGCACATAGTCGACCGTGTAGCGCTGTGCCCGGTAGGTTTCTGCCCCACCCTCGGAAAGCCGTAATGCCGCCTCACGAAAATCGCCCGCATATTGGACTATAACAAGGTTTTCCTTTGGAAGAGACATCGTCGGATCGATCTTTCGTCTTTGTACTTTGAATATGCAATAAGTCTTTCCAGCATAGTCTTCTATATAACTGATGAATGCCGGAGAGTACCGCTGCCCTTTTCCATTGATTTCTCACTCTTGGCATCGGCATGAAAGTTGTATCAAGTCATCGTCGCATTGCCTGGAATCTTGAAATGGCAATCGCGTTAAAAAGAATCCCGCTCCAATGGAGCGGGATGATCGGGTGACGCAGGGCTGTATTCAAGCCGCCAGCAGGTCCAGCAGCGCTGGTCCCTTGTTGTTGACGATCATTTCTGCCCCGAGCCATTCTGCATGCAGGCCATCTCTTGTCGTGTAACCCGCGGTCGTGAAACTTGTCCCGGCGGCGAGGGCAGGTTTGTTCGGGAACCCGTTATGGGCGCGATTGACTTCATAGGTGCCGACAGTTCCCGCTGTGCCGCTCAACTGCCTTACGATCCAAAGGCTGGGCGCAGCGCCGGTGGCATTGATCGGCACGCCCACACCTAGTGCAGGGCCGGATGTTACGGATGAAACTGTCAGCGTCGTGCCGGAAAGCCCCGCGGTGAAAAGTGTCGGCGTATAAGATGCGTCGTTGGGATTGCGTGTAACCGGGTATTTCCCCTCGCGAGTCGGGTCGAGCCCGTCAGCGGCATCCCAGCAGTAGTCCTCGCCGGAAATCCCGGTGCGTACCAGATTGTTGAATTCCGCGATCGGCTGGCTCGAAATCGTCTGGTTTGCCTTGCTGGCATAGCCATCCGTGCTGCTGGTCCGTGGATAGAGCGTTTCGCCGATAACGACGATATCCGAACGAAGTCCCTTCACCCAGCTGGCAAAGGTTGTTCGGCGCCCGGCAAGGGCAGCGGCGGTGTCACCGGTATCGTTGATGCCATATTCGTTGATCACATGTGTCCAGTAGCCCGCTGTGATCAACTGCCCGAGATAGGTATGCGTGCCGGCATTCCAGCTTGCCAGAAGCGTGGCTGCGATGGCGTGGTTGGTGTAGCCGTGGTTTCTGCCCAGGATGACGCACTCGATTCCGGCGTTACCGTTGCTGTCATTGATATAGGTGCCGCCGGCAGCACGGCTGGTGCCGAAGATGATCGGCGCGGCCTCCCTATGCTCCGTGGCGATGACCATGGGAAGATAGAGACTGCCGTTAGCCGCGCCTACGCTTCCGCCCCCGGTGTGGTCGGCAACGGCGCTCGTGCTGATGTCCATGAAATCGCCGGATGCAATGCCGTAATTGGACTCGTTGCCGCCTGCCATCTGTGTCCAGTTGACGCCTGAGGGAATGTTGACGAGCGGCCTCAGCCAGAATTTTGCCCCGCGTGGAACCGTGACGTTGAATGTAAGCGCTAGATTGCCGACGGGAAATGCGACAGCCGAGCCGCCTACCGCAATACACTCATTTGCGAGCGTGAAGACACCGGCTGGATATTCAAGCGATACTTTCAGCGTCCCGGCACCGCTCGATGCTTCGGACGAACCGCTCATCCTCCAGTTCGGATAGACGACGCGCGGATTGATCAGCCTTCTACGTGCAGTATGGACAGTAATGGCTCTCAGCCAGGGAAGTGTCGCATTCCAGTTGAGTGACGGAAAGCAGCGGGTGGCGGCTTGGCGCATCGCGGCTGGACGAATGGAAAGAAGTTCGCTCATGCCGCGGTCCTTACAAGTTCGATAACGGATTGATTCTTTTCGCGCACGACGGCACCGCTCTCGGTGACTGTTTTCCAGCGATAGCCCGAAGGCGCCGGGTAGGGCGGTACGATGGCTACCTTGTTCCCCAGGATTGTCGCCAGACTTGTGGTGGAGAGGCAAAGGTCAAGCATGACTGCCACCTCGCACTGGTCTGCAAGGCTTGTGTCGTGGGGTAATTCTTCTCTTCATCCTGCCGTTCCTTCTGGTCACTGCGCTGTTGGCGCGGGCCTTGATTCTAGAAGGTGTTGGGATGGCGGGGATAAAGCGTCCGGCAAAAGCGAAGTCTTCGGCGATGTGAAAAAGTCGGGATGTTGATTCTGAAAGGTTTTGAAGGCGAACATGTGCGTGAAGCGCTTCGTCGCTTCCCCGTTTTGCACGAGGCGGAGCAGTTTGCTCCGCGAATCTTTTCAGATCGGCGCCTGTGGAGAGATTATTGTGCCGAAGCCGTCGCAAAACGGTCGATCGATGTGCAATGTCAGATCTTTAAGGGCGTGGCTGAATTCGCGCCTCTGCCGCACTCCGTTCGAATCAATTCAGGAAGTTGCGATTTCCACGGCGATCGATCGTCTCAAGCCGCTTACCGTCGGTATAGACCGTGACGCATTCGCTTTTGCGCTGCTGGAGCACGCAGATCTTCCCGTTGTCGATCCTGTAGCCGATCTTGCCGCCTTCCCGATACTGGTAGCCATTTGGGGCATCTTTTAGATTGGACGTCTTTGTCAGCGTCTGCCGAATTTCCGTTGCCGTTGCGGGACGAAGCTTTGCTGTGTCCTTTGCCGCGGCTGGCGAAACGCAGAATGTTGCGGCGAAGAGAAGGGGGAGGCAGGCGAAGCGCATCGGGTCGGCTCTCTCACAAATTTGATGTGGCTGCAGAAAGAACACGGTTCGCAGCCTGTTGCTCACGCCTTGCATATCACAGGCTTGGGGGAGCGGCAGCGCGGATTTTGCAACGAGTAGGCAGATCTGTGCGAGCACGGCTCAAATACCCGCGAAATCAAATCGCTTATCAGTCCATAATAAAGGAGAAGAAAAGAATGGTGGGCGATGAGAGACTCGAACTCCCGACATCCTCGGTGTAAACGAGGCGCTCTACCAACTGAGCTAATCGCCCTTCGCGAGACCGGATCGTGTCCGCCGCGTCGGTGGCCGTGATCTATGCGGATCGGAAAAAAACCGCAAGAGCCTTCGTGATGTTTTTTTGAATTTTTCGTCGGATATGCGCAAAAAAGAGCGGCTGTGGATAAAACATTGAAGGCGTCATCCTTTTGTCTTGAAACCTGCTTGACACCCGATCCCGAACCTCTTAGACAGCCGCCAACCGAGCGATTGAGGTCGCCCGGCCAAGAGGTTTCCCTTCCAGGAGGTGGATTTCTTGAAGAAAGTGCGGGTGTAGCTCAGTCGGTTAGAGTGCCGGCCTGTCACGCCGGAGGTCGCGGGTTCGAGCCCCGTCACTCGCGCCATTCTTCTCTCATTGATTAATCGGTTGACCCCGGTTAATCCGCCGTAAAAGGCAAATGCGCGGGTGTAGCTCAGTCGGTTAGAGTGCCGGCCTGTCACGCCGGAGGTCGCGGGTTCGAGCCCCGTCACTCGCGCCATTCTCTCTATCCTCCATATTTCTATTCACCTATGCGGTTTCAAACACCGCATGACGGTCGCTTTTAGACTTACGTCGCCCTGTTCCTTCCATCCTGCATTTCGCGGCCCTGCTGATCGCTCGGCTGCTGTTTCCTCTCTTTATCTTCGGGGGAGGGTGGTTGCCCGTTCGCAATTGCGTGATCGACCTTTTTCGTGTGGGCAGTTTTGTGTCGGTTTCGGTTATGCTGTCCGGGGTGGCGCGGATTTCCCGTAATGCGCGAGATGGCTTTCCGGTGCGGAGGGTTTTGCCTGTGTTTTCGGAGTTGCCTGCAACCGCTGCGACTGTTTTTGTGGGGCTCGTGCCGTGCGGACAATTGTCGCAGGGGTGATTTTTCGTGCGTAGACTTGGCAAAGCGCAAGTTCACTGCAAACGTTGATATTTTTGCTCCTGTTAATAACTTTTTGCGATGCTCCCGGCTCTATCGCTTTGTCGTTTTTCAATCGTTTCAGGCTTTCCGTCACCCTCCGCGACATTTTGTCGTCTTTCGCACCTCTATGCGTGTGGGGTGGCTTGTTAAAGCACTTGCGTGGGAAACGCGGCTGCGATAGTCACGGCTTGTTGCAATGCACGTTCGCTTGCCCGCGCATTGCCTAAAAATGCGTCGTTCGGCGCTTCTTGCAGGCAGGGGTTGGATATCATGAGTGAACTTCTCGCTTCTTACATCCCGATCGCGATCTTTATCGGAATCTCCATGGTTATCGGCCTGGCGCTTTTGATCGCGCCGTTTGCCGTCGCCTATAAGGCTCCCGATTCCGAGAAGCTGTCGGCATATGAATGCGGCTTCAACGCATTCGATGACGCGCGCATGAAGTTCGATATTCGATTCTATCTCGTGTCGATTCTCTTCATCATCTTCGACCTTGAAGTGGCGTTCCTCTTCCCCTGGGCTGTGTCCTTCGGGGAAATTGGCTGGTTCGGCTTCTGGTCGATGATGGTCTTCCTTGCTGTTTTGACAGTCGGCTTTATCTACGAATGGAAAAAAGGAGCTCTGGAATGGGAGTAGTCGATAGCGGCAGCACCCTCGTTGCACCTCAGCCGAAAGGCATCATTGATCCCAATACCGGTAAGCCGATCGGCAGCGATGACGCATTTTTCGGCGAGATCAACAATGAGCTCGCCGACAAGGGGTTTCTCGTCACGTCGACGGACGAGCTGATCAATTGGGCCCGTACCGGTTCGCTGATGTGGATGACCTTCGGTCTTGCCTGTTGCGCCGTCGAGATGATGCAGCTTTCCATGCCGCGTTATGACGTAGAGCGCTTCGGTTTTGCACCGCGCGCCTCTCCGCGCCAGTCCGATGTGATGATCGTCGCCGGCACGCTGACCAACAAGATGGCGCCGGCGCTCCGCAAGGTCTATGATCAGATGCCGGAACCGCGTTACGTCATCTCGATGGGCTCCTGCGCCAATGGCGGCGGTTATTATCACTATTCCTATTCGGTGGTGCGCGGATGTGACCGCGTTGTGCCGGTCGACATCTATGTGCCAGGCTGTCCCCCCACGGCAGAGGCGCTGCTTTACGGCGTGCTTTTGCTGCAGAAAAAGATCCGCCGCACCGGCACGATCGAACGCTGAGGCTTCAAGGAGGATATCATGACTGAAGCCTTGAGCGAACTTTCCAACTATATCCGCGAAGCGCGCCCCACGCTGGTCGAGGACGCATTGATTGCCTATGGCGAACTGACGCTCCTCACAACCGGTGCAAATGTCGTCGATCTTCTGACTTTCCTGCGCGACGATCCCCGCTGTGCCTTCGTCAATTTCATCGATGCCTGTGGTGTAGACTATCCGGCGCGCGTCAAGCGCTTCGATGTCGTCTATCACTTGATGTCGCCGAAGCAGAACCAGCGCATCCGCGTGAAGCTTGCAACGGCTGAGGAAGAGCCCGTTCCGTCTGTCACTTCCGTTTATCCGGGTGCCGACTGGGCCGAGCGCGAAGCCTGGGACATGTACGGTATCCTGTTTACAGGCCATCCGGATCTTCGCCGCATCCTCACCGATTACGGCTTTGAAGGTCATCCGCTGCGCAAGGATTTCCCGACCACCGGTTTCGTCGAGGTTCGCTATGACGACAGCCTCAAGCGCGTCGTCTACGAACCGGTTGAGCTCCGCCAGGAATTTCGCAGCTTCGACTTCCTGAGTCCGTGGGAGGGACCGGAATACGTCCTTCCCGGGGACGAGAAGGCTAATACCTGACGCCGAAATCTGAAACTGGCGCATAAGCGCCGGTTTGACGCCAAGTTTTTCCCGCCCGGTACGCTTGAGTACTGGCATGGAGCCGCAGATGACCGAGCACAACGTTCGTAACTTCAACATCAATTTCGGGCCGCAGCATCCTGCAGCGCACGGCGTTCTGCGTCTTGTGCTGGAACTCGACGGCGAAATTGTGGAGCGCGTGGACCCGCATATCGGTCTTCTGCACCGCGGCACCGAAAAGCTCATCGAGACGAAGACTTATCTCCAGGCCGTTCCCTATTTCGACCGCCTCGATTACGTCGCGCCGATGAATCAGGAGCATGCCTTTGCTCTGGCCGTCGAAAAGATGCTCGGTCTGGAAATTCCGATCCGCGGCCAGCTCATCCGCGTCCTTTATTCCGAGATCGGCCGTATCCTGTCGCATCTCTTGAACGTCACCACCCAGGCCATGGACGTCGGCGCGCTCACCCCGCCGCTCTGGGGTTTCGAAGAGCGCGAAAAGCTGATGGTGTTTTACGAGCGTGCATGTGGCGCGCGCATGCACGCAGCCTATTTCCGTCCCGGCGGCGTCCATCAGGATCTGCCGCATGAGCTGGTCGAGGATATCGGCGCGTGGTGCGACCAGTTCCCGTCCAAGCTGGATGATATCGACGATCTTCTGACCGGCAACCGCATCTTCAAGCAGCGTAACGTCGATATCGGCGTCATCGATATCAACGATGCCTGGGCACGCGGCTTCTCCGGTGTCATGGTCCGCGGTTCGGGCGCTGCCTGGGACCTGCGCCGTGCGCAGCCATACGAATGTTATTCCGACCTCGAATTCGACATCCCGATCGGTAAGAACGGCGACTGTTACGATCGCTACCTCATCCGCATGATCGAGATGCGCGAGAGCTGCAAGATCATGAAGCAGTGCGTCAACCGCCTGCTCGGCGATGCCAAGGCCGGCCCGTTCTCGGCTACCGATGGCAAGGTTGTGCCACCCAAGCGCGGTGAGATGAAGCGCTCGATGGAAGCGCTCATCCACCACTTCAAGCTTTATACCGAAGGCTACCACGTGCCCGCCGGCGAAGTTTATGCCGCCGTCGAAGCTCCCAAGGGCGAGTTTGGCGTGTTTCTCGTGGCCGATGGCACCAACAAGCCCTACCGCTGCAAGATCCGTGCTCCGGGCTATGCGCACCTTCAGGCGATGGATTTCGCCTGTCGCGGGCACCAACTGGCGGACGTCTCGGCGGTGCTGGGCTCGTTCGATATCGTGTTCGGTGAGGTAGACCGCTGATGGTATCCGTCGCTGCGATCATCCCTGCCAAAGCCTGCGAAGCCGCTTTTGCGGTGGTCTCGCGGCGTGTGTCAATAAACTGATAAGGCGTGAGAAAGAATGTCCGTTCGTCGACTAGCCGAAGAACAGTTCCAGCCCGCTAACTTCGCCTTCAACGAAGAGAATGCGGCCTGGGCCGAGGCAACGATCAGGAAATACCCGGAAGGCCGGCAGCAGTCGGCCGTCATCCCGCTTCTGATGCGAGCGCAGGAGCAGGAAGGCTGGGTCACCCGCGCCACGATCGAGCATGTCGCGGCCCGTCTCGACATGCCCTATATCCGCGTCATGGAAGTGGCTACTTTCTACACCCAGTTCCAGCTGAAGCCGATCGGCACCCGCGCCCATATCCAGGTCTGCGGCACCACGCCCTGCATGCTGCGCGGCGCCGAAGAGCTGATCAAGGTCTGTCAGCACAAGATCCATCACGATCCGCTGCAGCCGAATGCCGACGGCACGCTGTCCTGGGAAGAAGTCGAGTGTCAGGGCGCCTGCGTCAACGCACCGATGGTCATCATCTTCAAGGATGCCTACGAAGACCTCACGCCCGCGCGTCTCGAAGAAATCATCGATGCGTTCGAAGCAGGCAAGGGTGACGAAATCAAGCCCGGCCCGCAGATCGAACGCCATCTCTCCGCGCCTGAAGGCGGCGCGGTCACGCTGAACGACGAGATCAAGCCGGTCCGCACCAATCTCGAGCCGCAGCCGGAGCCGGCTGTCGACGCAGCCCCGGTTCCTCCGGCAGAGGCTGCAAAGCCGAAGGATACGGCACCCGAAACCGATCCCAAGCTGAAAACGCCGGTTACTGCGCCGAAGGCCGCCGAAGCAAATGCCAAGGCAACGGTAGATAAGTCGGCTGCAGAGGTCCCAAAGGCTGAAGCCGTCAAGGCTGCTCCCGGCGCAAAGTCCGAAAAGCCGTCGCTGGAAGACAAGAACTGCCCTAAGGGCATCGAAAAGCCGGCTGAGGTTGATGACCTGAAGCTGATTTCCGGCGTCGGTCCGAAGATCGAAGCAACCCTTCACGAACTCGGTATATTCACCTTCGCGCAAGTCGCATCGTGGAAGAAGGCCGAGCGCGAATGGGTGGACGGCTACCTGAATTTCAAGGGCCGTATTGAACGTGACGACTGGCTCAACCAGGCCAAGGCGCTCGCCAAGGGTGGCGAAGCCGAATACATTAAAGTCTTCGGCAAGAAGCCACGGTAAGGGGTGAGATATGCTTAACGATCAGGATCGCATCTTCACCAATATCTACGGCCTCAAGGACAAGTCCTTGAAGGGAGCGATGAGCCGTGGCCACTGGGATGGTACTAAGATCATCATCGAAAAGGGCAGGGACTGGATCATCAACGAGATGAAGGCATCCGGCCTTCGTGGTCGTGGTGGTGCTGGCTTCCCGACCGGCCTCAAATGGTCCTTCATGCCGAAGGAATCTGACGGCCGTCCGCATTATCTTGTCGTCAACGCCGACGAATCTGAGCCCGGCACGTGCAAGGACCGCGAAATCCTCCGCAACGATCCGCATACCCTGATCGAAGGCTGTGTGATTGCCGGTTTCGCCATGGGCGCCCATACGGCCTTCATCTATGTTCGCGGCGAATACATGCGCGAGCGTGAAGCCCTGCAGGCAGCGATCGACGAATGTTACGAGGCAGGCCTACTCGGCAAGAACACGGTCCATGGCTGGGATTACGACATCGTCGTCCATCACGGCGCCGGTGCCTATATCTGCGGCGAAGAAACGGCATTGCTCGAAAGCCTCGAAGGCAAGAAGGGCCAGCCGCGCATGAAGCCGCCATTCCCGGCGAACATGGGTCTCTATGGCTGCCCGACCACGGTCAACAATGTCGAATCGATCTCAGTCGCCCCGACGATCCTGCGTCGCGGCGCGTCCTGGTTTTCCTCGATCGGCCGTGCCAACAATGTCGGCACCAAGCTGTTCATGGTTTCGGGCCACGTCAACAAGCCCTGCACCTTCGAAGAGGCAATGGGGCTCTCCTTCCGCGAGATCATCGAACATCACTGCGGCGGCATCCGCGGCGGCTGGGACAATCTGCTAGCTGTCATTCCTGGCGGCGCATCCTGCCCCATCGTGCGTGGCGAAGACATGGCCGACGCGATCATGGACTTTGACGGCATGCGCGAGGTCAAGTCTTCCTTCGGCACCGGCGGCATGATCGTCATGGACAAGTCGACGGATGTCATCAAGGCGATCTGGCGCATCGCGGCCTTCTTCAAGCATGAAAGCTGCGGCCAGTGCACGCCGTGCCGCGAAGGCACCGGCTGGATGATGCGCCTGATGGAACGCATGGTGCGCGGTAACGCCCAGAAGCGTGAGATCGACATGCTGTTCCAGGTTTCCAAACAGGTTGAAGGCCATACGATCTGCGCGCTCGGCGACGCAGCCGCTTGGCCGATCCAGGGTCTGATCCGCAATTTCCGCTCCGAGATCGAAGCTCGGATCGACCAGTATACATACAATGCGACGTCTGAAGGCGCCGTCATGGAGGCGGCCGAATAAGGCCTGCGACACGCAGGGTTTCGGTTGTTGAAATGAACTATTTCCGGGCCTTGGATGCTCGGGTTGAACACAGGACGTAAGTGATACGATGGCAAAGCTGAAGGTTGACGGCAACGAAATCGAAGTTCCTGACCATTTCACGCTGCTCCAGGCATGCGAGGAAGCGGGAGCCGAGATTCCGCGCTTTTGTTTCCATGAGCGTCTGTCTGTGGCAGGCAACTGCCGCATGTGTCTGATTGAGGTGAAGGGCGGCCCGCCAAAGCCGACGGCCTCCTGCGCCATGGGCGTGCGCGATATCCGCGGCGGCCCGAACGGCGAACTGCCGGAAATCTTCACCAATACGCCTATGGTCAAGAAGGCCCGCGAAGGCGTGATGGAATTCCTGCTGATCAACCATCCGCTGGATTGCCCGATCTGCGACCAGGGCGGCGAATGCGACCTGCAGGACCAGGCGATGGCCTTCGGTATCGACTCGTCTCGTTATGGTGAAAACAAGCGCGCTGTCGAAGACAAGTATATCGGCCCGCTGGTCAAGACCGTAATGAACCGCTGCATCCACTGCACGCGCTGCGTCCGCTTCACCACAGAAGTCGGCGGCATTTCCGAACTCGGCCTGATCGGCCGCGGCGAAGATGCCGAAATCACCACCTATCTCGAACAGGCCATGACCTCCGAGCTTCAGGGCAACGTCGTTGACCTCTGCCCGGTCGGCGCTCTAACCTCGAAACCTTTCGCCTTCACCGCCCGTCCGTGGGAACTCGGCAAGACGGAATCGATCGACGTCATGGATGCCGTCGGCTCCGCCATCCGCGTCGACACCCGTGGCCGCGAAGTCATGCGCATCATGCCGCGCGTCAACGAACAGGTGAACGAGGAGTGGATTTCTGACAAGACCCGCTTCATCTGGGATGGCCTGAAGACCCAGCGTCTCGACCGTCCTTACGTCCGCAAAGATGGCCGCCTGCAGCCCGCAAGCTGGGGTGAAGCCTTCGCGGCCGTCAAGGCTGCCGTTTCCGCAACCTCGGGCGACAAGATCGGCGCAATTGCCGGTGACCTCGCTTCCGTCGAGGAAATGTATGCGTTGAAGCAGATTCTGTCTTCGCTCGGATCGGAAAACCTCGACTGTCGCCAGGACGGGACGGCGCTTGATCCGTCGCTTGGCCGCGCAAGCTACCTCTTCAATCCGACCATCGAAGGCATCGAACAGGCCGGCGCTCTGCTCATCATCGGTGCCAACCCGCGCCTCGAAGCCGCCGTCCTCAACGCCCGCATCCGCAAGCGCTTCCGCCGCGGCAACTTCCCGATCGGCGTGATCGGCGAAGTCAACGAGCTGCGTTACCCTTACGACTATCTTGGTGCAGGTCCGGAAACGCTTTCCGATCTGGCCTCGGGTGTAAACAGCTTTGCCGAAAAGCTGCGTGGCGCAAAGAACCCGATGATTATCGTAGGGCAGGGGGCTCTCACCCGTCCGGATGGTCTGGCTGTTCTTCAGGCTGCAGCGCAGCTCGCAGGCTCGGTCGGTGCCCTGACGGAAGAGTGGAACGGTTTTGCCGTCCTCCACACCGCAGCCTCCCGCGTCGGCGGTCTCGACCTCGGTTTCGTTCCGGGTGCGAAGGGCGCAGATGCTGCGACCATGCTGCGCTCGATGGACGTTCTCTTCCTGCTCGGCGCTGACGAGATGAACTTCTCGGCCAAGTACGCCAAGACGACGATCTATATCGGCAGCCACGGCGATCATGGCGCAATGAACGCCGATATCATCCTGCCGGGTGCGGCCTATACCGAAAAGTCCGGTACCTGGGTCAATACCGAAGGCCGCGTCCAGATGGGCAACCGCGCCGGCTTCGCGCCGGGCGAAGCCCGCGAGGAATGGGCGATCCTGCGTGCGCTCTCCGATGTGCTCGGCAAGAAACTGCCCTTCGACAGTCTCCAGGCTCTACGCGCCAAGCTTTATCAGGACCACCCGCATTTTGCGCAGATCGATGAGATCGCTGCAGGCTCGGTCAACGATGTAGCAGCGCTCGGCCAAAAGGCCGGCGAAATGACCAAGGGCGGCTTCTCTTCGCCGATCAAGGATTTTTACCTGACCAACCCGATTGCCCGTTCCTCTGCCGTCATGGCTGAGTGCTCGGCATTGGCCCGCAACAACTTCCAGGCTGCGGCGGAGTGATATGAATATGGATTCGTTCTTCTGGACCTACGTTTGGCCGGCGCTCATCATGCTGGGGCAGTCGCTTCTGCTGCTGGTCTGCCTTCTGGTCTTCATTGCCTATATCCTTCTGGCCGACCGCAAGATCTGGGCCGCCGTACAGCTGCGCCGCGGCCCCAACATCGTTGGTCCGTTCGGCCTGTTCCAGTCCTTCGCCGACCTTTTGAAGTTCGTCTTCAAGGAGCCGATCATCCCGGCTGGTGCCAACAAGGCCGTCTTCCTTCTGGCGCCGCTCGTTTCCGTGACGCTGGCGCTCGCCACTTGGGCAGTCATTCCGCTCAATGAAGGCTGGGCCATCGCCGATATCAATGTCGGCATTCTCTACATCTTCGCGATCTCCTCGCTGGAGGTCTACGGGATCATCATGGCGGGTTGGGCATCCAACTCCAAATACCCGTTCCTCGGTGCGCTCCGTTCCGCGGCCCAGATGGTGTCCTACGAAGTCTCGATCGGTTTCGTCATCGTTGCCGTCCTTCTCTGCGTTGGCTCGCTGAACCTGACGGATATCGTCATGTCGCAGCAGGACGGCCTTGGCACCAAGCTCGGCCTGCCGAACTCCTTCCTCGACTGGCACTGGCTGTCGCTCTTCCCGATGTTCGTGATCTTCTTCATCTCGGGTCTTGCCGAAACCAACCGTCCGCCCTTCGATCTTCCGGAAGCGGAATCCGAACTGGTCGCCGGCTACATGGTCGAATACGGCTCGGCTCCGTACATGATGCTGATGCTGTCGGAATATGCCGCCATCCTGATGGTCTGCTCGCTGACGACCATTCTCTTCCTTGGCGGCTGGCTGCCCCCGGTCGATATCGCCATCCTCAACTGGGTGCCGGGCGTCATCTGGTTCGTGCTCAAGGGCACAATGGTCTTCTTCATGATCGCCATGGTGAAGGCATTCGTACCGCGCTACCGCTATGACCAGCTCATGCGCCTCGGCTGGAAAGTCTTCCTTCCGCTGTCGCTCATCATGTTGATCATCGTTGCATTCGTGCTGAAACTGACGGGATGGGCTTGATTATGACCGGTCCGTTCCTCGGCATCATTGGAGAATAAGATGGCTATTGCACAGGCTATCAACTCGCTGTTCCTGAAGGAGTTCGTCGGCGCCTTCTTCCTGTCGATGAAGTATTTCTTCAAGCAGAAGGCCACGATTAACTACCCGTTCGAAAAGGGGCCGGTTTCACCGCGCTTCCGTGGCGAGCATGCGCTGCGCCGTTATCCGAACGGGGAGGAGCGCTGCATCGCCTGCAAGCTGTGCGAGGCGATCTGTCCCGCTCAGGCGATCACCATCGAAGCCGGTCCGCGCCGCAATGACGGCACCCGTCGCACGGTGCGTTACGATATCGACATGGTGAAGTGCATCTATTGCGGCTTCTGCCAGGAGGCATGCCCGGTCGACGCGATCGTCGAAGGCCCGAATTTCGAGTTCTCGACGGAAACCCGCGAAGAGCTTTATTTCGATAAGGCACGGCTTCTGGAAAATGGCGATCGCTGGGAACGGGAGATCGCCCGCAATATCGCAATGGATGCGCCTTACCGGTAAGGCGCATTCGCCGGATGGCTTGATGCTTCCGGCTCATTCAAATTCATACCGGCGCTTAAATGGCACCGGTCGGGCGGGTAGGGCGGAAAGCCCGATCTCGACGAGGGACGAGAAGGCACCACGATGGGTCTGCAGGCACTATTCTTCTATCTGTTCGCGTTCATCGCCGTCGCGTCGGCGTTCATGGTCATTTCGTCCAGGAACCCGGTCCACTCGGTTCTCTTTCTCATCGTGGTCTTCTTCAATGCGGCCGGTCTCTTCCTTTTGACCGGCGCTGAATTCCTCGCGATGATCCTGCTGGTTGTCTATATCGGCGCGGTGGCGGTTCTCTTCCTCTTCGTCGTGATGATGCTCGACATCGATTTCGCCGAGCTGAAATCCGGCGTCCTGCAATATGCCCCGATCGGCATGCTGGTCGGTCTGGTGGTCGCGGCCGAGCTGATCCTCGTCATCGGCTCGAGCGTGCTGTCGCCGGAAGCCGCGCAGTCGATAACAATGCCTATCCCGAACCCGGCAGAGCGCACGAATACTGCCGCTCTCGGGGACGTGCTCTACACCCACTATGTCTATTTCTTCCAGATCGCCGGCATGGTTCTGCTGGTGGCGATGATCGGCGCGATCGTGCTGACCCTGCGCCACCGCCAGAACATCAAGCGTCAGGATGTTTCGCGCCAGGTCGCCCGCACGCCGGAAACCGCCGTCGAGGTGGTCAAGGTCAAGCCGGGCCAAGGGCTCTGAGGAAGCGGGAAAAAGGAACAGTAAAATGGAAATCGGTCTTTCCCACTATCTCACGGTCAGCGCCATCCTCTTCACGCTTGGCGTTTTCGGCATCTTCCTGAACCGCAAGAACGTCATCATCATCCTGATGTCGATCGAGCTCATCCTGCTCGCGGTCAATCTCAACATGGTCGCCTTCTCGTCGTTCCTGAACGACATCGTCGGCCAGGTCTTTGCTTTGTTCATTCTGACTGTCGCGGCTGCGGAGGCCGCCATCGGTCTTGCAATTCTTGTCGTCTTCTACCGCAACCGCGGCTCGATCGCCGTCGACGACGTCAATGTGATGAAGGGCTGATCGGGTCATGATCTACAAGCTTATCGTCTTCCTTCCTCTGGTCGGCTTCCTGATCGCGGGCCTGTTCGGTCGCCAGATCGGCACCAAGGCCTCGGAATTCGTCACCTGCGGCCTGATGGCCGTGGTCGCGGTTCTCTCCTGGGTCGTCTTCTTCCAGGTGGCGCTCGGTTCCCAGGAAACCATGAGCGTCGAGGTCTTGCGCTGGATCCAATCCGGCAATATCGACGTCTTCTGGGCGCTTCGCATCGACACGCTGACTTCGGTCATGTTCGTCGTCGTCAACACGGTGTCTTTCCTCGTGCATGTCTATTCCGTTGGTTACATGCACACCGATCCGCATCGTCCGCGCTTCTTCGCCTATCTGTCGCTCTTCACCTTCACGATGCTGATGCTCATCACGTCGGATAACCTGCTGCAGATGTTCTTCGGCTGGGAAGGCGTCGGTCTCGCATCCTATCTCCTGATCGGCTTCTGGTACGATCGCCCGTCGGCCAATGCGGCTGCCATGAAGGCCTTCATCGTCAACCGCGTCGGTGACTTCGGCTTCATGCTCGGCATCGCCGCCGTCTTTGTCATGTTCGGCTCGATCAACTTCGAGACCATCTTCGCCAATGCCGGCACTTATCTGCCGGCCGAAGGGTCTCCGGAAGCAGCTCGCGTCATCTTCGACGTCTTCGGCCTGACGCTGACCCGCGAAGGCGCGCTGACTGCCGCCTGCCTGCTGCTCTTCATGGGCGCGATGGGCAAGTCGGCGCAGTTCCTGCTGCACACCTGGCTGCCGGACGCCATGGAAGGCCCGACCCCGGTCTCGGCCCTCATCCATGCCGCAACCATGGTCACCGCCGGCGTCTTCCTCGTCGCCCGCATGTCGCCTTTGTTCGAACAGTCTCCGGATGCGCTGACCGTAGTTACCATCATCGGTGCGATCACCGCCTTCTTCGCGGCGACCGTCGGCTTGGTTCAGAACGACATCAAGCGCGTCATCGCCTATTCGACCTGCTCGCAGCTCGGCTACATGTTCGTGGCTCTCGGCATCGGCGCTTATGGCGCGGCGATCTTCCACCTCTTCACCCACGCCTTCTTCAAGGCTCTGTTGTTCCTGTGCGCCGGCTCGGTCATCCATGCCGTTGATGGCGAGCAGGACATGCGCAAGATGGGTGGCCTGAGAAAGCATATACCGGTCACCTTCTGGATGATGACGATCGGCACGCTGGCATTGACCGGCGTCGGCATCCCGTTCACGCCGATCGGTTTTGCCGGCTTCTTCTCCAAGGACGTCATCATCGAGGCATCCTATGCCTCGCATTCGGCGGTCTCGGGCTTTGCCTTCACGTTGCTCGTCATCGCAGCGCTGTTCACCAGCTTCTACTCCTGGCGTCTGGCTTTCCTAACCTTCTTCGGCAAGGAGCGCGCCAGCCACGAGGTCATGCATCACGTGCATGAAAGCCCGAACGTCATGCTGATCCCGCTCTATGTACTGGCCATCGGCGCGGTGCTCGCCGGCGTGATCTTCCAAGGAATGTTCTACGGTGACGCCTACGAGGGCTTCTGGAAGGGCGCGCTCTTCACCTCCGAGCACAACGAACTGCTGCACGAATTCCATCACGTGCCGTTCCTCGTCGTCCTGTCGCCCTTCATCGCCATGCTGATCGGCTTCGTCACCGCCTGGTACTTCTACATCAAGTCGCCAGAGACACCGAAGAAGCTCGCGGCCGCACAGCCGGGCCTCTACCAGTTCCTGCTCAACAAGTGGTATTTCGACGAACTCTACGACTTCCTGTTCGTCCGTTCCGCCAAGGCTCTCGGCCGCTTCTTCTGGCAGAAGGTCGATGTCGGTACGATCGACCACTTCGGACCCAACGGCGTTGCTGCTCGGGTGGTTGACACCGCCAACCGCGTCGTGCGCCTGCAGACCGGTTACCTCTATCACTATGCCTTCACGATGCTGCTTGGCGTCGCTGCCCTGATTACCTGGATGATGCTCGGGAGTTCTGTCTGATGACCGATTGGCCTATTCTTTCCACGGTCACCTTCCTCCCGATGGTGGGCGTGCTGTTGCTGGTGTTCACCCGCGACGACACCGACGACGGTCGCCAGAACGTCATGATCATCTCGCTGATCACGACGATCATCACGTTCCTCCTGTCGCTGGTCGTCTGGTACGGCTTTGACGGCACCAGCGCCGATTACCAGATGGTCGAGCAGTATTACTGGCTCGGCAAGGGCATCAGTTACCATATCGGCGTCGATGGCTTGTCCGTCATGTTCGTCGTGCTGGCGACCTTCCTCATGCCCTTCGGCGTGTTGACCAGCTGGAAGGCGATCACGCTGCATGCGCGTGAATACATGATCGCCTTCCTGGTTCTGGAAGTGCTGATCGTCGGCGTCTTCGTGTCGATGGACCTCGTGCTCTTCTACGTCTTCTTCGAAGCGAGCTTGATCCCGATGTTCCTCATCATCGGCGTCTGGGGCGGACCGCGTCGTATCTACGCGTCGATGAAGTTCTTCCTCTATACGCTGGCCGGCTCGGTCTTCATGCTGGTCGGCATCCTTGTCATGTATGCGGAAGTCGGCACCACCTCCATTCCAGTCCTGCTTGCCTACAAGTTCTCGCCGGAAATGCAGTTCTGGTTGTTCCTCGCCTTTTTCCTGTCTTTCGCCGTCAAGGTGCCGATGTGGCCGTTCCACACCTGGTTGCCGGATGCGCACGTCGAAGCCCCGACGGCCGGCTCGGTCGACCTTGCGGCTCTGTTGCTGAAGTTCGGCGGCTACGGCTTCCTGCGCTTCTCGCTGCCGATGTTCCCCTTGGCGTCCGACTATTTCACGCCGATGATCCTCACCCTGTCGGTCATCGCCATCATCTACGCCTCGCTCGTGGCTCTGATGCAGTCCGACATCAAGAAGATGATCGCCTATTCCTCCGTCGCCCACATGGGTTACGTGACGATGGCCATCTTCGCGGTCAACCAGCAGGGTCTCCACGGCGCGATCTTCCAGATGCTGTCGCACGGCGTCATCTCCGGCGCGCTCTTCCTCTGCGTCGGTATCGTCTACGAGCGCACCCATACGCGTAACATCGGCGATTACGGTGGTCTCGTGCACCGCATGCCGAAATACGCGCTGGCCTTCCTGATCTTCACCATGGCCAATGTCGGCCTGCCGGGCACTTCCGCCTTCGTCGGCGAATTCCTGGCGACGGTCGGCGTCTTCCGTGTCAGCGTCTGGACGGCGTTCTTCGCCACCACGGGTGTCGTTCTTTCCGCCGCCTACATGCTGTGGCTCTACCGCCGCATGATCTTCGGTCAGGCAAAATCGCCGCTGATGCAGGGCCTTGTGGACATTTCTTTCCGCGAGCACTGCATCGTCTGGCCGCTGATCGTTGTGACCATCTTCTTCGGCATCTATCCTGCGCCGGTCTTCGATGCCTCCGCAGCGACAGTCGACAGAATCGTAACCAATTACCATGCGGCCATCCAGGCCGTGGCGACCGCCGCTCAGGCTGCGAATTGATGACGGGACAGATAAGACTATGACTCCTGAACTCTTCTCTCAAAGTCTGCAGTTTGCTCTGCCCGAAATCATTCTGGCGGTCGGCGCGCTCGTGCTGCTCATGATGGGTGTTTTCATCGGCGAAAAGGCGAACCAGCTGATTTCCGGGCTGGCAATCGCGCTTCTCGCCGTCGTCGGACTGCTGATCACGGTGTCTTCCGGCAATGGCGAAGCCTTCGGCGGTGCCTTCATCGTCGATCCGTTCGCCCGCTTCATGAAGGTCGCGGCAATCGCCGGCTCGATTTTCGCGCTCGCCATGTCAGCCGTTCAGGGCAAGGCCATGCAGCTCGACAAGATCGAATATCCGGTCCTGCTGGTTCTCTCGACGCTCGGCATGCTGCTCTTGATCTCGGCCAATGACCTGATCGCCTTCTATCTCGGCCTCGAGCTGATGTCGCTGGCGCTTTATGTCGTTGCCGCCTTCAACCGCGACAGCCTGCGCTCGACCGAAGCTGGCCTGAAATATTTCGTCCTCGGTGCGCTGTCTTCCGGGATGCTGCTCTACGGCATGTCGCTGGTCTACGGCTTCACCGGCAACACCGGATTCCAGGAAATCGCGTCCGTCCTTTCTTCGGAAACCCGTGGCCTCGGCCTGATTTTCGGCATGGTCTTCATCCTCGCCGGCGCCTGCTTCAAGATTTCCGCGGTTCCTTTCCACATGTGGACGCCGGACGTTTATGAAGGTGCACCGACCCCGGTTACCGCCTTCTTCGCAGCCGGCCCGAAGATCGCTGCCATGGCGATCCTCATCCGTCTGACCTCGGAGACCTTCCTGCCGCTCATCGGCGACTGGCGCCAGATCATCGTCTTCGTGGCGATTGCCTCCATGGCGCTCGGCTCCTTTGCCGCCGTCGGCCAGAAGAACATCAAGCGCCTGATGGCCTATTCCTCCATTGGCCACATGGGCTTCGCGCTTGTCGGCCTGTCGGCAGGCAGCGAAAGCGGCGTTTCCGGTGTCGCCCTCTACATGCTCATCTACATGATGATGTCCTTCGGCACCTTTGCCTGCATCATGTCGATGCGCCGCCCGGATGGCACCTATGTCGAGGAGATCGACGAGCTTGCTGGCCTCTTTGCCAGAAAGCCGTTCATGGCGGTGGTACTGACCGCGCAGATGTTCTCCATGGCAGGCATTCCGCCGCTCGCAGGCTTCTTCGCCAAATATTACGTATTCCTGGCGGCCGTCGAAGCAGGTCTCTTCACGCTTGCCGTCATCGGCTTCCTGATGTCTGTCGTCGCAGCCTACTACTACCTGCGCATCGTCAAGCTGATGTGGTTCGATGATCCGAAGGGCGAATTCGAGCGCACACCCGGAGAACTACGCTTCATCTTCGGCATTTCCGGCCTGCTGATCACCACCTACATCCTCTATGGCGGCCCGATCGGCTCCGCGGCGGATGCGGCTGCACGGTCGTTCTTCTGAGAATGGCGGGAGAGAAGAGCCGCTTCTCGCTCGAAGCTTTCCGTCATGTCGCCTTCGACGACATAGGATCAACCAATAGCGAATGTCTCGCCCGCGCTCGCGCGGGCGATCCCGGTTTGTTGTGGGTGACGTCTGCCCGTCAGACCGAAGGGCGTGGCCGACGCGGCCGCGCCTGGACCTCCGAGCCGGGCAATCTCTACGCCTCGCTGCTGCTGATCGATCCTGCCCCCATGGAGCGCGTGGCCTCCTTGCCGCTCGCGGTGGCGGTCGCTGTCCATGACGCCGTCAAGGCGATCCTGCCGCCCGGCGACGCCGCCCTGCAGGTCAAATGGCCGAATGACATCCTGATCAATCGCAGAAAGACCTGTGGTATCCTGCTTGAGGGCGAGCCGCTTGCCGGCGGAAAGCGGGCTCTGGTCATTGGCATTGGTGTCAATATCCGCCATATGCCCGACAGCGCGCCTTATGGCGTCACCCGTCTTTCCGATCACGGTGCGGCGATTTCGCCGGATGAACTTTTCGCCCATCTTTATCAGTCCATGGCTTTGGCGCTCGATTTGTGGGATGAGGGAAGGGGCACCGCCGAAATCGTGCGCCGCTGGCGGGAGGTCGCCTGCGGCGTCGGCGAGCGTATTACCGTCAATCTTCCCGACAGGTCGCTGGAGGGCAGATTTGCCGGAATCGACGACGGCGGCCTGCTGTTACTCGACATGGGGGGTGGACAAGACCTGCCGATCGCGGCAGGTGATGTATTCTTTATGAAAACGGAATAAGAAGAAGAATGGCTAATCAAGACGAACTGGTGTTTCTGCCGCTGGGCGGCGTGGGCGAGATCGGCATGAACCTCGCTCTCTATGGCTATGGACCGCCTCAGAAGCGTCAGTGGATCATGGTCGATGCGGGCGTGACCTTCCCGGGTCCCGATCTTCCGGGCGTCGATCTCGTTCTTCCCGACATCCGTTTCCTTGCCTCGCAGCGCAACAATCTCAAGGGCATGATCATCACCCATGCGCATGAGGACCATTACGGCGCGCTGAACGATCTGTGGCCGGGCCTCAACGTACCGGTCTATGCCTCGCCCTTTACCGCCGGCATGCTGGAAGCCAAGCGCAAGTATGAAGGCGACCGTGCCGAGATCCCGATCACCATCTTCAAGGCCGGCGACCGTATCAATGTCGGACCATTCGAGATCGAGGCCGTCGGCGTCAACCACTCCATCCCCGAGCCGATGTCGCTGGTCATCCGCACTCCGCTCGGCAATGTCGTCCACACCGGCGACTGGAAGATCGATGCCAAGCCGACACTCGGTCCGCTCACAGACGAGGCGCGTTTCCGCGCCATCGGCGACGAGGGCGTGCTGGCGCTGATGTGCGACAGTACCAATGCCCTGCGCGAAGGCGTTTCGCCATCTGAAGAAGAAGTCTCTGCCGGCCTGCAGAAGGTCATCGAGGAAGCCGAGGGCAGGGTGGCCGTCACCACCTTCTCGTCTAATGTCGGCCGTATCCGCTCGATCGCTGAAGCCGCAAACGCAGCCGGCCGTGAAGTTCTGCTGCTCGGTTCGTCGCTGAAACGCGTCGTCAATGTTGCGCAGGACATCGGCATCATGGAAGGCCTTAAACCCTTCCTCGCCGAAGACGAATACGGCTACATCCCGCGCGACAAGGTCGTCGTCATCCTGACCGGCAGCCAGGGCGAGTCCCGCGCGGCGCTGGCGAAGATTTCCCGCGATGAGATGCGCCATGTGGCACTCACCAAGGGCGATACGGTCGTCTTCTCGTCTCGCACAATTCCGGGCAATGAAAAGCCGATCATCGAGATCAAGAACGCGCTGATCGAACAGGGCATCAAGATCGTCACCGATGCCGATGCGCTCGTGCACGTTTCCGGCCACCCGCGCCGCAACGAACTTCTGAAAATGTACGAGTGGACAAGGCCTCAGATCCTCGTTCCCGTTCACGGCGAGGCGGCCCACCTGACGGCACAGGCTGAACTTGGTGCATCCGCCGGCATTGGCGAGATCCCGCGCGTCCGTAACGGCAACATCCTGCGCCTTGCGCCCGGTCCGGCGGAAGTCATCGACGACGCTCCCTTCGGCCGCATCTACAAGGATGGCAAGCTGATCGGCGATCTGGACGAAATGGGCATCAGCGATCGTCGCAAGCTCTCCTTTGTCGGCCATGTCTCGGTCAATATCCTGCTCGACCAGCGCTATGAATTCCTCGCCGACCCCGATCTCGTCTCCTTCGGCCTGCCGGAATTCGACGACGAGGGCGAGGACATGGACGACGGTCTTTATGACGCCGTACTCGGCGCCGTTGAAAGCATCCCGCGCGCCCGCCGCAAGGATCTCGACACCGTACGCGAATCCGTTCGCCGCGCCGTCCGCTCGGCCGCCAATATCGCCTGGGGCAAGAAGCCTGTGGTCACGGTGTTCGTAACAAGGGTTCAGTAGGGGGGGTGCTTATGCGGAGTGTAGCGAGCTGCACTCCGCATCTCCCCCGGAGAGGTATGTCACGTCGCTAGCGATGGCACCTTCCTGGTGCGCGTATATCGAGCCTGTTGCGCAAAAATGTGCAGCAGTTTTGCGCAACAGACATGCTATAAAACAAAGACCTAAAACTCCGCGAGCGGATCCGCAGGATCGCGATATGCTTTAGCGCTTCACTCGGTCATGGGCGTCAGTCATAGTGGAACTCGGCAGACGTTCTTTGCCCCGTCAGCCTCCAAGGAGGAGATGAGCACGATGAGAAAAACGTTAATTTCCTTGGCCGTTGCAACGCTGACCGCGTGCAGTGCTACTGCCGATCCCGAATTGGTCGCGCGCGACTACGGATCCGACATTGCGCCAATCTCGGGTAGCATCACATACGGCGGTCAACCTAGAAGCCGTCTCACCAAAGCGCCCGTCGGCAGCAGCTTCGATCATGAGTTTTACAATAGTTTCGGTAACCGCGTTGTTGAACGCTACCGGATACAGCCAGATCGAAGCCTGAAAATCGTCAGCCGTCAGATATTCAACCTGCCATCGGGCGATTGAGACGTTTGCGGGCATGACGGCCAGAGTGCAGGTCCCGCCACTCAGCCCCGCACCGCCCCGACGTCAAGCCGGGCGTCGTGCTCTAAATTGTCTAAGGGGAGAAGGTGCCGGCAGGCGAATGAGGAGCGGCTGCCTGCCGAAAGCAGGCGCCCGAAAGAGGAGGAACACATGCTCGGCCGAGTAAACCACATCGCCATCGCCGTCCCGATCCTCGAAGAGGCTGCCGCGATTTATCGAGACACGCTCGGCGCAAAAGTCTCCGAACCGCAATCGCTGCCCAAACACGGCGTCACCGTCATTTTTGTCGAGCTTCCAAATACCAAGATCGAGCTGCTCGAACCGCTCGACGATGCATCCCCGATTGCCGCATTCCTCGAACGCAATCCCTCAGGCGGCATCCACCACATCTGCTACGAAACGCCTGATATCCTCTCTGCCGCCGAAAAGCTGAGTGCCGCCGGCGCGCGTATTCTCGGCGATGGAAAACCGAAAATCGGCGCCCACGGAAAGCCGGTTCTCTTCCTCCACCCAAAGGATTTCAACGGCACGCTGATCGAGCTGGAGGAAGTCTGATGCGGCGTGCAATGGCGAATAAAATCAATGACTCTGCCGAAAGATCGGAATCATTTTATCAGCGGCTTCAACCGCCTGTTCCGATGATCAAACGCCAGGATGGAGCGTCCGCATGCCAATCCTGACAATCGTCGCGATCTATTTCATCCTATGGTGGACTGTCCTCTTCATGGTTCTGCCGCTCGGCTACCGTAGCCAACGTGACGAGGGCGAGGTGACGCTCGGAACTGTCGAGAGTGCGCCTGCGAAATTTCGTGGCGGGCGCGTCATTCTGCTCACCACCGTCATCTCGGCAGCGATCTATCTCGCCTATCATTTTGCATCGGTTTATTTCGGCTTCGGTATCGGCAGCATCCCGAACATCATGCCGAGCTTCAAATAATCCTGCGGTACCAAGTAAGGATCGATGCCGATGCGGGTGGGAGAGTTTCGGGATACCAGGGAGCGGCGGATCGTTCTGGGTATGGTCTACACTGTCGCGGCACTTGCCTTTGCGATGCTTTTTGGCATTCAGGCCTATCGCCGCCACACGCTTCCCCATTCGGTTGCGACGATCCTTGAAATAAGGGAGGAAGAACGAGATGGCGGGCGATCCGGGCATACATCGCGATCATCGGTCTTCTTGAATTTACCCGTGAGGCAAACGGCCAGATCGTCACATGCAGGACGGAAAAGGAGATCGATCGCGGGCGTCACCGCCATGAAATTGGCCAAAAGCTGGATGTGATACCTGCAACCGGCACCTGCGATCGCGTCGATATCATCGGAAAACTGTAATCTGAAAGGCGCTCTGGAAGCATTGTTGCCTGTCGAAAGGCAAAAAAAAACAAGGCATTGAAGCCTTGTTTTTCAGTTTCGCGTGATCCTAACCGTTTCCGGGGCAGCGTCTAGCGCGCCTAAGATCTGATCCTCCCAAGACTTTACCGCGATTGGCATGAATTTGAACTTCATGCCTGTTTTATGGGCTGAAACTAGCTCATAGGTTGGGCTTTGTCATCCTCTTTTTTTGTATTTTTGTGACAGGTGTGGAAAAAATTGCCTTTGGCGCATTTGTCGCACCCCTGCCTTCACGAAAATCACATCTTCCGCAAGTCCTTGCCGATTTTCGCTTCGGTCATCCACGGGCTTTTCGATAGGAGCCGGGTTTCCTTGGCGTCTGGGAACCGGTAATAAGCCACGCAAATGGTCTTCAAATCGGCCGATTCCTGCGAGATGCGGGAGGCCAGTCAAAAGTCGGAAATCACCATGCGCCTGTCCCGCTATTTTATGCCCATCCTGAAGGAAAATCCCAAGGAAGCGGAAATCGTCTCCCACCGTCTGATGCTGCGCGCGGGCATGGTCCGCCAGCAGAGCCAGGGCATCTATTCCTGGCTGCCGCTCGGCAAGAAGGTGCTGGACAAGGTCAACGCCATCATCCGCGAAGAGCAGAACCGTGCAGGCGCCATTGAGCTGCTGATGCCGACGCTGCAGTCTGCCGAACTCTGGCAGGAAAGCGGTCGTTACGAGGCTTACGGCAAGGAAATGCTGCGCATCAAGGATCGCCAGGAGCGTCCGATGCTCTACGGTCCGACCAACGAGGAAATGGTCACCGACATCTTCCGGTCCTACGTCAAGTCCTACAAGAACCTGCCGCTCAACCTCTACCATATCCAGCTGAAGTTCCGCGACGAAATCCGTCCGCGCTTCGGCACCATGCGCTCGCGCGAATTCCTGATGAAGGACGCCTATTCCTTCGACATGACCCGCGAAGATGCGATCCATTCCTATAACAAGATGTTCGTCGCCTACCTGCGCACCTTTGCGCGGCTCGGCATGCGCGCCATCCCGATGCGCGCCGATACCGGCCCGATCGGCGGCAACCACAGCCACGAATTCATCATCCTCGCCGACACCGGTGAATCGGAAGTCTTCAGCCACAAGGCATTTACCGATTTCGAGATCCCGGGAGAAAACACCGATTTCGATGATGTCGCAGGCCTGCAGTCGATCTTCGACAAGTGGACCTCGGTTTATGCCGCAACGTCGGAAATGCACGACGAGGCAGCGTTCAACGCCATTCCCGAAGGTGACCGGCTGTCTGCCCGCGGCATCGAGGTCGGCCACATCTTCTATTTCGGCACAAAATACTCCGAGCCGATGGGCGCAAAGGTGCAGGGACCGGATGGAAAGGAACATCCTGTCCACATGGGATCCTACGGTATCGGCCCGACACGCCTTGTTCCCGCCATCATCGAAGCATCGCATGACGAGAACGGCATCATCTGGCCCGAATCGGTCGCACCCTTCGATGTCGTGGTGATCAACATGAAGCCGGGCGATGCCGCCTGCGACGATATTTCGGAAAAGCTCTACGCCTCGCTCGGCAATGCCGGCAAGGACGTGCTTTACGACGACAGCGACGATCGCGCCGGCACCAAGTTCGCCACCGCCGATCTGATCGGCGTGCCGGTCCAGATCATCGTCGGCCCGCGCTCTGCAGCCGCAGGTGAGGTCGAGGTCAAGGACCGTAAGACCGGTGCCCGCGAAGTGATGACGCTCGAGGCTGCACTGAACCGGGCAACCGGCTGATAATACTGCCGTTCGGGTTTCCGGCCGGATGACAGAATTGGGTGCTGGACAGGCCGGAATGGCCTGATCCGGCGCCGATCAAGACGAGGAAACGTGAATGGCAAGCGTCGCGGCGGGTCAAGAAAAGCAGAAAGTCGAAAAGGCTCCGAGTGCCGGCGCCTTTTCAGGCTTCGAGCGCATGGTTGCCTGGCGTTACCTGCGCTCGCGCCGCAAGGAAGCCTATATCTCGGTCATCGCCGGGTTTTCCTTCATCGGCATCATGCTGGGGGTTGCCACCCTCATCATCGTCATGGCGGTGATGAACGGTTTCCGCACCGAGCTGATTTCCCGCATCCTCGGCATCAACGGCCACATGATCGTCCAGCCGGTCGACACGCCGCTGAATGATTACGCCGAACTGACAAAGAAATTTTCAGCCGTGCCGGGCGTAAAGATGGCCCTGCCGCTGGTTGAAGGCCAGACGCTTGCCTCCGGTCGCGGTGGCGCAGGTTCCGGCGCGTTGGTCCGTGGTGTCCGCGCCGAGGATCTGGAAAAGCTCACCGAGGTCGCCGGCAATATCAAGCAGGGCGATATCGTCGGGTTTGCCTCGGGGCAGGGCGTTCTGGTCGGGTCCCGGCTTGCGGCACAACTCGGGCTGAATGCCGGCGACCAGATCACGCTGATCTCGCCTGAAGGCGATGTAACCCCGATGGGCGTCAATCCACGCGTCAAGTCCTACACGATCTCGGGCATCTTCGAGATCGGCATGTCGGAATATGACGCGACGATCATCTACATGCCGCTCGAAGAATCGCAGCTCTATTTCAATGCCGAAGGCATCGTTCAGTCGATCGAGCTGTTCATCAACGACCCGGAAGCCGTGGATGAGCTGCGCCCGAAGATAGAGGAGGCCGCCGGCCGTCAGATCTTCATCACCGACTGGCGCCAGCGCAACCAGACCTTCTTCTCCGCGCTGCAGGTCGAACGCAACGTCATGTTCATGATCCTGACGCTGATCGTGCTTGTCGCTGCCTTGAACATCATTTCCGGCCTGATCATGCTGGTAAAGGACAAAGGCTCCGACATCGCCATCCTGCGCACCATGGGAGCAAGTTCCGGCGCAATCATGCGCATCTTCTTCATGACGGGGGCAGCGATCGGTCTTGTCGGCACGCTTGCGGGCGTCGTCCTCGGGGTTGTCGTCTGTCTCAATATCGAAAGTATCCGGCAGTTCTTTTCCTGGCTTTCCGGCACAGTTCTGTTCAACCCGGAACTCTATTTCTTGAGCGAACTGCCCGCTGAAATGAGTGTCAGCGAGACCGTTTCCGTCGTCACCATGGCGCTGGTCCTATCCTTCATCGCCACCATTTTCCCGGCATGGCGAGCTTCCAGGCTCGATCCTGTCCAGGCGCTTCGCTACGAATAGGATCCCATCACCTCATGGCACCGCGTAAATCCGTATTGAAGCTTGCAAATGTCGAACGTCATTATGGCCAGGGAGAAACGACGCTTTCTATTCTGAAAGGCGCCGATTTCGAGCTGAGAACCGGCGAGATCGTCGCACTCGTAGCGCCTTCGGGTACAGGCAAGTCGACGCTCCTTCACCTGGCAGGCCTGCTCGAACATCCAGATAGTGGCGAAGTCTTTGTCGGTGGCCGCTCCTGCAACGATTTGCCGGACGACCAGCGCACCGCCATCCGTCGCTCGGAAATCGGCTTCGTCTACCAGTTCCACCATCTCCTGCCGGAATTCTCGGCGATCGAGAATATCATGATGCCGCAGCTGATCGGCGGCCTGTCCAAGGCCGAGGCGAAGGAGAGGGCAGCACAGCTTCTAGATTACATGCGCATCGGCCATCGCGCCGAACATCGCCCGGCGGAACTCTCCGGCGGCGAGCAGCAGCGTGTCGCGATCGCCCGCGCGGTCGCCAATGCGCCCCGCGTGCTTCTGGCCGACGAACCGACCGGCAATCTCGACCCGAAAACCGCATCTTACGTCTTCGACGCGCTGGAAGCCCTGGTGCGCCAGTCCGGCCTTGCTGCCCTGATCGCCACCCACAACCACGAACTCGCCGCCCGTATGGACCGTCGTGTGACGCTGGAAGCCGGCAAAGTGGTGGAGTTCTGAGGATTGCTTGGCTCCTGCTATCAACTGTGAGGTAGTAACGGCTCGGAGACCTTGCCTCTCCTTAAGAAGTTTAGCACTTAGCCTTTTGGCTAAGACGTTGATTTGTTTAGCGCCGCGATTGTTTCCCTCCCCTTGCGGGAGAGAAAGCAATGTCGAAATCTTAGCCAAAGACTAGGTTTCAGAAATTGCGAGAGAGGGGCTATTCACGCCCGGGGACGTTTCTCCCTCCCGCTCCAACAATCCCAACCATTTATCAATCTTCCATCCCGCACTCAAAGCCCGTGCCTACAATGCCCCGTGCCGCTTCGGCTACACCGGTCCGCATAACAGGCGAGGCGGAACCAGTGACCGGGTGACCCGCCCTTATGCATGCAGATCAGACGGGCTGCGCAGAAATGGCCGGCCCCTGAATAAGGCGTGCGTGTGTCGCACAATCCTGCCGGACGCCCAACCGCCGCTGACGGACCGGAGTTGCGCCGAAAAACACACCGAACGGGACACGCCGAGCGTCACATAGAAAAAAATTCAATTCGAGGCACCCGACGTGCCCCTACCGAAACAAAAAAGCCCAGGTACCGAGGGCGAAATCCGCCTTCAAGTCTGTCCGCTTTAGGAAAGTGTTTACTATCGGGGCGGGGATATGGCGCAAAATTCGTTTCCTTTTTGTTCTGTTATTGACTCCCGTACAAAAAGAGAACAAATTAAAAACATAACGAACACGGGAGACAACGATGACTGACCTTCTTCGTGATATTGCCGCTTTCGCGTCCATCGCAACCTTCGTCGCCACGCTGTCGATGTTGATGATTGCCATGTAACCTTGCTTCGGCGCCCGCACCGGGCGCTGCCGCCTCTGGAGTTCGCTGCCGAAAACCGTTGACCGGTGAATTCAAAACTGGACTTGAGCCGTCGTGCGCTTGAAAATAGAGCGATTGAATCACAGGTACGGCGATAGACATGGCGGAACAGGCAAAGACAGGATCGGCAGACGAAATCCTCGGGGAGACCCCGCAATTCGTCCATCTGCGCCTGCATTCGGCCTACTCGCTGCTCGAAGGTGCGCTTCCGCTCAAGAAGGTCCTCGGCAAGGCCGTCGCGGACAATCAACCCGCGATCGCCATCACCGATACCAACAATCTGTTTGTTGCACTTGAATTCGCCCAAAAGGCGACGGGAGACGGTCTGCAGCCGATCATTGGATGCCAGCTGTCGATCGACATGCAGGACCAGGAAGAGGATCGTCGCGGCAACCAGCTCGCCAAGCTGCCCGCCATCGTTCTCCTCGCCGCCAATGCCGAAGGCTATGAACGGCTGGTCGATCTCGTCAGCCGGGCCTATCTCGGCGGCGAAGGGGTAAGCGAAACCCATATTTGCGCCTCCTGGCTGGATGAGCTTGGCACTGCAGGTCTGATCGCATTGACCGGTGCCGCTTCCGGCCCGGTGGATCGGGCGCTCAAGGAAGGGCATGCGGGACTGGCTGTCGAAAGACTGTTGCGCCTCAAAACCCTGTTTGGCGACAGGCTCTATCTCGAACTGCAGCGACACGGCAATTATGATCGCCGCCATGAGCATCGCATGGTCGATCTCGCCTATGAGCACGATATCCCGTTGGTCGCGACCAACGAGGCCTTTTTTCCCTCCAAGGCTGATTACGATGCCCATGATGCGCTGATGGCGGTTGCCCATGGCGCGATCGTTTCCGACGACAGCCGCTTTCGCCTCACACCGGATCATTACCTGAAAAGCCGCGCCGAAATGGCGAAGCTTTTCGCTGACCTGCCCGAAGCGCTGGAAAACACCGTCGAGATCGCCCGCCGCTGCTCCTTCATCCTGAAGACACGCAATCCCATCCTGCCGCGTTTCACCGGCGTCAGTGATCATCCGGAGGAGGACGAACGCAAGGAAGCCGCCGAGCTTCGCCGCCAGGCGGTCGAGGGGCTGGATCATCGGCTTGAAGAACTTGGGCTGAGTGCCGGTTTCACCGAGAAGGATTATCGCGAACGTCTCGATTTCGAACTGTCGATCATCGAACGGATGAAGTTTCCGGGATACTTCCTTATCGTTGCCGACTTCATCAAATGGGCGAAGCAGCACAATATCCCGGTCGGTCCGGGCCGTGGTTCCGGTGCAGGATCGCTCGTCGCTTACGCGCTCACCATCACCGACGTTGATCCGCTGCGCTTCTCGCTTCTGTTCGAACGCTTCCTCAATCCGGAACGGGTCTCGATGCCCGACTTCGACATCGACTTCTGCCAGGATCGCCGCGAAGAGGTGATCCGCTACGTGCAGCAGAAATATGGCCGAGAGCAGGTGGCGCAGATCATTACCTTCGGTTCGCTGCAGGCGCGCGCGGCATTGCGCGACGTCGGCCGCGTGCTGGAAATGCCCTATGGCCAGGTCGACCGCATCTGCAAGCTGGTGCCGAACAATCCGGCCAACCCGACACCGCTCTCCAAGGCAATCGAGGAAGAGCCGAAATTCCAGGAAGAGGTGGACAAGGAGCCGGTCGTCGGCCGTCTTCTCGATATCGCCCAGAAGATCGAAGGCCTGTACCGTCACGCCTCGACCCACGCCGCCGGTATCGTCATCGGCGATCGCCCGCTGTCGAAACTGGTGCCGATGTATCGAGACCCGCGCTCGGACATGCCGGTCACCCAGTTCAACATGAAATGGGTCGAGCAGGCCGGTCTGGTCAAATTCGACTTCCTCGGCCTGAAGACGCTGACCGTGTTGAAGACGGCGGTCGATTTCTGCCGCAAGCGCGACATCCATGTCGATCTGGCCAAAATACCGCTCGACGACAAGCTGACCTATGAAATGCTGTCGCGCGGCGAAACCGTCGGCGTGTTCCAGGTGGAAAGTGCCGGCATGCGCAAAGCGCTGATCGGCATGAAGCCCGACTGTATCGAAGACATTATCGCGCTTGTGGCGCTCTATCGTCCGGGTCCGATGGAAAACATCCCGACCTACAATGCCCGCAAGCATGGCGAGGAGGAGGTCGAATCGGTTCATCCGTCGATCGACTACCTGCTGAAGGAGACCCAGGGCGTTATCGTCTACCAGGAACAGGTCATGCAGATCGCCCAGGTCCTGTCGGGTTATTCGCTCGGCGAGGCCGATCTTCTGCGCCGCGCCATGGGTAAGAAGATCAAGGAGGAGATGGACAAGCAGAGCGAGCGCTTTGTCGATGGCGCCGTCAAGAACGGCGTATCGAAGCCGCAGGCGAAGAACATTTTCGAACTGCTCGCCAAGTTCGCCAACTACGGCTTCAACAAGTCTCACGCCGCAGCCTACGCTATCGTCTCTTACCAAACGGCCTATATGAAGGCGCATTATCCGGTCGAGTTCCTCGCCGCGACCATGACCTACGATATGGCCAACTCCGAAAAGCTCAACGATTTTCGCGAGGATGCCGGCCGTCTCGGTATCAAGGTTTTCCCGCCGTCGGTTCAGACCTCGTTCCGCCATTTCGAGACGGGCGAGGCGAAGATTTATTATGCACTCGCCGCCATCAAAGGCGTCGGTGAATCGGCTGTCGAGCACATCACGGAAGTTCGCGGCGACAAGCCTTTCGCCGGCATCGAGGATTTCTGCATGCGGATCGACCCCAAGCAGATCAACCGCCGCGTTCTGGAAAGCCTGATTTCCGCTGGTGCTTTCGATTGCTTCGGCCATGACCGAGCCCAGTTGATCGCCGGTCTCGACCGGATCATCGGTTATGCGCAGCGCGCGCAGGAAGAGAAGGTCTCAGGCCAGTCCGATTTCTTCGGTTCCGGCTCCAGCAGTGGCCCCGAAAAACTGATCCTGCCGACATTCAATCCGTGGATGCCGTCGGAAATGCTGATGCGCGAATATCAGGTTCTCGGCTTCTATCTGTCGGCCCACCCGCTCGATACCTACAAGGACGTCCTGTCGAAACTAAGGGTGCAGACCTTTGCCGATTTTGCTGCCTCTGTCCGCCAAGGAGCGACCGCCGGGCGTCTGGCCGGTACGGTGACAGGTCGGCAGGAGCGCAAGACCAAGACCGGCAACAAGATGGGCATCATCACTTTTTCGGACTCATCCGGCCAGTTCGAAGCGGTGCTGTTTTCCGAGGCATTGGCGCAATACCGAGACCTGCTCGAACCCGGCAGGTCGCTGGTCATCACCGTCCAGGCCGACGAGCGGCCGGAAGGCATCGGCCTGCGCATCCAGACGGCTCAGTCGCTGGAAGAACAGTCGATCCGTATGCAGAAGGCACTGCGTGTCTTTGTTCGAGATGCAGGACCGCTGAAGACCGTCGCCAACCATCTGAACATGCGTGGCGAAGGCCTGGTTTATTTCATTGTCATCAAGGAAGACGGCCGCCGCGAGATCGAGGTGGAGCTTACGCAGAGATATCGGCTCTCGCCGGAAATGGCAGCCGCACTCAAGGCCGCGCCCGGTGTGCTGGATGTCGAACTCGTCCAGTAGCAGGCTCGGTTACTTTGGCTGACCGGAAAGAGCTGAGCGTTCGTGGAGGCCGATCCTAGAGACGGCTTTCTCCATGCTGTTCACTTGCCTCGGCCTCGTCGAGGCCCGTGAGCTTGACCTGATTACGCCCGGCATTCTTCGCCGCATAAAGCGCCTGGTCCGCCTGCCGGTAGGCCTCGGCCAGTCTGGCAGCCGAGGTCACGGGAGATACGCCGAAACTCGCGGTGACGATCAGGCCATCGGGCAGATCGGGCAATGTCATTGTTGCGGCCCGCAGCGCCTGAGCAAACAGCGCCGCGGCGCTGATATCGGTGTCGGGCAGGAATATCGCGAACTCTTCGCCGCCGATGCGGCCGAGTGCTGCCCTCTTGGGCGCGCTGTCGTTCATCAATTGCCCAAAACTCTGGATCACCATGTCTCCCACATGATGCCCATACGTGTCGTTGATGCGCTTGAAATGGTCGAGGTCGCAGAGAATGACGGCATGTTTGCCATGCGATGCTGCACTTAGGATGGATTGAACCTGCCGGTTGAACCCGCGCCTGTTGGCGATCGCCGACAGGGTGTCCCTTTCCGATTCACTCCGCTGGTCCGCCATGATCTCAAGCACAAGAGCTGCCAGCAGCGTCAGTCCCACGGCCACCACCAAGATGGCCGTGGCACTCTGTGAGATCAGCGCGTAGTTGGTGTGAATGTAGTCTTTGGCGGCAGAGCCTGCGCCGACCAGAACTGCCAGACCGGCCTTGGCAAAGAAATGCAGGCCGGTGAACAGCGTGAGCATTCCGAGAAAGCGATCGATCATCTGCCGCCCGCGGGAGGCGAGGATGACAAAGGCGCTGTCGAGAAGCACGATTGCGAACGGGCTCTGATAGGAGACGGCCTGTATCAGCGTTCCGCGGGGCATGTCATAGATCACATAACACAAGATGATGCTTGCGCTGACGAAAAACGCAGCGATACGCTTGTCGAGCCTGCGCCCATAGAGATGTCCAATTCCGATCCGCAGCAGCATCATGCCGATCAGAACCGTCGCGAATGCACCAATTGCCCATATCTTTGGGGTGTCCGTATAAGCGACCAGAAGCTCGCAGACCGCAGACAGTGATGCGACGCCGAACCCCGCCGCCAGCCAGAGCGCAGCCCGGCGCGAGCGGCTTCGGGTGGCAACAACGGCGAAGACCGCGCTGAAGCAAACCGCAACGACGAAATTCACGCCCAGGAAAAAAGCTACACCGTTCATCAATCCATCACGGCAGTCAGGATCGCGTTCTTGTACTTTGGAGCGCTGTTTCCTGAACAATAGGCAAGTGTTTTTTGCCGGTTATATCGATCGGCGATCAGCAATCAATTAGCAGATATGCCCTTTCCAAGATTGCTCTGCGGCGATCCGTCCGGTGAGTGCCCGTGGGCTCTCATGTCGAGGGATGTCTGATCGCGTCTCGCCGCTTGCCCGGCGCAGGGAATGCTACGATCATGCCGGACGGCTGAAACAGAGGGCGATCGCATGGAACTCCCGCCGACCCATGCTGAATATTTCGGACATGTGCGCACCATCATCGGCATGGTTCTGGCGCTGAGCCTTGCGCGTCTCGTCAATGGCCTGACGCGTTTCGTCCAGCACCCGGGAACGATCAAGGTCTATCCGGTTCATCTCGGCTGGGTCGTCTTTCTGCTCATCACCATCGTGCATTTCTGGTGGTACGAGTTTCACCTGATGTTCGTCCCCGTCTGGACATTTCCGCTCTACGGGTTCCTGATCTTCTACACGATGATTTTCGCCGCTTTGACAGCCTTGCTGTTTCCCGACCAGATGACCGACTACAGGGGCTTCGAGGATTATTTCGAACAAAGAAAACGCTGGTTTTTCGGGCTTCTTGCCTTTGCGGCCCTGCTTGATATCGGCGATACCATGGCCAAGGGTGAAGACTATTTCCACTCGCTTGGCATGGAATATCCCATTCGCCAGGCGGCGTTTGTCGCGATATCGATCATTGCGATGTTCATCAGGTCCAGACGAGGCCAGCTGGTTCTGGTCGTTGCCGCAATCGCCTATCAGGTAAGTTGGATTGTCAGGCTTTACGATATTCTGTGATGGATAGTTTGATGCCGTTCATCCACCCGGAGGACGGTCATGGAAGAAAAACAACACATAACCGTCCAACACTGATGGAAGCGTCACCCATGGGGGACACGGGTTTCGGGGGTACTTCCATGCCGCTCAGGTAGAAAGTGAACGTGGTCGCAATGTGGCGTAGTGCACGGTTTGACTTGCGACTTTCGTCTAGCCTGCCTCGGCTGAAAGCTTTGGTGTCGCCTTCCATGCTTCAAAGCGATACCATGTTTCAGACCGAGGCAAACAAGCTGGTCCGGATTTTGGCAATCAATACAGCCCGATACCGCCGATATATGATTCTTTTTTCGAACGGCGCGCGGGTTTCGGTTCGCTCTGGTTGAGACCTGCCTGAGCGATATTGGCCTGGGAGCGCGTAAGTGTTACGAAGTCGGTGCCTTTGCCGGTTTCCGGACCAAGACCCTGGTCCGTAATGGTCAGCGATGTGCCGTTTGCCATCAGTTCGCCGATACGCTCGCGCACGTCCTTGGGAATGTCTACCCGGTCGAGTGCCATCGCCGCAGCGTTGGGAATGCTTGAATCTGCCGGCTTGTCGATGCCGAACTCTTTCATTTCGTCAGCGGTCATCTCGTTCTTCAACGTGATCGCATGCCACTCGGCGGTCTCTGCATTCCGCTCAAGATGATCGGCTGTGAAGAAATACGTGCCGAGAGCCTGTTCCGGGTGCTTGATGCCAACAGGCGCCTCGAACAGCGGTTCGAAATTGCGGCGCACGAGGATCTGACCTGCCGGCGGCTCTTTTTCTCCGGCCGAATGATAGAGCGCAGCAAGAAAATCCTTGCTGATCATCGTGCCGCTGGCCGGAAGACCCTTCCACCGCTTATAGGCGGCGATCGCATCACGGGTCATCGGCCCTGCAATCCCGTCGGCAACACCAGCGTCGAAGCCGAGATCCGTCAGATGGGTTTGTATATCGAGCATGGTTTCGCGTGCGCCACGACGATGAATGAGTATGCGCAGCGGCGCTGGATCTTCCGGAACAACGGCCTGCAAGGAACCGGTCGACATAGGATCGGTGTCGGCCATTGCCACATCGTAGGATCCGTCGGCGGCCTTTTTCATCGCGGTCGGTCGCAGATCGGCATTCGGAAACAGCGGTTCCGATGGCAGACGCTTCAACGGCATGAAGAGGTTGGCGTTTTCGATTTTCACCGGCTTCACCGGTGCATCGGCGATCACCACATGCACGCCGCGTTCCGTCATGTCGTAGATCGCCTTGGCGGTCCCGGTCGGAATGCGAACGCAGCCATGCGATGCCGGATAGTTCGGCACATTGCCTTCGTGAAGTGCGATACCGGACCAAGTGAGGCGCTGCATGAAGGGCATGGGAGCGTTCGAATAGATATTCGATTCATGGTATTTGCGCTTCTCCAGAATCGAGAAGATTCCGCTCGGCGTCGTGTGTCCGGCTTTTCCGGTAGAGACCTTCGTGGTCGTTACGACCTTTTCGCCGTCATAGACCGTCATCGACTGCTGGTCTTTCGATACGATGATCTGGAGCGTTGCGGTGTCGGCAAAAGCAGACTGAGAAAGGATGGTCCCGGACAGGAGTCCGAGGCTGAACAAAACGCCACGCAACATGAAGACCTCTTACGCATTACAATGGTCGGCAATTTAGCGTGTTAAACTTAATCAAAATTTTCTGAAAAGTGGCAGGATCGTGTCAATTCATCACGTTCCTGCGATTTCGAAATGAATTCCCGACACGCTTCTTATGGCTCAACGACGCTTGTCGCCAAACGTGTAACCAGTCTCGACAGCCGCCTTGCCGAACTTGTCACGCAGCTTGTCCATTGCCGCTTCAGCCGCCGCCCGCCGCCCTGCCTGTTGATCGACGAGATCTGGCGGGTCCGCCAGTGCCGGACCGCAAAGATCGGTTACCCCGATCCCGAGCAGGCGGAATTTCGTGCCGTCCGTTTCCTTCTCCATCAGCGAAAGGCCGGTGCGGAAGATGCGGTCGGCAAGCTGTGTCGGGTCTTCCAGCCGCCTGTTGCGTGTCCGGCTCTTGAAGTCGGCCGTTTTCATCTTGAGCACAACCGTATGACCGGCGATCTCGTGCTTCTTCAAGCGTGCGGACACTTTTTCCGAAAGGCGTCGCAGGACAGGCACGAGGTCATCATGCCGGGAAATGTCTTCGAAGAATGTCGTTTCGGCCGAAACGCTCTTTGCCGCATCATTCAAATGCACTTCGCGCTCGTCCATCCCGCGGGAAAGCCTGTAGAGACGCTGGCCCATCGAGCCGTAGCGGCGCATCAGGTCGCCTTCCTCCATCTGCTGCAGCTGGCTGATCGTGCGGATGCCATCGGCCTCCAGCGTGGCGCTGAACGCCTTGCCGACCCCCCAGATGGTGGTGACAGGACGAGGAGCTAGGAAATCCTTCGCTTCTGCCTCGCCGATGACGGAAAAACCACGCGGTTTCTGCAGGTCGGAAGCGACCTTGGCGAGGAACTTGCAATAGGAAAGCCCGATTGAAATCGAAATTCCGAGTTCGCTCTCAATGCGCTTTGCGAATTTGGCAAGGATGCGTGCCGGCGGATCGCGATGCAGCCGTTCGGTTCCCGCAAGTTCGAGAAACGCCTCATCGATCGAAAGCGGTTGAACGAGGGGCGTAAGCTCCATCATCAGCTGCCGCACCTGACGGCCAACGCCTACATATTTTTCCATATCGGGGCGTATGACGACAGCGTTGGGGCAGAGTTCCAGCGCCTTGAACATCGGCATTGCCGATCTGACGCCGCTGATGCGGGCAATGTAGCAGGCGGTGGATACGACACCGCGCTTGCCGCCGCCGATAATCACCGGCTTGTCGGCAAGCTCCGGATTGTCGCGTTTTTCGATCGTCGCATAAAAAGCGTCGCAGTCGATATGCGCCAGCGTCAGATCGTAAAGCTCACGATGATAGACAAGCCGGGGCGATCCGCATTTGCGGCAACGGCGCGTCTCCGCCTTCTGCTCGGCAAGGCAGTCGCGACAGAAACCCAAAATTATGTCGGCCGAAGAGGTCATGTCAGGAACAAAGATTGAACATCGGCACGATAAGCCGCAATCGATTGGCACTCAAGAGGATGAGGCAAGTCTGCAATGGTTTGTTGCCGGTGGACGCCCGCTTTGCTCGGTTACGAATTAACGGCCTATATGCGCGCGAATGAGATCTCCGGCCTGCGCCCAATCAAGCGCCCTTGTAATGCCGTCATCCGGCTTCGGTGCCAGAAGATGCAGCGGGGAATCCGGCATCATGTGCAGGACAAGGCAGTTGTCGACATGGTCGCGCACCGAATGAAGATTGTGCGCCATGTCGTCGATGAAGACTGAGGGCAGGGCGCGTTCGCCATGGATGCGTCGCATTACCGGTCCCTTCGGTTCTTCCGTTGCGACAAGCGGAAAGTCGAAGCCGAGCCGGTCGAGCAGGCGTCGTCGTGGCTCGCTGTAGCGGGGCGGCATCGCGGTAAGGAACATCACGTCGGCATCGGCGCCAAGCGCATTCAGCGTATCGAGCGCGAGATCGAAAGGTGTCTGCCACTCTTCCTGTTGCTCGAAGAACGAACCGATCAACTGTTTGACCGCCATGTCCTCGACCGCGACATCCGTGCCGACAGTAACGATATTGCCGGTGAGCCTGAATGAACGCGGCAGCAGTTCCAGCCCATCCTTTTTCAGGTAGTGTTCAAACGGGGCAAAGAATTGCAGCACCACGTCATCCACGTCGCAGACGATCAGCGGCCTGTCTTTCAGGCTGATATGGGACAGGTCGAGGATTTCGCTCATCTCAGAAGTCTCCGGGACCAATATAGGGACCGGAATAATGATGATGCGCGGCAATGACAGTCTCTGGCTTGGTCCCTGTGGCTTCGCAGAATGCCAACAATGTCGGTTCATGGCCCATCACGAAGTCGATCATGCCGGCTAGGAAGCCGGGATCTGATATGGCTGACCGTATCTGATCAGGTGACACGCCGGACAGCGCAAGAAAACGCTGCATCATGTCCGGTTCGCCGGCCATCCAGCCAAGCACCGCGGCAGCCGTCTCTTCAGCGTTGACGCGTCTGGCGTCCTGTTCGGTCGTTTTCGGCGGCATTGTTCGGGAGTTACCTCTTCTCAACCAAATGGCCCTAGTCTTGGCGAAACTGAGCTCAGTGGAATCAACCATTTTGGAGCTTATATACCGAACATACGCTTTTGAAGGCGCGATTTGAGGAATGGATCGCAATGCCCAAACGGGTCATGATTGTTGAAGACAACGAGCTGAACATGAAGCTCTTCCGCGATCTGATTGAGGCGTCGGGCTATGAAACAATCCAGACCCGAAACGGCATGGAAGCGCTCGATCTCGCCCGCAAGCATCGTCCCGATCTTATCCTGATGGATATCCAGCTCCCCGAAGTTTCCGGTCTGGAAGTCACTAAGTGGCTAAAGGAAGACGACGAACTTCATGTCATCCCGGTCATCGCCGTAACTGCCTTCGCCATGAAGGGGGACGAGGAACGCATTCGCCAGGGTGGATGCGAAGCCTATGTTTCCAAGCCGATCTCGGTGCCGAAATTCATAGAAACAATCAAGACTTACCTCGGCGACGCATGATGCGGGGAGCACGGGCATGACAGCGCGGATACTGGTGGTCGATGACATTTCGGCCAATGTGAAGCTTCTCGAAGCGCGTCTGCTGGCTGAATATTTCGACGTGCTGACGGCCGATGACGGCTACAAGGCACTGGCGATCTGCGAAAGCACCCCACTGGATTTGATACTGCTCGACATCATGATGCCCGGCATCGATGGTTTCGAAGTATGCGAGCGTCTGAAGGCCAATCCCAAGACGGCTCATATTCCCGTCGTCATGGTGACTGCCCTCGACCAGCCCTCCGACCGTGTACGCGGGCTGAAAGCCGGTGCCGACGATTTCCTCACCAAGCCCGTCAATGACGTCCAGCTGATCTCCCGCGTTCGCAGCCTCGTGCGCCTGAAGGCTCTGAGCGACGAGTTACGAATTCGGGCCGACACGGCCCATAGCCTCGTTATCGAGGATATACTCAGGGGCGCAGACGGCCGCGACGATATCGGCCAGATTTTGCTTGTCGACGGTCGCGCAAGCTCGCAGGAGCGCATTACCAAGGCGCTGAAGCCGGTTTGCAACGTCGTCGCGATGTCTGATCCACAGGCCGCTATCTTCGAAGCCGCGGAAAACAGTTTCGATCTTGTCATCGTCAATGCCAATTTCGACGACTACGATCCCCTGCGCCTATGCTCTCAGCTACGTTCACTGGAACGGACGCGCTTCCTGCCGATTCTGCTGGCGGCCGAAGCCGGTGCCGAGGACATGATCGTTCGCGCGCTCGATCTCGGCGTCAACGACTACATCGTTCGTCCGATCGACCCGAATGAATTGCTGGCGCGTACGCTCACCCAAATCAAGCGGAAGCGTTACAACGATCGCCTGCGGATGAGCGTGAAGCACACGATCGAGCTCGCCGTCACGGATGCCCTGACGGGTTTGAATAATCGTCGATATCTCGACAATCATCTGAAGATACTCTTCAACCGAGCCGCGGCTCGTTCGCGCCCTCTGTCGATCTGCCTCATGGATATCGATCGGTTCAAATCAGTGAACGATACATACGGCCACGACGCTGGCGACGACGTGCTGCACGAGTTCGCCTCCCGGATTCGCTCGACAGTTCGAGGAGCAGATCTTGCCTGCCGGTACGGGGGTGAAGAATTTGTTGTTGTCATGCCGGACACGGATGCAACAGCATCGGCTGCTGTCGCAGAGCGTCTGCGCGCCATCATCGAGAAGACGCCGTTCGTACTCAAAAATGCCGGAACCGCAATCGAGCTGACGGCATCTTTCGGCCTCTCCTGCAGCACCGGAGATGCCGACACGCCGGAGCAATTGCTGAAGCAGGCCGATCAGGCGCTTTATAAGGCCAAAGCTGACGGACGAAACCGCGTCGTTGCAAATGCAGCTTGATCACGAATCGGCGACAGAAATGACAGTCGTTTCGTAAGCGGTTGATCTCGTTCAATGGTTCCGTGCCGTGGTGGCGATTTACAGACGGAATAAATCACAGTTTTGTGGCGATCTGGAAATTCTTGAGCCTAGTGAGCCGGTGCAAAATGCCGCACGCAGTTTCACTGTTTCCAATGGGTTGAAATCCCCGGATGAAATTTGGTGAAAAGCATATCCGAGTTTAGTTGTTTGTAATTCGGTAGGCGGTTGGGCCAGAATGTCATTTTCCTTCGGAATTAATTCCGTGGCGGTTGTAGCCTCCAAGAAAACAACCCGCCTTCAGGTTGGTTTTACTTCACTGCTATTGACGAGCGTTAAGTGGTTGGACGCCGTGAGGCGCAAATTTTAACCAACAGCGAATCCATTTTTTCCTCCCAGTTAAGAATCTATTGATTTTCTTTTTCCTTTGCGCAATTTTGAACCTAACGACAAATATGTGCCATATGCGGCACTGCCATACCCCATGATGCTCAGGTCCGCCGCATCTCCTGGGTCGTGGGGTCGGTCGACCGGCAGGCATGCCAATGCGGTTCCTCGTGCCGTTATTGCAGGCTGGTCGACCCCCAAATTCAAAACGCCGCTTCCTGATGGGATGCGGCGTTTTTTCGTTTCGGCTTAAGTCGCGCTATTCGGCAGATCAGCAGGTAAAAGAAAAGGCGCCTGACCTTGCGGTCGGCGCCTTGTTCAAACCCTAAAGATCAAGTCTTACTTGATCTTGGTTTCCTTGAATTCAACGTGCTTCTTGGCAACCGGGTCGTACTTGGTCTTGGTCATCTTGTCCGTGAACGTACGGCTGTTCTTCGTCGTGACGTAGAAGAAACCGGTGTCAGCCGTCGACAGCAGCTTGATCTTGATGGTCGTAGCTTTCGCCATGGTTGTTCTGCCTCTAGAAAATAGGAAGTCGCGAGCGCAGCGTGCGCCCCGGCTAAATCTGGCGCGAAATTACAAATCGCGCGCCAAAAGTCAACTCTGTTTTGAATGGAAAAGCGTACGACACAGGGCAATCAGCACGTAAAAGCCGAAGAATGCGGCCAGTGCCCAGGCATAACCGTCGTTTCCGACGACATCCATGGCGGCCCCGATGCCCTGCGGACCGACCACGGTGCCGACCGCATAACAGAAAATGAAGGCTGCATTGGCCGCTGCAAGATCCGCTCCGCTGAGTCGCGCACCCAGATGCGCTAAGCCCACCGTATAGAGACCGGAGACGCAACCGCCCCAGAAAAACAGCACGACAGCCATGAGTAGCCAGTTGTGGATGAGCATGGGCAGGGCGAGCGAGCCCAATACACCGAGGACAGCCATTGCGGCGAGCAGCGGGCGGCGGTCTTTCAGTTTGTCGGAATAGAGACCGAGCGGGATCTGGAATGCCATGTTTCCGATGCCCATCACGGTCAGAAGCACGGCTGCCTGAGATTCCTGCAATTGTTCGCGTAGTGCATAGATAGGGAACAGCGAAAGCCCGCCGGCCGAAACCGCGCCGAAGGCGAACACGGCGGCGGTCGCCGTCGGCACGAGGAAGATGTAGTGGAAGAAATGGCGATCCGGCTTGGTGTCGAGGACCGGGCTCTCGTGCCGTGCAATAAAGATCGGGATCAGCGCCAGTAGGATGATGATGGCGCCCACCAGGAAGGGAAGGATGCCGTCGCTACCAAGCGCGGAGAAGAGCAGGGGGCCGACTGCAAAGCCGACGGCGAGCACGGTGGCATAGATGCCGAGCACAAGACCGCGGCGACGCGGCGGGGCCGCCTCGTTGATCCAGAATTCCGACAGGATGAATAGCGTGGTCGTCGCGCCGTGGAAGGCGAAACGCAGCGGGAACCACATCCAGAAGGATTGTGCGTAATAGAAGCCGAGCCCGCTTATCGAAGCGACGACAACGGCAAACATCATCGTACGCGCCACACCATAGTCATGCGCTAGCTTTGTCGTGACTGGAGCCGCAAGCATCGAGGCGACGCCGGCCATGGCCGCGTTGAGGCCGATCAGCGTCGAGGGGATGCCGCGTTTTTCAAGAATTATCGAAAGAAGTGGGAGTCCGAGCCCGATCGCAATGCCGACCGCGCTGATGGCCGCAATGGCGGCAACGAGGGACGGCCAGTGGATTTTCTCGACATGCCCGTTTTCGTCGGTCGCAGGCTGCGGCATTCATTCTTCCTTACAGTCGTGTCTGGACGAAGCGCCCGCGACGCATCGAATAGAAGGGGACGGGATTTCCAAAAGGGACGGAAGGATCGAGTTTCAACAGGTCCTTGACGTCCTCCAGTACCGTCTGAGTGATCCGCGCGAGTTTCAGACTGGAAACCGCTGCAATGTCAAGCCATTGCAAGTCTTCAAGTTCGTCCGTATCGCCGAAATGCGACATGTCGAAGACAGTCTCTTCGCAAAACCCAAGAAAGAAGCGGGTGTCATAGCGGCGAACAGCTCCCGGCGGGGTTATCGCCCGCGCGACATAACGTAACATGTCGAGATCGGGGCCATCGGCATTGACCGGCCGTATGCCGGTTTCCTCCTGCAACTCGCGAAGCGCTGCAAGCGCGAGCGCCCTGGCGCGTGCCGGTCCCATGCGGCTGGATGTGTGGGCCAGCAGCCTCTCCATCACCAGCGGGTGGAGATCATTGTTGAAGGGCAGCGCATGGTCGCCGCGGTCGCGCCGCCCGCCGGGAAACACATAGACGTCCGGCATGAACACGTGCTTGGACGCCCGACGGCCCATCAGGATCTTTGGTTGAGCGCCGGAGCGATCAACAAGGATCAGGCACGCCGCATCCTGCGTGCGGACGCGATTAGGTCCCTCGAAACGATCATCCGGCTCCGCGACATCTGCGCCTGTCGGCTTCATGCGGAAGGATCGCCGTGCTCCGGCTCCTTGCTGAACCCATGCATCCGGTAGGCCCATTGCAGGCCAATGACCCCGCCCTTGATAGGCTGAACCGTCGCGATTGCGGTCAGCACGGCAAGCGGTATCCAGATCGCCATGTGAACGAAGGGGGAGACGCGCCAGATCATGTCGGTCAGCAGGTAGCCCGTCATTAGCACATGGCCGACAACGACGATGACGAGATAGGCCGGCAAGTCGTCGGCGCGTTGAGGCGTATAATCCTCACCGCAGACGGCGCAGTGATCGACCGGCTTGAGGAAGGCGCGGAACAGTCGGCCGTCGCCGCAATTCGGGCAGCGGCAGAGAAGGCCGCGTTTGATCGAGCGGCCTAGCGGACGTTCGGGCGCGCCTTTGCCGCCATATTGGATGGTCGATCCGGCGCGCTCGTCCATTGTTATCTCCTGCGTCCGCGGGGAGGGCGTGTGCCCGGTTTTTTGGGTCCGCCGCCCGGCCTGTTGCGTCGACCCGCCTTGTGGAAGGATCTCATTGCCGTCGGAAGCTTCTTGCCTTCGCTCAGCATCTCGAACTGCAGCGCGCCGGCAAGCGGAATGGCATCCTTCAGACGCACGTCCACCGTATCGCCCAGCTGGTAGCCGAGCCCCGAGCGCTCGCCCGTTAGCGCCTGATGCGCCTCGTCATAGATGTAATAGTCGTTGCCGATTGTCGAGACAGGCACGAAACCGTCTGCGCCATAGGTGGGCAGCGAGACGAACAGGCCCGCCTTGGTGACGCCGGAAATGCGGCCTTCGAATTCCTCGCCTATACGGGTGGCAAGGTGATGTGCGATCAACCGGTTGATCGTGTCGCGCTCGGCGGCCATCGCCCGGCGCTCGAATGTCGAGATTTCGGCGGCGATATCGTCGAGCTGCGCTTCTTCCGCTGGCGTAATCCCGCCTTCGCCAAGCCCCAGCGAACCGACAAGTGCGCGGTGCACGATAAGGTCCGCGTAACGGCGGATCGGTGAAGTGAAATGCGCGTATTTCATCAGGTTGAGGCCGAAATGCCCGATATTGTCCGGGCTGTAGACGGCTTGGCTCTGGGAGCGCAGCACCATCTCGTTGACCATGACCTGATGCGGCGTGCCTTGCGCTTGCGAAAGGATGCCATTGAACGAGTTGGAGCGCATGTTGCCGCCCTTGGCCATGGAGATGCCAAGCGTATTCAGAAACTCGCGCAGCGTCTCCTGCTTGGCGAGCGACGGGCCGTCATGGGCGCGGTAGATCAGCGCCTGGCGCTTCTTTTCCAGCGTTTCGGCGGCACAGACATTCGCCTGGATCATCATCTCTTCGATGAGCTTGTGCGCATCCAGGCGATCAGGCACGAAAACCCGGTCGACTGTACCGTCGGACTTCAGCAGGATCTTACGCTCCGGCATGTCGAGTTCGAGCGGCTGGCGGCGGTCGCGACCGATCTTCATGATCTTGTAGGCGGCCCAGAGCGGCTTCAGGATTGGCTCGAGCAGCGGCCCGGTCTTGTCGTCCGGCTTGCCGTCGATGGCCGCCTGTGCCTGCTGGTAGGAGAGTTTTGCAGCACTCTTCATCATTATGCGGTGGAAGGTGTGACCCGCCTTGCGGCCTTCTTTGGAGAACACCATGCGAACGGCCATGGCTGGCCGGTCCTCGCCCTCACGCAGCGAGCAGAGATCGTTGGAAATCCGCTCCGGTAGCATCGGCACGACGCGATCGGGGAAGTAGACTGAGTTGCCGCGCTTCAGTGCTTCGCGGTCGAGCGGCGAGCCAGTGCGCACATACCAGGAGACATCGGCGATCGCGACGGTGACGATCACGCCACCCGGATTGTCGTCAGATGTGTCCGGCTCGGCATAGACGGCGTCGTCATGGTCCTTGGCATCGGCCGGATCGATCGTGACGAGCGGCACATCGCGCCAGTCTTCACGCTTCGACATCGAGGCCGGTTTGGCCTCTTCCGCCTCATCCATGACCTGCTTCGGGAATATGTGGGGGATACCATGCGAATAGATGGCGATCATCGAGATCGCCTTTTCCGACGCGACGGATCCGACGACCGAGAGCACACGGGCGCGCGGCAGGCCGAAACGACCGGAACGTACGGTTTCGCTCTCGACCAGATCGCCATGCTTGGCATCGCCCAGACCATCGGGCTCGATCACCATTTCCTCGCCGCGCCGGTCTGTCGGCAGGAGGCGGATCTCGCCATCGGCAAGTTTGTGCACGACGCCGAGGGTGGCGCCGCGACGTTTGTCGATCACCTTGATGACGCGTGCCGTATAGGCGGGACCGGTGCGATCCTTGTTCGGGAAGATCTTTGCGAGAATTCGGTCGTTGAGGCCGGCGGCAGGGGCCTTACCCTTGCCGCGTTGTTCCGACGACTGACGGATCAGCACGGCCGGTGCCGCACCCTGGTCTTCCGGCCATTCCGCCGGACGGCCGATCAATTCTCCATCCTTGTCGCGGGTGGTGATGTCGAGAACCGTGACCGGGGGCAGGGCGCCGGGACGCGACAGGGATTTGCGGCTCTTGTTGACCAGACCCTCGTCTTCCAGCTGGCGAAGCAGGTCCTTCAACTCGACGCGCGTTTCTCCCTTCAGCCCGAAAGCCTTGGCAATCTCGCGCTTGGAGGCCTTGTCCGGATTGTCGGAGATGAATTCGAGCAGGACTTCGCGCGGCGGGATGGCGCCCTGAATGATCGCAGGTTTTCCCTTGGAACCGGTCGCCCCCGAACCAGAGGTCATGCCGCGTTCGGCTCTCTCCGCCCGCTTCCGCTGCCGGTGCGATCTGATGTCGTCGTCCTGCTCTTCGCTCACGTATCCGTCTTCTTTGTTTTCGCAGCAGTCTTCTTCGCCGGCGCCTTCTTGGCCGCCGCCTTCTTCGGTGCCGCCTTCTTGGTCTCGCCGTCAGCCTTGGCAGCAGCCTTCTTCGGCTTTGCCTTGGCCTTTCCGGAAGAGGCCTTGCCACCCTTTTCGATGATCAGCGCCATGGCCTGTTCCATCGTCACCGACTGCGGGTCCATGCCCTTGGGCAGTGTCGCGTTGACCTTGCCCCAGTTGACGTAAGGGCCGTATTTCCCGTCACGAACAGTGACTGCGCCGCCATCCGGATGGTCTCCGAGTTCCTTGAGCGCTGCCGGCGTGCCGCGGCCGCGCCCGCCCGGACCCTTGGCTGCCTTTTCGGCCAGCACGGTGACAGCGCGGTTCAGGCCGATCGAAAATACGTCCTCGATGCTTTCCAGGTTGGCATAGGTGCCATCATGCAGCAGGAACGGCCCGTAGCGGCCGAGGCCCGCCGAGATCATCTTTCCGGTTTCCGGGTTCTGACCCACGTCGCGCGGCAGGTTGATCAGCGCCAGCGCCTTTTCATGGTCGATGTCTTCCGGCCTCCAGCCCTTCGGCAGCGAGGAGCGCTTGGCTTCTTTGCCTTCGCCGCGCTGGATGTAAGGCCCGAAACGGCCCGAGCGCAGTGTCAGTTCTTCGCCGGTATGCGGATCTGCCCCGAGCGCCTTGGGTTCGTTGAGGCCGGATGCTTCAGCTTCATTGCCGTCAGACGAAAGCTGACGAGTGAAATTGCATTCGGGATAGTTTGAGCAGCCGACGAAAGCGCCGTATTTTCCGAGCTTGAGCGACAGGTTGCCGGTGCCGCAGACTTGGCAGATACGCGGGTCGGAGCCGTCCTCGCGCTTCGGGAAGACCAGCGGCGCAAGTGCTTCGTTCAGCGCGTCGAGCACGTTGGTGACGCGCAGCTCCTTGGTGTCTTCGATCTGGGCGAAGAAATCCTGCCAGAAATCGCGCAGGACCTGTTTCCAGTCGAGCTCGCCGGCGGAGATCCTGTCGAGCTTCTCTTCCAGATCGGCAGTGAAATCGTATTCCACATACTTGGTGAAGAAGTTCTCGAGGAAGGCTGTGACGAGACGACCCTTGGAATGCGGGATCAGCTTGCGCTTTTCGGTCACCACATATTCGCGGTCGGACAGCGTCTTAAGCGTCGCGGCATAGGTGGACGGGCGGCCGATGCCGAGCTCTTCCATCTTCTTGATCAGCGAAGCTTCCGAATAACGCGGCGGCGGCTCGGTGAAGTGCTGGCTGGAATTGATCTTCTGCTTGGCGAGATTTTCGCGTGCATTGATCTCCGGCAGGCGACCATCCTCGTCGTCATCCTCCGACTTTTCGTCTTCGTCGCGACGATCCATGTAGGCGCTCAAGAAACCATCGAAGCGAACGACGGTGCCGACAGCACGAAGGCCTGCCTTGTCCGCGCCATTCGAGGCAATGATTTCGACAGTCGTGCGTTCCATTTCAGCGGAGGCCATCTGGCTGGCGATACCGCGCTTCCAGATCAGTTCGTAAAGGCGTGCCTGATCGGCATCGAGGAATTTCCTCACCTGATCCGGCGTGCGATTGAAATCGGTCGGACGGATGGCTTCGTGCGCTTCCTGGGCGTTCTTTGCCTTGGTGGAGTAGAAACGCGGCTTTTCCGGCAGGTAGCGGTTGCCGAACTGATCGACGATGGCCGCGCGGGCTGCATCGATCGCTTCGGGCGCCATCTGCACGCCGTCGGTACGCATATAGGTAATGAGACCGACCGTCTCGCCGCCGATATCGATGCCTTCATAAAGCTTCTGCGCCACCTGCATGGTACGCGATGCGTTGAAGCCGATATTCGACGAAGCTGCCTGCTGCAGGCTCGAAGTGGTGAAAGGCGGGCCGGGATTGCGCTTTACGGGCTTCGCCTCGACACTGTCGACCACAAAGCTTGCGCCTTCGAGCAGGGTCTTCAGCCGGTTGGCATCATCGCCCGTCTTGACTGCGCGTGGTGCCAGGCGCTTGCCATCGGCAGACACAAGCTTGGCCTCGAACTCATCGCCGCGCGGTGTCTTCAGGAGAGCCGAGAGGTTCCAGTATTCTTCCGAAACGAAACGCTCGATCTCGTTTTCGCGATCGCAGACAAGGCGCAGCGCCACGGATTGCACACGGCCGGCGGACCGTGCGCCCGGCAGCTTGCGCCACAGGACCGGCGACAGGTTGAAGCCGACGAGATAGTCGAGTGCACGGCGGGCCAGATAGGCGTCGACCAGCGGCACGTCGATATCGCGCGGAGCGGCCATCGCGTCGAGCACGGCCTTTTTGGTGATGGCGTTGAAGACGACACGCTTTACCGGCTTGTCGCCGAGCACCTTCTTCTTCTTCAGGAGATCGAGAACGTGCCAGGAAATGGCTTCACCTTCGCGATCCGGGTCGGTCGCAAGAAACAGGCCGTCGGAGCCTTTTACGGCATCGGCGATGTCCTTCATGCGTTTCTGCGACGCGCTGTCGACCTCCCAGGACATTTCGAAATCCTGATCGGGAAGCACGGAGCCGTCTTTCGCGGGAAGATCGCGGACGTGGCCAAAGGATGCGAGAACCTTATAACCCGAGCCCAGATACTTATTGATCGTCTTGGCTTTGGCGGGAGATTCTACAACGACAACATTCATTTTCGGTTCTCTGTAATAGAGCAGGGCCCGGCACCGCATTCGGTCCAGGCGGAGATTTGCTTCCCGACATGGAGGGCGTTTGTCCCGCGGTCAAGGGCTTAAGTGAAATTAGCACATTTCGAAGGATGCAATCGGTGGATGCTTTAATCGGACTTGCAATCATGAATATTTCAAATAAAGTCCATAAAGTTTCTTATAGTGAATAAAAATTCACTGAAACTTCTGGTGGGGTGGGGCATGTCGATTCACATGGGTGGGCTCCGCGAGGGGCATTCTGTCGATAACGTTGCATATATATGCCAGATGCTTGGCGAGCTGCGGCAGGTCGCTTTCTCCGAAGGGGCAGACATGCTCTGCTATCTCATCGAGATGGCCTATGTCGAAGCCGGTGATATCAAGTCCGGCCGCCGGCCGCGCTCAGCCGGGAAGCGCGATGGAAACGGATCCTCCGGGATGGCGGTATAGACGTCCGGCCAGATCGAGTTCTAGCAGTACGAGATAGACGGACGACGCGGGAAGACCCGTGTGGCGGATGATGTCATCTATTTCAGCAGGTGTGGGGCCGAGAGCTGAGATGATCGCATACCGGTCATCGTCATCCGGCGGCACGATGGCGCCTGTCTGCGCATCCGGCTCCTCGATCATAGGCGGCTCGAAAAGATCGAGTTGCGATAACGGGGCGAGAGCTTCCAGCACATCTTCCGGTCCGGTGGTCACAACCGCACCCTGCTTCAGCAGGGCGTTGGTTCCGTGGCAGCGCGGATCGAGCGGGGAGCCTGGCACGGCAAATACGATCCGGCCGAAATCACCGGCCATCCGGGCGGTAATCAGCGAGCCGGATTTTTCCGCCGCCTCGACCACGACGACGCCAAGCGAAATGCCGGCGATCAGCCGGTTACGGCGAGGAAAATCCCGTGCTCTCGGCTCCCAGCCGAACGGCATTTCGCTGATCGCGAGACCTCCACCTTTGGTGATCTCATCGAGAAGCCCGAGATTTTCGGGCGGATAGGGGCGGTCAAGCCCGCCCGCAAGCACTGCGATCGTGCCGGTCTCGACGCTGGCCCGGTGTGCGGCGGTATCGATCCCGCGCGCCAGCCCCGAAGTGATAACATAACCGTTCTGGCCGCAGCGCCTGGCGATCATCGCCGCAAACTTGGCGCCGACGACCGAAGCGTTGCGCGAGCCGACGATGCCGACAGACGGACGTGTGGCGCTTGTCAGGTCGCCCTTGATGGCGACGAGCGGTGGAGCGCCATCTATATGCCTGAGCGCGGGCGGATAATCCGGCTCTCCGATGCCGACAAAGCAAGCCCCATGTCTGCTGGCGACTTCAAGCTCCCGCTCGGCATCCTCGATGCTGGAAATACGTAACGAGCGCGTGGCGCCGCCTCGCCGAGAAAGTTCCGGCAGCATGGCGAGTGCATTTTCTGCAGAGCCGCAATGGTTGATCAATTGCCGGAAAGTGGCCGGGCCGACATTGTCTGAGCGGATCAGCCTCAGCCAGGCGATCCTCTGCTTCTCGGTCAGCGCAATTCCCGATCTCCGTGCGCTGCCATCAGGCATGAATCGCCTCTTCGGGCAGATTGCCCGTTTGAGCCGATCTTGCTTTCGGTGCCGGCGATCAACCGCTCGATATTGGTGTTGTGCTTCACCCAGAAAATTACGGTCATGATTGTCGAATGGCTGCAATCTTGACGACACGTATGAACCACGACGCAACCGGAAAGGCAAGGGCGGAAAACGGTACCATGCGCTGTGAGCACGTGCCGGGCCCGGTGGCGGCGAGTGACGCAGTAGCGGCGAGCGCCGCCTGAAGTGACGCGGGCTTTTCCGCAGGCGCAATCGGCTTTCATGTCGTCGGACGGTCGGCTTTGATCCGCTTTTGTCGTTTTCTTTACAGGAAAGCCAAGCAGCCAGATTTGATGGCGGAAAATTTAAGGTACTGGCCGGGTCCAAAAATTAAAACAGAACGACAGGGAGCGGAAACTATCAGGAGGATAGGGAGGACAGTCTTTACATCACAGTTACGGCAGGCCGCGAAAGGCGTTTGAGACGCGCCGTATTTCGTGCCGCTGTCGCAAGCGATTTCGCGCAAGACTACGCGCGGCAATTCGGACGATGAAAGCGCTATCGGCTGCCCGTCATTTTTGACGGTAGCGCGCCATTCCGTCTTCACGCCCGGACAAAACCGGCTGCTCGCGCATACGGTTTGTTCTGATCCAGACGACCAGCTTTCGCTCTCCGCTGCCGAATGGCGGCGGCGTGATCTGCTGCGCCATTGCCTTCATCGAATAACGAATTCCCGACCGTATTGTGGTGAGAGACACAATGCGATGGGCTTCCTTTTTTCTCTGAAAACAGAAAAGACCCACGAAAATGAATGCAGCAAGGAAAATAACCTGGAAGAATTACTTTGGTGTGTCTTCCGTTAATATTTTTATTGCCACCACGCAGAATGTTTTATCTGCGTGGTTGATGTATTACTATACAACATATGCCGGCTTGTCGATAATGGCGGTGGGGACCCTGTTTGCGATCAGCAAACTGGCCGGGGCCTTTTTCTCTCTGTTTTTCGGTGAACTGTCGGACAAATTCGGCCAGACCCGCCTTGGCAAGAAATTCGGTCGTCGCCGCTTCTGGCTTCTCGCCATCATTCCGGTCCACACCATCCTCTTTCCGTTGGTGTGGCTCCCCGGCATGGGGGTGGCTTACTACTATTTCATCTACATTCTCTATAATTGCGTGCTGCGTGTTCCGCAGATCATCATCCCCACTTTGACAACCGAGATGACCACGGATTCGACCGTGCGCGCCAAGATCGAGGGTATGAAGCAGGCCGTTGGTGCGATCGCCACCACGGCGCTTTCGGCGCTGCCCGGCATCATGTTCCTCTATTTCGGCAAGGATCTGGCTGCCTTTACCTGGACCATGATTATTTGTGACGTTCTGGCCTGCGTGGCATTGTTCCTGCAATACAAGTGGAGCTTCGAACGGCCGGCGGAGGAACTGCATTTCACCCCGGGCCGAAGCGCCTGGCAGGACATGAAGTTGATGTTCCGCGATCTGGGTTCCACGCTACGGGTCCGTGCATTTCGTCAGTTGCTGGCCATGTTCGTTGCGCAGATCTCGGAGCGTACCATCTCCGGATACGTCAACACCTATTTCATCATTTTCGTCATGTTGATGAGCCCGACCGTCGTTGCCGGTGCCAACAGCGTCGCTTACCTTTTAGGCCTGCTGTTTCTGTCCTTTTTCCTCTGGTACACGATCAAGACTGACGGTGCGACCTCGTTCCGCCTCGGCGCATGGGTAACGCTGCTTGTCTTTGCCGCTTTCGCCTGGCTGGCACTGGTACGCCCACCCCACGCGGAGATCTGGCTGATCGGTCTGACGATCGTCCTGAATTTCGGCAAGACCGGCATTGCCAACGCGTCTTTCTACCTGATGTCATTCATTCCCGATGTCGACGAAATGGTCACCCGCGAACGGCGTGAAGCTCTGTTCTCCGGCGTGTTCAACTTTGTCGATACTGTCATTCAGGCATCGATCATGTTCACCCTCGGTCTGGTTTTGTCGGCCACCGGCTTTCAGCAGGGCGTGGACGTCCAGCCGGAATCCACCGTTACCAGCATCATTGCCATCTATACCTGCGTGCCATTCTGCTTCGGGCTATGGGGTATCATCGTTTCCAAGCGCTTCAAGCTCAACCGCGAGAACCACCTGATCGTGTTGCAGGAAATCGCACGCCTCAAAAATGGAGGTGACCGCAGTGCGGTTGATCCGCAGACCCGCGCGACCGTCGAATTGCTGACTGGTCTTCCCTATGAGCAATGCTGGCAGGAACCGGCTGCGGCGACGGAACACCATGTGGCGGCTGCCGCAGCACGCTGATCCCCGCACTGAAAGGAATGGACAAATGATGATGGTTGAACCAGACGACTTTCCGACAGCGAAGGACGGCATTCCTGTCGCATGGCGTGACGAGGTGACGGGAAAGAAGATTATCCGGCTGTCTGCGCAAGCGGGCACGTCCTCCCTCTATTTCCATCAGCATGCCTATAGCCATGATGGGCAACGCATGGTCGTCAGCCGACCTGACGGAATTGGCGTGATCGAACTGGGTAGTCGGCGCAACAGCCTCATCCTGGCCGACCCAGGCGCCGAAGTTCTGATGGTCGGCAGGCGAACTTCGCGGCTTTGGTACATTGATGGCAGTGGTCCTGACCGTGAAGTGCGCACTGTCGATCTTGAGGGCCAACAACGGCAAGGCCACTATCGGCTGTCGCCATCCGAGGCGATCTTCGCGGTCAATGCCGATGAAACCCTGCTGCTTGGAAGCGAGACCCATGAGGGCAAGGCGTTCAACGACGAGTTTACCTCCGGTTCGTCTGATGCGGCCGGAGGCAACGCCAATCCGCAAGGAGAGTGGATGGTCGATAGCGACATGTACCACCCCGTCACGGGCCGGCGGCTGACATTCGCGGAACAGAAGGAGGTGCATATCAATAGGAGACTGGAGAGACGTCTTCCGATGACCATCTTCGTCGTCGATCTAAAGACCGGTCTGCGTCGCGATGTCTATCATGCCACCGACTGGTTGAACCACCTGCAGTTTTCCCCCACCGACCCGCAGCAGATCATGTTCTGCCACGAGGGACCATGGCACAAGGTGGACCGCATCTGGACAATGCGCCTGGGCAATGATCCCTGCGCTCCGCTTCGTGTGCATACACGTAGCATGAACATGGAGATCGCCGGGCACGAATTCTTTGGCCATGACGGTCAAACCATCTGGTACGATCTCCAGACGCCGCGCGGCGAAGTCTTTTGGCTGGCGGGCTACGAGCTTGAGAGCGGAAGGCTGCGTTGGTACACCCTGGAGCGGGACTTCTGGTCGGTTCATTTCAACGTGTCACCCGATGGCACTTGTTTCGCCGGCGACGGGGGGGATGAAGAAATGGTCGCTCACGCCAAAGACGGCAAATGGATTTCGCTGTTCGTCCCTGAGTCGGTTCCGGACGTGGCGGGTATATCCGCGGCCAATGCCGGAGAACTCATCGATCCCGGAGTGCTGCGTGCGGTGCGTCTCGTCGATATGCAAAACCATAACTACCGGCTGGAGCCAAATCTCTCCTTCACGCCCGACGGGAAACAGTTGGTATTTCGCTCCAACATGCATGGCGATGTGCACACCTATGCCGTGGATATCGGCTAGTACATTGAGCCGAAAAAAAACGGGGCTGAACAATGTTGCTCAGTCCCGTTTGTCATAATCTCTATTGTCCGCGGATGAACGGAGGTCAGGTTGAAAGGGCTATCCCTTCGAGCCGATCTTGCTTTCGGTGCCGGCGATCAGTCGCTCGATATTGGTCTTGTGCTTGACCCACGAGATTACTGTCATGACCGCCATCACGGCTGCAATCTTGGGCTCCTGTATGAACCACAGCACAACAGGAACAATAAGCGTCGCGACCAGAGCGGAAAGCGACGAATATTTGCTGAGCTTGGCGATCGTCAGCCACACGGCGGCAAAGACGAGCACCATCCATGGTGCGACGCCGAGCAGGGTGCCGATATAGGTCGCTACACCCTTGCCGCCCTTGAAACCGAGCCAAACCGGGTAAAGGTGTCCGATGAAGGCAGCGAAGCCTGCAAGCAGCCCGGCTTCGGAGCCGAAGAAATGCCAGCCGATGATGGCTGCGACAGTCGCTTTCAGCGCATCGAGCAGGAGCGTCGCTGCGGCGAGTTTTTTGTTGCCGGTTCGGAGCACATTGGTCGCGCCGATGTTCCCCGACCCAATCGAGCGGATGTCGCCGAGCCCTGCAGCACGGGTGAGCAGAAGGCCGAACGGGATCGAGCCGAGCAGATAGCCCAGGATCAGGGCGCCGGCTGCGATCGGCAGTGTGATCTGCCAGTTGAAGAGTTCGCTCACGCTCGGCCCCCATCGATTGCATGGACGCATTTGCCGGCCACATAGGTGGCGACCGCGCGGCCGGAGAAGCGCGCTTCGTCGAACGGAGTGTTCTTCGAGCGCGAGAGGATTGCATCCTTGGAGACGATCCAGGGATCATCGAGATCGATCAGCGTGATGTCGGCCTTGGCGCCCACTTTCAGCGTGCCGGCGTCGAGGCCGAAGATCTGTGCAGGGCGGGTCGACATGGCGTCGATCAGCCTCATCAGTGGCACCCGCCCATCATGATGCAGGCGGAGCGCTGCGGACAGCATCGTCTCAAGCCCGATCGCGCCATCGGCGGCGTCGGCAAACGGCAAGCGCTTGGTATCGACGTCCTGCGGATCGTGCGACGAGACGATGATGTCGATATCGCCTGCAGCCAGGGCATCGGCCATGGAAACGCGATCGTCCTCGGTTCTGAGGGGCGGCGACAGCTTGAAGAATGTGCGGTATTCGCCGATGTCATTTTCGTTGAGTGACAGATGGTTGATCGAGATACCGCATGTCACGTTTGCACCGCGGCCGCGAGCAACCTTCATCGCCTCTACCGATTCAGGCACCGAAATCTTGGCTGCGTGGTATTTGGCTTTGGTGAGAGACGCAATCCTCAGATCACGTTCCAACGGAATGATTTCCGCTTCTTTGGGAACACCGGACAGGCCGAGCCAGCTGGCGAACAGTCCTTCGTTCATCACCCCGTTGCCGAGATATTTGTCGCGCAGTTCAAGCGAGATGACCGCATCGAACTCCCGTGCGTAGGTCATTGCGCGGCGAAGCAGCAGCGAGTCGGAAAGCGCATGCCGGCCATTGGTGAAGGCGATGGCGCCGGCTTCCTGCAGCAGACCGAATTCCGTCATTTCCTTGCCTTCGAGGCCACGGGTCAGGGCGGCTGCGGCATGAACGTTGACGAGCGCCTTGTCGCGGGCCGTCTTGTGGACGAATTCGACGAGCGCGATGTCGTCGATCACCGGATCGGTCTCGGGCATCATGATGAAGGAGGTGACGCCACCGGCCGCTGCCGCGCGACTGGCCGATTCGATCGTTTCAGTATGCTCTGCACCGGGTTCGCCTACATAGACGCGGGCGTCGACAAGGCCGGGAGTGGCAACGAGACCCTGGCATTCACGGACGCTGGAACCGTGCGGTACACCCTGGTTCAGGGCGTCTTTGCCGCAAGCAAGGATATGTCCGTCTTCGCCGATGATGATCGTGCCGGTTTCGTCAAGATTGCGCGACGGATCGAGGATGCGGACATTTTTGAGAACGGTTGATTTCATGCGCGTTCTCCCTGGTTGGAGGTGAGGAGCGTTTCCATCACGGCCATGCGCACGGCGACCCCCATTTCAACCTGCTGCTCGATCACGCTCTGCGGGCCGTCCGCCACTTCCGAGGCGATTTCAACGCCGCGGTTCATCGGGCCGGGATGCATGACGAGCGCGTCTTCCTTGGCCGCCTTCAGTTTTTCCGCATCAAGCCCGTAGAAATGGAAATATTCGCGAACCGACGGCACGAAGGAACCAGCCATGCGCTCGCGCTGCAGGCGCAGCATCATCACCACATCGGCGTTCTTCAGGCCTTCTGCCATGGAGTGGAAGACTTCCACGCTCATGTCACGAATGCCCGAAGGAAGAAGCGTGGAAGGAGCAACGACACGGACGCGGGCACCCATGGCGTTGAGAAGGATGATGTTCGAGCGGGCGACCCGCGAGTGCAGGACGTCGCCGCAGATCGCCACCGTGATACCGGTCAGCGTACCCTTGGCGCGGCGGATCGTCAGTGCGTCGAGCAGCGCCTGTGTCGGATGTTCATGCTGGCCATCGCCGGCATTGACCACCGAGCAGGCGACCTTCTGGGCAAGAAGCGCTGCCGCACCGGCGGAAGAATGGCGAAGCACCAGCACGTCGGGGCGCATGGCGTTCAGCGTCATCGCCGTATCAATCAGCGTTTCGCCCTTTTTGACCGACGAGTTGCCGACCGACATGTTCATCACGTCGGCGCCAAGCCGTTTTCCGGCAAGTTCGAAGGACGACTGCGTGCGCGTCGAGGCTTCGAAGAAAAGGTTGATCTGGGTAAGGCCGCGTAAGGTGGACGTCTTTTTCTCCCGCTGCCGGGAAATCTTCACGGCCTCGTCGGCCTTGTCGAGAAGATAGGTGATGTCCTGTTCTTTGAGACCCTTGATGCCGAGGAGGTGGCGATGAGGGAAGAAGACCATTGGGCGTGTCTCCGCTTGCGTTCGGCGGTCTATAAGGTTTGGGGGGGCAAGCTGCAAGCGGCATGGTGCAATATACCATCCCACTTTCTTCATTCTGCTTGTGTTTTGGCAGGCGGAAACGGCCATTTGTTGAGAAGCCCAATTTAGGGTCGTGCGCCCGTTCCCACTCCCGTTAACTTCCGCTAGAAGCGGAGCATGAACGAGTTAACCCGCGCCGAAGAAAAATTCGCCGAATTGAACCAGCCTGCGCCCTGGTCCGGCATCAATGCCTATCGCTCCGATCCGCTTCTGGTCGATCTGACGGGTGGGCTCAATCGCGTCATCCGCGAGGAATACGATCAGCTTGGCCGCTACGTGACGTCGCCCGAAGCGCAGGAGCTGGCGCGTATGGCGAATGAAAATCCGCCGAAGCTGAAGACCCACGGTCCGCGCGGCGAGCGTCTCGATGTAACCGAATTCCATCCCGCATGGCATGCGCTGATGCGCCGTTCGATGCAGACTGGCCTTCATTCTTCCATATGGGAGAATATCCCGGAAGCGAAGGGCAGCGAGCACAAGGCGCGCGCCACGCGCTTCTATCTGACGGCGCAGCTTGAAAGCGGCCATCTCTGCCCGTTGACCATGACCAGCGCTTCCGTTGCAGCCCTGATGGCGTCGCCACGGGTGCAAAAGGAATGGGCTCCCAAAATCCTGTCGCGCAAGTATGATTCAACCAATCGTCCGGCCATGCAGAAAAGCGCGATCACGCTCGGCATGGGCATGACGGAAAAGCAGGGCGGCACCGACGTGCGCGCCAACCGCTCCACTGCCGAGCGGGTAGGTGAGGGCATCTATCGCCTGAATGGCCACAAATGGTTCATGTCGGCACCGATGAGTGACGGTTTCGTCATGCTGGCAAAAACCAAGGATGATGTCAGCTGCTTCCTCGTCCCGCGTCTTTTGGAAGACGGTTCGGCCAACGGTCTGCAGTTCCAGCGACTGAAGGACAAGATCGGTAATCGCTCCAACGCGTCGGCCGAAGTCGAGTTCTCCGATGCATTCGGTTATCTGCTCGGTGAACCGGGTGCGGGTATTCGCACCATCCTCGATATGGTCACGCTGACGCGGCTTGATTGCGCGGTCGCTTCTGCTGGCATCATGCGCGCATCACTCGCCGAGGCCGTTCATTTTACGCGCGGCCGTAATGTATTCGGCCGCAAGCTCGTCGATCAGCCTTTGATGACGCGCGTGCTTGCCGATATGGCGCTGGATGTGGCAGCCGCAACCGCGCTCGGTTTCCGCCTTGCCGAAGCCTTCGATCGCGCCGCCGGCAATCCGGCGGACGCGGCCTTTGCCCGCGTCATGACCCCGGTCGTCAAATATTTCAACTGCAAGATTGCCCCGTCGCTGATCTACGAGGCAATGGAATGCCTTGGTGGCAACGGTTACGTGGAGGAACGCCCGATCGCGCGTCACTACCGGGAAGCGCCGGTCAACGCGATCTGGGAAGGCTCCGGCAACGTCATGGCGCTTGATGTCCTGCGTGTCCTCTCACGTGGTCGCGACCTGTTCGAGCTGGTACTTTCCGGTTTCGAGCGGGATCTTGGCGCATCCGGCCGCAAGACGATCGAGGTTCTGCGTGCCGCCATGGCGCTTTGCGAACGGGATGAGGGCGCGGCGCGCCTGCTGGTCGAACAACTGGCCCTGGCCGCCGGTGCCGCCGAATTGGCGCGTCTCGGCGCCGGCAAGATTGCCGATGCTTATCTCGAAACCCGCTTGGCCGGTGGCTGGCGCTCGACCTACGGCATGCTCGATGCCCGTTTCGACGCAAGCTATATCGTCGACCTTCTTTATCCGCCGGCAGCGTAGTTCGCGACGAACATCGCGACCGGAATGGAAAAGAAGGCGAGCGCCGTCTGCACGGTTGCGGCTGCAGCGTAAAAATCTGCGTCGCCGCCCATCTGCTTGGCAAGCACATAGCCATTCATCGCGGTCGGGACTGCGGCGCTCAGCGCCAGCAGCGCCAGATTGGTGCCGGTAAGTCCGACGGCAAGGCCGACTGCAATGGCGAGAGCCGGAAATACGACCAGTTTCATGACCACGGCCGACAGCACGCCGATGCTCGGCTTCAGCGCATCCGCAACCTTGAGGCCTGCTCCAACCGTGATCAGGCCAAGGCTGAGCGAGGCCTGAGACAACATCTCGACCGTTGCCATCACCGGCCGATAGAGCGGCAAGCCGATCAGGTTGATGCCGATGCCGAGAATGGTGGCGATGATCATCGGGTTGCTGATGATTTTGATCGCGATGGCGCGATAGTCGCGTTTCTGCCCGGAGAATACGGCAAGTACGGCGATGCTTCCGGCGTTGACCGGTACGATCACCGCCGCCATCACCATGCCAACGACGACAAGCCCATGTGCATCATAGGTCTTGGCGGCGATTGCAAGCGCCATGAAGCCGTTCCAGCGCGTCGATGTTTGATAAAGCGAGGTGAAGGTGGATGGTGTCATCTGGCCGCGTTTGAGAACCGGCCATGAGGCGAGCACGACGATGGACATCGTCGTGAAGGCAAGGATAGCGATCAGGCTGACGTGGATGCTGCTTGCATCCGAGAAATCGGCCTTTGCCATGGTCTGAAAGAGAAGGGCGGGAAACAGCACATAATAGCTGCACTGCTCCATCCCCTCCCAGAAATTACCGTTGATGACGGTCGTCCGCTTGAGGCCGATGCCGAGAAGGACGAGCAGGAAGACGGGTAAAATGCTTTCGAATATGGTCAGCATGAGCCGCGGGCGCGCTTATCAGTTTATGTGTTATTCCTCCCGTGCGTCACTCTGCATGTAATCGGTGGCAAGGCAATGGCCGCAATTCTGTGCATCATGTCGCAACACGCTTGCTGCCCGGCGGCCGGGGGATTATCGCCTATGCTGGAGTTTCTTGAAGAATAGGCCGAAGATGCTGCAGATCCCCGAGATGACCACGCAACAGAACCAGCCATTACGGCCGCGCAATCGGGCCAATACCGAGCGTGCGATTTTCCTGGCGGCGCGTGGTCTCCTGTCCGAACACGGTTTCCAGGGTTTCGGGATCAATGCGGTGGCGCGCCGTGCCGGCTGCGACAAGCAACTGATCTACCGTTATTACGGCGGTCTCGATGGTCTGCTCGATGCAATCGGCGAGGAACTCGGCAGCTGGGTGAGCGACAAGATCCCGCAGGATACCGGCGGCATGTTCGTCCTCACCTATGGCGACCTGATGGAAAAGCTTTCGATGTATTTCATGGAAGCGCTGAGGGACGACCCGCTCGTCTGCAGGATCGTCGCCTGGGAAGTCTCTCAAGATACGCCGCAGGTTCGCCGACTTTCCGAGTCGCGCATGAAGGCGCTCGGCAAATGGCTGGAGCGGATGCAGGGCAGCCTGAAGCCGCCGAAAGGCGTCGATACCGCCACGACCAATGCGCTGCTGTTTGCGTCCATCCAGCATCTGGTCATTTCCGCTTCCGTCAGCGGCCAGTTTGCCGGTGTTGCGCTGAAGACGGAAAAGGACTGGGAAAAGGTGGCTGCCGCGGTTCGCCGCCTCGTTCGCGCCATATACGGCTGATCCCAACCATCATTGTCCACAGTCACACCTCGGAAATTAACCATAACCATGGGTTTCCGTTGCACCGAATTGCTGTGTCTTTAGGCTGGTTAATGTATTGTTAACCGAGTTTCGTAAGACAAATGCCAGCTGTGGTAACATTCCTCAGAGAGCGCCTTTTGCTGATCGTCCTGACGGGGGCTTTCGCCGCATTGGCGCTTAACATCGCGGTCCCTGCGTTGGTGCTGAGTGTTATGGCGCTGTCGAGATGGGTTGTCTCGGCGGATTTGGGTCTGGCAGAGCTTGAAGGTAAGGCCGCATGAAGTGGTTCTTGATACTCTGGGCAGGCCCGGTCGCACTGCTGTCGAGCTGGTATGGCTTGTCCTATTATGACATGAGCTTCGGCTTTTTCATGCTGACGCGGCACACCCACGATCTCGTTTTCGAGGTCTATGGAAACATTCTCGGCATTCCGCCCGAAACCATCCCGCCACTCGTTGCAAGGGCGATTGCGTTCGATAGCCTGATCGTCTTTGCCATCATCGCCTTCAGAAAGCGCAAGGCGATCGCTGCCTGGTGGCGCAAGCGTCAGTCTTCGAAGGAAGACGTCATTGCCGTACGCAGAGACGAGAGCCTGTCGAGCGCCCCCTGAAGAATGAAGCTTGCCGCAGCCGAATCGATCCGTTCGGCCCGCTTGGCGCGAGAAACGTCCATTTCCAGCAATGCCCTTTCAGCCGCGACAGTCGAGAGCCGTTCGTCCCAGTAGACGAAGGGCAGGGCGGTCTTGTCCGACATGGAGCGGACGAAGGCGCGGGTCGCCTGAACGCGAGCGCCAGCCGAGCCATCCATGTTCATCGGCAGGCCGATGATGAAGGCAGCGACCTTCTCCTTTTCAGCAAATGCCAGCAGCACCTGGGCGTCCTGAGTGAATTTCACCCGCTTGATCACTGGCCGTGGGGATGAAAACCGCCGGCCGAGATCTGACATGGCAAGCCCGATCGTCTTGGTGCCGAGGTCCAGCCCGGCAATTGCCTGGTTCGGCTGAAGCGCTTCGGCCAGTTCTTCGATCGTCAATGTTGCCATGTCTAAAAATCCTGCACTCAGCTTTTTTTACGCACGAACTCTGTGCGCAGCACCAGACCCTTGATCGTATCGTGCCGGCAATCGATTTCTTCCGGGTTATCCGTCAGGCGGATGGAGCGGATCACCGTGCCCTGCTTCAGCGTCTGACCTGCGCCCTTGACCTTGAGGTCCTTGATCAGCGTGACGGCGTCGCCATCGGCAAGCACATTGCCGGCGCTGTCATGAACCGCTGAAGCCGCAGCTGCTTTTGCGGCCGCTTCAGATGCAGGCAGCCATTCGCCGCTTGCTTCGTCATAGATGTATTCGTCGTCATTGCCCGCCATGTCGTTTCCTTTGGTGATGAAATGTCGTCCGCTGCCAGTATTGCTCGCAGGAGCTGGGAGCGGCTGGAGGTCGCTTAGCCCACGGTCTACTGGCTGGCAACCGTTGTCGTCAGGACATGGCTATAGCACGATCAGGTATCGGTGGCGCTCATGATCACCATTCCCGCTCGAATCAACCATCGCGAAGTTTGAAATCGGCGAGTGACATGCTATCTTTGGGGCAGGAGGTGAGACGACCTTCATTCCGGTGGGAGCCGGGCTTTCGCTCGACCCCCGTGCTGTTAACGGCTTATCGTCATTGTCAGGCGCCAACCGAACAAACTGACGATCACCGTAACCCGGATTTCAATCGTCTCACCTCCTTTCGTCGCGCCGGAACGTCCGTTCCGACCTTTCCTTTTTATCAAATTTCGATTTGGTTTGTTCCCCCTGATTCCCCTGTATTGGAGGACGATTACCCATGAAGATCACCTGGCTCGGCCATGCCGCTTTCCGTATCGAGACAGCCAAGGCCAAAATCCTGATCGACCCATTTCTCAGCTATAACCAGCCTTTTGCCGATGCCGGTCTCGACATCAAGGATGTGTCTGAAGGTGTGACCCATATCCTGCTGACGCACGGCCACGCGGACCATGTCGGCGACACGGTTGCGATTGCCAAGGAAAAGGGCGCGGTCGTTTTAGCCAACGCCGATCTCGGTTCCTGGCTCGGCACCAAAGGCGTCGAAAAGATCGAGATGGGCAATACCGGCGGCACGGTCGCATTCGACGGCTTCACCGCCACTTTCACCCAGGCACTGCATTCCTCCGGCCAGGTCGATGAAATGGGCGTTGCCCATTCACTCGGCTCCGCCAACGGCTTGATGCTGCATTTCGACGATGAGCTTTCGGTTCTCCACATGGGCGATACCGACATCTTCACTGATATGGGCCTGATCAATGAACTGCACCAGCCGGATCTCGGCATCGTGCCTATCGGCGACCGTTTCACCATGGGCGGCGCGGTGGCGGCTTTGGCCTGCCAGCGCTTCTTTGATTTCAAGCACGCCATTCCCTGCCACTACGGCACTTTCCCGATCATCGACCAGACGCCGGAAAAGTTCGTCAAGGGCATGGAAGGCAGCCGCACCCGCGTTGAAACGCCAGCGCCGGGCACTGCGCTGAGCTATTAATTCCTTGAGCAAGTTTGGCGCGTCGCCACTGCGGCGCGCCGACTGCGGCAAAATCGTTGCGCATTGTTGCTATTCCGGTTGCGCTTGTTGTTGCGATCACAACACATGGCCATTATAGCGAAGTAGATTTTTATTGCCCGGAGTTGAGCCATGTCCGTCGATCTCGCCACCGTAAAGCGCGTTGCGCGCCTTGCCCGCATTGCCGTCACTGAAGACGACGCCAATCGCATGGTCGGCGAGCTGAATGGCATCATCAATTTCGTCGAGCAATTGGGCGAGGTCGATGTGACCGGCGTCGAGCCGATGACGTCTGTCACCCCGATGGACATGCGCAAGCGCGTTGATGCCGTGACCGATGGCGACAAGGCTGACGACATCGTTGCCAATGCGCCCGTGACCGACCGCAATTTCTTCCTGGTGCCGAAGGTCGTTGAATAAGCCGCTTTTCAAAGCGCTTCCGACCCTCTCCACGCATTCGAACATTTTGAAGAGCCCATGACCGAACTCACCAGCCTCACAATTGCCGAAGCCCGCGAAAAGCTCGCCTCGAAGGAAATCACCTCGGTCGAACTGACCAAGGCCTATGTCGACGCGATCGACGCATTCAACAGCACCTTCAATGCCTACATCACCACCACGCCGGAAAAGGCGATGGAAATGGCCAAGGCTTCCGACGAACGCCGCGCGAGCGGCAAGGTTGGCGCGCTGGAAGGCATTCCGCTCGGCATCAAGGACCTGTTCGCCACCGAAGGCATCCACACCCAGGCCTGCTCCCACATTCTTGACGGCTTCAAGCCGAAATACGAATCGACAGTTACCCAGAACCTCTGGGACGATGGCGCCGTCATGCTCGGCAAGCTGAACATGGACGAATTCGCCATGGGCTCGTCGAACGAGACCTCCTTCTACGGACCGGTCATTAACCCATGGAAGGCGGAAGGCTCCAACCAGCAGCTCGTTCCGGGCGGCTCGTCCGGCGGTTCGGCTGCAGCCGTTGCTGCCCATCTGTGCGCCGGCGCCACCGCAACCGACACAGGCGGCTCGATCCGCCAGCCCGCCGCCTTCACCGGAACCGTCGGCATCAAGCCGACCTATGGCCGCTGCTCGCGCTGGGGCACGGTTGCTTTTGCCTCCTCGCTCGACCAGGCTGGCCCGATTGCACGCGATGTGCGCGATGCCGCGATCATGCTGAAGTCGATGGCCTCCGTCGACAAGAAGGACACGACTTCCGTCGATCTTCCGATCCCGGATTACGAAGCAGCGCTCGGCCAGTCAGTCAAGGGCATGAAGATCGGCATTCCGAAGGAATATCGCGTCGACAACATGCCGGAAGAGATCGAGGCGCTCTGGCAGCAGGGTATCGCCTTCCTCAAGGATGCCGGTGCCGAGATCGTCGATATCACCCTGCCGCATACGAAATACGCCCTGCCGGCCTATTACATCGTCGCGCCTGCCGAAGCCTCGTCCAACCTTGCCCGTTATGACGGTGTTCGTTACGGCCTGCGCATCGACGGCAAGGACATTGCCGACATGTACGAAAAGACCCGCGCGGCCGGCTTCGGCACCGAGGTCAAGCGTCGTATCATGATCGGCACCTATGTTCTGTCGGCCGGTTATTACGATGCCTATTACCTGCAGGCGCAGAAGGTCCGCACGCTGATCAAGCGGGACTTCGAGACCGTCTTCCACGCAGGTGTAGATGCGATCCTGACGCCGGCCACCCCGTCGTCCGCCTTCGGTATCGCCGACGAAAACCTCGCAGCCGATCCGGTCGCCATGTACCTGAACGACATCTTCACGGTGACGGTCAACATGGCAGGCCTTCCGGGCATCGCCGTCCCGGCCGGCCTCGACAAGAAGGGCCTGCCGCTCGGCCTGCAGCTTATCGGCAAGCCGTTCGAGGAAGAAACGCTATTCCGCACCGCCTATGTCATAGAACAGGCCGCCGGCAAGTTCACGCCGGCCAAGTGGTGGTAAGCGGGCTTGAAATTCGAGAAATGACTATCGCCGATCACATTGTGGTCGGCGAAGTCGGTTTTGCGGCCTGGCAATCCAGCGATGCCTTCAAGGATGTCGAGCTCTCAGCCGACGTCCTGGAGCGGACCCGCAGGGCCTACGAGATTTTTGCCGGGGAAACCAAGGGCGACGTCTGGATTGCCGAACTGGACGGCAAGGTCGTTGGCTGGTGCGCGCGCGATGGCGCGCCGAATTATATCTCCGATCTCTGGATTCTGCCCGACCATCAGGGCAGGGGCATCGGCAATGCGCTGGTTTTGGATGCAATCGCTCGCATCAAGGCGGAAGGGCATAGGACGGCCACCATCCATACCCATGGCCGCAATGCCGGTGCGATCAGGCTTTATCAGCGTTGTGGCTTTGTCATCGTCTGGCGCGGCACCGAATATTCCAAGAGCATGGGCATCGACCTGGAAAAGGTTCATCTGCAACAGTCATTGACCTGACCAAAGCCGAGGAGATTAGGATGAGCGCTGAACTGGCGTCTCTGATCGCAGCTTTCAACCGTCTTGCCGCCGCCAATTTCAAGATCGGGCCGGACTGGGACAAAGTGCACAATCTCTGCCAGCAGCATGAAGGCGAACAGGCATTCGACTGGGGACACGCGCTTAGCCATCGTATCGAAGGCGACGACTGGAATGCCGGTTACTGGTACCGGCGGGCAGGAAAGCCTGTGGCAACAGGGTCGTTCGCCAATGAATGGGCCGCGATGAAAGCCGTCTTTCAGGGCTGATAGGAAGCCGGCCTTTCGGCGAAAGACCGGCTGCCATTCTCTATCGGTTATTCAATTCGGCTCTCACCAGCACCAATCCCCGTTCGGTAATCCGGTAGGGTCTGCCGCCTTGCGATCTGATCGCCTTCTTCTGCTTCAGCTTGCGAAATGTGATGAGGTCGAGGCCCGAGAAGATCCAGCCTTCACGGGTGAAGAGTTGCAGTTTTTCGATCTTGCGATCGTCGTCTCGGGTGATTTCGATCCTGCCGCCCTGAGCGAGCAGGTGGAGAATGCGCTGTTCGGCGCGGGAAATATCCATTGTTTCGATGTCCGGAGAGGCGCTCGCATTGGAGCGCACAAAAACGGTTCCGATACCCGGATTGGGTGTCGGGGCTTACGTTTTTGTCTGGGCCAGTCGCCTGACGGCTACCGGCCCCTCAACGGGTCTCTTGGGACGAGAACATCAAAACTCCATCAATGCTTTTTCGGGTTAAACGCCTTGCGGGCGGCGGTCAAGTTTCGCAACCGTCGCGGTTCTTGAAGTCAGACGCAAAAAAAAACGCGCCGGTTGCCCGACGCGTTTCCTGTTTCGAATGGGCGTTATCCGCTCAGTCGAGCGTGTAGGCGATGACCGAATCGCCGGGCGTGGTGCCGAGCGAGCCGTGGCCACCCGCTGCAACCACGATATACTGCTTGCCGTCTTTGCCGCGATAGGTCATCGGCGTTGCCTGGCCACCGGCCGGAAGCGCCATCTTCCACAGCACTTCGCCTGTCTGCATGTCGTAACCACGGATCGAGTCGTCGAGGGCTGCGGCCGTAAAGGCAACGCCGCCGGCGGTCGTCAGCGTTCCACCATGGGCGAGCATGCCCATTTCGAACGGGATCGGGAACTTCACTCCGGCGAACTGCTGTCCGGCCACCGTGCCGTTGCGGTATTTCCAGGCGGTCTTGCCGGTCTTCAGGTCGACGCCGACGCGCACACCCCAGGCCGGGGCATTGCATGGAGCGTTGAGCGCCGAACGGAAGTGCTGGATCGATACGGCATAGGGGCCGCCGAGGTTTTCGTTGCCCGGCTTGGATTCGCCGCCCGAATTGTCCCCGCCGAACACGCGCTTGTTAAGGTCGCCTGCCTGACGCGGATAGAGCTTGTAGAGATAGGCGAGATATTGCGGTGTACCGATCAGCCACTTGTTGACCGGATCGATCGCAACAGAACCCCAGTTGAACACACCGATATTCCCCGGCCATACGAGCGAGCCAGTCGTTGTCGGTGGCGTCCATGGATTGCCGTCGTAACGATACTGGTTGTAGGTCGTGCGGCATGCCATCTGGTCGAACGGCGTTGCCCCCCACATGTCGGCTTCGCGCAGCGGCGCCGGCGTGAAGTTGAGCGAGGACATCGGTTGCGTCGGCGAAAGCTTCTCGCCGGCAATATCGGTATTGGTGCTTACCGGAACGTCGCTGATCGGCAGAATCGGCTTGCCGTTGGTACGGTCCAGAACCCACAGGTTGCCGATCTTCGTCGGGATGATGATCGCCGGCGTGTCGACGCCGTCCTTCGGCAGGTTCAGGAGAACCGGCTGGGAAGGGTTGTCGCGGTCCCACAGATCGTGATGCGAAGTCTGGAATTTCCACTTCAGCTGGCCGGTCTTCAGGTCGAGGGCGGCGAGCGCATCGACGAATGCCTCCTGCTCGGGCGTGCGCGAAATGCCGACCTGGTCAGGCGAGGCGTTACCGAACGGGATATAGGCGAGACCGAGAGTTTCGTCCGCGGCAAACTGCGTCCAGGCAACGACCGAATTCGGCTCATAATGCTCGCCGGGAGCAAGCGGAGCCGTGTCGTTCGGCTTGCTGGCGTCGAATTTCCAGACGACCTTGCCGGTACGAACGTCGAAGGCGCGGATAACGCCCGACGGATTGTTTTCGTAGTAGTTGTCGGCGATCGCGCTGCCGAGGATGATCAGATCCTTGGTCACAAGCGGAGCGGATGTCTGCTGGTAGGTGGCACGATTGGTATCTACCATGCCTTCCATCAGGTCGACATAACCGTCGGTGCCGAAGGTCTTGCACAGCTCGCCGTTATCGGCGTTGAGCGCAAACAGACGGGCATCGACCGTCGAGGCAAGAATACGGCGCGGGCATTCGGCAACGGCGGCTGTGGTCGCCGCCTGCTGTTCCGGCGTGCTGCTGGCGGGAGCGGCATAGGCCGTCGAATCATTCCAGGATACGCCGCGGCATGTCTGGTGCTGATAGAACGGATCGCGCTTCATCATCGGGTCGAAGGACCAGAGGACCTTGCCACTTTCCGGCTCGAGCGACTGGATGATGTTATGCGGCGTGCAGAAATAGAGCGCGCCATTCACTTTGATCGGCGTAGCTTCGAACGTGTATTCCTTGGAGTCCTGATCTTCCTTGCGCAGGTCGCCGGTGTGATGTTCCCAGGCGACCTTCAGGCCTTTGACGTTGTCAATATTGACGTCCTTCAGAGCCGAATAGCGCTGGCCGAGATTGGTGCCGCCATAGGCCGTCCAGTCGTCTGCGGGATATGCAATACCGCTCGGATCGATCGCAGCGTCTGCAGAAGCCGTCTTTTCAAGCTTCCCGGTAATCGAGAGCGGATCGTAGAACCAGGCGACGACGCCGAGAACGGCAATCACGGCGACGACGGCGCGCAGGGCAAAGACGCCATTCTTGAGGCTCGGTACCCAGGGCTTCTGCGGGCGGTCACTCAGGCTGCTGGTGACGAAGGAGAGGCTCAGCAGCAGGCCGAGGAAAATGACCAGCGCGCCGCGGGGGATCCACTGCCACTTGTCGAAGCCGACTTCGTAAAGCGTCCAGATGAAGGTGACTGCCAGCGTCAGCGCATAGATCCAGAGACCGGCCTGGCGCCGCGCAATCAGCAATGCGCCCGAGACGATGAGGCCGAGGGCCATGATAACATAAAATGGGGAACCACCCGCCAGCGCCAGCTTTGCTCCATACCAGAGAATAGCCAGGCCAAGCAGAGCGGTAATAACCCCTCCGATACGAGACATCATTTCGATGTGCTCCTTTATTGGGTTCAGGAATTGCGGTCGAAAAATTGAATTTGAGAGGGTCGAGAGCCCTTAATCGGTGCGGCGTAAGGCCGCGGCCCTACGATGAAGGAGGTAGGCCGCATAATTCTTGGACACAATGCTTTTAAAGTTGTGTTGTCGTGCGTTTTGTCAATTGCCAAGCAAGGTGCTGCAATTGAAAGTAGTTTTGTCGATGAAACGGCGGTGCGGGACCATCTCGCTGGCCGGATTTCGCGCATCATGTTCTCTCGCCCGGGGAAAAAGGCAGGTGACAGGGGAAAGAATGGCCACGACACGCAACGCACGGGAAGAGGATGTCGATGTCCTGGCCGAAATCGGTTTTCGCGCTTGGGAGAAGGCGATGGAAGCGATCGGCGAGATGGCTGATATGCGAGTGAGCGCACGCGAAGCCTTCGCCAATTTCACCCGTTCCTCCTGGCTCACAATCACGGTGGTGGAGGAGTTCTCAACTGTTGCCGGATGGGCTGCGCGCGAGCATCTGGACGAACTGATCTCCGATTTCTGGATCGATCCCCAATATCAGGGACAAGGTCTGGGCAGGGCGCTGCTTGAGGAAGTCGAGGCCGAAATCCTCCGCCAGGGGTTCAAGAAAGCGCGTATCGAGACACATGCGCAGAACAATGAGGCTATCGGCTTTTTCGAAAAGCACGGTTATGCCATCCATTGGCTGTCAGTTGCCTATTCTCCTAAGATCGATCGCGACGTCCAGTCCGTCGGGCTGTCCAAGATGCTTGTCGAAGTGCCGCCGACGGCGATGTACGGTCAGGAATTCTAGCCGAGGCCAAGCTTTTCCAGTAGCGCGATTGCTGCCTCCGGTGCTGTTACCGCCACGACAAGCCATGCCATTTGCAGGACGAAGAACAAGGGCAAGGCGAAGTTGAAAGGCGGCTTGCGGGTCTTGTGGCGCAGCAGTCGCTGTGCCGCGAGCGCGCCCGGGCCGCCGGCGGTAAACGCCATCAGCAGCAACGTCGATTCCCTGACGCGCCAGCTGCCGTTACGCGCCGCGCGCTTGTCCCACCAATAGACGCCGAATACGAGCGCGTTGTAGGCAACAGCCAGCGCCGCCAGAGGCAGGATCGGGTTGATCCCCATGAAATTCTTCCTTCTGCCCGCATGCCGCGGATGAACGGCGCGGCGAAGGCCCTCAAGTCTTGCGCCACCACGGCATTTGTTCTACCTCACGAATTCAAAGAATTCACGCATGAGACGAGCCCAAGATGACCATTGTCGACGTCCGTACCCCTGATCCCAAACGCTTCATCCCCGGCGCCACCGGCGACTGGGAAGTGATCATCGGCATGGAGGTTCACGCTCAGGTCCTCTCCAATTCAAAACTCTTCTCCGGCGCCTCGACCGAATTCGGCAAGCCGGCCAATGGTAATGTGTCGCTCGTCGATGCCGCCATGCCGGGCATGCTGCCGGTCATCAACGAGGAATGCATCAAGCAGGCAGTGCGCACCGGTCTTGGCCTGAAGGCGCAGATCAACAAGCGCTCGATCTTCGATCGCAAAAACTATTTCTATCCGGATCTGCCGCAGGGCTACCAGATTTCGCAGTTCAAGGACCCGATCGTCGGCGAAGGCAAGATCGTCATCTCGCTCGGCCCAGACCGTCAGGGTCAGTTCGAGGATATCGAGATCGGTATCGAGCGCCTGCACCTGGAACAGGATGCCGGCAAGTCGATGCATGACCAGCATCCGACCATGTCCTATGTCGACCTCAACCGTTCGGGCGTCGCCCTGATGGAAATCGTCTCGAAGCCTGACATGCGCTCCTCGGACGAAGCCAAGGCCTATATGACCAAGCTGCGCTCGATCGTGCGCTATCTCGGCACCTGCGACGGCAACATGGACGAAGGCTCGATGCGCGCCGACGTCAACGTCTCCGTCCGCCGCCCGGGTGCTGAATTCGGCACGCGCTGCGAGATCAAGAACGTCAACTCGATCCGCTTCATCGGCCAGGCGATCGAATACGAGGCACGCCGCCAGATCGGCATTCTGGAAGATGGCGGCTCCATCGACCAGGAAACCCGTCTCTTCGATCCCGGCAAGGGCGAAACCCGCTCGATGCGTTCCAAGGAAGATGCGCATGACTACCGTTATTTCCCCGATCCGGACCTGCTGCCGCTCGAATTCGACGACGCCTTCATTGATGCCCTGCGCGCTGATCTGATCGAACTGCCGGACGATAAGAAGGCTCGTTTCGTTGCCGAACTCGGCCTGTCGATCTATGACGCCTCGGTTCTTGTTTCGGAAAAGGCGATCGCAGATTATTTCGAAGCCGTTGCCGAAGGTCGTGACGGCAAGACTGCCGCAAACTGGGTTATCAACGACTTGCTGGGTGCCTTGAACAAACTCGGCAAAGACATTGAAGAGACTCCGGTTTCGCCTGCCCAGCTCGGCGGCATCATCGACCTCATCAAGGCCGAAACCATTTCCGGCAAGATCGCCAAGGACCTCTTCGAGATCGTCTTGAACGAAGGCGGCGATCCGGCCGAAATTGTCGAATCCCGCGGCATGAAGCAGGTCACGGATACCGGCGCCATCGAAAAAGCCGTCGACGAAATCATCGCCGCAAATCCGGATCAGGTCGAGAAGGTCAAGGCCAAGCCGACGCTCGCCGGCTGGTTCGTCGGCCAGGTGATGAAGTCGACCGGTGGCAAGGCCAACCCGCAAGCCGTCCAGGCGCTGGTCAAGGCCAAGCTCGGCATTGAGGAATAGGTCTTGTTCTTCGTACGCACCGCCGGCGACGAGGACGTGGAGAAGATCCGCGTCCTTTTAGGCGAAACGTTTCATGATGCTTATGATCCGTTCTATGGAGCGGATCAGGTTTCGCAGATGGTGAGCGGTTGGCATTCGACGAACGCGATCCGCTCGCGCATCGGCAAGCGTGACGGCGAGTTTCTCGTGGCCGATGATGGCCGCAAGCTCGGCGGCATCGCTTATGCGGCCATCTATCCCAAGATGGCCAGGACCGTGATGCTGCACCAACTCTACGTTCGCCCTTCCTGCCAGAACGAGGGTATCGGCCGCGATCTGTTTGCCGAGATGGAAACCTGCTTCCCGGACGCGGAAATCATGCGCGTCGAGGTTGCCCTTCCGAATGTCCGCGCCATGTCTTTTTACGAGCGCCTTGGTTTCTCCGAGGTCGACCGGATGGAAGAATGGGGCGCACCGAATTCGGGCCTGCCCGCCATCATCATGGAAAAACGTCTGCAGCAGCATTGAATGCGGGCGAGGGGGAAAGAGCTATGACCGACTTGATCATCCGACGCGCACATGAGGAGGATCTGAGCGCGATCGTTGCCATGTTTGCTGACGATCAAAAGGGCGGCCACGGCGACACGACCGATCCCGAAGCGTATGAGGATTATCTTCGCGCTTTCCACATGATCGATGCTTCCGCCAATGAGCAGCTGTTCGTGGCTGAGTTGGATGGCGAGGTCGTCGGCACGTTTCAGTTACTCTACACCCGCACGCTTACCTCGCGAGGATCCCTGGCGATGATCATCGAGGCGGTGCAGACGCGCTCGGATATGCGCAGCCGCGGTATTGGGGGTCGGATGATCGATTATGCTGTGCAAGAGGCAAGGCGCCACGATTGCCAGCTGGCGCAATTGACCTCCAATGCAGTTCGCACCGATGCCCATCGTTTCTACGAGCGGCAGGGCTTTGCCAGGAGCCATGCCGGTTTCAAGATGAAGCTCAAGTAGTCTTGAAGCCTAGAATCGCTGGACAGGACCGGCGGCAGGCGTCATAAGCAGGATAGCCATTTTTCGGCGTCCACAAGTCCAATTCGACGATTGTCAAAGCGACGGAATACCCCATGAAAGAACTTCTGCTGCAGATATTCACCTGGTGGAACGGTCAGACGATGGGGACGCGTTTCTTCACCTGGCGGCACGGCAAGAAGGTCGGCGAAGACGAAATGGGCAACGTCTATTACGAAGGTCCGATGACTTCCTGGGGCAAGCCCAAGCGCTGGGTCATCTACAAGGGCTACGCGGACGCTTCCGCCATCGCTCCCGGCTGGCACGGCTGGATGCATTATCGCACCGATGTCCCGCCGTCGCTGGAGACCTACGCCGCCCGCGAATGGCAGAAGCCGCACAAGCCGAACATGACCGGCACGCCGCTCGCCTATCACCCCAAGGGCTCCCTGGCTTCCACAGGCGAACGCCCCCGCGTCACCGGCGACTACGATGCCTGGACGCCCGGCAACTGAGACTGCTGGAGATCGGCTGAGACCTTGACGGTCATTTGGCCATAATCGCAATCTAGTCATCGACCGTTAACGCGGGCGAGACGGGATGAAAATGACACGGACTATGCCTTTTCCACGCAAACTCATTCTCGGTGCGCTGATCGCGGTGGCACCGCTGCTTGCCACGGAACAGGCCGTTGCTGCCCGGATTTCCAATCCGGTTGCCGTCTTTGCCGGCATCGACAAGATCACCGGCCGCATCACCACCTTCGACGTCTATGTCAACGAGACGGTGCAATACGGCGCGCTGCAGGTGACACCAAAGGTCTGCTATTCCCGCGACGACACCGAGGCACAGAAGATCGACGGCTTTATCGAAGTCGACGAGATCACCCTCGACCGCAAGATCCGCCGTATCTTCTCCGGCTGGATGTTTGCCGACAGCCCTGGCCTTAACGCCGTCGAGCACCCGATCTATGACGTCTGGCTGACTGGCTGCAAGCCGCAGTCCGATATTCCTGCGCCGGCAAAAGCCACCAATTGATCGATTAGAACTTTCCCTCAGAAGGGCAGGTGCGGCCGGTCGACGGCGTCGCGCAACAGAACCAGATATTCGTCCTTGGGGATATCGATCGCGCCGAATGTCTTCAGGTGGTCGGTGGTAAACTGCGTGTCGAGCAATCTGAAACCGTTCCGGTTCAACCTTTCGACCAGATGTACGAGGCAGATCTTCGAGGCATCCGTTTTCCTCGAAAACATGCTTTCGCCGAAGAAGGCGGCCCCCAGAGACACGCCATAGAGCCCGCCGACCAGAGCGCCCTCCTGCCAGGCTTCGACGCTGTGTGCGTGGCCCATGCGGTGAAGCTCGCCATAGAGTTGGCGGATGGTCGCATTGATCCAGGTGCTCGGGCGGTCGGCGGCTGATTCCGCACACATGCCGATCACCTCGTCGAAGGCCGTGTCGAACCGAATTTCGAATGGCTGCTTGCGGATGGTTTTAGCGAGGCTTTTCGAGATGTGGAAATCGTAGAGCGGGATGATGCCACGCATTTCGGGCTCGACCCAGAAGATCTCCGGGTCATCGGCGGACTCCGCCATCGGGAAAAGGCCTATGGAATACGCTCGCAACAGAACGTCCGGTGTAATTGCCGGGTAATATCTGCCGCGCCGCCCTGCCATTTCGCTCCCTAAAGAATGTGCCCGGAACTTTCTGCTCCGGGCACATCATATACCTAGTGTTGGTCGCCGCCAGCCAGATAGTTTTCCAGCCAGTGAATGTCGTAGTTACCCTTCTGGATATCCGGGTTGTCGACCAGATCCCGGAAGAGGGGCAGCGTCGTCTTGATACCGTCGACGACAAACTCGTCGAGCACGCGGCGCAGCCGCCTCATGCATTCCTCACGGGTACGGCCATGCACGATCAGCTTGCCGATCAGGCTGTCGTAGTAAGGCGGGATCTTGTAGCCGGCATATGCGCCTGAATCGACGCGAACACCGAGACCGCCAGGTACATGGAAATGCGTGATCGTGCCGGGTGACGGCACGAAGGTGCGCGCATCCTCGGCATTGATACGGCATTCAATCGCGTGGCCCTGGAACTGGATTTCTTCCTGGGAAACGGAAAGTCCCTCGCCGGAAGCGACCCTGATCTGCTCGTGAACGAGATCGATATTGGTGATCGCTTCGGTTATCGGATGTTCCACCTGCAGGCGGGTGTTCATTTCAATGAAATAGAACTCGCCGTTTTCGTAGAGGAATTCGATCGTACCGGCACCGCGATACTTCATCTTCTTCATTGCGTCGGCGCAGATCTGGCCGATGTTCATCCGCTGCTCGACCGTCAGGGCAGGGGAATTGGCTTCTTCCCAGACCTTCTGGTGACGACGCTGCAGCGAGCAGTCGCGCTCACCGAGATGGATCGCATTGCCTTCGCCGTCACCGACCACCTGGATTTCGATGTGCCGCGGCTTGCCGAGGTACTTTTCCATGTAGACTGCGCCATTGCCGAAAGCATTGAGCGCTTCGGTGCGGGCGGTGTCGAACGCTTCCTGCAAGTCGGCTTCGGTCTTGGCGACCTTCATGCCGCGTCCGCCGCCACCGGCGGTCGCCTTGATCAGGACCGGGAAGCCGATCTCCCTGGCGATGTCCATGACGTTTTCAGGCGTGACTTCGCCTTCGGAGCCCGGAACGACCGGGATGCCGAGTTCTACGGCCGTCTGCTTGGCGGTGATCTTGTCACCCATCAGGCGGATATGTTCGGCGGTCGGGCCGATGAAGGTGATGCCATGCGCTTCGAGGATTTCCGCGAACTTGGCATTCTCCGACAGGAAGCCGTAGCCCGGATGCACGGCGTCAGCGCCGGTGATCTCGCAGGCTGCAACGATCTGGTGGATGTTGAGATAGCTCTCGCGCGACGGCGGAGGGCCGATGCACACGCTCTCGTCGGCGAGGCGGACATGCATGGCGTCCGCATCGGCCGTGGAATGCACGGCGACGGTTGCGATGCCGAGTTCCTTGGCGGCTCTCAGGACACGCAGCGCGATCTCACCGCGATTGGCTATGAGGATCTTGGAAATCATAAAAAGCGCCTTACTCGACGATGACGAGCGGCTGACCGTATTCCACGGGCTGCGCGTCGTTGACCAGAATTTCAGTGACCTTGCCTGAGCGCGGCGCGGGGATCTGGTTCATGGTCTTCATCGCTTCGATGATGAGCAGCGTCTGGCCTTCCTTGACGGTCGCGCCGACTTCGATGAATGCCTTTGCGCCCGGAGCAGGCGACAGGTAAGCCGTGCCGACCATCGGTGCGGTAACCGCGTTCTTGTTGTCGGCAGCTGCGACAGGTGCTGCTACCGGAGCGGCGGCAACGGGTGCTGCGGCTGCAACCGGGGCGGCTGCCGCGATCGGCGCCTGTACGTACTGCATTGCCGAAGCGCGCGAAACGCGGATGCGCAGATCGTCCTGCTCGACTTCGATCTCGGTGAGATCGGTATCGTTGAGGATGTCAGCGAGGTCGCGGATCAGTCCCTTGTCGATCCCGTTCTTCTTCTCAGACATGGCAAACCCTATTGTTCTGTTCTATCTTGTCAGGCGATTGTGTATTTCAAGGCATGGAGCGCCAGAATGTAGCTCGCCGTGCCGAAGCCGCAGATGACGCCCTTGGCAGCCGGCGCGATCATCGAGTGATGGCGAAACTCTTCCCGTGCATGAACATTCGAGATGTGCAGCTCGATGACCGGTACCGACACCGCCTTGATCGCGTCGTGAAGCGCGATCGATGTGTGCGTATAGGCACCGGCATTGATGGCGACGCCGACGGCCTTGTCGCCGGCTTCGTGAACCCAGTCGATCAGCGTTCCCTCATGGTTGCTCTGCCGAAAATCGACATCGAAACCAAGCTCTTTGCCCGCTGCAATGCATTGCTGCTTAACGTCATCCAGCGTTTGCCCGCCGTAGATGCCCGGCTCTCTTTTGCCAAGCATATTGAGGTTTGGGCCGTTGAGGACGAAAATCGTCTTGCTCATACCGATCTTATGTTCCATCCGAATTCAGCGGCCACCTATAGACCGGTAGGCCGGCAAGGGAAAGCCCCTGCCGCGCCGAAACGCCGCTGGTCCACTAATCGATTCGCAATTCGTCAAAGATAGTCGGAAAGCAGGCCGGTCTCAGCAGCTTGCCTTGCCGCAAGAGCGGACATTGCCGACCTTTTCCTCGATCTGCTGCAGGCCGACGGCGCCGAACACCGCTTCATCGCCCACGACATAGCTCGGCGTGCCGGTGATTCCGATCGCGTTTGCCAGCTGATAGGCCTGCCGAACGATGTCGTCATTTGGCTTGTCGGTCATCGTCTTGCGAATCTTGGCCTCATCGACGCCGAGTTCGGTCGCAACGGAAATCGCCGTTGCTTCGGAGGCATGCTCCTGGCCGACGAGAAGTTCGCGGTGAAATTCCGGATACTTTTCAGGTGCGAGAATGCGCACCGCATCGGCCACCTTGTGCGCCGCCAAGGAATCCGGGCCAAGGATCGGAAATTCCTTCAGCACGAAACGGATATTCTTGTCCTTCGCAAGAATGTCGTCCATGTCGCTCATGGCCCGTTTGCAATAGCCGCAATTGTAATCGAAGAACTCGACCACCGTCACATCCCCCTTGGGGTTTCCAAGCACGATGTCATTGGGAGACGAGAAGATTTCGTCCTTGTTGGCGGCAACCGCCTTAGTCGACTGATCCGTCCGCTGCGCCTGCTGCTTCGCTTCCAATGCGTTCTGGACCTCGATCATGACCTCGGGGTTCTGGATCAGATATTCTCGGATGAACGCACCCATTTCCTTCTTCTGGCTGTCGTCGAGCGCAACGGCCGGTACTGCAGCGAGAGAAGCGGCAATCGCCGCTCCTGCGGCGAAGGTTTTGAACAGGCGCGTCATGAAATTCCTCTTGAAGCTTTGCGCCACGAATCTCGTGACGCCGGCGTAATTGTGCCGCAAGGCTAAGCCAGCCGGCGCATCCGGGAAATAGGAAATGTGCATCGCGGCACGATCAAGGCTTCAAATCTCCGTAAGGCAACTGGACCACGGAGATTCCGATAGGCAACCACATACAGGAGCTTGCGGCTGTTTCCTAAACCGATTCCCCAACGGTTGAGACCGGAAAGCCAAAAACAAAAATGGCCGCATAAGCGGCCATTTTTTTACATCAAGTCAGTTGCGGATCAGAAGAATCCGCGGCGTTGCCACCAGCCGGCCTTTTTCGGCTTGGCTTGGTCAGCGTCACCTTCCGGCGTTGAATTGCCTTCAGAGCTTTTCACCACAGCCTCGCTAGAGGACGAGATGTTAGAGGCACGGTTCGCGCGGGCAGGCTTGGCGTCTTCATCGGCTGCCGGCGTTGCTTCGACCGGTGCGGTCTCGGTTGCAGGCTCTTCGACCTTGATCTCGGCTGTCGGAGCGGCTTCCACAGTTTCGGCAACAACCTCTGCCGCCTCTGTGGCTGCAACTGCGGCAGCAGCTTCGGCTTCGATGGCCTTCTTGCTACGGCGTGCACGCTTCGGCTTTGCCGGAGCTTCTGCCTCTGCTGCAACTTCAGCCGGTGCAGCTTCCGCAATCGCTTCTGCCGGAGCAGGTTCTACGGCTTCAATCGTAGCCTCGACCACTTCGGCAACTTCGGCCACAGGGGTTTCTTCACCTTCGTTGTCCGAATCATCTTCCGCGCCGGCTTCTACACCGTCCTCGCCATTGCGGTTACGGCGACCACCACGCTTGCCGCGGCGACGGCGCTTGCGACGGCCGTTTTCGTCCGTCTCCGAATCTGCGGAAACCTCGGAGGTTGCGGAGACTTCGGCGGCATCGTCTTCGCTCTCGTCGTCACCATCCTCGGCGTCCTCGGAGATTTCGTCGATATTGCTGCCCTGTGTCTGGGCATCGCCATTCCGTTCGCCGTTACGGTTACGACGACGACGACGACGCTTGCGCTTGCGGCCGTTCTGGTCGTCGCCCTCGGCGCGTTCCGGCTTGCTGACAGCCTTGGCTGGCTCGATATCGTTTTCTTCCTCGTCCTCCTCCATGTCGATGACGACATCATCGTCTTCCTCGACAGGGATGGCGGCAAACTGCATCAGGCTTTCAATCTTGATCGGGTTCTCGACGGCTTCGCCGCGATCGATCGCAAAATGGGTCGAGCCGATGCTGACATCGGATTCGATGAAGATCGAGACCCCGAAGCGGTTTTCGTAATCCACCACGGTGCCGCGCTTGTGGTTCAGCAGGAAGAGCGCGATGTCCGGAGTGGTGCGCACGGTGATGTCGTGCGTGGTGTTCTTCAGCAGATATTCTTCGATGCCGCGCAGCACGTGCAGGGCAACGGAAGACTGCGAACGGACATGGCCGGTTCCGCCGCAATGCGAGCAGATCTGCGTTGTCGATTCAAGAACCGAAGCGCGGATACGCTGACGCGACATTTCCAGAAGACCGAAATGTGAGATTCGGCCGACCTGGATGCGGGCGCGGTCGTTCTTCAGGCAATCCTTCAGCTTCTTCTCGACGGCGCGGTTGTTGCGCTTTTCTTCCATGTCGATGAAGTCGATGACGATCAGGCCGGCAAGGTCACGCAGGCGAAGCTGGCGGGCAACTTCTTCGGCGGCCTCGAGGTTCGTCTGCAGTGCCGTGTCTTCGATCGAGTGCTCGCGGGTCGAGCGGCCGGAATTGACGTCGACAGCCACCAGCGCTTCCGTCTGGTTGATGATCAGGTATCCACCGGACTTGAGCGTCACCTGAGGTTGCAGCATGCGGTCAAGCTGCGCCTCGATGCCGGAGCGGGCAAAGATCGGATGCAGGTCGCGATAAGGCTGAACCACCTTGGCATGGCTCGGCATCAGCATCTTCATGAAGTCTTTCGCTTCACGATAGCCTTCTTCGCCGGAAACGACGATTTCGCTGATATCCTTGTTGTAGAGATCGCGGATAGAGCGCTTGATCAGCGAGCCTTCTTCATAAACGAGGCAAGGCGCGGTCGACTGCAGCGTCAGCGTGCGGACGTTTTCCCACAGGCGCATCAGGTATTCGAAGTCGCGCTTGACCTCGACGCGGGTGCGGTTGGCGCCGGCAGTACGCAGGATGACGCCCATGCCCTGCGGCACGTCGAGCTCCTTGGCTATTTCCTTCAGGCGCTTGCGGTCCTGCGGCTGGGTGATCTTGCGGGAAATACCGCCACCACGCGCAGTGTTCGGCATCAGAACCGAATAACGGCCGGCAAGCGACAGATAGGTGGTGAGAGCCGCACCCTTGTTGCCGCGCTCTTCCTTGGCGACCTGCACGAGCAGGATCTGGCGGCGCTTGATGACTTCCTGGATACGGTACTGCTTGCGCGGCTTGCGCACGACGCGATCCGGAACCTCTTCCATGGCGTCTTCGGCGCCGACGGATTCGATCACTTCCTTTTCGTGGTTGTCGTCATCGTCGTCATCATCGTCGCTGTCACGACCACGGCGGGCATCGACATCTTCGGAAATCGAATCGGTATCGATCATCGCCGCCATGCTTTCTGGCGTCGAATCGTCGGCTTCGTCGGAAGGTGCGCTTTCAGCAGCTTCTGCGGTGGCCGCAGCTTCTTCCGGAGCGGCTTCCACCGCCTTCTTGCGCGAACGGGTGCGCTTCGGCTTGGCCTTCTTTTCAGGTTCGGCTTCAGCGGCAGCCTCGGCGACCGGAGCTTCCTTGGCCTCTACGGCTTCAGCAGCCACAGGGGCTTCAGCCGCCGGAATGCCGACATCTGGCTGTTCCTCGTTGGCTAGGTCCACCACCGGATCGGCGGCGTCTGCCTCGGCGATCTTGCGCTGGTCTTCCGCTTCCTGCTGCATCAGGGCCTGACGGTCCGCGAGCGGGATCTGGTAGTAGTCAGGGTGGATTTCCGCAAAGGCCAGGAAGCCGTGACGGTTACCGCCGTAATCGACGAAGGCCGCCTGAAGCGAGGGTTCGACGCGCGTTACCTTGGCGAGGTAAATATTGCCCCGGATCTGCTTCTTGTGCTGCGATTCGAAATCGAATTCTTCGATGCGGTTGCCGCGTACGACGACTACGCGCGTCTCCTCTTCGTGAGACGCGTCGATAAGCATTTTGTCTGCCATTGAAATTCTGCTCCTCGGCGCCGCCGTACAAATGCACGAAAGCCTGCCGCGAGGACAGGCTCGTTATGCACAACGGTCATGACGCCGGATAAGGGTGATCCCGCGGGGTCAAGGCGAGACGGCAAGCGGAGAGGCAGCGAAGCCGTGGGCTTCTTCCTTCTTTCCGAGACTTGAAAAATTTGCCGCAACATTAAGGACCAAGCGAGAATGACGATAACTGAACCCTTGCGGGTCCGATGGGGTGCTCCGTGCGAGCGGTGGGTGGCGTGCCACCCGGCATTTTTCCGGCCGTAGCCGGAGTGATCGGTTACGCAAGGTCAAGAGTTGCGACGGCGGATGTTTACCGGTACTTGGCGCCAGTCCTTTAAGGCTGGCAAGCCCATCGGCAGACTATCCCGTCAACCCTCTAACCTCACTGGCTTTGTATGGTTTATCTGTCACAATAGCAAGGGAAAAGCCGTATCCGCCATATTGTGGATGGATTTAGCGGCCTTATCGAAAGTGGTGTTGCAACGTCGATTCTGGGGCTTTGTAACAGAAATGCCTGAAATGCAGGCCTTTCATGTGCGGACGGGCGCTGCATGGAGGATAAAGAGGCGGGATACGGCTTGAAATTGAATGAAGTGTTGATGATCGGCAAGGCGATCCTGATGCCTGTTGCGGCGAAAAAACTGCGAATCGCCAGCCGAATCGGTCTTCTGGCAATTCTGGCTCTGTTCCCCGTCTCGACCGCTTCTTATGCATCTCAGCAACCCATACTTGCATTTTCAGCAAGAGTCGCCGGCGATGATGCCCGTACCCGCGTCGTCATCGATTTCGAACAGAAACCTGAATTCGTCATTCACTATGTCGATAGCCCTGAGCGGATAATCGTCGATCTCTCCGCTTCCGCCTTCGGCTTTCCCGCCGCAGATCTTGCTCCACGCGGTCTGTTCAAGGATATTCGTTACGGCACGATGGGCAGCGACAGCGCCCGCATGGTGTTCACCGTCAATCGTCCGGTGAAGCTTGTCATGGCCGAGGTGCAGAAGAATGAGGAGAGGGGCTTTCGGCTGGTGCTCGATGCCGAGATGACCAGCAAGGAACAGTTTGCCGAAATTCTCAAGTTGCAGGACTGGAATACCTCTGCTGCCGTCCCGCCACAGGATGTCGGGCCGGTCATCGAGGATGGGGTCTTTACCGTTGCAGTCGACGCCGGGCATGGCGGGATCGATGCCGGTGCGAGCGGTGCGACGACGAAGACGCCGGAAAAGACGGTGACGCTGGATTTTGCTCGTTTGCTTGCCGAGCGTCTGAACAAGGTTGAGGGCGTCAAGGCTTTCCTGACCCGCGAGGACGACACCTTCCTGTCGCTGTCGCAGCGCGTCACGATTGCCCGGCAGAAACACGCCGATCTTTTCATATCTCTCCATGCCGACACCTTGGCGCAGAAGGACATTCGCGGCGCGACCATCTATACGCTTTCCGACAAGGCTTCTGACCGTATGGCTGAAAATCTGGCTGTCCGGGAAAACCTTTCCGACCAGTTGGCCGGTTTCAGTATCGAGAGCGGCCCGCCGGAAGTTGCCGATATCCTGCTCGACCTAACGCGTCGCGAAACCCAGGCATTCTCAGTCGCGCTCGCCGATAACGTTGTGAAATCATTCGAAGGTCAGGTCGGTCTGATCAACAATCCGCACCGGCAGGCCAATTTCCAGGTCCTGCGCGCGCCGGACATTCCGTCGGTCCTTCTGGAAATGGGTTTCCTCTCAAACCCTGAGGACGAGAAGCTTCTGCTCGATGAAGCCTGGAGAGCCAGGGTGGCGAGACTTGTTGCCGATGCCGTCGATCGTTACCGCCGCCGTTCCGTAGCCAATGGCGGGTGAGGGCAGGGCAATCGACGTGGCTACGATGCCACATCGGTCCAGCGATTACCTTGAAGCATCGCGAAGATACGGAATTACCTGTGAAAAGCCCTACTTTCCTCACATTCGAAGAGCAGGTCGCGGTAATAGATTTCGTACGGTCTCCGGTTTCGCGGAGTTGATCCGGTCTCCCTTGCACTGACGCAAACGTCGTGCAAAAGGCCTGTTGGCGTGCGATGGTGCTTTCCGCGCCGAGAGAAAGCTGAACGGTAGCTCAGATATGATCAGACTGATTGGATATTTCTTTGGAATGGCCTGCGTGCTCTTTTTGGGCGTTGCCGCGGCTGCTGCCATCTATTTGACTGGCATGACCAAGGATTTGCCCGACTACGAAGTGCTGGCCTCCTACGAGCCGCCGGTCGCGACGCGCATTCATGCCGGTAACGGCGCGCTGATGTCGGAATATGCGCGCGAACGCCGTCTGTTCCTGCCGATCCAGGCCATTCCCGATCGCGTCAAGGCGGCGTTCCTTTCCGCTGAAGACAAGAATTTCTACAACCATCCGGGCGTCGATCCCTTCGGCCTTGCCCGTGCGGTGTTGAACAACCTGCAGAACATCGGCTCGGGCCGTCGCCCCGAAGGCGCCTCGACGATCACCCAGCAGGTGGCAAAGAACTTCCTGCTTTCCGCCGACCAGACGATGGACCGTAAGATCAAGGAAGCGATCCTGTCCTTCCGCATTGAACAGGCCTATTCCAAGGACAAGATCCTCGAGCTTTATCTCAACGAAATTTTCTTCGGCCTGAACGCCTATGGCATCGCCGGCGCAGCGCTCACTTATTTCGACAAATCTGTGACCGAGCTGACGACGGCGGAAGCCGCCTATCTCGCAGCCCTGCCCAAGGGGCCGAACAACTATCATCCGTTCCGCCACGAACAGGCAGCACTCGAGCGCCGCAACTGGGTTATCGATCGCATGGCCGAGAACGGCTACATCACCCAGGTTGATGCCGATGAAGCTAAGACCCAGCCGCTCGGCGTCAAGCCGCGCCGCGGTTCAGGCAGCGTTATGGCGTCGGAATATTTCTCCGAAGCCGTCCGCCGCCAGCTCATCGAGCGCTATGGCGACAAGGCGCTTTACGAAGGCGGGCTTTCGGTACGCACCTCGCTCGATCCCGATCTACAGGTCATCGCCAGCCGCGTGATGCAGAACGCTCTCGTCGATTACGATGAGCGCCGCGGCTTCCACGGGGCGCTTGCCTCGATTGAAACCTCTCCGGACTGGGCCTTGTCGCTTGGCAAGCTTCTCTCCGAAAACAAGGTTCCGGAATTGCGCGACGTGCCCGATTGGACGATCGCCGTCGTGCTCAGTGCCTCCGCGCATGATGTGGAAATCGGTCTGGAATCCCAGAATGGCAACAAGACTGATCCGGAACGCAAGACCGGTACGATCGCCGCCGAAGACATGAAATGGGCCTATCGGGATGCTGCCAACGAGCGCAAGACCGCAAAAGGCCCCGATGGCGTGCTGAAGGCCGGCGATGTGATCTATGTCGAGCCGCTGAAAGCCGGCGGCAACGCCTATCGCCTGCGCCAGCCTCCGAAGGTTCAGGGCGGTTTTGTTGCCATGGACCCGAATACCGGCCGCGTTCTGGCCATGGTCGGTGGCTTCTCCTATTCGCAGTCGGAATTCAACCGCGCCACGCAGGCCATGCGTCAGCCCGGTTCCTCCTTCAAGCCATTTGTCTATGCAGCGGCACTCGACAACGGCTATACGCCGGCATCCGTCGTCCTCGATGCGCCGATTGAAATCGTTTCCGGCAACCAGGTCTGGCGTCCGTCCAACTACGGCGAAGAGGATGGCACCGGGCCGGCAACGCTGCGTACCGGTATCGAAAAATCCCGTAACCAGATGACCGTGCGCCTCGCGCAGGACATGGGCATGGATCTCGTGGCCGAATATGCCGAACGCTTCGGCATCTATGACAAGATGCAACCCTATCTGCCGATGGCGCTCGGTTCCGGTGAAACGACGGTCATGCGCATGGTCTCGGCCTATGCCGTCATCGCGAATGGCGGCAAGCAGATCAAGCCGACCGTCATCGACCGCATTCAGGATCGTTACGGCAAGACGATTTTCCGCCACGAGGAGCGTGGCTGCGAAGCCTGCAATGCCAAAGGATGGGCAAATCAGGAAGAGCCGGTCCTCGTAGACAATCGCGAGCAGGTTCTCGACCCGATGACCGCCTATCAAATCACCTCGATGATGGAAGGTGTCGTTCAGCGCGGCAGCGCCGCCGGCAAGATTCCGGTCAAGGATCGTTCAGTTGCCGGCAAGACGGGTACCACCAACGATGCGAAGGACACCTGGTTCGTCGGCTTCACGCCAAACATCGTTGCAGGTCTTTATCTCGGTTTCGACACGCCGGCTCCGCTTGGAGCCCGTGCGACCGGCGGTGGCCTGGCCGCGCCGATCTTCGGAACGTTCTTGGAGCAGGCGGCAAAGCTCATGCCAGCCGAAAAATTCCAGGTGCCGGATGGCATGAAGTTCATCGCGGTCAACCGCAAGACCGGCATGATGGCCTTTGACGGCGAGCCCGATACGATTGTCGAAGCCTTCAAGCCTGGCACCGGCCCGGCCGATGTCTTCCAGGTCATCGGCGAAGGCGAATACATGACCCAGGAGCAAATTCTGGACTCGTCGCCTCAGGCCCAGCAGGCCATCACCTCCGGTGCCTCGGGTCTCTACTGACCTGGTCTGAGCGCTCGGCGGCCGGGGCGGCCTTTACATCCGGCCCCGGCGCAACTATGTCCCACCGCATCTTAATCCCTCAGAGATCACAGAGAGAGAAGAATACGCCATGCGCGCGGAAATGCTGAATGTTGTCGACGAAATCAAGCAGGCCATAAGCCTGCTGAGGAGGCATCTTTGACTGGGACCAGGCTGTAAGAAGACTGGACTGGTTGAACAACAAGGCAGAGGATCCGACCCTCTGGAACGATGCGCAGGAAGCTCAGAAGCTGATGCGCGAGCGTCAACAGCTCGATGACAGCATCGGTGGTGTCAGGGCGATGGAGCAGCAGCTTGCCGACAACATCGAGCTTATCGAGCTTGGTGAAGAGGAAGGCGACGACGACATCGTCAAGGATGCCGAAGCTGCCTTGAAGGCGTTGAAGACCGAAGCTGCACGTCGTCAGGTGGAAGCCATGCTTTCCGGCGAGGCGGATGCCAACGACACCTATGTCGAAGTGCATTCCGGCGCTGGCGGCACCGAGAGCCAGGACTGGGCGAACATGCTGCTTCGCATGTATACGCGCTGGGCCGAACGCTCTGGCTATAAGGTCGAGCTTCTCGAAGTGCATGACGGTGAAGAAGCCGGCATCAAGTCCGCGACGATCCTCGTCAAGGGCCACAACGCTTTCGGCTGGATGAAGACAGAATCGGGCGTGCATCGCCTTGTCCGTATTTCTCCTTACGATTCGAATGCGCGGCGGCACACGTCCTTCTCGTCGATCTGGGTATATCCGGTCGTCGATGACTCGATCAATATCGAGATCAACGAAAGCGATTGCCGCATCGATACCTATCGTTCGTCGGGTGCTGGCGGCCAGCACGTCAACACGACCGACTCGGCCGTGCGTATCACCCATATCCCGACCGGCATCGTGGTCGCCTGCCAGCAGGAACGCTCACAGCACAAGAACCGCGCCAAGGCCTGGGAAATGCTGCGCGCCCGCATGTACGAAGCCGAATTGATGAAGCGTGAAGAGGCAGCCAATGCCGAAGCCGCGTCCAAGAGCGATATCGGCTGGGGTCACCAGATCCGTTCCTACGTTCTGCAGCCCTACCAGTTGGTCAAGGATTTGCGCACCGGCGTTTCCTCGACGGCGCCGGACGACGTGCTAGATGGCGACCTGAACGAATTCATGGAAGCGGCCCTCGCGCACCGCATCAGCGGCAAGCCGGATGTCGATGTCGCCGACGTCGATTGATCCGCTTTCACATAAACGAAAAAAGCCGGGCGAAAGTCCGGCTTTTTTGTTTGTCTTGTGGCGAGGTGGCCTCGTCGGCGAACGCCCAGACGAATCATGCCGTTTCAGTTGCTGAACTGCTCCGCCAGAATGCGGTCGGACCAGGAATGGTCCGGATCGGAGAGAATGCGTGCGGTCAGCTCTGTGGACTGGGCGATGCGCACATGCAGCACCGACTTGACCTCGGCGTTGTCGGCAACCGCGTTGACGGGCCGCTTCTCCGGCTCGAGAATGCTGATGTCGACGCAGACATGATTGGGCAGAAGCGCGCCGCGCCAGCGCCGCGGCCGATAGGGCGAAACCGGCGTCATCGCCAGAAGCGGCGCCTCGAGCGGCAGGATCGGCCCGTGGGCAGATAGATTATAGGCCGTCGACCCCGCAGGTGTGGCAACCATCACGCCGTCGCAGATCAGTTCGTCGAGCCTGACGCGGCTATCGACCTCGACCTTGAGCTTGGCTGCCTGATAGGACTGGCGGAACAGATAGACTTCGTTGATGGCAAGCGCAGTGGAGATCGCGCCGTCGGTATCCGTCGTCGTCATTTTCAGCGGATGAAACTCGTTCTCGACTGCAACTGAGATTCGCTCCGGAAGATTTTCCACGCGATAATCGTTCATCAGAAAGCCGACCGATCCGCGGTTCATACCATAAACGCGCGGCCCGGACGTGATCGTTTCATGCAGTGTCTGTAGCATGAAGCCGTCGCCACCGAGTGCCACGATGACATCGGCCTCGCCGACCGGCCGATTGCCGTAAAGCCGGGTGAGTTCCTCCAGCGCCGCTTGCGCCTCGGCTGCCGGGGACGCGATAAAGGATAACGTCTCGCAATGAATGGGCATGAAAAGGCGGACCTTTGAAACGTCGCCCTGAATGAAGCCCCTTGGGGCCGCCCTCAATGGCGTTGGCTGAATTTGTCGATCACCCGAGGATCAACAGCCTCTGGCGCAGCATTGGTACAGGAAAAGACAGCGGCCCGACAAGCGCTCTGGCCCCCGCCAACCGTCCTTCACGGTTGAAGATACTGGACAAATCTGTTCCGCTGCGACGTTTTCGCTTTACAGCAGAATAAAATATGGTAATTCCCGCACCCAGTGGATGCCCTTGTAGCTCAGTTGGTAGAGCACCTGATTTGTAATCAGGGGGTCACGAGTTCGAACCTTGTCGGGGGCACCACTTTTCTACTTAAATGCTGGTAGATCGCACAGCCCATACATTGGCTGTGAAGCCTAAGTGCCGCCGCCACATCGCGCCACGAAATCCGGGTTGGCGAAATCCGCGTATCCGTCGCGCCCCGTCTTGCCGTAAACCAGCGGCTGTCCCGCAAGATCGACCGTGATGCCGCCGGCGGCTCGCAGTACCGCATCGCCTGCTGCCGTGTCCCATTCCATGGTTCGGCCGAAGCGGGGATAAATATCGGCAACGCCCTCGGCGATCAGGCAGAATTTCAGCGATGAACCGACGGTTCTGATCTCCTTCGCGCCACAGCGATTGAGAAAATCGTCGGTCTGGGCGCAACGATGGGAGCGGCTCGCCACGGCTATGCTCGGAACGGGCGTTGTGCGGGCGCGCATTGGTTCGCGCCGGGAGATGCGAAACTCTTCATCGACCCAAAGCTTTTCGGCGCCTTCTGGGTGGCCCACATAGGCGATCTCGAGCGCCGGCGCATAGACGAAGCCGATAACCGGAATGCCATTCTCGATCAGGGCGATGTTGACGGTGAAGTCGGGATGCCTGTTGATGAATTCCTTCGTTCCGTCGAGCGGATCGACGAGGATGAAGGCCTTGCTCGCAATATCCGGAATGTGGCCCGCTGCAACCTGTTCTTCCGCAACGATCGGAATGCCGACGCAGCTTTTATGGAGTTCCGACAGAATGACGGCCTCAGCCTGCTCGTCCGCTTCGGTCACCGGCGAGGCGTCGGCCTTGTAGCGCGCGTGCGCTCCTGCCCGGTGGATGGCAAGAATCGGCCGGCCGGCTTCAAGCGCGGCCTTCTCAAAGACAGCGGCTATCGACTTCCACGATGAAGATATTGGTTGGCTGATCGTCATGATCACATCCCATGCCACGATTTTGCGTGCGAGGGGAGTCTTCAGGCAGGCTATTTGCCTGCGGCTGCTGACCGCGTCACTATCCCATCTGGTCAGCCGGAAGTCGCTGGTGGGTTTACTGCGGCTGCCGATTCGTGCGTCGTGCCATGCCAAACCCGAGTGGCATGAAGATCGATCGCCCGATTTCGATTCCAATTAGACCGAGCAGCTGAAGAAGCCGCGCCACGAGATCCCTGAGACGGAGACGTTGGCTTTCCTCCGCTGAAATTGACGGTTGTCTGGTGGCGACCGCGACGAGTTCCGGTTGATGAGTTTCGTTCGGTACCGCGTTGGCATGCCTGTCGACGGTGGCCGTTGCGCGCTTTCGTATCATCTCGGCCAGCCCGAGTGCGGGGCGAGTATTCGCCTCGGGCGGCGGAGTGAAATCCCATCGATCGCCCAGAAAGGTCTCCGGTTCGATCCGATAACCGGCTTCGAGCGCTGCTTCGATGAAGTTGACGCGGGCAAGCGCCGCATCAGCCTGGCCCACCAACACATCGCGGCAGCATAAGACCGCCGCGATGTGAGTTTCCGTCCGTTTTGTCGGCCAGGCGCCGATCAGCATCAGCGCCGCATCGAGCGTGCCGGTGACGATCACCGTTCCCGGTCGGCCATACATCTCGATCACGACGGGATTTTTCCATGCTCCTGTTTCCATGCGCATCTCCCCAACTTAATATTAGGAAGTGATCACGGAAGGCTTGCGCGAGGATGGATTTATCAGTGCTGCCTAATGTTTCAGTGCAGGCGGCTATGCCTTCGTCAGATGCAGACGCGTTGCATAAAGCGCGATTGCCGCAGCGTTGGAGACATTGAGCGATTTGATCGCGCCGGGCATGTCCAGGCGAGCAAGTGCAGAAACCGTTTCCCGCGTCTTCTGCCGAATGCCCTTGCCTTCGGATCCGAGCACCAGGGCGACCTTGTCGCCGGAAAGCGTTTCTTCCAGCGGTGCCGGTCCTTCCGAATCAAGGCCGATCGTCGAAAAACCGAGCTTGTGCAGCTCGTTCAGCGCGTCGGCGAGATTGGTGATCTGGATGTAGGGGATCAGTTCGAGCGCGCCTGATGCGGATTTGGCAAGCACACCGGATTCCGTCGGGCTATGTCTCTGGGTGGTGATGACTGCGCCGGCACCGAATGCCACGGCAGAGCGCATGATCGCGCCGACATTGTGCGGATCGGTCACCTGGTCGAGCACGAGAAGGAGAGGGCTCTCTTTAAGCGCATCGAGCCGGCGAACCGGCAGCGGCCGTGTCTCCAGCATCACGCCCTGATGGATCGCCTCGGGGCCGAGCACCTTGTCGATATCCTGAGGCGATACGAATTCCACAGGGAAGGGCTGGGCGGTAGAATCACCGATATCCAGACGGACGAAGGCGTTCTGGGTGACGGTAAGCTTGATCAGCTTGCGTTCGGGATTGTCGAGCGCTGCCCGCACCGTATGCAAGCCATAAAGGAAAACCTGATCCTGCTGCAGCTGCGGTGGTTTCCAGTCCTTGTTGGACTTCGGGCGTCTCTGTTGCTGCGGCGTCGGGATTTCGCCGCTCTCGCGCTTCTGGTCGCGCACTGCACGGCGCAGCGTCGCGTAATGGGTGTCGCGGGGGGATTTGTCTTTGGGGTCTTTTGTGCTCATGCTGCTTTATATAGGCGCGCATCTGTCCGGCAAAGCCTTTCCACAGGGGGCTCGGTGGACAACGTAATTTTTTCGTCATTTTTTCAATAAGGTCGTGTTGACAGACGGAAACGAGGCGGTCATATAGCCGCCACAGACGACGGGGCGACACGCTACCGGGTCTGACGAACTTGGTCTCATGATCCAGACGGAATACTGGAGGGATGCCCGAGTGGTTAAAGGGGACGGACTGTAAATCCGTTGGCTCAGCCTACGTTGGTTCAAATCCAACTCCCTCCACCATTCTGTCACCGGATCGGAACCAAACATACCGCGGGTATAGCTCAATGGTAGAGCAGCAGCCTTCCAAGCTGAATACGCGGGTTCGATTCCCGCTACCCGCTCCATTTCACGCTTGAAGACATTTTTGCATGAGTATCCGTAAATCGGGCATTTTGCTTTGATTTCTCGGCATTTCGGCAGCGATTCTGCGCCCGCGCCCTTGTACTCCGGCGCGCCGTAATTATGTCTTGCGCATTCTAGTGGAAAGCCTTAAACGGCTGCACCAAACCCGGTTCCGGGTCCACCTCTATGTTCACAGGAAGCATTCAATGGCAAAGAGCAAGTTTGAGCGCAATAAGCCTCACGTCAACATCGGCACGATCGGTCACGTTGACCACGGCAAGACGTCTTTGACGGCTGCG
>NZ_JACIGW010000004.1:0-477454 GCF_014198105.1 Aliirhizobium cellulosilyticum | reverse complement strand
ATCAGGCACTGGTCGACAATCCGGAATTTTCCGCATGGCTGGAAAAGCGCACGCCGGCTGCCCGCTGGGGCAATGTCGATGAACTGGTCGGCGCGACCGTCTTCCTGTCGGGCAAGGGTTCCTCTTTCGTGAATGGACACACGCTTTATGTCGACGGCGGCATCACCATCAGCCTCTGAGGCACAGGCCTTCCGGCGGCCCATCATCGTGATGGGCGTCGCCGGCTGCGGCAAGAGTTCGGTCGGTATGCGTCTGGCGGAAGCGCTGTCCCTCCCCTATCAGGAAGGCGACGATCTTCATCCTCAGGCCAACATCGCCAAGATGTCGAAGGGCACGCCGCTCAACGACGATGACCGCTGGCCCTGGCTCGATCGCATCGGCGAAATCCTCGCCGATCACGCGACAAGCGGTATCGTGCTGACATGCTCGTCACTGAAGAAAGCGTATCGCGACCGTTTGCGCGCGGCGGCGGGCGGAAAGCTGGCCTTCGTGTTTCTGGATGGCAGCAAGGCGCTGCTGACCCAGCGCATGGGCAGCCGCGAAGGCCACTTCATGCCGACCAGTCTTCTGGAAAGCCAGCTCGCCACACTGGAGCGACCTGATGAGGAAGCTGGCGTCGTCGTCGTCAATATCGACAACACGCCGGAGATGATTGCCGACCTGGCTATCGAGGGCCTGAAGAGGCTTGTCTAGCCTAAGACAACAAAGCTGGCTCACCGGTACGGCTGAGCCGTCATTTTAGGCCGACGGCGCCACGCGAGCATAAGCGCCTAGAATAAAGCGCTCGGCACGCAGCAGATAAGCTTCCAGCTTTTCAGCCGCGGCCCCCGAGCGGCCAGCTTCAAGTTCCAGCAGTATTTCGCCATTCTGGTCGATGAACGGGCCGTGCAGAAATTCGGGATCCTGAAGCAGGCCGAAGACGAGGCGCAGTTCCAGCGAAATATGTGCATAAAAACTTGATAGGCGCGGGCTGTCTGCAAGTTCGACGATCGCCGAGTGGAACGAGATGTCGGCGCTCCCGACGCCGAGCCAGTTTCCTGCCTCGCGGCAACGATGCGCATCATCCACCGCCAGCCGCATGCGCTGCGTACCCGGATGGCGCGGATGCGCCTGCGCCAGTGCAGAACATTCGATGAAGCGCCGCACACGATAGATGTCTATGATAGTCGACATGCTCGGCGTGGAAACGAAGACGCCGCGGTTTGCTTCGTAGCGCAGCAATCCTTCCTTCGTCAGGATACGGAAAACTTCACGCAGCGTGTTTCGCGAAACCTGCAGCTCTTCACACAGCACCATTTCAGAAAGGTGACTTCCAGGCGTGAGCGTGCCCGATATGACCTTTTCGCGAACGCGCTCGGCGACCGTTTCGGCCAGCGTCTGTACAGGCTCCGCCGCTCGCGATCCTGTCGCGTTGCTGCCGCCAAGGTTTGAGTATCCTGTTTCATCACCTTGCGGTTTACGTGCAGCCAAGCCTTACCCTTTCGCTTCGGACGAGCTTTTCATTTTCGGTAATGCGCTTCCAAGCCGCTCACAAGCAAAATGAACTGAAGGCAGAGGCAGAAAGCGAACTTATCCGTGCAGAATTCATCTTTTGTGCAAATATTGAGCAATTGATCATTTGTAGGGCAATACACAAAAATTGTTCAACACTCTGGACAGTATTGTTCGCCTTTGTTAGCGTTTAGTCAACTTATCAAGACGGATGGAATTTCATGCCGACTATCGACATCAACAGTGACTTGGGCGAGAGCTTCGGAGCCTGGACGATGGGCGATGATTCCGCCATGCTCGATATCGTCAGCAGCGCCAATGTGGCCTGTGGCTTTCATGCGGGCGACCCGGCCGGAATCCTCAAGACCTTGAAGGCAGCTGCCGAGCGCGGCGTCGCCATCGGTGCCCATGTCGGCTACCGCGACCTCGCCGGTTTCGGCCGCCGCAACATGGACCCATCCAGCGAGGAACTGATCGGCGACGTGATCTACCAGATCGGCGCGCTGCAGGGTCTCGCAAAGGCCGCGGGCACGCGCGTCACCTATGTGAAGCCGCATGGCGCGCTCTACAACACGATCGCCATTGATGCCCGCCAGGGCAAAGACGTCATCGACGCGATCCTCGCTGTCGATCCCTCATTGGTGCTGATGGCGCTCGCCGGCTCTCCGCTTGTCGCTCAGGCTCGCACAGCCGGCCTGACTGTCGTTGCCGAAGCCTTTGCCGACCGCGCCTATACACCGGAAGGCAATCTCGTCTCGCGCCGCGAAAAAGGTTCTGTTCTGCACGATCCCGACCTCATTGCCACGCGCATGGTGCGCATGGTCAGGGAAGGCGTGATCGACGCGATCGACGGGACGTTCACCAAGGTCGATGCACAGTCGATCTGCGTGCATGGCGACAGCCCGGGTGCCGTTGCCATGGCCAAGCGCCTGCGCGAGGTTTTCGAGCAGTCGGGCCTCAGCATCCGAGCCTTCAGCGGAATTGCCTGAACGATCATGCAGCCCGTCATGCCGAACACGACCCGAGACACGTCGATGCGCATCCTTCCGGTGCGTGGCGATTGTATTCTCGTGGAACTTGCCGATCTCGGCGAGGCGCTGGCATTGTTCGATGCGCTCAAAACCAGCCCGATCGAGGGCATCACCGAAATCATTCCGGCAGCCCGCACGCTGCTCGTCTCGTTCGATCCCTACACGGTTTCCGATGAAGCACTGGTTGATGCCATTACGGCCCTAGCCGGTGGTGAGCGCAAGGCTGCATCTGGTGCGCTGGTCGAAATTCCAGTGCGTTATAACGGCGAGGATCTGGCCGAGGTTGCCGGCATTCTCGGCATGAGCGCTGCAGATGTCATCCGGCTGCATGGCGAAAGCGATTATGTCGCCGCCTTTACCGGCTTTGCGCCCGGCTTTGCCTATCTGTCCGGCGGCGATCCGCGCCTTGCCGTGCCGCGTCGCAAGTCGCCGCGCACGCAGGTTCCGGCTGGAGCTGTTGGTTTGGCCGGCGAATTCAGCGGCATCTACCCGAAAACCAGCCCCGGCGGCTGGCAGCTGATCGGCACCACGCCGCTCGCGATGTTCGATATCGACCGCACGCCTGCCTCGCTGCTGCAGCCGGGCAGTCGCATCAAGTTTCGCGACATGGCAAAGGACGCGGCATACGAGATCAAGGCCTCGGTCAAAGCCGCCGCAGCCAAGGCGATTGTATCGCCAGAAGCCGATACGGCATCGATCGAAATTCTCTCCATCGGCCTGCCGATCCTGTTTCAGGATCTTGGCCGTGCGGGTCAGGCCGGGCAGGGCATCAGCGTTTCGGGCGCCGCCGACCGGGCAAGCTTCAAGGCCGCCAATCGCCTCGTCGGCAATCCGGCAAACACAACCGCACTGGAAATTACCCTCGGCGGCCTCAGCTTCCGCATGCGTGGCCAGAGCGTCATGGCACTGACCGGCGCTACGATGCAGATCTCGATCACCGGCGCTGACGGCAGCAAAATCTCGGGCCTGCACCACACAGCCATCGCGCTCGATGACGGCGACGTCGTTTCGCTCGGTACGCCGGAAAGCGGCATGCGCTCCTATCTGGCCCTGCGCGGTGGCTTTGATATTGCTCCGGTGCTTGCGAGCACGGCGACAGACACACTGGCGCAGATCGGCCCAGCCGCCCCTGTCGCCGGCGATGTCATCGGAGTTCAGGCAGCAGCAACTGGCTCGTTGGTTGCGGCGGAAGAACCCGCCTTTGCCATGCCGTCCGCCACAGAAACCATCGTGCTCGATGTCGTGATGGGCCCACGCACCGACTGGTTTAGCAACTCCGCCGTCGAAAGCTTCCTCACCCAGGAATGGTCGGTCACGCCGCAGTCCAGCCGCGTCGGTATCCGCCTGTCGGGCGATGCTCTCGAACGGTCCAACCACAGCGAGCTACCGAGCGAGGCCACCGTACGCGGCGCGCTTCAGGTTCCGGCCAGCGGCCAGCCCGTGCTGTTTCTTGCCGATCATCCGCTGACCGGCGGTTATCCGGTCATCGCCAATGTCGCCGGCCATCATCTAGATCTCGCCGGCCAGATACCTGTCGGCGCAAAGATCCGCTTCAACGCGGTGAGCCGCTTCGCGCCCCGTTTCATTCCAGGAAAATGCCCATGAAAAAGGTTCTGATAGCAAACCGCGGCGAGATCGCGGTGCGGATCATCCGGGCCTGCAAGGATTACGGCCTGACCTCGGTCGCCGTTTATGCCGATGCCGACACCGACGCGCTGTTCGTAACTCTGGCCGATGAGGCCTATGCGCTGAATGGCGTGACCGCAAAAGACAGCTATCTCGATATCGACAAACTCATTGCGATTGCGAAGCGCTCGGGCGCCGATGCCGTGCATCCCGGCTACGGTTTTCTCTCGGAACGCAGTGAATTTGCGGAAGCCGTCATCGACGCGGGCCTCATCTGGATCGGCCCCGATCCACAGGTGATCGAGGCACTCGGCGACAAGCTGAAGGCGCGTGCGATTGCCCAGAAGGTCGGCGCGCCTCTGGTTGCCGGTTCCGATGGCGCGATTTCCTCGCCCGCCGAGGCTCTGGCCTTCGCAAAGAAATTTGGCCTGCCGATCGCCATCAAGGCGGCACATGGCGGTGGTGGTCGCGGCTTGAAGATCGCCCGCGAACTCGGCGAAGTCGAGGAACTGTTTTCATCGGCCACGCGTGAAGCGGTGGCCGCCTTCGGTCGCGGCGAATGTTATGTCGAGCAGTTTCTCGACCGCCCGCGGCATATCGAGGCGCAGGTTCTGGCGGACCGTCTCGGCAATGTTCTGGTGGTCGGCACCCGCGATTGCTCTTTGCAGCGTCGCAACCAGAAACTTGTCGAGGAAGCACCTGCGCCTTTCCTTTCCGAAGAGCAACGCCAGAAAATCCATTCCGCTGCGCGCAACATCTGCGCCGAAGCCGGATACACCGGCGCCGGCACGGTGGAATTCCTGCTCAGCGCCGATGGCGTGATCTCCTTCCTCGAGGTCAACACCCGCCTGCAGGTGGAACATCCGGTGACGGAAGAAACGACCGGCCTCGACCTCGTCATCGAACAGTTCCGCATCGCAGAAGGTCTGCCGCTCAGCGTGACGACGATGCCAGAGCCGCGCGGCCATGCCATCGAGTTCCGCATCAACATGGAAGATCCCGGCCGTGGCTTTTTGCCGTCTGCCGGCGAGATTTCCAGATTCACCGCGCCTTCGGGCCCCGGCGTGCGTCTGGATTCCGGCGTCGTTTCCGGCTCGGCCATTCCGCCGATGTTCGATTCCCTTTCGGCCAAGCTGATCGTCTGGGGTGCGACCCGTGAACAAGCGATTGCCCGTTCACGTCGCGCGCTGAGCGAATTTGCCATCGAAGGCGTGCCGTCGGTGCTGCCCTTCCATCGCGCAGTCATCACCCATGATGACTTCGCTGAAACTTTCCGGGTCCACACGCGCTGGATCGAGACCGATTTTGCCGAAACGCTCGAAGCCGCAAGCCGCCCTGCCCCAGCATCGAGCGCCGGCCTTCTGCGCGGCCATGTCGAAATCGACGGCAAGCGTGTGGAAATCGGTATTCCGGATGCCTTCCTGCGCCTGCTCGGACCGCTTTCGGCAACCTCGAACAGCGACAAGAAGAGCCAAGAGAACGATGCGGGTGCGGTGATTGCACCCGTGCCCGGCCTTCTCGTTCACTGGAATGTTTCCGATGGCGCACTTGTAGAAAAAGGTGAAGTTCTGGCAATGATGGACGTGATGAAGATGGAAACGGCGGTCACCGCACCGGTTTCCGGCACCATCACCATCCTTGCTGAAGCCGGTTCATCACAGACGGCAGGCGCCGTCATCGCCCGCATCGATAGCGGCAAACCTTCAACGACCGAACAGGCCAAGCCGGAGACACGGACATGACCACGAGCGAAACCATCAAACCGCTTCTGTCGGTCGAAAACCTGAGCGTCGAATTCAGCTCCAGCCGCGTCGTCGACGATCTGTCGTTTACGGTCGAGGCCGGCCAGACCGTTGCCGTCGTCGGAGAATCCGGTTCCGGCAAGTCGGTCACCTCGCTGTCAACCATGCGACTTGCTGACATGATGGGCGCGAAATACGCGAGCGGCCGCATCATGTTCAACGACAAGAATCTGCTGAAGGCGTCCCAGAAGGAGATGCGGTCAATCCGCGGCAAGGAGATCGCCATGATCTTCCAGGAGCCTATGACCTCGCTCAACCCGGTCTTCACCATTGGTGACCAGATTTGCGAAGTGCTGATGCTGCATGAAAAGCTCGGCAAGTCCGCCGCCATGATGGAGGCGCAGCGCCTGCTCGACATGGTGCGCCTGCCGGATTCGGGCCAGCTTCTGCACCGCTTCCCGCACCAGCTTTCCGGCGGCATGCGCCAGCGCGTGATGATCGCCATGGCGCTCGCCTGCCGCCCCAAATTGCTGATTGCCGACGAGCCGACCACCGCACTCGACGTCACCATTCAGGCGCAGATCCTGAACATCATGCGCGATCTGCAGAAGACGCTCGGCATGGGCATGGTGTTCATCACCCATGACATGGGCGTGGTTGCCGAAATGGCCGACCATGTCGTCGTCATGTGGAAGGGCAAGAAGGTCGAGGAAGGTCCGGTCAACGAGATTTTCGCCAACCCGCAGCATCCCTATACCCGCACTCTGCTGTCCGCCGTGCCTCGCCTCGGCAGCATGTCCGGCGAAGATTTCCCAAAGCGCATGCCGCTGACCGTCCTTCAGGATGGCGAACCCACCGTTGTCGGCGAAGAGCGCGTGCAGGACACTGCCAAATACGACGAGAAGCCGCTTCTGTCGGTAAAAGACCTTTTCGTCCGCTTCGACATCAAGAAGAACCTGTTCGGCAAGGCAACACATCGCTGCAGCGCCGTGCAGAAGGTCAGCTTTGACATCCATCCCGGTGAAACGCTGGCTCTGGTCGGCGAATCCGGTTCGGGCAAGTCCACCATCGGCCGCACGATCCAGCAGCTGCAGTCGTCCATTGGCGGTGAGATCGCCTTTAACGGCCGCACCTATTCGTCCATGTCCGCCGCCGAGCGTTTCCGCATGCGTCAGGAAGTCCAGTATATCTTCCAGGACCCGTTTGCCTCGCTCGACCCGCGCAAGACCGTAGGCTTCTCTATCGCCGAGCCGATCAACACCCACGGCCTGATCAACGATGCGAAGGCAGTCAAACGCCGCGTCGATGAACTGCTGGAGCGTGTCGGCCTGCCGTCGAATGTCGCCTCGCGTTATCCGCACGAGTTCTCCGGCGGCCAGCGCCAGCGTGTCTGCATCGCCCGTGCGCTTGCGTCCGATCCCAAGCTGATCATCGCCGACGAGGCGCTGTCAGCGCTCGACGTGTCCATTCAGGCGCAGATCATCAACCTGTTCATGGATCTGCAGGCCGAGCGCGGCTTGGCATATCTGTTCATCAGCCACGACATGGCGGTCGTCGAAAAGATGAGCCATCGCGTCGCCGTGCTTTATCTCGGCCAGATCATGGAAATGGGTTCACGCCGCCAGGTGTTCGAAAACCCGAGCCATGACTATACCCGCCGCCTTCTCTCCGCCGTTCCGGTTGCCGATCCGACGGCATCGCGCAACACGGCGCTGATCGAGGGCGAAATTCCAAATCCCGTCCGTCGCGTCGGCGACGAGCCGGCCATTCTTTCCCACGAGGAAATCAATCCGGGTCATTTCATCGCCAAAAGCGCCTGAAGAAACCCGGATCACAAACCGCGACACAATCGCAAGCATCTGAAGAGGAACAGGTAATGACAACGTTCAAAAGGGGACTGGCGTCGGCGTTCGTAGCTTTCGCTCTCGCCGGCACCGCACTTTCCGTCGCCCCGGCCTTTGCCGCCGGCAAGATGACCATCTCGTCGCCACAGGATCCGGGCAGCTGGGATCCGATCGACACGTTCCTCGTTCAGTGGGCAGCGGTTGCCACCAATATCTTTGACGGCCTGACCTATCGCGGTCCCGACCTCAAGCTCGTTCCCGGTCTTGCCGAAAGCTGGGAAGAACTGGACGAAGGCAAGCGCATCCGCTTCAAGCTGCGCCAGGGCGTGAAATTCCATAACGGTGAAGACTTTAACGCCGCCGCGGTCAAGTTCACCTTCGAGCGCCTTCTCGGCGAACAGGGTGCCAAGGGCCCGCAGCGTTCCAACTATATCGCCATCGAAAGCGTTGACGTCATCGACGATTACACGGTCGACCTGAAGCTGAAGGCGCCGGATCCGGTCCTCTTGACCAAGCTCGCCGGTTATGGCGCGATGATCGTTCCGCCGAAATACATCACCGAAAAGGGTGAGGACAATTTCAACCTTAACCCGGTTGGAACAGGCCCATTCAAGTTTGTCTCCTATCAGCCGAAGGTCGACATCAAGCTTCAGGCCAACCCGGATTACTGGGGCGGGGCGCCGAAGCTGTCGGAACTCGAATACCGCTTCATCTCGGAGCCAGCGACCGCGGTTGCCGAACTGCAGGCCGGCCGCGTCGATCTCGTCATCCCGCCGACCATTCCGATCGGCATGCTGCCGGTCATCCAGGGCGACGACAAGCTCGAGATCGTTTCCGTTCCCGGCCCGACCGTCGATGCGCTGCGTTTCAACACCCGTGACGGCATCACCGCCGATCCGAAGGTACGCAAAGCGATCATCATGGCCGTCGATCGCGGCACGATCGTTAAGTCGATCCTCGCCGGCCAGGCCTCCGAGATCACCAGCTTCCAGAGCGCGCTTTCCTTCGGTTTCGATCCGGACCTGAAGGCGATCCCGTATGATCCGGCAGGTGCGAAGAAGCTGCTGGCGGAAGCCGGCGTGAAGGCCGGTGCAACGCTGCAGATCGACATCCGCGGCAATGACGCGACGATGAACGAAGTTGCGCAGGTCATTTCCAGCTATCTGTCGATGGTTGGCATCACCGCCACGATCAAGCCTTACGAGACCAACGTTCTGCTGAACGACATCATCCCGCAGGGCAAGACCGGCGCGATGTTCCAGCAGAAATGGGGCGGCTGGACCTTCGATTACGACAACACGGCGTATTCGATGTACCACTCGGGCGAAAAGTGGAACCCCTACGACAAGGACGAAAAGCTGGACAAGCTGCTGGAATCGCAGCGCCCGCTGACCGACCGTGCCGAGCGCGAAAAGATCCTCAAGGAAGTCGGTGCCTATGCATCCGAGCGCGCCCTTGAGCTACCGCTCTACAACACCAACGCGATCTTCGGCATCAACAAGCGGGTCAAGGGCTTCATCGCGCCCCCTGACAACCGCATGAAGCTGACCGACGTCACCGTCGAATAATCTTCGCGGCGATTTTTCTGTCAAATCGCTTCGCCCGCCTTGCGGGCGAAGCTGGACTTCTCTTTTAGGAACTAGAACTTGGCCGGTTTCCTCATCAAGCGACTGCTACAGGCGATCTTCGTCGTTATCGCCATCACTCTCGTCGTCTCCTTCGCCATTCGCCTGACCGGTGATCCGGCAGTGACGATGTTTCAGGGCGGCGGCAGCATGACGGAGGACGATCTTGCGCGCATTCGTGCAGCGCTCGGCACCGACCAGCCGTTCTTCGTGCAATATCTCAACTTCCTCAAGGGTCTGGTCACGCTCGATTTCGGCCGCAGCTTTTCCGGCGGCACGTCTGTTTCGCTGCTGATCGGCCATGCCCTGCCCGCCACGCTGCTGCTCGCCTTCATCTCGATGTTCGTGTCGATCGCGCTGTCTATCCCGCTCGGCATCAAGGCCGCCACCTCGCGCGGCAAGGCCGCCGATCAGGCGATCCGTATCTTCTCGCTAATCGGCCTGTCCTTCCCGAATTTCTGGCTGGCAACCATGCTGGTCCTACTTTTCGCCATCACGCTCGGCTGGCTACCCCCAAGCGGCATGTCGGGCTGGGCAAGTTATGTCATGCCGGCTGTCACCATGGGCGTCATCCTGACGGCGACCAATGTCCGCCTCGTGCGCACATCGATGCTGGAAACCCTGCAATCGCAATATATCATGGTCGCCCGTGCCAAGGGGCTTTCCGAAAGCAAGGTTCTCTACAAGCACGCGCTGCGCAACTGCGCCATTCCGCTGATCACCTATTTCGGCCTGCAATTCGGCGGCCTGCTTGGCGGCATCGTCGTCATCGAGCGCGTCTTCAACTGGCCGGGCATGGGTACGCTAGCCTTCGACGCCGTTGGCGCACGCGATTTCCCGGTGCTACAGGCCGTCATCACCGTTCTGTCGCTGATGATCGTCGGCATCAACCTTCTGGTCGACATCGCTTATGGCCTCGTCGACCCGCGCATCCGCACGGAGTAACCGACCATGGCTTCCAAAACCTCCCGCCTGTCGCGCTTCGCGAACCTGGAATTTATTCTCGGCATGGCTCTGACGGTCATCATATGCCTCGCAGTCCTGTTTTCCGATATCCTGTTTCCCGGTGGCGCAGACAAGATCGACCTGATGGCACGTCTGGCAAAGCCCTTTGCGTCAGCGGCGCATCCGTTCGGCACCGATCCGCTTGGGCGTGACGTGCTGGCCCGTGTCGTTGCCGGCGGCAAGATCTCGCTTCTGGTCGGTTTCACCTCCGTCATCGGCGCCGTCATCTTCGGCGTTGTGGTCGGCCTGATCGCCGGTTACTATCGCGGCTTCTGGGACATGCTGGTCATGCGTTTTGCCGACCTGCAGCTCGCCATGCCGTTCATCCTTCTCGCAATCACCTTCATCGCCATCGTCGGCGGCAGCCTGACGAACACGATCATCCTGCTGATCGTGTCGCAATGGGTGCAATATGCCCGCCTCGTGCGCGGCTCCGTCCTGACGCTGCGCGAGCGTGAATTCATCCTTTCGGCGCGTGCCATCGGCGTGAAGGACTGGCGCATCATCTTCCAGCATCTTCTGCCGAACCTGATCGGCCCGGTAATCGTGCTGATGACGCTCAACGTCGCCAACAACATTCTGCTCGAAAGCAGTCTGACCTTCCTTGGCCTCGGTGTCGATCCGACCATTCCGAGCTGGGGTGGCATGCTGGCCGATGGCCGCACCTATCTGCAGACCGCATGGTGGGTCAGCGTCTTCCCGGGCCTCGCCATCTTGCTCACCGTGCTTGGCCTCAACCTGCTCGGCGACTGGCTGCGCGACAGCCTCGACCCGACCGGTCGCACCTCAAGATAAACACTTCGATACACAGCAAGGCATGACACCATGACCACGATATTCGAGACTTCAATCGAGCGTACTCTTGAAACTCTGGTCACCGGTGCCAAGCCCGGCCTCGCTTTCGAAGCCTGGACATTTGACGATACAAAAAGCCGCCGTGCCACCGAGCAGGCGCTGAAGGAAAAGGGCATCACCGCCCGCATCCGCAGCGCGTACAAGCCACTTCTCTTCACCTTTCTGGAAGAGATCGACCTTGCCGGCGTCAGCAAAATCGAGGTGCGTTACCCGGTGCATGCCAATGCCCCGGCCAACCGTTTCCGTCTCGAAGCTTATCCGCTTGCATCGTTCGTTGGTGACGCGAAGATCGAATTCATTGCCCGCGAGGACGGTGAGTTCTTTTACGACGTGACGCTGACCCGCAATGGCCAAAGCGAAACGCTGAAAATTCTCGTGCCGAACCGCGTCCACGAAGATGTCGTAGGCGAAACCAATGTCTCGCCAACCGGCTGGTATCGCACCGAAGGCGATACGACCGGCGAGCGTCTGGAAACCGACTACGAGCGCCTGTTCCACGGCGCAATCAACGCGGTTGCCGGTTACGATTGGGGCTCAACCGAACCCTATTTCGAAGAGCTGAACATTCGCGTCGCGCACCCAGCCGAAGACATGGACCTGCCGGTCGGCGACGAAGTCGTCAGCCTGCGCGAAGCCCTTCACGAGGATTTCTACTTCTCGCTGCTGGAATTTTTCCAGAAGAAATCCGGCCGCCCGCTCGGCGACCGCGGCTTGAAGCCCGGTCAGATCGTGCCGGAAATCATTCAGAGTGCTGGCGAGATCAACATCCGCGTAGAAACCCGGCCTCTGACGACCGGTTTCCTCGACGGCAAGGAACAGGCGATCGATACCGCGATTGAACCGCCGGCAGCGGCTCAGATGGCCAAGATGCTGGCCGAAATCGGTGGCGAAGAGTTTTCCGCCAATTCCCGTTCCGGCCGAGTTCTTGTCGCCCGTTACATCAAGGGCAACGAAGCGGCCGTGATGATCAGCGGTGGCCAGCATCCGAACGAAACGACCGGCATTGTCGGCGCCATCCGCGCCGCGCGCGCGCTGAAAGAGCGCGCCAATGCGCATTTCACCATCTCGCCGCTGGAAAACCCGGATGGTTACGCGCTGCACCAGCGCCTGCGCGTCGACAACCCGCGCCACATGCACCACGCCGCCCGTTACACGGCTCTCGGTGACGACCTCGAATACCGCACCCGCGAAAATTCAGGCGAGCACCTGAACGAGAAGGCAATCCGCTTCAAGGCGCAGGAAATCAGCGGCGCGAAACTGCATGTGAACCTGCACGGCTACCCGTCTCATGAATGGACACGCCCGCTTTCAGGTTACGTGCCGCGCAATTTCGCCATGTGGACATTGCCGAAAGGCTTCTTCCTCGTAATGCGCCACCACGCAGGCTGGACGGAACAAGCCGAAGCCATGCTCGACCACGTGACACGGCATCTCGGCGCCATTCCGGGCATTCTCGACTATAACAACCGCCAGATCGCGCTTTACGAAACCCACGCCGGCGAAACGGGTTTCCGCATCATCAACGGTTTCCCCTGCCTGTCGTCGATCGATGACCGCCACACCGTGCCGCTGACTTTGATCACCGAATATCCGGACGAGACGATCTACGGCAACGATTTCATCACCGGCCACACTGCACAGATGGAAACCGTCATTTCGGCCTACGAATCCTGGCAGATGCTGCAATCAAAGGCATCGGTCTGATCACGAGATCTGCCGGGGATGGATAGAGGTCCAACGACCTCCCAACCCCCCGGTAATCTGCCATAATCAGATCGGCTGGATCAGCCGATCTGTACCACATGTCCGGGTGACACTTCCTTGTATTCCCGCTTTGGCGGCTCATAACCCATTGCCCGCACCGGGCTTTTCAGCTCGTCGTTGGAAATGCCGCGACGGATGCCCCGTCGTGCCGGGTCAGGCACCGGCACTGCGGACATCAGCTTCTTCGTATAGGGATGCTGCGGGTTGTCGAAGACGGCCGCACGCGGCCCGATTTCGACAATCTCGCCCAGATACATCACCGCCACACGATGGCTGACGCGCTCGACCACGGCCATGTCGTGGCTGATGAAAAGGAAGGCGAGGTTGAGGCTCTGTTGCAGATCGAGAAGCAGGTTACAGACCTGTGCCTTGATCGAAACGTCGAGCGCCGAGACGCTTTCGTCGGCGACGATCACCTTCGGGTCGAGAGCCAGCGCGCGGGCGATGGCAATGCGCTGACGCTGGCCGCCGGAGAATTCGTGCGGATAACGGCTCGCCATATCGGCGGAAAGACCGACCTTTTCGAGCAGATCCGCCGTCTTTTCCTTCGCCTGTTTTGCCGTGCCCAGACGATGTTTGATGAAGGGTTCGGAGATCGCCGTGCCCACCGTCATGCGCGGATTGAGCGAGGAGAACGGATCCTGGAAGATCATCTGCACGGACTTGCGCATCTGCCGCAGGCCCATCGTGTCGAGCCGCATGACGTCATAACCGTCGAGCGCAACGTCACCTCCGGTCGGTTCGACGAGACGCATGATCGAACGACCCGTCGTCGACTTGCCGCAGCCGGATTCGCCGACCAGCGACAGGGTTTCGCCCTGGAAGAGATCGAAGGAGACGTTTTCGACCGCATGGACGGCACCCGTCTGACGCGACCAGAGGCCGGAACGGATCGGGAAACGGGTGACGAGGTTCTTCACCTCCAGAACCGGACGCTTCGACAGGACGACGGTATCGGCCACCTCTACCGGTTCGGCCGGTTTACCCGTCTCGGCGTCGAGAACCGGGAACCGTGTCGGCCAGTCGTGGCCTTGCATCGAGCCTAGCTTCGGTACGGCCGAGAGAAGTGCCCGCGTGTACGGGTGCTTGCCGCGATGGAAAATCTCCTCGGTCGGGCCGGTCTCGACCTCGTCGCCGCGGAACATGACGATGGTGCGGTCGGCGATTTCTGCAACGACACCCATGTCATGGGTTATGAACAGGACGGACATGCCCTCCTCTTCCTGCAGCACCTTGATCAGGTCGAGGATCTGCCCCTGAATGGTCACGTCGAGTGCGGTCGTCGGCTCGTCAGCGATCAGCAGCTTCGGCCGCGAGGCGAGCGCCATGGCGATCATCACACGCTGGCGCATGCCGCCGGAAAACTGGTGCGGATATTCATCGAAACGGCCGGCAGCATTGGGGATGCGAACCTTTTCGAGCAGCCGGATCGTCTCTGCACGGGCTTCGGTCTTCGACATCGCCTTGTGTCTGACCAGAACCTCGGAGATCTGCCTACCGATGGTAAAGATCGGGTTGAGCGAGGTCATCGGCTCCTGAAAGATCATCGAGACCTCATTGCCGCGCACCGCCCGCATCTCCTTTTCAGATAGTGCAAGCAGGTTGCGGCCATTCAGCATGACCTCGCCCTCTATGCGGCTGGTTGCCGGAGCCAGAAGACGCATCAGCGACAGCGAAGTGACGGACTTGCCGGAGCCACTTTCGCCGACGATGGCGACGGTCTCACCCGGCGCAACGTCGAAGGACATGTTGCGGACAACGCTCTTCCATTCTCCATCGACGAGGAAAGAGGTCGAGAGTTTTTTGACGGACAGGACGGGAGCTTGGGTCATAGAGGTTTCCAGGGTGTAGCAAAGGAGGCGGGGGCACGGCCTTCCGCGTCGCGGGCAGCCTCGAGGGCAGCAATTTTCTGATCGATGACCGAACGGTCGATCATGCCATGTGGATTGTCACGGGTCGGCATGGTCTCGGCCACATGGAGATACCGCTCCTGCGCCACGGCATAGAGCCGGCGCAGTTCCGCAAGTGGCGCTGCGTGATCGTCGGCATGAATGCGCAGCCACGGATAATCCTGATCGCGATAGATGACGATCGCCGCCGACTGTCGCCCGCGCTTATCGCCGCCTGCCGCCTCGCCTGCATCCATCGCGTCGAGCAAGCATTCGGCCATCGGCATGCCGGAGGCTGCACGGTCTCTGTAGACCCGCAGCGTCTCTGCTATGACTTCAGGCCCGACAAGCATGTTTCCGGCGACGGAAACATTCTCCGCGACCAGATGGCCCGCCCAATCAACGCATTTTTCGCCCGTGAAGGCAGCGTTGCGGCCCTGACCGTCGATCAGATGCATCTGGCGCTGGCGATGGCCGTCGTCACGCGCGGTCAGCGTCGCAATGATCTCCTCCGGTGCAAGCCCCTCTTCGAGGAGCTTGAGGCCATCGGTTCCGTAGATCGGGCTGACAAAGGCCTGGGTGGCGATTGCCCCCACTCTGCCTCTGATATGCGGCACCGCGCAGCCGACCGCGAAAAAGCGGCTGGCAACTGCAATACCGAAATCTCCCGTTTTGGGATCACGTGCGACGATCGACCAGGTCATGGTGTCAGCGTCCTATCGCATAGGCCTGCATCAGGCGCGGAGTTGCGGCAGCCCGAAGCAGGCCATCGGCATCGCGGCGGGCGGCCGTCAGCCGACCGACCGACCAGGCATCCGCGACCTTCACCTTGTGACCACGGCGGCGAAGCTCTTCGAGCGTTGCTTCGCCGATTGTGCTTTCCACCATGATCTCACCCGGCGAGCTGGTGCGCGGATAGAACGAGCCCGGGAAATGGGACGTGTGGAAGAGCGGCATGTCGATCGCCGCCTGCAGGTTCTTGCCGTGATGAGCATACCGCAGGAAGAAAGGCAGCTGCCATTGGTCCTGCTGGTCGCCGCCCGGCGTGCCGAAGACCATAGAGGGCTTGCCCTGATGCAGCGCCAGCGACGGGGTCAGCGTCGTGCGCGGACGCTTGCCCGGTGCAAGCGAAGTCGGCAGGCCGTCCTTCAACCAGAACATCTGGGCGCGGGAATTCAGCGCGAAACCGAGCCCCGGCACGATCGGCGAGGACTGCAGCCAGCCGCCCGACGGCGTGGTCGAGACCATGTTGCCCCAGCGATCGATGACGTCGATATGGACAGTATCGCCACGCTTTTCGGTCAGGTGCGACATGGTCGGCTCGTAAACTGTGCCCGTGCCGCTCATCTCGGCCAGCATCGCCATGGTCGCGTCGACCTGATGTTCGTAACCCGGCACGGTACCCGGGCGAAGGTCGAGCGAAGCCGTCGAGCCGATCAGCTTGCGGCGCTCGGTATTATAGCCTTCCGAGAGAAGATATTCGGTCGGGATCTGACCAAATTCCGGATCGCCATAATAGACCTCTCGGTCGGCGAAGGCGAGTTTCATCGCCTCGACCACCGTATGGACGAAATCCGGGCCAGACGGGTCCATGGCGGCAAGATCAAAACCCTTCAAGAGCGCAAGCGACTGAAGAAGCACCGGCCCCTGCCCCCAGGCCGGCGTCTTGGCGATCGTCCAGTCCTGATAATCCAGTGTCTGCGGCGCTTCGACGGTGGCGCTCCAGTTCGCCATGTCTTCAGCGGTCAAGACACCCTTGTGCTTGGAGCCGCTCGCATCCATGACTTCGGCGGTCTTGAGGTAGCTATCGATCGTTTCCGCCACGAAGCCGCGATAGAAGGCGTCACGCGCCGCCTCGACCTGATTTTCGCGGCCGGTCCTGGCTTCCGATTCCGCGATGATGCGCTTGTAGGTCTCGGCCAAGACCGGGTTCTTGAAATTGGCATGTGCTTCCGGTGCAGAACCGCCCGGCAGCCAGGTTTCGTAGGAGGTCGGCCATTCCTTCTTGAAGAAATCGGCAAGGCCCTTGATCGTATTCGACACGCGCGGCAGCGTCGGATGACCGTGCTCGGCGTAATAAATCGCCGGCTCCAGCACCTCGCGCACGCTCATCGTGCCGTAGTCGCGCAGCATCAGCATCCAGCCATCGAAGGCACCGGGAATGACTGTGGCCAGCAACCCGTCGCCGGGGATGAGTTTCAGGCCTTCGGATGTGTAGTGCTCGATCGTGGCGCCTGCCGGTGCCGGCCCCTGCGCGCAAATGACTTCCACCTTGTCGGTCTTCTTGGAATAAAAGACAGCCGGCATATCGCCGCCCGGGCCGCAGAGATGCGGCTCGACGATTTGCAGAACGAAGCCGGTGGCAACAGCGGCGTCAAAGGCATTGCCGCCCTTTTCGAGGATAGCCATGCCGACGGCGGATGCGATCCAATGCGTGGAGGTAACGACGCCGAAGGTGCCGAGGATTTCGGGGCGAGTGGTAAAATCGGACATTCTTGGAATTCCCTATGAGATTTCAGGCTTCGCCCAGTCTTAGGCTTCGCGAGGATCGAGTGCATCGCGCAGGCCGTCGCCAAGCAGATTGAACCCGATGACGACGAGGAAGATTGCGATACCAGGCCACATGGTCATCCACGGTGCCTGGCTCAGAAAGTTCTTGGCGGTGTTGAGCATCGAACCCCAGCTTGGTGCTGGCGCCTGCTGGCCCAGCCCGAGGAAAGAAAGGCTTGCTTCCGCGATGATCGCGGTCGCCACCGTAAGCGTTGCCTGAACGATGATCGGGGCAAAGACATTGGGCAGGATGTAGCGGGTCATGATGTCGAAATGGTTCAGGCCGATCGAACGAGCGCCCTCGACATAGTCCTCCGTCTTGACCGCAAGCACCTGGCCGCGGGTCAGCCGCACGAAGATCGGCATGGCCGAAAGACCGATGGCGATCATCGCATTGGTCAGGCTCGGGCCGAGAAAGGCGGCAAGCGCGATCGCCATGATGAGGAAGGGCATGGCAAGCAGAGCCTCGGTGACACGCGAGATCACCATGTCGACCCAGCCGCCGAAATATCCGGCGATCAGGCCAAAGGGCACGCCGATCACCACGGCGATCAGAACCGAGACGACACCGGCCATCAGCGAGGCCTGCGCGCCGTAGATCATCCGCGAGAGAATGTCGCGTCCGAGATCGTCAGTGCCGAGCCAGTGGGCGGCGGATGGTGCCTTGCGGATCGCGCCCCAGCTTGTGGCAATTGGATCGGCGATCGGCAGGATCGGAGCGGCGATGGCGAGAATGGCGAAGAAAAGCACGATGATCAGGCCGGCAAGGGCCGACCTGTTGCGCTTCATCTTCTTCCAGGCGCGGCTCTCCTGTCGCTTGGCAGGGATGGAGATGGTGGAGTTGATGGAGGTCATATCGTCGTCCTCAGATAGTCGCCCTGAGGCGCGGATTGAGCAGGACATAGGCAATGTCGGCGAGAAGGTTCATCAGGATGAAGCCGACGGCGGTGCAGAGCACAATACCCTGGACGACGGCATAATCGCGGGTGAACACGGCATCAACGGTCATCTTGCCAAAGCCCGGAATGGTGAAAATCTGTTCGGTCAGGACGGCACCGGCAAGCAGCTCGCCGAAGAGCAGCGCCAGAAGCGTGATGACCGGCAGAAGCGCGTTGCGGAAACTGTGCGACAAGATGATCTCGCGTGGCGACAGCCCTTTGGCGCGGGCGGTGCGGATATAGTCGGAGCTTAAAACCGCGACCATGGCCGAGCGGGTATGGCGCATCAGCGTCGCGGCAAGCGCATTGCCGAGGACGAAGGCCGGCATGATCATCGTCTGGATGGAACGGACCGGATCGACGAAGATCGACTCGTAACCGGAGGCCGGAAGCCAGCCGAGCTGGACCGAGACGAGCAGGATCAGCATGATACCGAGCCAGAAATTCGGGATGGAGAGGCCGGAAAGCGCCACGATATTGGCGGTGTAGTCGATCCAGGTATTCTTCTTCACCGCAGCCAGAATACCGATCGGGATGCCGATGATCATCGCGAAGAACATCGCCATGACGGCAAGCTGAATGGTGACCGGCAGTTTCTGTCCGATCAGTTCCAGCACCGGCTGGTTGGTTCTGAGTGAAATGCCGAAATCACCTGTCACGACGCCGCCCAGCCAGTTGAGGTACTGAATCGGCATCGGATCGTTGAGACGATATTTCTCGCGCAGGAATTCGATCGTAGCCGGATCGCGCTCTTCACCGGCCATGGCCAGAACCGGGTCACCGGGCAAAAGCTTCTGCAATGAAAAGACGAAGATCGAAATGATCAGCAGCGTCGGGATCGCGACCAGTAGTCGCTTGCCGATGTAAACAGGCATGGCATCGCCCTCGTTCAGGCTAGGTCTCGGTATGGTCAGTGTGGGCGCCGCACGAGGAATGTCCCCGTGCGGCTGCCTTTCTGAAATCGGCGATCAGTCCTTGCTGACGCCGAGCAGACGGATCATGCCGTCCGGCGACGGAGCCCAGCCCTTGACCTTCTTGGAAAGGGCGTAGGCATAAGGCTGGTGGCCGAGGTAGATGATCGGCATGTCCTCATCGAGGATCGTCATGGCCGCGTCATACTTTTCCTTGCGGACGGCATCATCGGTTGAGGCGCGGGCCGCGTTGAGCAGCTCGTCGACCTTCGGGTTGCAATATTTCACGTCGTTAATGCCGCCCTTGCAGGTGACGAACTGGTGAATATTGCCATCCGGATCGATACGGCCGGACCAGTCCGAACGGGACAGCTGATAGTTGCCGGCGGTCTGTTCGGAAAGAAGCGTGGCGAATTCGGTTGCCTTCAGCGTGACGTTGAAGCCGGCTTCGGCCACCATCGACTGGATGACCTGCATCATCTGCGTCTGGGTGGTATTGTTGGCGTGCTGCAGCTCGATATCGAGCTTCTCATAGCCCGCTTCCTTCATCAGCTGCTTGGCCTTTTCGATATCGCGGGCCGGAACCGGGATATCCTTGTCAAACCAGGGGCTCGACGGCGGGAACGGCTGGTTGCCGGCCTTGGACGTGCCTTCGAAAACGATATGGCCGATTGCTTCGCGGTCAATCGCCAGCGAAAATGCCTGGCGCAGGCGCTTGTCCTTGCCCAGCGGATTGTCCGCACGCGGGCCGTTGCCGATGTTGACATACATCGCCATGTAACCCGGACCGATGACGTCGGCATAGGTGAGGTTCGCGTCGTTCTTCACCGATTCCGCGTCGGAAGCGGAAATACGCTCGGCCATGTCGAGATCGCCTGAACGCAGGTTGGCGAGCTTCACCGTCGTGTCGGGGATAGGCAGATAGGTCACCTTGTCGACCAGAACCTTATCCTTGTCCCAGTAGTCGGCGAATTTTTCCAGCACGATACGATCCTGCTGGATACGCTCGACGAACTTGAACGGGCCGGCGCAAACCGGTTTGGAGCCGAAATTGGCGCCGAGTTCCTTGGCGGCCTTCGGAGCGACGATCATACCGGCGCGATCGGAGAGCTGGGCAAGCAGCGTAACGTCAGCGGATTTCAAGGTGAACTTGACTTCCAGCGGACCGGTTGCCTCGACCTTGGCGACCGAGGAAAGCTCGCTCTTGCGGCGCGATTCCGGCAGGGTCATGTTGCGCTCGATGGTGGCGACAACGGCTGCAGCATCGAGCACTTCGCCGTCATGGAACTTGACGCCATCACGGATCTTCATCGTCAAAACCTTGCCCTCTTCGGACCAGGCCCATTCGGTGGCGAGCTGCGGCACGACCTTCATGTCCTGGTCGATATCGACAAGCTTGTCGCACATCGCGGTATAGACGATGCGGCCGACAAAGGTGCGCGACTGGGCAGGATCCAGCACGTCCGCGTCGTCGTTGAGGCCGATGCGTAGTTCAGACGACATGGCCGGCATGGCCATCAAGGCACTGGCGAGCAGCGCCGCACTCAAAGCGGTAATTCTCTTCATGTTCTATCCTCTGGTCTGACTATCTTTGACGTTATTTTTCTTGTTGGCCGGCCCGACGGGCCAGGCGGTCTCCAGTCGGCGGATCACGAGGCGGCGCTGATGTCGCCTCCGTCGGTTTCCTCCGTATCGGCCGACGATACCGCCGAAGCAGTGTCGTCGAGAAACTCAAGTGAGGTGGCGCGGATCAGGCGCTCCTGGTGCATCAGAAGGTGCTGGCGCATGGCTTCGCCCGCCCGCCCGGGATCCCGGGCGGCAATCGCATCGACGATCGCCATGTGCTGTTCGTAAGAGGTTCGCCCATTGGTTCCGGTGCGCCGGGCGCGTTCGCGGATGGACTGCCACGCCTCGTCCTGGCGAACGCGGTTGACCACATCGAAAATCGACAGAAAAAGTCCATTGCCGGCGCTCTGGGCGATCTGACGATGGAGTGAACCGTCCCACAATTCCTTGGAATCTGCGTCGGTGCTCTGCCCGGTCTTTTCGGCAAGTGCCCGCATCCGCTCGATCTCGGAGGGCTTGGCACGCATGGCGGCAAGCTGCGCCAGTTGCGGCTCGATGCGCAGGCGCACTTCCATGATTTCCATGAAATCGGTGCCGGCAACCAGTTCATCGACCTGAGCAGACCAGCCATCCGGCTTTTCACCCAGAAAGGTTCCGGCTCCCTGACGCCGCCAGACCAGCCCCTCCGCCTCCAGGACTTCCAGCGCACGGCGGACTGCCCGACGGCCGACATTCAGGGTCTCCGCAAAGGCCCGCTCCGTCGGAAGACGTCCATCCTTTGCCACCTCGCCGTTCCGAATGAACTCGCGAAGCTTTGCCAAGGCGAAGTTGGAATTGTCGTTAGGGTTTGCAGTCAAGTCGCACCATTTGGTCGAACCAATTGTCTATTGGTTCATCTTGGAGGATTTTTCTCACGCCCGTCAAGCCATTTTTTTAGGCTTCATCCACCATCGCTCAAAATGTAAGCAAACAAGGTTAGTTGGTTCGGCAGTTTTCAACCTGCCGCTACATCTGCACAGCAAAACGCCGGCATCTCGGGTGAGGCGCCGGCAAGGTTGCAGACATCAGAACTGGTGCCGGAGACGGTGTTTCAGACCGTTACGCGCATGATGACGCGTGGGGACTTTGTGAGGCGAATACCGCCCTGCTTGCCGACCACCACCGTTTCACTAAAGCCGAGGCCCTGCGCTGTGGCATAGAGATGGAAGACCATGCCTTCCTCCAGCGGCCAGTCGGATGTCGGCAGGAAGGTGCCGGAAAAGTCACTGGTACGCGGGGTCCGGGTGTAAAGACCTAGCGTATAGGCGGTGACATTGTCGTAGACCGGTCGCAGGCCGGCATCGAGCACGCCCTTGCGCATGATCGCATCGACATCGCTGGTAATCGCACCGGGTTTCATCGCGGCAATCTGCTGGTCCTGCAATTCGACCAGCTTCTCCGCTGCCGCCGCAAGCGCATCCGATGGCTTGCCCACCACGATCGGCCGCATCATCCGCGCTCCGTAATTGCCGACGCGTGGAATGAGCTCGACATGCAACACGTCGCCCTCCTCGATCGCCTCGGTCTTGAACACGCCGTGGAGAAACTCATGGCTGCCGGAAGCCTTGACTACCGGACCGACCTCACCGGTATCAGCGCCCTCGCGCAGGAACACACCCGATGCAATGGCGGCCGCATCGCGCGTCGTCATGCCAGGCTCTGCCTGTCTTGCGATCTCCGCCATCGCCTTATCAGCAATTTCGGATGCCTGGGCAAGAACGGCAATCTCTTCCTCGGATTTCACCCAGCGCAGGCTGTCGCTCAGGCCCGGCATAGGCACGAATGTCGCCTCCGGCAGCAGCGCCTGGAGCCGCATGAAAGTGGCGGCACTCATGCTGTAGGAATTTGTATCGAGAGCAATCCGCGCTCTGCCAAAACCGTGGTCGCGGATGCTTGCGGCAACGGCCGAATGCGCTTCATCGGTATCGGCAAAGCCGACGACATCGGTAATCCAGCTCTTCTCTCGGCATGGGGCTTCATCGAGCGCACGCAAACAAAACCAGGCTTCACCTTCGCGCGGCAAAAACGCCGCGCGATACATGGTTTCGGAGACGGTATAACCCGTCAGCCATGCGAGAAGCTCGCCGCTGTCGGCGAGAAGCAGATCGGCGCCAGAAGACGCCATGGCGTCCCGGGCGAGAGCGATACGACGATCATATTCCGCCCGGGAGAACATCTTATGCCACCTCGCAGATATCGAGGATGGTCAGCATGTAGACGCGGATCATGTCGAGGAAGTCGATGATGTCGACGCGCTCGTCCGGCATGGTGTTGTACCGGCCACCCGGACCGCAGACGATGCCTTCCATACCAAGTTCATGATAGAGATGGCCAGCATCGGTGCCGTAGAAACGCGTGGGGGTGATAGCACCGGTTGGCTGCTTTTCGCCGCGCACGGCTTCGTAAGCGGCATTGATCGACTTGACGATGCGGCTATCCGGCGAAACCTCGAAAGGCGGCATCAATGGGCGGCCTTCGATCATGTCCGGAACCAGCTTGGCCTGAAGCCCGGGGAAGCGGCCTTCAAGCAGACGCAGTTCCGCTTCGACGTCTGCCAGCACGCTTTCCTGCGTCTGTCCCGGTGCATAGCGCAACGAACCGCGCAGGCGGACGAAATCGGCCACCTGCGGCGGACGCCACTCGGCGAAATCCCTGCCGAGCGCGCCATGAACGACGCCGACATGGCCGCGGTTGATCGAGCGATGCGCATCGCTCTTGGCGCCGCTGAAGGTCATCGCGTTGATGCGCGGAATGATATCGCAGGCCGCTGCAATCGCATCGACGGATTCCTCGCGCTTCGAAAGATGACGCGTGTCGCCGGTCAGTTCGATCACATAGCTGAGTGCTGCCGCATGCATGGTCACGGCAACGAGATCGCTCGGCTCGCTGTTGATGAAATAGTCGGCTTTCACGCCGCTCCTGATGGCCGCCAGCGTGCCGACGCCGCCCTGCAATTCGCCGACGACGAAGGTCAGGACCACATCGCCCTTCAGCTTGACGCCCGCATCGAGCAGTGTCTTCACCGCGCAGAAATAGGCGGCGTCACCGGCCTTCATGTTGGACACGCCGATGCCGTAGATGAACTTGTCGTCGACCAGGCCGGCATAAGGATCGACCGTCCAGCCTTCGGTCACCGGGTTGGTGTCGAGATGGCCGTTGAACAGCAGGCTCTTGCCCCCGCCCTCACCCTTCAGGTGACCGATCGTGTTGAAGCGGCGGCCTTCGTCAAACGCCTGAAGCTCGGCCTCGACGCCGATCTTTTCGAGTTCCTTGGCCATCCAGCGGGCGAGATCCTTCTCGCCTTCGGTCTCCGAATGGCTCTTGTGCTGGACCATTTTCGACAGGAAATCGAGGCAGGCCTTTTCGTCGATCCGATCCACGAGGGACTTCGGGTCCATTGTCATGCTCCTTGATGCAGTATCACTGGTATTGGTCATTGAAATTGGGCGGCCGCGCGCGGCACCGCTTCGATCAGCCGGCGGGTATAGTCGGCCCGATCAGGGCTATCGATCTCGTCTGCCTTCACCACCTCGATCAGGTCGCCGCGATACATGACGGCGATCCGGTGGGCGATCTGGCGGATAAGGTTGAGATCGTGGGTGATGAAGAGATAGGCCGTGCCGCTCGCCTTCTGCAGTTCGAGCAGCAGCTCTACCACGGAAGCCTGAACTGAAACGTCGAGCGCCGAGGTGATCTCGTCACAGATGACCAGCTTCGGCTTCGAGGCAAAGGCACGGGCAATTGCCACACGCTGTTTCTCGCCACCGGAAAGCTGGTGCGGATAACGGTTGGCATGGGTGCGTGGCAGGCGCACCTGTTCCAGCATGTCGCCGACCTGTTTTTCCAGATCGCTCCCATCACCGAACAGTTTCAGCGGCCGCGAGAGGATTTCAAAAATCTTCTGGCGCGGATTGAGCGAGGCGTCCGGATGCTGGAAGATGATCTGCACATCCTTGCGATAGGCATTGTCCATATCGCCGAGATGCCGAATTTCGCGCCCGTCGAACCAGATTTTTCCCTCGAACCGGTTGAGCCCGGTCATCGCCTTGGCAAGCGTCGACTTGCCCGATCCGCTCTCGCCGACGATGCCGAGAATCTCGCCCGGATTGACGCTGAGGCTGATTGCGTTGTTGCCCGTCACGCGCTCGCTCTTCTTGCCGGTCAGTGCTGCGAGGAAGGACTTGCGGCCGAAATGAACGCTGACATTCTCGACCTTCACCAGCGGCTTGTCGGTGACGGCCACATCGTCTTGAACCAGCCGGTGGGCGGGATCGGGAACGGCTGCAATCAGTTCTCTTGTGTAGTCCTGCTGCGGGTTCGTAAAAATCTCGCGGACCGTGCCCTGCTCGACGATATCACCACGCTTGATGACAGCCACACGGCCGGCCGTGCGGGCAACCAGCGCAAGGTCATGCGAGATATAGAGCGAAGCCACCCCGGTCTCGGCCTGCAGCTCGACAAAGAGATCGAGAATCTGCCGTGAGGTAATCACGTCGAGCGCCGTCGTCGGCTCGTCGAAGATGATACATTCCGGGTTGCAGGCGAAGGCGGACGCGATGACGACGCGCTGCTTTTCACCACCGGATGCTTCATGCGGCATGCGGTGCATCATCTGCGCCGGCGTTTTCAGCCCCACATGGGCCAGCCGCTCCTCGCCTTCCTTCCACGCCTGCTGGCGGGTCAGACCGCGATGGCGGACGAGGACTTCGGCCAATTGGGTGCCAAGCGACAAGGTCGGGTTGAGCGAGGTGCTCGGATCCTGGAACACCATGCTGATGCGCCGGCCACGAATGGCCTCCATCTGCCGCTCGGATTTCTCCAGCAGATTGTCGCTGCCGAGCAGGATTTGCCCGCCCGGTTCGCGCGCATTTTTCGGCAGATAACGCATGATCGACCATGCGAGCGATGTCTTGCCCGAGCCGCTTTCGCCGACGAGGCCGAGGATTTCGCCACGGTTGATGGCGAGATCGATGTTGTTCAGCGCGTGAAACGCGCCGTTGGCGGTCTCGTAATCCAGCGAGTAGTTCTCGATGGAGAGGACCGGCTTGTTCTCGGTATTTGTCATGGGTGTCACCTCAGGTCCGCGGATTGAGGGCATCGCGAAGACCGTCGCCCAGAAGGTTGAAGCCGACGGCAACGATAGCAATCGCCACGCTCGGCCAGATCAGGATGCCGGCAGACATGTGCATGTAGCGGCGCGCTTCCGACACCATCAGGCCCCATTCGGCCGCTGGCGGCTGCGCGCCGAGGCCGAGGAAGGAAAGCGTTGCAAACAGCATCACGGCAAACGAGACACGAATGGTCATCTCGACGATGATCGGCGCAATCACGTTCGGCAGCATTTCGCGGCGGATGATGTAGGAAGAGCTTTCGCCACGCGCGATCGCCGCATTCACATAATCCTGCTTGCGCACCGACAGCGCCACGCTGCGGGTGATCCGGGCCATGCCCGGCGCGAAAGCGATGGCGACGGCGACCAGCGCATTGACGGTGCTGGAACCGAGCAGGTTGACCACGAGAAGGGCGAAAAGCAGGCTCGGGATCGACATCACCGCATCGATGGTGCGCATGATCAGCTCATCGGCGCGGCCGCCGAGGAAGGCGGACGCGGTGCCGATCAGCGCACCGATCAGCGTGCCGGCGATGGTCGCCAAAACCGCCATGACGACGGTGGCGCGCGCACCGATCAGAAGCCGGCTAAAAATGTCGCGGCCATACTGGTCGGTGCCGAGCCAGTACATCAGGCTCGGCCCCTTGTAGCGGGCGAGCGGCGACAGCTTTTCCGGATCGTAAGGCGCGACCATCGGGCCGAACACGACGATCGCGAGGACCAGCACCACGAGAAAAGTGCCGATCGCACCCTGCGGCGTCTTCAGAAGACGTTTCAAGAACTCAGTCATACTGGATCCTCTTGTCGAGCCAGGCATAGAGGATGTCGGCGATGAAATTGACGATGGAGTAGGTGGCGGCCATGATCAGCACACCGGCCTGAATGGCGGGCAGGTCGCGCGCCTGGATGGCGACGATCAGCTGGCGGCCGATGCCGGGAATGGCGAAGATTTCCTCCACCACGATGACGCCGCCGAGCAGATAACCGACGTCAAGCGCGACGATGGTGATGGTCGGCAGAAGCGCATTGCGCAATGCATGGTGACGCAGCACATGGCCACGGGACAGGCCTTTGAGCCTCGCGGCGCGGATGTAATCCGTATGCATCACATCGACGAGTTCGGAACGAACCATGCGGGACACGTGGGCGATCAGGATGATCGAGATGACGCAGACGGGCAGCACCAGATGCGCGATACCGCCGAAGAAATCTTCCGTCAGCGGCACGTAACCGGTCGGCGGCAGCCATTTCATCCAGTCGGCGAAGAGAAGAACGGCGATGGTTGCCGTGACGAATTCGGGCAGCGCCACGCCGGCATAGGAGATCAGGCTCACCACCATGTCGGCAATCTTGCCGCGTCTTATGGCAGCGATGATGCCGAGCGGGATGGCGAGGATAAGCATCAGCCCGATCGAGAAGAATGCCAGAATGAGGGAGCGGCCCAGCGCCTCGAACATGGCGGGGCCAACCGGCTGGCCGGTACGCAGCGAGGTGCCGAGATCCCCCTGCACGACATGCCAGAGCCAGGTCGCATATTGCTGCCAGATCGGCGCATCGAGGCCCATGGTCTGGCGCAACGCATCGAGCGCTTCCGGGGTGGCGTTCTCACCAAGCATCATGACTGCGGCATCCGCAGGCAGGATCTGGGTGATGGCGAAGACGATCAGCGACACGACAAAAAGCGTGTAGACGATCATCACCAGCCGCTTGGCTATATAGGTCGGAGACAGGGGCGTGTTCCTTGGTCAAGAGGGCCGGACGCTCGGCGGTTTGGGTGATGACATGCGGCAAAGTCCCCCTCTGGCCTGCCGGCCATCTCCCCCACGAGGGGGGAGAGGACCTGTGGCAACCGCTTTGCCTCTATTGAGGCTCGGCGGAACGACCGGGTTAAGCCCTCCCCCTTGTGGGGGTCCGTTAGGACGGGCAGAGACAAGTGGCTTTGCCCGGGGCGGTTGGGAGGGCTCTTTTTTTCACATGCCATGACCTTGCCCTGAGCAAGCGTCCGACAGTCAAAAGATCAGCCGCGCTTCGGTGCCTTGTCGGAAAGCGAAGCGTAGTCGAGACGATAGACGGATGCGCGCGGATGGGCTTCGAAACCTTCTACCCAGCTGCGCTTGGCGGCCAGAACGTCGAAGAAGGACGGGATGATCGAGGGAACGTCCTCGTTCATGATTTCCTGTGCCTTGGTGTAAAGCTCGGTGCGCTTGGCTTCGTCGGTCGTGCCGCGGGCTTCGTTGACGAGAGCATCGAACGCCTTGTTGTTCCAGCGCGTCTCGTTCCAGGCAGCATCGGACGTGTAGAGCAGCTTGAAGATACCGTCCGGCGTCGGCTGCATGTTGTAGAAGCCGACATAGAACGAGCCCTTCTTCCATACCTGTTCCAGATAGGTCGCATGCGGCATGGTCTGAACATTGATGGTGATGCCCGCTTCCTTGGCCATTTCGCGCAGCGCGACGGCAAGCTGGGTGCGCACGGCCGGGCGGTCGGAGGCGATCAGGGTCGCTTCGAGACCGTTCGGGAAACCGGCTTCTGCCAGAAGCTTCTTGGCTTCCTCGATATTCGCCTCACGCTGCTTGACCTGTTGGAAGAACTGGTAGGACGGGTTGAGCGGCGTATCGTTGCCGATCGTGCCGAAACCTTCGGTGACGAAACCGACCATGGCTTCGCGGTCGACGGTGAGCGCGATGGCGCGACGGACGCGCGGATCGTTGAAGGGAGCGGTGTCGCAACCGAAATTGATGTTGCAGAATTGGCCCGACGGCGTGCGCAGCGTGTCGATCCCGTCCGTACCGTCGATGCGCAGGAATTCGGTCGGCTGGATTGTCGAGATGATGTCGATATTGCCGGAAATCAGAGCCGAACCTTCAGCGGAAATATCCGGGAAGACCTGCACTTCGACGCGGTCGAGATAAGGACGCGCCGGGTCGTAATATTTCTCGTTGCGCTCGACGACGATCAGGCGGTCCGGCTCGTAGGAGACGAGCTTGAACGGGCCGGTGCCGACAGCCTTCGTCGACAGGCTCTTCAGGTCGCCGGTGGCGATGGAAGCCGGGATGATGCGGGCATTCGGATAGGCGAGTGCGGCCGGAAGGTCGGCAAAGGAGCCGGAGAGCTTGATCAGAACGGTGGCGTCGTCGACAGCGGAGATATCGGAAATCGGGCCGATATTGTTGCGGCCGGGCGAAGCAGTCGCCGGATCGAGGATCGTCTTCAACGTGGCGACGACGTCCTTGGCGGTGAAGGCAGACCCATCATGGAAGGTGACGCCGGTGCGCAGCTTGAAGGTCCATTCGGTCAGCGCGTCATTGGCGGTCCAGCTTTCGGCCAGATCCGGCTCGACCGACATGTCGACCCGCAGGCGCGTCAGGTTGGAGTAGAGCAGCTCGGTGACGAGATATTCCGGGTTGACGCGAGTGAGCAACGGATGGATGACACTTGCTGCCTGGTCGACAGAGATTTTCAGCGTACCGCCACGGGCAGGCGTTGCGGCCTGGGCAAAACTCATCGACGGTGCGGCCAGTATGGCGGCGGTTCCGGCGAGGAAAAAGCGACGTTTCATTTCCAGCATTTCATGTTCCCTTTGATTGGCCTTTGACTGGCATGTCAGCTGCGGTTTTCCGGTATGGCGTCCGCGGCGAAATCCGCCGCGAGATAGGCGAGAATGCTTTTGGCAAGCGCGATGATATCCTGCCGCGTCGTGTGTTCTTCCGGGCTGTGGATGCAGCTTTCCGGTCGCCCGAGGCCGCCGAGCAGCACTTCAGGGCCGAACCCGGCTCTCTGCACGTAACCGAAATCGGAGCAGGAAGCCGCGCCCCATTTGGCAAAATCCTCCGGCTTGTAGCCGAAACCTTCCGACAACGCCTTCTGCCAGCGCGGCCAGTGCGGCCCATCCGGATCGTCGGTCGGGATCAGGTGCCCGACGAGATCGACGGAAAGCTTGAGATCGGTTCCGACAAGGCAGTCACGGATCACAGTCTCGATCTCGGCGCGCGCCTCTTCATAGCTTTCTTCCGGCGCATAACGGCGCGAAACAAGAATTTTGATCTCCGCCGGCACCTGTCCACCCGCCGTGCCGCCATTGATGGCCGCAATCGTCAGCGACGGCCGAAGCGGCCCGGTCGCATGCGGCGGCGGCGCAAGCCTGGATTGCCTTTTCGCGACTTCCGGCTTCAACGCGGCCAGCGCATTCAGCACCGGCAACGCGCCTTCGATGGCATTGACGCCTGCACCGGTACGGTTGCCCTCGCCGGCATGAACCGCATGGCCGGTGATCGTCACCTGCAGGTTGAAAATGCCGAAACAACCGGCCCAGACACGCGGTGCGGCCGAACCGTTGAAGTTGAGGATATGGCCCTTCAGCATGTCCTGCTCGGCGAGATAGCGGATGCCTGGATAAAGCCCGCCTTCCTCATCGGTGCAGAGAAGCAGCATCGGATCATAGGCAAGCGGCACGCCGCATGATTTGGCGGCGCGCAGCGCCAGAAGCGTTGCGGCGATCGTGCCCTTCATGTCGGCAGCGCCCAAACCATAGAGATTGTCGCCCTCGATCGTCAGAGAGAGCGGGTCGCGCGTCCAGCCGGGAGCAACCGGAACCGTATCGACATGATAATAAAGACCACAGACCGGCTTGCCGCTCTCGCGTGTCGCAACCAAGTTCGTACGCTCGCCGGATGCCGGACCACCGGCAACATGCCAGAGGTCGCGCGGTACCGTCACACGCTCAAAATCAAAGCCGAGCGGCGTCAGCAATTCGCTCATCAGATCGGCGAATGGTGCATATCCTTCGCCGGGCGGAAAGGACGTATCGACCGCAACCATGCGTGACAAATCCCGAACCGCGATCTCGACATCGCGCTCAATCGCTGTCATGGCAGACGTAAGAGGGTCATGATGAAGATCGGGCTGCGGCACGGTCATTGTGGTATCCTCGGCCTCCGGCGCTCGCCTCCTCAGCTTGCGCTTTAATATAAACTATATAGTAATACTGCGTAGATCGGGATAGCGAGTCAACTCCAAAGAAGAGGCAAATAATTGCCGGAATTGCCCAATATATCATCAGATGCCGGAAAGCTCGGCGAGCTTTCTTTACCGCTTTATGAAGTGGTTAAGCGGCAGATCACGGAAGCGATCATGATCGGCAAACTTGAACCTGGGTCGGTTCTGCCTAGCGAAGTGGCATTGTCGCAAACCTACGGGGTCGCCGTCGGCACCATCCGCCGCGCACTCATGGACCTTACCAATGACGGTATCCTCAGCCGCCGCCGCAAGACCGGCACGGTCGTCACCGGCCGCAAGCCGCAGCACAGCCTTCGCCTGTTTTTCCAGTATTTTCGCCTTCACGGTCTCGATGGCTCGCTGAGCAAGTCGGTAACAACGGTGACCTCACTTGATCATGCGACGGCATCCGCAGATGACGCTGGAAAGCTGCAGATCGAAAAAGACGCGCCAATCGTCCGTTTCCATCGTTTCAGAAGCATCGACGACCGACCGATCATGCACGAGACGCTCACCCTCTCACGCGAAAAGGTGCCGAATTTTCCGGAGAGGAAAGAGGATATTCCGTCGCTGTTTTACCTGCATCTTCTGGAACATCACGGCCTTCGCATATCTGCGGTGCGCGAACAGATCGGCGCTGATCTTGCCAACGAGGATGATGCCCGCTGGCTGGATCTGAAACTGCCGGCAGCCGTGCTCACCATCGATGAAATCGCCTATGACCAGATGGCAGTGCCCGTGCTGATTTCGGCGCACCGGGCAACGACTGCCAACCATCGTTATGTCAACGAAGTCCAATGATCTCGACGCCGGACCGATATCTCGGTCCGGCTAATACCACCCTGTTCAATAACCCTCGTCGCAAAGCCTTGCGACCTCATCGATCGTCAGCGCATCGATACCGAGCGCCGGCAGAAGATCATTCTGTCCCGGCAGGTCGTGGCCGGTCGCGGCCGACATCATCGCAATTCCCGCATCATGCAGCATCGTCGGCTTGCCGGCGAGACGGCCAAGCAACGAGGTCGGCACGAGGCCGAAGGGCACGTCCTCGTAGATGTAGCGACTGTCGACCGTCGTCGGGCCAAAGCCGCCGCGACCTTCCGCATGCATCTGCTGGTTCATCTCCGACACGCTGCCCATCGGCACATGGAAGGAAAGCGAGAAATGTTCGCGCACGGTGCGCACCGAAAGGCCGAGCGTCGCGGCAATCGCAAGACGTTCCTCGTCGAGCGTTTCGATGACGCGGCCGACGGTGGGAGTGATGTTGTCGCCCTGCCCCCAGGTCTCGCCCTTTTCCATGCGAGTGAGGTTGAGAAGCGCAATGCCGAGATGGTTCTGCGGGTTGAGATTACTGAGCGAAATCGCCATCACGCCATCGCGTTTGACGAAACGATCGCCGAAAAGCTCCGTGCAAAGCGCGTGCCCCGCATCGATGTCGGATTTCGGCAGCGTCGCGATATCCACCTTCTGGCGAACCGTATTCACCTTCACCGTCGTCATGTCCGGCTGCACCCGGCCGGTCAGAAGCGTCGTGCCCCAGACGCTGATCGGCAGTTTCACACCACGCGCAGCAAGGCCCTTCGAGAGATAAAGCGCGCCAAAAGAGCAATGCGACGAGATGATCACCGGCTGGCCGGATTTGAGGTGCGGGATCGCGGCATCGAACGCGGCCTTGTGGCCGTAACCCGGCAGGGCAACGACGATGACGTCGGCAGAGGTCACCGCCTCTTCGCAATCCTTGGCAATGCGCACCCGGCCGGAGAATTCGAAAGCGCCATTCGCAGTCAGTTCGGCACCATCGGCCAGCGCCTTCGCGCTCTTTCCGGATGGTGACCACAGCATGGGGTCATGGCCTTCCTTTGCAAGATAGGCGGCCATTCCGAATGCGATCGATCCGGCTCCGAGGATACTGACGCGCATGGTTTCTCCTTGATGATTGAGACGATTTTTAAACTTGAGGGTGGGCGCTACATGTATTTGGTCGGCAGCGCCGTTGTAAACTTCATTTCCTCCATGGCGATGGAAGAACTCAGGTCGGAGAATTCCAGCCGGCTGATCAGGTTCTTGTAAACCTGGTCGTAGACATCGATATCCGGCACCACGACACGCAGCAGATAGTCTGCATCGCCGGTCAGCCGATAGGCCTCGAGAATTTCTGGGATTTCCTTGATCTCCTTGCGGAAATCGTCGAGCCAGGTCGTGGTGTGGCGCGGCACCTTCACCGAGATGAAGATCGTCATCGGCACATTTGCCATGCGCCGGTCGATCAGTGCCACCTTGGAGCGGATCAGTCCGATATCCTCCATCCGCTTGATCCGGCGCCAGCAGGGCGTATGCGACAGGCCCACCTCTTCAGCGATCTCGACAACCGATTTTTCGGCATTCTGTTGAAGGATTTCGATGATCTTCCGGTCGATTTGGTCAAACATGACAGCTCCGGGATAAAATTGCGCTTTGACAAGTTTCGGTGGGAATTTTTTCCACTCATCGCCGCAGCAATAGGGGATGAGTGTTCGCACAAGAGCGTATCGAGCGATATTTTGCGCGCACCCCACCCTCCCGGCGGACGGACATCCGCCCAAAATCCATGCAGCGATGATCAAAATTTAAACGATCCAACAATTCTGTCAAATCATCCTATCAAATTCGTGATTTGCTAGGATGACATTGCAATATCAATCTGATCATTGTCAAAAAAAGCAATCCGTCTCCATGCCTGTTTGTCTACCCTCTTTCCAAACACAACAACCTGATGGGTGGAAAGATGAAAAGGATTGGTCTGATCGGCGGCATGAGCTGGGAAAGCACTGCGGTCTATTACCGTCGCGTCAACGAGCAGGTGCGCGAGCGGCTCGGAGGGTTAAATTCTGCGGACGTGGTAATGCGTTCTGTCAATTTTCAGGATATCGTAACCCTTCAAAAACTGGGGGCCTGGGAACAGGCGGCAGGCGAATTGAGCAAGGTGGCGAGAGATCTGGAACAGGCTGGCGCGGACATGATCCTGATCTGCACCAACACGATGCATCTTCTGGCGGACGACGTGCAGAACTCCGTCGACGTGCCGCTGCTGCATATTGCCGACGTGACCGGCGAGGCCGTGACGGCCGCCGGCTGCAAGCGGCCGCTGCTTCTCGCCACGCGCTACACGATGGAGCAGGATTTCTACCGTCGCCGGGTGGAAGACAAGTTCGGCCTGGACGTTCTGATCCCCGATGCGGAAGACCGGCAGGACGTCCACGACATCATTTTCGGCGAATTGTGCTGCGGCGTCGTCAAGAGCGCCTCGCATCAGCGCTATCTCGATATCGTCGCCAAGGGCAAGGCGGCCGGTGCCGACAGCGTCATCCTGGGCTGTACGGAGATCGGCCTTCTGGTGAGCGCCGAGGATTTCGACATTCCGACATTCGATTCGACCCTGCTGCATGCCGATGCCGCGGTCGACATATCTCTTGCGGCGGCCCGAGCGGCCAAGGCGGAAACAGGGCTGGCAGCGCCGATACACTAGCTGGGGGTGTGAAGTCTGCAATGCCTAGGGGAACCCGGACAGGAAAGTAAGGAGACTGACATGCGAGACTTCACACAAACACGCCGTTCGACGCTCAAGATGCTGGCCGCTGGGACCGGCATCCTTGCTGCACCGTCGATCATCCGCCCTGCCATGGCGCAGAGCAAGGTGGTCAACATCACCACCTATGACAAATTCGTTCCCCAATCCTTCATCGACCAGTTCCAGAAAGATACCGGCATCGAAGTCCGCATCCGCCTGACCGACGACCAAGGCAAGCAATACAATCTGCTGGCTGCTGAAGGCAACGCACCGTCCACCGATATCGTCACCGTCACCGGCCATCGCCTGTCGCAGTTCATCACCTCCAACCTCCTGTCCCCGCTCGACACCGGCCGGATCGGAAACTGGAACAAGCTCGCGCCTGCCTATGCCGGCGCGCCGCAGCTGACCATCGACGGCAAGACCTATGGCGTGCCGCTTCTCGCCGGGTTCGAAGGTCTTGTGCGCAACACCGATTACACCAAGGCTTCCGACAGCTGGGACATCATGTTCGACGAGCAGTACAAGGAACTGACGTCCTACATCGTCTCCGACTTCCTTTCGATCACCATGAAGTATCAGGGCACCGACGGTGATTACGTCACCTACGAGGGCAAGGAAGCCGAAGCGCTTGCAGCCACCAACAAGGCCCGCGACTACCTGATCAAGAACAAGGGTCAGGTCCGCAAATATTACGATGCCGGTTCCGAAGTGCAGCAGATGTTCGTCAACGAGGACATCTATGTCGCGCAGGCATGGTCCGGCCCGGCCGCCAAGCTGATCATGGACGGCCATCCGATCGAGCTGTCCATCCCGAAGGAAGGCACCTACGGCTTCCTGTACTCGTTCAACGTCGTCAACAACGCGCCGAATGCGGAAGCGGCCTATCAGTTCCTCAACGCCATGCTGGCCTCGCCGGAAATCGGTGCGGCGATGACCCGCCAGTCCGGTTTCGCGTCGGCCTTTGCCGGTGTCGACACGGTCCTGACCGACAAGGAACGCGCTGCCATGACACTGCCGGACGAACAGATGCAGCGCATCCAGTTCTTCAGCTCGAAGAACCGCAAGATGAAGAACGACATGATCGACAAGGCTTCGGCCGAAGTTAAGGCCGGCTGAGCCGCCCATCCGTGACACCGACGGCCGGTCCCACAACAGGGACCGGCCGCTCGGAACTGCAGTCAAAAGCAAAAAGACGAATGGGAACGTAATGATGGTCGACAGTAGTATGAGCGACACCGCGAAAGTGTCTCCAAGGGCCGGCCCCTCCTATGCCGGATGGATCGGCAAGCTGGCGAATTCGCCGATTTACGCCGCAACGATCGGCCTCATCGCCAACAGTCGCATGGCCCGCCTCGCGCTGCTTCTGGTAATCCCGCTGGTCTGGATCATCACGCTCCATATCGGCCCGATCTACCAGATGGCCCGTATCAGCATAATGGACAACTATCCGCCGGCACCGGGCGGCGCGATCTACACGCTCGACAACTACCGACTGTTCTTCCAGGAACCGCTCTATTTCATGCCGTTCCTGCGCAGCATCGTATTTGCCGTCTGCGTCACCGCCACGACGCTGGTCGTTGTCTATCCCGTCGCCTATTACGTTGCCAAAGTGGTCAAGCCGGAAAACCGCACCCGTGCCCTGCTGCTGCTGCTGACGCCCTTCTGGGCCGGTGAGCTGATCCGCACCTTCTCGGTCATCATGTTTCTGGCAAACCGTGGCGCCGTGAACGTCTTCCTGCGCGAGATCGGCTTCATCGATCGCCCGATCATCCTGCTCTACAACTATTTCTCGTTGAGCTTCGGCGTCATCTACCTGATCTCGCTGTTCATGCTCCTGCCGCTCTATTCCGCGATCGAAAAGATCCCCAACTCGCTGGTCGACGCAGCAGCGGATCTCGGCGCGGGACCATGGCAACGTTTCCGCCGGGTTATCCTGCCCTTGTCGAGGGACGGCATCATCTCGGGCTGCAGCCTCGTCTATCTCACCTCGATCGGTGTCTTCGCCGCCCCGCTTCTTCTCGGTGGCCCGAATTCGACGATCTTCCCGGAAATCATCGCCAGCCTTTTCCATGGTTCCAGCGACAAATGGCCGGAAGGTGCCGCCTTCTCCATCCTGATGCTTGCCGTATCGCTGTCGACCGTTGGTCTGTTCATGCGTGTCGTCGGCGGCCGTACCGTCAAGCTGATGTGAGGATCTGACCCATGCGCTCGTATTTTTCCGACTTCCCCAAAACCGCGCTTCAGGCCTCCTACTGGCTGTTCGTCATCTATCTGCTCCTGCCCCTTGCGCTGATGATGGCGATCTCCTTCAAGGACGCCAATTTCGTCGCCTTCCCGATCGATAAGTGGACGCTCAAGTGGTATGCGCAGGTGCTGCAGGACAAGCAGTTCCTCGAAGCCTGCGCCTATTCGATCTTCATCGCCCTGATGACGACGCTGTTTGCGACGATCGTCGGTGTGTGGATTGCGCTGCTGATCACCACCGAGGGCATGATCGCCCGCTCCGTGATCTTCGCACTCGCCTGTCTTCCGGCGGTTGTGCCGGGCCTGATCAATGCCATCTCGATGCGTATCTTCATACGCGTTCTGGACATTCCGACCGGCACCGGGGCGATCATTCTCGGGCATACCGTTCACGCCGTGCCCTTCGTCGTCATCATGGTGCTGACCCGGCTGCGTTCGATGCCGAACAATCTCGTCGATGCGGCCCGTGATCTCGGTGCCGACAGTTTTGTTGCCTTCATGCGCGTCACGCTGCCTTATCTGGCACCGGCGCTCGCCGGCGGCATGGTCTTCTGCGTGCTTACCAGTATCGACGATTTCGTCCGTACCTTCTTCCTGGGCGGTTACCAGACCACCCTTCCCATGCTGATCTTCGCCAAGGTGCAGGGCGGCATGTCACCTGAAATCAACGCCATAGCGACCCTCGTGCTGATCGTAACCGCAGCCGTCGGGCTTTATGCCGAACATCTCACCCGCCGTTCGAGGACTTAGATCCATGCAGCCAGTCGTTCATTTCCGTAACGTCAACAAATCTTACGGCTCCTCGCTCGCAGTCGATAATCTCGATCTCGCCATCGAACCCGGCCAGTTCGTCACCCTGCTCGGCCCTTCCGGCTGCGGCAAGTCGACGACGCTGCGCATGCTCGGCGGCTTCGAGACGCCGACGTCCGGCGAGATCTTTCTCGACGGCCAGGAGATCAGCAAGCTCCCGCCCAACAAGCGCAACGTCAACATCGTCTTCCAGGACTATGCGCTCTTCCCGCATCTCAACGTCCGCCGCAACGTCGCCTTCGGCCTTGAGCTGAAGGGCATGGCGTCGGATGCGATCCACAAGCGCACGATGGAACTCCTGTCGCTGGTCAAGCTCACCGATTTTGCCGAGCGCATGCCTGGTCAGCTTTCCGGCGGCCAGCGCCAGCGTGTCGCGCTGATGCGCGCGCTTGCGCCCAATCCGAACGTCCTGCTGCTCGACGAGCCGCTGTCGGCGCTTGATGCAAAACTGCGCCAGCAGATGCAGATAGAACTGAAATCGATCCAGAAGACCACCGGCAAGACCTTCATCTTCGTCACCCACGACCAGGAAGAAGCGCTCACCATGTCGGATGTCGTCGTCGTCATGAATGCCGGCCGCATCGAGCAGATGGGCGATCCCCACACACTCTACGCCAAGCCGCGCAGCCGTTTCGTCGCCAACTTCATCGGCGAGACGAATTTCATCGAAGGCAAGCTGAAGGCGATCGATGGCGGGCTCGCCGCCATCGAATGGAACGGCAGCGTTGTCCATGCGAACCTCAACGGTCAAAGCCCGGCGGTCGGCAACACGGTTGCAGCAGCGCTGCGCCCGGAAGCCATTTCCGTCCTGTCGCAAAAGCCAGCCAACACGATTGCCGTTTCTGGCCGCATCACGCAGAGCATCTTCAAGGGCGATCATACATCGCTGACCGTCAGCCTGGCGAATGGCCAGTCGGTTGTCGCCCAGCTCGATCCGGTGGCGCTTTCGGCCATAACCGGCGACGATGTCTGGCTGACATGGCGCGAGAACGACGCCGTGGTGCTGGCCGACTGACCATAACAGCCGGCATCCCCGGCATCTTGCCCGGCCGTGTCACGCGGCCGGGACCGTGGAAGATTTGAACCGAACAGGACCTGACCCATGAGTCCCGAACCGATCCGCAGTTTCAACGATCCCAAGCTTTCAGATCTCAACGCCCGCGTTGCGCAGGACCTCGAATATCTGAACTATCCGCCCGCCAACTGGTCGCCTGCTTCGGCCAAGGTTGATGGCAGACCGGTCAGCGATGTGGTCATCATCGGTGGCGGCATGTGCGGTCTCGTCGGCTGGTTCGCGCTTTCGCGCGTCGGCATCCGCAATGTCAGGATCATCGACAAGGCCCCCAAAGGCCGCGAAGGCCCGTGGAAAACCTTTGCCCGCATGGAAACCTTGCGTTCGCCGAAAACCCTGCTCGGCCCGGCGGCCGGCATGGCGTCGCTCACCTTTCGCGCCTGGTACACCGCGCTTTTCGGCATCGCCAAGTGGGACGAACTGTATCGGATCCCGCGCCCGATGTGGATGGATTACCTTGACTGGTACCGTGATGTGCTCTCCATCCCGGTCGAAAACGGCGTCCACGTCACCCGCATTATCCCGCGCGAGGACGGTTTGCTCGAACTCGAAATCGCCAATGGCGCGGAAGAGCCGATCCTCACCCGCAAGCTCGTCATGGCAACCGGTCGCGATGGCCTGGGTGCCGCGGAAATCCCCGGTTTCGTCGAAGGCATGCAGCGCGGCAAGAGCTGGGCGCATTCCGCCGATGAAGTCGATTTTACCGCTCTCAAAGGCAAGCGCGTCGTTGTCATCGGCGTCGGTGCTTCCGCCGTCGACAATGCGGCGGAAGCGCTGGAAGCCGGTGCCGGTGAAGTCCGTCTTCTCGCCCGCCGCAAGAAGATGCCGACGATCAACAAGCTGATGGGCATCGGCTCCTACGGCGTCACCGCCGGGTTCCCGAAGATCGATCCGAAATGGCGCTGGCGCCTGATGGATTATTCCACGAGGCAGCAGACCCCTGCCCCGCACGGTTCGACCCTGCGCGTCAGCCGCCACGCCAATGCCTTCTTCCACTTCGATTGCGGCATAGCCTCGATGAAGGAGGAAGGTGATGAAGTGGTTATCACCACTACCAACGGCCGCATCTTCCGCACCGATTTCGTCATCCTCGGCACCGGCTTTACCGTCGATCCTCTGGCCCGCAGTGAGCTTGAACCCTACAAGGCCGAGATCGCTTGCTGGGAAGACCGCATCACGCCGCCCGCCAACGAAGAGAACCCGAGCCTTGGCCGTTTCCCCTGGCTGGAGGACGATTTTTCCTTCACCGAAAAGACTCCGGGCAAGGCGCCCTGGCTCAAAAACATCCACTGCTTCAACTACGGCGCGACGATGAGCCTCGGCAAGGTCAGCGGCGATATCCCGGCGATCAGCGAAGGCGCACAATGGCTTGCCCGCGGGGTTTCCGCCGGCCTGTTCATTGAGGATATCGACTACCACTGGGAAGCCCTGCTGGCTTACGAAAAGCCGGAACTCGACGGTTCCGAATGGGTCGATGCCGACGCCGATCTCCCCGAACAGAAGACAGCTTGAGGATTTTCATGCGCAAGACAGTCTATTATTATCACGCCCTCAGTTCGCCGTGGGCCTATCTCGGCTGGCCGCAGTTCAAAGCGCTGATCGAAAAGCACGATCTCGACGTCGTCGTGCGCCCGACCCGCATCGTCACGGAAAATGGCGGTGTGCCTTTGCGCTCCCGTCCGCAGCCGCGGCAGGATTATCACGCGGTCGAACTCGATCGCTGGCGCAAGCGTCTCAACATGCCGCTGGTGCTCAAGCCCAAATATTACCCGACCAATAACGAATTTTCCGCGCGCATGGTAATCGCCGCCGACAGGCTCGGCCTGCCGTCGCTGGAACTCAGCCACGCCCTTCTTCACGCTCTCTGGAGCGAAGAGCTGGACGTGACGCAGCCGGATGTCCGCATCGACGTCGCCAACCGCCTCGGCCTCGACGGCGCCAAGCTGCAGGCGATGGAAAATCAGCCTGAAATCATGCAGGCCTGGCTCGACAGCCACGAAGAAGCCGGCAAGCGCGGTGTCTTCGGCACCCCGACCTGGATCTACAAGGACGTGCTCTATTGGGGGCAGGACCGCCTGGACTTTCTCGACGAAGCCCTGTCGCAAGATTGAGGAATAAAATCATATGACCACCGAAACGACTGTCGATGTGATCGACAAGGTACTGGGCCTTGACCCCTCCTCGCCGCTGCTTGCCCTGCGTGAACAACGCGCCAAGCTGAAACACCTCACCCAGACAAGCTATGTCGCGGCACTCCACCCGACCGACCCCCGCAATTTCTCCTATGTGGAACGCGCCACCCTTGCCGCCCGCATGGCCGCACTCTGGACCTCGCAGGAACTTCTGGCCCATTACCGCGATCTCGCCACGACGGAAGGCGCAAGCGGCGATGTTCTTTCGATTGCCGATCCCGCATGGAAGCCGGAGGACGATGCAAGCCGCCTCGCCGTCATCCTGCGCCATGTCGATCTGGTGACGAAGAACCCGAAAGCGGCAACCCGCGAGAATATCGAAAAGCTCTATGCCGCAGGCCTCGACGATCGCGATATCGTCACGCTCGCCGGCATCATCGCTTTCGTCAATTACCAGGTGCTGGTCGTCGCCGGCCTGAAGATGCTGAGGGACAACTGACATGTCTGACCCGGTCCACGAATTCACCCTCGATGCACTCGAATGGCAGCCTTACGTCAAGCCGGTTGATCTGCAGACGGCGACGCCCGAACAGCTCGATGCGCTGAAGGTGACGCCGTCCAACACAAAAGTTTCTGCCTATGTGCTGGTTCTGGCACAGGAAACCGAGATGCTGGCCGAGCGCTCGCCGCTGTTCAACGACATCATGTATAGCGATGGCGGCCTGTCGCGCGGCGGCCGCGAACTGGGCGCGCTTGCCGCCTCCTTCGTCAACCACTGCATCTATTGCGCCCAGGTCCACGCCAACCGTTTCATCCAGCTGGAAAAAAGGCCGGAAGTGGTGGAGGAAATCTACCAGAACGGCCTCGAAGCCGATCTTGGCGAACACGATCAGGCGCTGTTCAATTTTGGCGTCGATCTGACCGCCCATCCGGATAATGTCGGGGTCTACCAGTTCTACCACTTGCGCGAGACGGGCCTGAGTGATCTTGAAATCCTCGACCTCATTCATTCCGTGGCGATCTTCGGCTGGGCCAACCGGCTGATGCACACGCTCGGCGAACCGCACCGGAAAGACTAAGTGGCAACCGCAACGACGGCAGACAGCGCCCCCTCCTTCGATGTCACCCATCGCGAAGTGCTGCGCATCGCGATCCCGATGATGATCGCCCATTTCTCGACCCCGCTCGTCAGCCTCGTGGCGACGGGCGTTATCGGGCAGTTGGGGCAGGAGGCGCTGATCGGCGGCGTGGCGCTCGCCGCCGTCATTTTCGACGTGCTGTTCGTCACCTTCAATTTTCTACGCGGGGCGACGACCGGTTTCACCGCCCAGGCTTTTGGCGCAGGTGATCGCCGTTTCGAACAGCGCATGCTGCTCGGTGGCCTGACCATTTCCATGGTCGCCGGCCTCGTCATCCTCATTCTGCATGTGCCGATCGGCAATCTTGGCCTCACCGTGCTCGGCGCCGATGGCGCGGTGGCGGAAGCGGCAAAGATCTATTTCTCCTGGCGCGTCTGGTCTGCCCCCTTCGTGCTGTTCAATTTCGTCGCCTTCGGCTGGATCATCGGTCGCGGCGATGCGCTGACCGCCATGCTGCTGCAGGGCCTGTTGAACGGCCTCAATCTGGGCCTCAGCATCTGGTGGGTCCTCGGTCTCGATGGCGGCGTTGCGGGCCTCGCAATCGCCAGCCTCGTCTCCGAAATCGTCACAGCACTTGCGGGCGCTGCCATCATCCTCTGTCGCACCGACAAGTCGAGCTGGAATTTACCGGACATGAAAAGCCTGCGACGGCTGTTTTCCGTCAATGGCGACATGATGATCCGCTCGTTTGCATTGCTGATCGGGCTGTCCTTCTTCACCCGCCAGAGCGGTGAACTCGGCATCGATATCCTCGCCGCCAACACGATCCTGCTGCGCTTCTATTTCTTCGGCGTCGCGTTCCTCGACGGCATCGCCACCGCCGCCGAACAGCTCGCCGGCCGTGCCGTCGGAGCCAGAAACCGTGCCGCCTTCGACCGGATGATCAAGCTCACCACGCTCTGGGCGCTGGTCTGCGGCGCGCTCGTTGCGCTGTCCTTCCTCGCTGGCGGCTGGTGGGTCATAGATCTGGCATCCCCCAATGCGACGGTAGAACAACTGGCCGAAAGCTTCCTGCCCTATGCCGCGATCATGCCCTTGGTCGGCGCCATCGCCTTCCAGATGGACGGCGTATATATCGGCGCCACATGGTCGCGAGAGATGCGCAATCTCATGCTCTTGTCGCTCGCCACCTATTTTGCCGCCTGGGCCGTGCTGCAGCCGCTCTTCGGCAATCACGGCCTGTGGATCGCGCTGCTTCTCTTCCAGAGCGCCCGCAGCATCGCCTTCCGCCTGATGCTGCCGAAACTGACGGCAAGAACGCTCGGATAGGGCCTATCCCATCCTTACCCCAGCGATGATGCGTGCCTGACGGGAGGTTCCTCTGCCTCGGCGTCGTGCTCCTTCACGCCCTGGATCATCTCGTCGGTCACGCGGATCTCTGCCCCGATCGGCGACATTGCCGTTGCCGGCGCGAAAGGCGCAACCTGCGTGGCTTCCGGCCGCGCACCACGCCGCCAGATGAAGAAGATAACCATCAGGATTTTCAGCACCGCCAGCGACCAGAACAATCCCGATGCCCCAAATGCGCTCATCACAGCGGAGATCGAAATCGGGCTGATCGCCGAACCAAGCGAATTGACCAGCAGCATGCCCTGTATCATTGGCACCAGCGATGCCGCCGAGGCCCTGTCAGCCGAAAAGCTGATCGATACGGGATAGATCGCAAAGATGCCGCCACCCAACAGGAAAAGGGTAATCATCAGGGTCGTCGCATTATGCGGCAAGAGCAGAACTGCCGCGCAAAGCAGCAGGCAGGCAAAGGCCAGCGTGATCAGAACCACGCGCCGGTCCTGCTTGTCCGACCAGCGCCCGACAGGATATTGCAGCACCATCGCCCCGAGAATGACACAGGCCATCATCATCCCGACCTCATCAACCGGCATGCCGATCGTCTGCAGATAGAGCGGAAACAGCGTGTAGACCGCCGCGATCGCTACACCCGATCCGAAGCAGCCGATCACGCCGCTTGGCGACATCTGAAACAGCTGCAGGGGTTTGAGCGCCTCCACCCGTTCCATCAGCGGCATCTCGCGCGGCAGGATGACGATCGGCAGAACCGACAGCGACGCCAACATCGCGGCCGCGATGAAGGGCGCGAACTCGCCCAGCCCGTCAACAGTCCCCAGCAGCGCCTGCCCGACGGCACCCGCGCCGTAAAAGGCAATCATGTAAAGCGCCAGAAACCGGCCGCGCACGGTCTGGTCGGCAACCAGCAACAACCAGCTTTCGATCACGAGAAAGACACCGACCGTCGTCCAGCCATAGATCAGCCTGACAAGGATCCACAGCATCCAGTCGGCCGACAGAACCTGCATCAGGATGCTGACGACGCCGAGTGAGGCAAAACTGGCATAGGCGCGAATATGCCCGATCCGCACGATCAGCCGGTCATGAAACATCGCCCCGAGCGTCAGCCCGACAAAATAGGCGGAGGACACCACACCGATCATTGCGGGCGAAGCGCCGGCAGCATCGAGACGCAGGGTGGTCAGCGACGACAGAAAACTGTTGCCGACGCTCAGGATGAACAGGCCGAGAAGCGGCGCCATCACCGTCGTCAGGGTTTGCCTAGACATGAAGGTCTCGTTTTTATGATTTTTGAAAATGGCGATGCCTGATCCCGGCATCTCGCCTCGCCGTGGCGGTACTTACGACCGCGAGAATTGTTGCGCGTGACCGATACGGGATCGTCAACGTCTTCTGGCATGGCTTTTTACACGAAAATCAACCCACGGATACGTGAGACAGGCAACGACCGGCACCTGTGTCAAATGTTCAAAATTCGACGCCTGTGTCGTCTGATTGCGACAATACTTCTTGCCTGAAAACGGCATCATCATGTCGCAAATGCATCAATCCGCAATTGCTCGAATTTGGGTTCGGATCAGTCGCCGAGAAGCTGCCGGTCGTCGCCATCACGGTTGCGCACCAGTTCTTCCTTGATGGCACGAAGAGATTTCAGCGCTCTGGTGCGATCGGCATATGCGACCATGTTGGCCAGAATGTCGATCGCCGCCAGATAGGCATAGCGCGTCGAGGTTGGCCGAAAGATGTTCTTGCCCTCGGGCATCTCGATGGCGATCACCAGATCCGCAGCGCTGGCGACCGGCGAACCGCCCTGCGTCATCACGATAGTCGGGATTGAGCGCTCGCGCAGTAGGTTTAGGCAATGGACAAGCCCCATGTCGCGGCCGGTAAAGGACGAGCCGAAAACGACAGTGCCCGGCTGAGCCGCTGCCGAAATCATCAGGTTCATCCCATGGTCGCTCGATGCATTGACCCGGCAGCTGAGACGAAACAGCCGGTTATGCAGCTCGTTGACGATCATCGCCGAATTGCCGCTGGCACCGAAAGCCTGGATGAACTCGGCAGCCCTGAGCATCTGTGCCGCCTTTTCGATCACTTCCAAATCGAGCTGGCGGTGGACCTCGAACAGCGCGTTCTGCGCCTTCGACACGATATCCTGCGCTACTTCCTCGGCCGTCGCGGTGGGTGCTTCCGGCGTCAGGTAACGCAGGCCGACATAGGCGAGTTTGGCAAGCTGCACCTTGAAATCGGAATATCCCTGGCAACCCAACCGTCGGCAGAAACGCGTCACCGTCGGCGGCGAAACGCCGGCCTTTTCCGCCACCTCGATGATCGACGCATTGACGACGAAATCGACATTTTCCAGCGCGAACTGGGCAAGCTTCGCCTCCAGCCCGGAAAGCCGGCCATCCTGATCGGAAAGGGCATGAAACAGGTCCATTCGGTCTTCCCTTCAGATTGGCTACAGCAGAAAAATGCATGTGCCTGTGAAAATGAATTTCACTGTTCTCGTATTTGATAGCATAATGCCGGCCAGCATCAACGAAACTTGGTCGTTCCAAGAAAATAAAAGCAACCTTCCCTGCGCCGATGCCGTTTCAGGCACGGTCGCGTCATCCCGATGAGGTCTCTTCCATGAACTATCCCTGGCCCGAACCCGGCACGCCGCTCAATGAGGTTGCAACCCCGATGCCGGTCATCGACGAGGCGCGGCTTGCCGCCAACATCGCCCGCGTTCAGGCCTATTGCGATCAACACGGCAAGGCGTTCCGCCCGCATATCAAGACCCACAAAATCGCAGCCGTCGCGCACCAGCAGGTGGAAGCCGGGGCCGTCGGCCTCAACTGCCAGAAGGTCACCGAGGCGGAGGTGTTTGCCGATGCCGGCTTTGAAGACATCCTGATCACCTACAACATTCTCGGCGCGGCAAAGCTTGCTCGCCTCAAGGCGCTCAATGCCCGAGTTGCGAAACTCGCCGTCGTTGCCGATAGCAAGACGACGGTCGCAGGCCTTGCGGCAACGTTCGATGCCGACAAGCCGCTGACCGTGCTGATCGAATGCGACACCGGCGCAAAACGCTGCGGCGTGCAGACACCGGAAGCAGCCGTGGCACTCGCCGAAAATATCGCGGCTGCACCGGGCCTCCGTTTCGGCGGCATCATGACCTACCCGGCCACCGGTGGTGCCGAGCAGGTCGAGGCCTTCATGTCGAAGACCATGGCGCTGCTTGCCGAAAAGGGCATCGATTGCCCTGTCCGCTCCAGCGGCGGTTCGCCGGACCTGTTCTTCGCCCATCTCGTGCCCTCGGCCACCGAACATCGCGCCGGCACCTATGTCTATAACGACCGCAGCATGGTCCGCGCCGGCCATTGCACCAATGACGATCTCGCCATGCACATCCTCGCCACCGTCGTTTCCCGCCCGGCACCGGATCGTGCCGTGCTCGACAGCGGTTCCAAGGCGCTGACATCCGATCTTCTCGGCTTTTCGGATTACGGTTCGATCGCCGGCTACGAAGGCGCAAAGGTCGTTTCACTTTCGGAAGAACATGCCGTGGTCGATACTTCCGCCTGCACGACGCCCTTCCCGGAGATCGGCGCACAGGTAAAGGTCGTTCCGAACCATACCTGCGTCGTCACCAATCTCTTCGACCGCATGGTCTTCCACAAGGACGGCTTGGTCACGCGGGTTGAAAATGTCGATGCCCGCGGAACGGTCTGGTAAGGCCCGTCTTGAAAATTTTTCTCGCGCCGACCCGATAGACAGCGACCCCGCTGCCACGGTTCAAGCGACATGATGAAAATCGGGCGCCTGTCGAGGGCGCCCTTTTTCATGGCGGATTTTCTCTCCGCAGCTAGTGCCCCATGTTCACGGCTAGGGAAATCATTGATTCAAAACGGATTGCGGTTGCGACAACTCACGCAGCGGAATCCGGCATCTCCAGCCGGCATGAAAATTTTCCGCGAAATTCCCGTTCAAGAAAATAAATTACACAAAATAGTGCGAAATCTGAAAATCCATTGACTTGGCTTTGATTTGGCGCATTATGAAGAAAATAAATTACACCGAAACGGTGAGCGGGCGAACTTGAGGAAAACGGGAAATCGAATGATCCGAGAGCATGACGACTGTCGCTAAGCGACATCCAGGCGGTAGCTTCGGCAGACTTCAAATCAGCACAACATGGCAACGGCATTCGGGCACGGCAGCGTCGCCCTGAGGCCGAAGTGTATTCGGATAACAAGACATGCGCATCTTCACCGCCTCGCTGGCGACCGAAACGAACACTTTTTCTCCCGTGCCGACGGATATGAACGCCTTCAAGGCGGCGTTTTATGCCGGGCCGGGCGAACATCCCGATACGCCGACCTTGTGCTCTTCCGTCGTCCCGATCCTGCGCCGCCGCGGCAGGGAAGAAGGCTTCACCGTCATCGAAGGCACGTCCTGCTGGGCTGAGCCCGCGGGCCTCATCCAGCGCCAGACCTATGAGACCTTGCGCGACCTGATTTTGGCCGAACTGAAAGGCGCCCTGCCCGTCGATGGCGTCGTCCTTGGCCTGCACGGCGCGATGGCCGCGCAGGGCTATGACGATCCCGAAGGCGATCTTCTCTCCCGCGTCCGCGAAATCGTCGGCCCCGACGTGCTGATCGCCGCCGAATTCGACCCGCACAGCCACCTGACGGCGCTCCGCGTCGCCAATTTGAACATCATGGCCGCCTTCCTCGAATTCCCCCATACGGATTTCGAACAGCGTGGCGAGCATGTGGTGGAACTCGCGCTCCAGGCGCTGCGTGGAAAGATCAAGCCGGTGATCTCCACCTTCGACTGCCGAATGATCACCATCTTCCCGACCAGCCGTGAGCCGATGCGCTCCTTCGTCGATCGCATGCAGGCGCTGGAAGGTCATGACGGCATCCTGTCCGCCTCCGTCATCCACGGTTTCATGGCCGGCGACCTGCCCGACATGGGCACCCGCATCGTCGTCGTCACCGACAATGACAAGGAAAAGGGCGACGCACTGGCCGCAAAACTCGGCCGCGAGCTTTACAGCCTGCGCAAGACGACCGCGATGCCGATGTTCGATACAGAAGCCGGCCTCGACAAGGCGATCGCCATCCGTGCCGCGCATCTGCAAAAGCCGGTCACCATCGCCGATGTCTGGGACAATCCCGGCGGCGGCGTGGCGGGCGATGCGACCTATATCCTGCGCCGGATGATGGAACGCGGCATGGACGATTTCGCCGTGGCCACCATCTGGGACCCGATCGCCGTCACCTTCTGCCATGCGGCGGGTGAAGGCGCGGAACTGGCACTGCGCGTCGGCGGCAAGTCTAGCCCGGAGGGCGGCGATCCGCTCGATCTGCGCGTCACCGTGCAAAAGGTCTTCGATGCCGGCTGGCAGAGCTTTCGCAATTCGCGCGTCACGCTCGGCAGCGCCGCCGTCATTCGCCCGGTCGGCACCAATATCGACATCGTGCTGATCACCAGCCGCACCCAGACTTATGAGCCGGATATCTTCTCCAATCAGGGCATCGATTTCGCCTCGAAATCCTACATGCTGATCAAGTCGACCAACCATTTCTACGCGGGCTTCCAGCCGGTCTCGTCCGAGATCGTCTATATCGCCGCGCCGACCTCCTATCCGACCAACCCGGCCACGACGCCCTACCGCAAGGCGAGCCTCAAACTCTGGCCGCGCGTGGCCGATCCGCTGGGACTGGATGCCTGAAATCCCGGCCGGACAGGAAAGCCGGCCGCTATATTAAACGCAACAAGGGGATGACCATGAAAAAGAGTGCACTTGTTCTGATGACGCTGGCGGCCTTGGCCGGCACCAGCAGCCTCGCAATGGCGCAGGCGAGCGACGGCGTATTGACCGTTGCCACGATCGGCGAGCCGCCGACGCTCGACGTCATGCAGACGGCGACCGATATCGTGCTGACCATCGACCAGCACATTTTCGAAACGCTCTACACCTATGACGCCGAATGGAAGTCCGTACCGCTGCTCGCAGCCGGCATGCCGAAGATTTCCGAGGACGGCCTCACCTACACGATCCCGCTGCGCGAAGGCGTCACCTTCCATGACGGCAGCATCTTCGATGCCAAGGACGTTACCGCCTCGCTGAAGCGCTGGATGGCGGTCAATTCCAAGGGCAAGCAGGTCGCAGCGATCGTCGAAAGCCTGACGGAAGAGGGCGATCATGCCGTTGTCTTCAAGCTGAAGTCGCGTTATGCACCGCTGCTCGCCACGCTCTCGCAGGCTTCCGTCATCCTGCCGTCGGAAAAGATTGCCGACACGCTGACTGAATTCGTCGGCACCGGCCCTTATGCCCTGAAGGAACGCAAGCCAGACCAGTACACCCAGCTCGTCCGTTTCGACGGCTACAAGTCGCCTGAAGGTGCGCCGAGCAACTATGCCGGCAAGCGCGAGGCGATCGCCAAGGAAATCCGCTTCGTTCCGGTGCCGGATGCCAATACCCGCGTTGAAGGCCTGATCTCCGGCCAGTTCGACTATGCGGATTCGTTGCCCGTCAGTGCCTTCGAGCGCGTCGAAAAGAGCGGCAATGCCAAGCCCGTCATCTTCCGCGATGCCGGCTGGGCGTCGATGAACATGAACATGAAGGAAGGTCTGCTCGCCAAGAAGGAACTGCGTCAGGCGGTTCAGGCGGCACTCAACCCGAACGACATGATGATGGCCGCCTTCTCTGACGACCGCTTCTTCAGCGTCGATGCCTCGATCTTCCCGGAAGGCTCCTTCTGGCACACCGAAGCCGGTGTCGAGCGTTACGGCGACGGCAATCCGGAAGAAGCCGCCAAGCTCTTGAAGGATGGTGGTTACGACGGAACCCCGATCCGCCTTCTGACCAGCCGCCAGTACGAATTCCACTACAAGATCGGCGAAGTCGCCAAGGCCTATCTCGAAGCCGCCGGCTTCAAGGTCGATCTGCAGGTGGTAGACTGGGCAACGCTCACCACCCGCCGCGCGGATTCGAAGGCATGGGATATCTTCATCACCCATTCCAACTTCCCGGGTGACCCGACGACGATCAACACGATCACCGACACCTATCCGGGCTGGTACGTTTCCGATCAGAAGGCAAAGGCTGTCGCCACCTATATGGACGCCACCACTGACGATGCCAAGAAGGCGGCATGGGACGGCATCCAGACGGTCATCTATGATGATGCACCGCTCTACAAGGTTGGCAACTTCAATGCCGTTTCCGGCGTCGCCAACGGCGTTTCCGGTTACGAGCCAACCTATTGGCCGCATTTCTGGAACGTCGCCCCGAAGAAGTAAGCTGAAGCAATTCCGGCCAAATCCGGCAACCGGCTTTAGGTCCGGAATTGCATGACAACAAAGAGATGGAGCAGCTCCGCCTTTCTTGGAAACGCGGAACTGCTCAAAAGAAACTAGGAACCGACTATGGCAAGGATCGCACAAGCGCTGCTGAAACGGCTGGGGGGCATGGCAATCGTGCTCGCCCTCGTCGTGACGGTGGTCTTCATCATCGTTCGCGTCACGCCCGGCGATCCTGCCGCCGTCATGCTGGGGTCGGATGCGACCCCGGCGGATATCGCGCAATTGCGCACCAAAATGGGGCTCGATGCGCCGCTCCTCATGCAATATGGCCAGTTCGTTCTGGGCATATTGCAAGGTGATCTCGGCCAGTCGATCTTTTTGAACCAGCCGGTCACGACAGCGCTTGCCGCCCGTGCCGAGCCGACCTTCTTCCTCACCCTCTTCTCGATCCTGATCGCAGTCGGTATCGCGCTGCCGGTCGGCATCCTGTCGGCAGTCAAGCGCGGCACGATCTTCGACCAGATCGTCGTGACGCTCACCATGGTCGCCGCCAGCGTGCCGAGCTTCTGGCTCGGCCTGATCCTGATCCAGGTCTTTGCCGTCGGCCAGGGCTGGTTCCCGGCCTCCGGTTACGGCGGGCCCGAAACGCCGTTCCTCGAACGCCTGCACCACCTCGTTCTGCCGGCCGTGGCACTCGGCGTCGTCAATTCGGCGCTGATCACCCGCTTCACCCGCGCCGCCATGCTCGATGTCCTGGGCGATGATTACGTCCGCACTGCCCGCGCCAAGGGCGCCGGCGAGGGCCGCGTCATCCTCAAGCATGCGCTGAAGAACGCGATGATCCCGATCATCACCGTCATCGGCCTGTCGATCGCCATGCTGGTTGCCGGTGCCGTTGTCACCGAAACCGTCTTCGGCCTGCCCGGCGTCGGCAATCTCGTCGTCTCGGCCGTGCTGCGCCGCGATTATCCGGTCATTCAGGGCGCGCTGCTTGTCGTCGCCGCCATCTATGTCCTCATCAACTTCATCGTCGACATGCTCTATATTCTCGTTGATCCAAGGGTGCGCCTATGACCACGATGGCCTCCCTCTCCATGCCCTTCGCATCCGGCCTGCGCCGCCTGTTCGGCAACCGCGCCATGCTATTCGGCGCGATCATTCTGGCGATCGTCATTCTGGCCGCGCTGCTTGCGCCCTGGGTCGCGCCTTACGCGCCGAACAAGCTGTCGATCATCAACAAGCTTAAAGCCCCGTCGATGACGAACTTCTTCGGCACCGATGAATTCGGCCGCGATATCTTCTCCCGCGCCATTTTCGCCGGTCGTATCTCGCTGCTCGTCAGCCTCGGCGTCGTCGTCATCTCCACCGTGCTCGGTGTCATTCTCGGTGTCGCCGCCGGCTTCTTCCGCCGCCTCGATGCGCCGATCTCGCGCCTGCTCGATGCAATGATGTCCTTCCCGGACATCCTGCTCGCCATCGCACTGGTTGCGGCCCTCGGCCCGTCGCTGACGACCGTCATCCTGGCACTTGGCATCACCTATGCGCCACGTCTCGCCCGAATCGTCCGCGGCTCGACGTTGGTCCTGCGCGAACTGCCCTATATCGAGGCCGCCGTCGCCATGGGGCTGCCGACTTGGCAGATCCTTGCCCGCCACGTCCTGCTCAACCTCGCATCTCCCATCCTCGTGCAGGCAACCTTCGTTTTCGCCTCGGCAATGCTCGCCGAAGCAAGCCTCTCCTTCCTCGGCGTCGGTGTCTCCACCGACATGCCGACCTGGGGCACGATGCTGGCATCCGGCCGCGAATACATGAACAACGCTCCGTGGCTGATGGTGTTTCCGGGGCTGGCAATCGTCTTCTCGGTTCTCTCCCTGCAATTGCTGGGCGACGGCCTGCGCGATCTCGTCGATCCGCGTCTCGCCAAGGAAAGCTGAACATGACCGATACAGTGACCACCAAACGGCCAGTGCTTGCGGTCGAGAACCTGACGACCTCTTTCAAGACGCAAGAGGGCTGGAAGGCCGTCATCCGCAATATCAGCCTGCATGTCGATGCCGGCGAAACGGTCGCCATCGTCGGTGAATCCGGCTCGGGCAAGAGCGTCACGGCGCTCTCGACCATGCGGCTCCTGCCGGCCGGCCGCTCGCGCACCGAAGGCCGTATCCTGCTCGACGGCACGGACCTACTGAAGGCCAGCGAAGCCGAGATGCGGAAAGTCCGCGGCGGCTCGATCGGCATGATCTTTCAGGAGCCGATGACCTCGCTCAACCCGGTCTTCACCATCGGCAACCAGATTGCGGAAGCTCTCGTTCTGCATCGCGGCCTGTCATGGAGCGAAGCCGAGACTGAGACTGTGCGCCTGATGGAGCGCGTCCGTATTCCCGCGGCCAAAGCCCGTCTTCACGAATATCCGCACAAATTCTCCGGCGGCATGCGTCAGCGCGTGATGATCGCCATGGCGCTCGCCTGCCGTCCGAAACTTCTGATCGCCGACGAGCCGACAACCGCGCTCGACGTGACGATCCAGGCCGAAATCCTCCACCTGCTGCGCGAGTTGCAGCGGGAGGAAAACATGGGCGTGCTGTTCATCACCCACGACATGGGCGTGGTCGCAGAAATCGCAGACCGCACCGTGGTGATGTTCCGCGGCGACATGATCGAAACCGGCAAGACCGACGAAATTTTCGACGCGCCGAAAGCGATCTACACAAAATCCCTGCTCGCCTCGATCCCGCGGCTGGGCACGATGGGTGCCGCCGCCGCCCCGAAACGTTTCCCCGAGGTCGATGCCTCGACCGGTATTGCCGTCGATGGCCGCGAGATGAACCCGGTCGCCTTGAGCGTCGAGCCGATCCTCAAGGTCGACAATCTCGCCGTCCGTTTCGACCTGCCGAACGGCCGCGTCCATGCGGTCGAAGACGTCTCCTTCGACCTTCGCCCCGGCGAAACCCTGTCTTTGGTCGGAGAGAGCGGCTGCGGCAAATCCACGACCGGCCGCGCCATCATCCGCCTGCTCAATCCCTCCGCCGGTTCGATCGTCATCGGCGGTCAGGATGTCACCAAGGCCGGCACGCGGGAATTGCGGACCATGCGCCGCACCTCGCAGATGATCTTTCAGGACCCGTTCGCCTCGCTCAACCCGCGCATCACCGTCGGCTCCGCGATCGCCGAACCCATCCTCGCCCACGGCCTGATGGGTCGGAAAGATGCCAAGGCCCGCGTCTCCGAACTGTTGGAACAGGTCGGCCTTTCCGCCGCCATGGCCGATCGCCACCCGCACGAATTCTCCGGCGGCCAGCGCCAGCGAATCTCGATTGCCCGCGCGCTCGCCCTCGACCCGAAATTCATCGTCGCCGACGAAGCGGTCTCCGCACTCGATGTGTCGGTCAAGGCGCAGGTCTCCAACCTGCTGCTCGACCTGCAGGAAAAGCGCGGTCTCGCCTATCTGTTCATCAGCCATGACATGGCCGTTGTCGAACGCATGAGCCACCGCGTCGCCGTGATGTTCCTCGGAGAAATCGTCGAGATCGGCCCGCGGTCGGCGATCTTCGACAATCCGCAGCATGCCTATACGCAACGCCTGATTTCCGCCGTGCCGATCCCCGATCCGTCACGCCGCGGCCAGACCCCGCCGCCCCTAACCGAAGAAATCAAAAGCCCGGTCCGGCCGTTTGACTATGTCGCCCCCAAGCGTACATACCGCGAGGTCTCGCCCGGACATTTCGTGCAGGAAGTCAGCTAACCTTCCCGCCCCCCCTCTACCGAAAATGAAAGACGCCCCCATGACCAGCAAGAAACTCATCCGTTACGATGTCGCCGACGCCCAGGCCGGCGGCCAGCGCCGCCCCTTCGCCAAGGCTGTCCGCGCCGGTGATTTCGTCTATGTTTCGGGCCAGGTCCCGACCGTCGACGGCGAAGTCATCGTCGGCAATATCGTTGCCCAGACCGAACAGGTGATCGAGAACATCAAGTCGGTTCTGGCTTTGGCCGATTGCACGTTGGAACATGTCGTCAAGGTCAATGTCTGGCTCGACGACGCCCGCGATTTCTCAAGCTTCAACGCCGTCTTCCAGAAACACTTCATCGACCACCCGCCGGCTCGATCCACCGTTGAGTCCCCGATGATGGTCGACGTCAAGGTCGAGATGGACGTGATCGCGTATAAGCCGCTGGATTAATTGGGAAAGACCGGCGGGATGCCCGCCGGTCAGATTACTGATTAAGCTTACGGTTCAGCACGCTCAGATCTGCTTTGACCACCATCGGCAACCCAACTCTCCCTCATTCCTGTGCTTGTCACAGGAATCCAGTAGCCCAAGTCCTTAGGCGGAGAGAGTCTTTTCACGGCGCAGACGCACCGTAGCTGGATTCCTGTGACAAGCACAGGAATGAGGGTAATCAGGGCTCCGTGCTCGGAAACAGCCTTGTCAGCGTTATGACCGGCGCAATTCAGCCAGTTTCACATCAAGTCGAATGATCGCACCTTCAACCCGGAAATCAGCATTTCCGGGTTGAATGCTGGATGGACCAATTACAGCGCCGCCCGCTTGTCGTGCCGCGCCACCCGCGCCAGCAGGTAATCCACCTCAGCCTTCGCCGTCGCCGTCAGCATCTGCCCCGGCTTGCGCTGCGCATCGGACGCAATCACGCCGCGGCGCTTCAATATGTGCTTGCGCACCGCCAATCCCACGCCGAGCTGCTGCTCGTAGCGGATCAGCGGCAGATGCGCGTCGAACAGGTCATGCGCCTCGTCGCGCTTTCCTTCGGCAAACAGCGACACAAGCTCGCTCAGCATGTCGGGGAAACCGTAACCGGTCATCGCGCCGTCGGCGCCGCGTTCCGGTTCGAAATCGAGGAACATGCCGCCATTGCCGCAGAGGATGGAGAATTCGCGCAGCTCGCCGGATTTCTGCATGGCGCGCAGCTTCGAGATCTTTTCGAGACCCGGCCAATCCTCGTGCTTCAGCATCAGGCAGGACGGATGGTTGGTGATGATCTTGGCCACCACACTCGTGGCGATCACCGTGTTGAGAGTCAGCGGATAGTCCTGCAGCACCCACGGCACGTCCTCGCCCACCGCTTCCACGGCACCGGCGAAATAGTTGATCGTCTGCTCGTCGGTCTTCGCCCCTTGTCCCGGCGCAATCATCACGCCGGCGGCGCCCATGTCCATCGAGCTGCGGGCCAGCGAACGCATGGCGGCAAAACCCGGCGCCGAAACGCCGACGATGACCGGAATTTTCGCACGTTCGACCACGCGCTTGATGATCGCCCGGCTTTCATCGGCTTCCAGCTTCGGCGCTTCGCCCATGATGCCTAAAATGGTGATGCCGGTGCAGCCGCTTTCCTCGTAAAAATCCGTCAGGCGGTCCACCGAGTTGAAGTCGATCGCGCCATCGTCATGAAACGGCGTGGCGGCAATCGCATAGACGCCCTTGGACGAAGTGCTGAATGTCATGTCTTTCTCCCATATGCCCGCTAAAACCGCAGGTCTTGATCCCAATTTCTAATCAGATGTTGGCGAGAAGGCCACCGTCGATGCGGATCACCGAACCGGTGATGTAGGATGCGCGCGGGCTGGCCAGAAAGGTGACGGTATCGCCATATTCCTTCGGATCGCCGTAGCGGCCGACCGGAATGGAGCCCGTGCTTTCCTTCGTCACATCCGCCACCGGCCTGTCCTCGCGCTTGGCTTTCTGCTCGTCGAGAAACACGATACGACCCGTGGCGATGCGGCCCGGCAGCACGACATTGGCTGTGATCCCGTCACGTCCGATTTCGCGCGCCAGCGTCTTCGACCAGCCGACCAACGCCAGCCGCAGGCTGTTGGAAATGCCCAGATTGGCGATCGGCGCAACCACACCTGAAGAGGTCGAGGTGATGATACGGCCGAAGCCGCGCTCGCGCATCGACGGCAGGATCGCGTCGGTTACCGCGATCACCGAGCGGACCATGCTGTCGAAATATTTCGACCAGGTTTCCGGCGCCTGACCGGCTGCCGGTGTCGGCGGTGGGCCGCCCGTGTTGTTGACCAGCACGTCCACCGGACCGAAGGTCGAAGCGATCAGCGCCAGCCGCTCCCCGATTACCGAGAGATCGCCGATATCCCATTGCAACGCAAAAGCCTTGTGGCCTTCAGCCTCGATCGCCTGCGCCGTCTTTTCGGCAGCGGCAAGATCGATATCGGCAACGACGACATTGGCCTTTTCCGCTGCCAGCGAGCGGGCGATTGCGCCGCCCAGTCCACCGCCCGCGCCGAATACCAGCGCGGTCTTTCCACTCAGTTGAAGATCCATGAATGCCTGCTCTTGTCTGTATGATTGTCGCTACTGAACTCAGCAGCAGTAAAGCTCCACCGGAAGATCGCTGAACACTTCCGGCGCGCCGTCGGTGATCGCAAAAGTCTGGCCGACGCCGGCAACCAGCCCGGTCTCCGCATCGGGGATCATGATATGGACGAAGAACACCATGCCCGGCGTCATGATCAGAGGATTGCCGGAATAGATCATCGGCGGCACGTCCATCCAGGTCGGTTTGAAGGTGCAGCCCAGCGCATAACCGCAGGCGGCATATCGCGCCTTGGCAAAACCGGCATTGTCCAGCACGCGGCGATGGATATCGTCGAGCGCCCCGAGCGCCACCCCTGCCCTTGCGGCATCCTTGATGCCGTCGAGCGCTTCCTTCGCCACTTTCAACATGTCGAACTGGCGCGGGTCCGGCTTGCCGGTCACCAGCATATGCTCGACCACGACATGATAGCGGCAATGCGATCCCGCGAGTTCAACGAGAATCTGGTCCTGTTCCTCGATCAGTCGCGGCCCGCCGATGCCGCGGCCGTAAAGCGCGCGCGGTCCCGAATTGACCAGCGGCCCGCCGGAGGGAATGTCCCCACCGCCGGAAAGCATCGAAGTGAGTGCGGCCCCCGAAAGCACGGTATCGGGAATGCCGGGCTTCGTTGCATCAATCGCCGCACGCACCGCGGCATCCGCCAGCTTGCCCGCCATCCGAACATGCTCAAGCTCGGCTGCGGATTTCACCAGCCGCCCGGTGCGGATGATGTCTGACGCATCCTCGGTCACGCAGAAACCATCGAGCGCCGTGTCGACCATTCGGGCATTCGCCCCGGTCAGGCCGTAGGTCGCATATTCGACGCCAACCTTTTTGCCGGAAAGCCCCTTCTCGGCCATGATGGCGCGCAGGTCGTTGGCCGGGTTGGCATCCTCGGCATTCAGCCAGACCCGCACATCGTCATAAAGCGAAGCGACATTCGCCTGCCTGAGATCCGGCGTACGGGTCAGAAGCACGGTATCGCTGCCATCGTCGGAAAGCACCAGACCGGCCTGGAAGAACACGTAACCGGCGGTGTCATAACTCGTCAGCCAGTAATGGCTTTCCTGCGAAAACACGATCAGCGCATCGAGACCGCGCTCCCGCATCCGCCGGCGTGTCGCGGCAAGACGCGTCTCGAACTCAGCCTGTTTGAACTTCAGCAAGACCTGCCGGCCGCCGCGGGTTAAACCGGCAAACTCCTGGGGAACATACATGCTCATGCGATTTCGAAAGCCTCCACGGGCGTATGAACCGGCACCGCATCGAGCAGCGCCTTGGTATAGGGGTCGCGATCTTCCGAGCGCGCATCCGGCCGGTCGAAGAAATCGACTAGCTTGCCGTGATGCATGACGGCAATGCGATGGGCGAGTTGGCGGATCAGGTTGAGGTCGTGGGTGATGAACACGCAGGCAGCGCCCGTATCCTTCTGCAGCTTGACCAGAAGCTCGGCCACCGCCGCCCGAACCGACACGTCGAGCGCCGCCGTCACCTCGTCGCAGATCACCAGTTCCGGTTCGGCCGCAAAGGCGCGGGCAATCGCCACGCGCTGCTTTTCACCGCCGGAAAGCTGGTGCGGATAACGATCGGCGTATTCGGCCGGAAGCCGCACCATTTCCAGCAGTTCGGCAATCCGCGCCTTGATCTTTTCCCGCGGCACGACGCCATAAAGCTTCAGCGGCCGGGCGATGATCGTGCCGATCTTTTGGCGCGGGTTGAGCGAGGCATCCGGATGCTGGAAAACGATCTGCACCCGTCGACGATAGGCCCGGTCGATCGCCTTGCGGCTGCCCACCGTCTTGCTGTCGAATTCAAGTTTGCCTTCAAAATCCTGCAGGCCGGCGAGAACCTTGGCGATCGTCGATTTGCCCGATCCGCTTTCGCCGACGACGCCGAGCAACTCACCCTTGCGAACCTCGAAATTGACGTCCTTCGCGCCCCAGAAGCCGACCTTTTCGGCATCTTCCGGCCAGAACATTTTCTGGATCTTCGACGGCGCACCGTAATGCACACCGATCCCGTCGAGCCTGATCAGCGTCTTCGGCTCGGCCGGCGCATCGACGCCGATAAAGCGATCCGGGTTCGGCACCGCACCGATCAGCTGTTTCGTATAGGGCGCGGAAGGTCTGGCGAATACTTCGCCGACAAGCCCGCGCTCGACGATGACGCCCTTATGCAGCACCGACACCTCATCCACCACGCGGGAGACGAGCCCGAGATCGTGCGAGATATAAAGCGCCGACACATTCGTCTCGTCGCGCAACTGGTTGAACAGGTCGAGGATCTGCCGCGCAGTCAGGATATCGAGCGCCGTGGTCGGCTCGTCGAAAATGATCAGTTCCGGCTCGCAGGCGAAGGCGGTGGCGATCACCACACGCTGCTTTTCGCCGCCCGATGCCTCATGCGGAAACCGCTGCAGCATCTCCTTGGGCCTTGTGATGCCGGTGCGGGCAAGCGCCACTTCCGCTTCCGCCCAGGCCTGCGCCTTCGTCAGGCCGCGATGGCGCATCAGCACTTCGGCGATCTGTTCACCGAGGCGAATGGTCGGGTTGAGCGAGGTCGAAGGGTCCTGAAACACCATCGACATGCGCTTGCCACGGATATCGGCCATCTGCCACGGCGTATGGTCCAGCAATTCCTCGCCGGCAAGGCGAATGGCGCCGCCGGTTTCCACCGCGTTCGGCGGCAGATAGCGCATCACCGACCACGCCATCGAAGACTTGCCCGAGCCGCTCTCGCCGACGAGACCGACCGTCTTTCCCTTCGGGATCGTCAGGTCAATATTCTTCAGCGCTGAAACGAGCCGGTTGGCGGTCTTGTAGGAAAGCGAATAGTCGATGATCGAAAGCGCCGGCTTTTCGGCAGCGGCAATCACATCCTGCGTCATGGTCTGCAGTGTCATCCGTGGCTCCTCTTGGGGTCGAGGGCGTCACGCAGGGCGTCGCCGAAAAGGTTGAAACCGAGTGCTGCAATGGCGATCGAAAGACCGGGGATCGCCACGCACCAGGGATTGCGGAACATGAACTGGCGCGCTTCCGCCACCATCAGCCCCCATTCGGTGCTCGGCGGCTGGGCGCCGAGACCGAGGAAACCGAGCGTCGCGCCGATCATGATGGCAAACGAGACACGGATTGTCGCCTCGACTACGATCGGGCTCAGCGCATTGGGCAGCACTTCGCAGGTAACGATATAGACGCCGGATTCACCGCGCGCGACCGCCGCCCGCACATAGTCGCGGGTACGGACGGACAGAACGGCGCTGCGGGCGATACGCGCCATGCCCGGTGCAAATGCGATCGAGACCGCCAGCATCGCATGTTCCATGCCGCCGCCGAGAATGGTGACGATCAGCAGCGTGAACAGTAGATCCGGAACGGCCAGAAGTCCGTCGAGAACGCGCATGATCGTACTGTCTACCCAGCCGCCGGAAACGCCGGCGACAACCCCGATGATCGAACCGATGCCGACGCCGAGCAGAGTTGCGCCGACGCCGAATGCAACGGTCGAGGGCGCGCCGGTCAGGATACGGGACAAGAGATCGCGGCCGAACTGGTCGGTACCGAACAGGTGCGCCATCGACGGCCCCTGCAGGCGGTTCAGCGGATCGAAGGCCTGCGGGTCATAGGGCGCGATCAGCGGGCCGAAGATCGCAGCGAAAAGGACGATCGAAAGCAGGACCGTACCCATGATGGCGGTGGGGGATGAGAAGAAATTACGCATAACGCACCCTCGGGTCGAGCAGGGCAATGACGATGTCCGACAGAAGGTTGGACAGTGCATAGACGGCTGCGAGAAGCAGGGTCACGGCCTGGATGACAGGCAGATCGCGGTTTTCCAGCGCATAGATCAGCAGGCGTCCGAGACCCGGCCAGGCAAAGATTTCCTCCACCACGATGATCCCGCCGAGCAGATAGCCGATATCGAGCGAGATGACGGCGATCGCCGGCGCCAGCGAATTCGGCAATGCATGGCGGCGGATCACCCGCTTTTCGGTAAGCCCCTTCAGCCTTGCTGCGCGAATATAGTCGGAAGACAGCACTTCCGACATTTCGGAACGCACCTGCCGGGAAATATGCGCCATCAGCACGAGGCCGAGCGTTGCCGCGGGCAGCACGACATGCGCGCCGAAACCGGCAAGATTTTCCCAGGGCGCAACGAAGCCACCGGCGGGAAAAAGCCCGTGCTGCGGTGCTGCGAAGAAGACCAGGAGCAGCGTCGCGGTGACGAATTCCGGCAGCGCCGTACCGAGATAGCTGAACAGGCCGAGGCCAAGATCCATTCCCGTGCCGCGCTTCAACGCGGCGAGCGCGCCGAGCGGGATGGCGGTGATGGTGACGGCAACCAGCGCCGTCGCCCCCAGCATGGCGGAGTTGACGAAGGCCTCGCCGACGACCTGGGTCACCGGCAAGGAAAGACGCAGCGAGGTGCCGAAGTCGCCGTGAAGAATACCGGCGACCCAGCTCAGATATTGAGCATACCAGGGCTGATCGAGATGCAGCTGCTTTTCGAGTGCGGCGACTGCTTCCGGGGTGGCGTATTCCCCCAGAATCATGATCGCTGCATTGCCCGGCAGCATCGTCGTGATGGCGAACACGGCGAAGGTGACGATCGCCAGCACGAGAAAGACGGCCAGCAGGCGGCGGAGAAGATAAGCCCTGGTCATGCGGATCAGGCCTTATTCAGCCAGACGTTTTCGGCATAGTAGTAGCGGGACAGAGGCGCGATCGTCCAATCTTCCGCACCCTCGCCGCTGGCGGTCAGGATGTCCTCGAAAATCGGAACAATATAGGGCGTCTCGTCCAGCTGCAGCTGCTGCGCCTTCGCATAAAGTTCCTTGCGCTTGGCCGGATCGACGGTGGCGCGGGCATCCGCAATCAGCTTGTCGAAATCCTTGTTCTTCCAGGCAGTGTCTTCATAGGAAGCGTTGGAGGTCAGGAGCAGGTTGAAGGTCGCGTCTTCAGTGGCCTGCATGCCCCAATAACCCATGTAGAACTGACCCTTCATCCACACATTGGCCAGATAGGTGTCATGCGGCATGGTTTCGACTTCGATGTCGAAGCCGGCCGGCAGCGCCATCTGCTTCAGCGCGATGGCCACCTGCGCGCGGATCGCCGGGCGGTTGGAGGCAACGAGCTTGATCTTGATGCCGTCCGGATAACCCGCCTCGGCCAGCAGCTTCTTGGCACCGGCCGGATCATAGGCGATCTCGGGCGTGTCGATCGCGTAGGGGAATTCCGGCGAAACGAGGTTATCATAGGCCGGGCGGCCAAGGCCTTCGAGCACGATATCGACCAACGTCGAACGGTCGACCGACATGGCAAGCGCCTTGCGTACGCGTACGTCATCAAACGGCTTCTGGTCCTGACGCATGGTGATATTGACGAAGCGGCCCGATGGAATGCGCTGCGCGGTAATGCCGGTTGCGTCGGCGATGCGCTGGAAATCCGCCTGCTGGACAACCAGCATGACGTCTACGGCACCGGAAAGGAAGTTGGCGCTCTCGGCGGCAAGATCGGGGAACAGCATCATGTCGATACCGTCGAGATAGGGCTTGCCCTTGATGAAGTAGTTCTCGTTCTTGACGAGGCGCACCATACGGGCGCTGTCATAGGTTTCGAGCTTGAACGGGCCGGTGCCGTTCGCGGTCGTGTCGAGCTTTTCGCGCGGGCCGGAAAGGGCGGCCTTGGAGACGATGCGGGCATTGGCATGTGCCGTCGAGATCGGCAGGTCGGCAAACGGCGTCTTCAGCGTGAACTTGACGGTCGTCGGATCCACGGCCTCGATCTTCTCGATCATGTTGAGAACGGAACGCGCGGCTGCCGGAATGTCGGGATTGAGAATCGCCTGGAAGGTGGCAACCACATCGTCTGCCGTGCAGGGCGTGCCGTCGTGGAAAACGATGCCCTTACGCAGATAGAAGGTGAAGGTCTTGGCATCTTCACTGCCTTCCCAGCGCTCGGCAAGATCGGCCATCGGCTTGTTGTCCGGGCCCATGCGGGTCAGGCCCGAATAGAGCATGTCGACCACCGGATATTCGGCAGGGCCGGAGCAGTTCAGCACGTTCAGTGTGGCGATACGCGTCGAATGGCTGATCTTCAGCGTGCCGCCGGCCTTCGGCGTATCGGCCGCCAGCGCCTCGGAAAGATCGAGGCCGGGAAGAAGCGCGGTTGCCGCAAGGCCCATCACCATGCTGCGGCGGGAAATCATAAAAGTCGTCATTCTCTTGCCCTCTGAAGTTGTTTTTGACAGAAACCGGGGCGCTGTTTTTTTGTGCTTTTCCCGGCTGTATTCCTCGACCCGTCAGCTGATCACGGTCAGCTCATCGGGTAATTCGGTCAGCACTTCCGGCGCGCCATCGGTCACCAGCAGCGTGTGGCCCACGCCCATCGCCAGACCCGTATCGGCATCGCCGTTCATCACATGGTAGAAAAGCGTCATGCCCGGCTGGCAGACGGTCGGGTTGCCGGAATAGATCATCGGCGGCACGTCCATACTGGTCGGCGCAAAGGTGCAGCCCACCGAATAGCCGGTCGCGCCATAACGGGCGCGCTTGTAGCCGCCCTTGTCGAGACCATCGGCATAGACGTCGAAGATCTCGCCGAGCGTCGTGCCCGGGCGAGCGATCTCGGTCATCTTCCTCAGCGTCTCCATGCCGACATCATACATCTTGCGATGCGCATCGGAGACTTTTCCGAACAGGATCGTCCACTCAGTCTTCACGTTGTAACGGCGATAGGCGACCGGATATTCGACGAGGATCTGGTCCTGCTCTTCCAGCCGGCGCGGATCGGAGACGCCACGACCATAAACGGCGCGCGGGCCGGAATTGAACAGCGGCGCATTCGGCGGCATGTCTGCACCCTGGCCAAGGATCGAGGTGAGATAAATCGCCTTCAGATCGCTGTCGAGAATGCCCGGACGCGCTGCCGCGATCACTGCATTCAGCGAGTCATCCAGAATACGGGCCGCCTTGCGGGTATATTCGATCTCGGCCGGCGACTTGCAGACACGCAGCCAGCGGATCAGGTGACGGTCGTCTTCCAGCTCGCACCAATTCCCGATCGTCTGCTGCGTGCGATAGAGGTTCCAGCCGGTCAGGCCGTGGGTATTGAGCTCGATGGCGATCTTTTTGCCCCCGAGGCCAAGTTCCTCGAGGATCACCTTCAGGTCGGCGGCCGGGTTTGCATCCTCGGCATCCCACCAGATGCGGATATCCTCGATGATGCTCGTCTGACGCGCCTGCACCAGATCCGGGCGGCGGGTCAGAAGCACCGGCTTGCGGCCATCGGTAGGGACGACGAGGCACTGGTAATAGACGAAGCCACCGGTGTCATAACCGGTCAGCCAGTACATGCTTTCCTGCGCAAACACGAGCATGGCATCGACGCCGCGCGCCGCAAGTTCGGCCCGAAGCTTGTCCTGTCGCTGCAGATGCTCCGCCTTCGAAAAGGGGAGGTTCGGTTGCGGCATGGCACTCACAGGGTCGTCCTTTCGCAAGATCGTCAAAGCTCGATGTTGCTTCACGATACGGTTTGGTATACCACTCGTCAACCAGCGGAATACAAAAATTGCGTCACACCGAAAACCGCATGGAAAAAGGGATCGCTGAGGATAGACAGCCTTTGGGCGCAAGAGCTGGTGACAACCGCCATAACGTGTGGCACCAGAAAGTCATTTGAAGCCGTCTCCTTAAAGGGAGGGACTGGATATTTATGCTGATTGAAACCGATAAGCGGCTGGCGCTGCAGGCCTACGAACAGATATTGAACCTGATCCTTTCCGGTGCAGCCCAGCCCGGCGCGATGGTGACCGAACGTCGTCTGGCCGAAACGCTCAACATGTCGCGCACCCCGATCCGCGATGCGCTGCTGATGCTCGAAGGCGAAGGCCTGCTGATCCGTCAGGGAAGCCGCGGTCTGCAGGTGAAGCAGATGCGCATCGAGGATTATATGGACGCGCTGCAGGTGCGCCTGCTGCTCGAACCTGAAGCTGCGCGTCTTGCTGCAGGCCACATGCCGGCGGCGGCACTCGATGAACTGGAAGCGGACCTGAAAACACTTCTCGGCCACCCCGAAGATGGCGAAGGCAAGCCCGATCGCGGCTCCGTGCGTGATGTCGACGACCGCCTGCATGGCGGCATCGGCGATGCGGCCGGCAATCCGCAACTCGCCCATATCATCCGCACGCTGCGCCGCCAGACCCAGATCTTCGACCTGAGAAGCATGCCGGAACGGTTCGACGCGACCTGCCGCGAGCATCTGGCCATCGTTTCAGCCCTGCGCGAAGGACGCGGTGACGATGCCGCACAGCTGATGCGCGATCACCTCGCACATGTAAAAGACAGCATTATCGGGAGACTGACCCGCGCATGACCGTTTTGGCAGAAAAAGCACAGACGGAAACGTCCGTGCTCAGCAACGCCGCCCCTGTGGATATCCCTCTCGCCGAACGGCTGTTCGACGAGCTTCGACGCCGCACCGGCACCAATCGCGGCATCACCCGCACCTCCTATGGTCTGGGCGAACAGATCGCCCATGACATGGTGCGCCGCGAGGCGCGCAAGCTCGGCCTTGAAGTAACGACCGATCCCGGCTGCAATCTCTACATGACGATGAAGGGCCGCGAGGAAGGTCCGGGCATCTTCATCGGCTCGCATCTCGATTCCGTGCCGATGGGCGGCAATTTCGATGGCGCTGCCGGTGTGCTGCTCGGTCTGTCGGTCATCTCCGGTTATGTCCGGGCCGGCATCCGCCCGCCGCGCGATATCACCGTCATGGCGATCCGCGCCGAAGAGAGCACCTGGTTCGGCGCTTCCTATATCGGCAGCCGCGCCGCACTCGGACGTCTCACAGGAAGCGAACTCGACAAGGTCAAGCGCTCCTCCGATCAAATCTCGCTCGGCGCCGCCATCGATGCCGCCGGCGGCGACACGGAATTCCTTCGCTCGGGCCGGTCTTATCTCGACCCGAAAAACATCGCGATGTTCATCGAGCCGCATATCGAGCAGGGACCGGTTCTGATCGAGAAAAAGCTGCCGATCGGGGTCGTCACCGGCATTCGCGGCTCCTTCCGCTATCGCGAAGCCAAATGCATCGGCACCTATGCCCATTCGGGCGCGACCCCGCGCGAATATCGCAGCGATGCCGTGCGGGCCGCCTCCGCGCTTGTGGTGGAACTCGACAAGGCCTGGGACAGGCTGCAGGCGGAGGGCGCCGATCTCGTCGTCACCTTCGGCCAGTTTTCGACCGACGCCTCTGAAGCAGCCTTCAGCAAGATCGCCGGCAAGCTCTCATTTGCACTCGATGTCCGCAGCCAGGAGCCGGAAACGCTCGCCAGGATGCAGGCCATCATCACTGACGCGGTTGCCCGCATCGAGGCGGACCATCGGGTCAAATTCGAGCTCGGCCGTTTGACCGACAGCAAAGCGGCAAAGATGGACGACGCTATTGTCGCCTCGCTCGCCGGATTGGCAAAGGAGCATGGTATCGAGGCCGAAATCATGGCCTGCGGTGCGGGCCATGATGCGGCGGTGTTTGCCGATGCCGGCGTGCCGACCGGCATGGTCTTCATCCGCAATGCCAATGGCAGCCATAATCCGGACGAGCAGATGGAGATTGCCGATTTTACCGAGGCGGCACGGCTCATTTCCGCGCTCTGCCTCGACCCGCCATTGAAAGCCTGATCATGTCCGATATTCGTTGCGACTGCCTCATCGTCCAGCCGATTGCCAAAAGCGCCATCCGCATGCTGGAGGAGACAGGGCTCGTCGTCCATACTGCGGCATCCACCGCCTTTGTCGATCTCGAGCCCTATCTTGCCGTCGCAACGGCGGTCATCACCCGCAATCACGGCCTCTCGGCCCGTGAGATCGAAGCCGCACCCAATCTGAAGGTCGTCGGTGTTCACGGCACCGGCACGGACAAGGTTCACAAGCCGTCGCTTGCCGCCCGCGGCATCCCGCTTCATAACACGCCCGGAGCCAATGCCCAGTCGGTCGCCGAACTGGTGATCGGCCTGGCGCTTGCCTGCTCGCGCTCGCTGATTGCCGCCGACAATGCCTCGCGCACCGGCGACACGCTGTTCCGCCAGCATCACCGCACCTATGAACTCTCCGGCCGCCGCCTCGGTCTGTTCGGTTACGGCCATATCGCCAAGCTCGTCGCGAAGCTGGGCCAGGCCTTCGGCATGGAAGTCGCCACCGTGTCGCGCTACACGCCGGCCGAAGAATTGCAGCGCGACGGGATCACGCTTCTGCCCGATCTCGATAGCCTCTGCGAATGGGCCGATGTCGTTTCACTGCACGGCATACCCGAGGAAAAGCCGCTTATCGACGCCCGCCGCCTGTCGCTGATCGGCAAGACCGGCATCCTGATCAACACCGCCCGCGGCGCCCTGATCGACGAGGACGCTCTCGCAACGGCGCTGAAAGACGGCATCATTGCAGGGGCAGGCCTCGATGTGCTTGTGGTCGAGCCGATTACCGCCGACAATCCGCTGCTTAATTGCCCCAATCTCGTGCTGACACCGCATATCGGCGGCTCGACCGACGAGGCCCTCGAAAAGACCGGTTTTCAGGTCGCCAGCAAGGTTCTGGCCGAACTCGCCGCTCTCGAACGGATCCCGGCCACCGGCACCTGACCGCGACAGGATAGACAAGACATGCAGTTCCGGCCCCGATCCGGCCCCACGCTCACAGGCGAAAACGCCTATCCGCGCATCCTCCGCTGCGGCGATCGCGCCGTCGCAATAGAGTTTTCGGATACGGTCAGCGAAGCCGCCAACCTCAAGGTCCTGTCGCTCGATGCATCGCTTGCAGCCGAGCCGATCGACGGCATTCTCGAAACCATCCCCACCTATCGCTCGCTGACCGTGATCTACGATCCGAAAATCCTGCGCGGAGCCGCGCTCGGCGAAAAGCTGATGCAACGGGCAACGCATGACACCGCGGCACCGGAAACCGGCCGGCTCCTGGAATTCCCGGTCCTCTACGGCGGCGAACATCAGGCCGATCTCGACGAACTCGCCGCGCTGAAAAACATGAGCGCAGCCGATGTCATCGCGCTGCATTCCTCCGCCGAATACCGCGTCTACATGATCGGCTTCGCCCCCGGTTTCGCCTATCTCGGCGGCCTGCCGGAAATCCTGCACACGCCGCGGCTTGCCGTACCGCGCCAACGGATCGAGGCCGGAGCAATCGGCATCGGAGGCCGGCAGTCGAGCATCAATTCCGTCCCCGGCCCGAGCGGCTGGCGCTTTCTCGGTCGCACGCCCTTCAAACTTTTCGACCCCGCCCGCCCCGAACCTTTCCTACTGAAAGCCGGCGACCGCATCACCTTCCGCAGCATCGACACCGAAGAAGCCCGGGAACTGGATGCACAGGTCGCGGCAGGCACCGCCGAACTCAAGGAGATCGCCCGATGACCGCTCTCCTCACCATTTCCCGCGCAGGCCCGCTGATGTCGGTGCAGGATAACGGCCGCTACGGTTTTCGCGCCCGCGGGGTCTCGACCTCCGGCGCCATGGACCGTGATGCCCATGCCATCGCCAACGCGCTCGTCGGCAACGATCCGCATGCCGCAGCCATCGAATTCGCCCTCACCGGCGGCGTGTTCACGGCGGATCGCGACATCCTCATCGCCGTCACCGGCGGAAGCTGCCCCGTTGAAATTGCCGGCAAGCCGGTGCCGGCCTGGGAGAGCCATTTTCTCAAGGCCGGCGAAACGCTGACGGTCGGCTCCCTCAGTGGCGCCGTCTGGGGCTACATCGCCATCTCCGGCGGCATCGCCATCTCAAACATGCTCGGCAGCCGCTCCACCCATCTGAGAACCGCAGTCGGCGGCCTGAACGGCAAGGCGCTTAGCCCCGGCGATACCCTGCCGCTCGGCGATAGCGAGAAACTTTCCCCCCGCTCGCTCGGCACGCCTTACCTGCGCGGACACGGCCCGATCGCCGTCATCCCCGGCCCGCAGGACGATTATTTCGACGAGAACGCGTGGAAAACATTCCTGCGCCAGCCCTATCGCGCCACCACGGCGCGCGACCGCATGGCTATGGTTCTCGACGGCCCGGCGCTTCATGCCTTCAAGGGCCACGACATCGTTTCGGACGCCACCGTCGTCGGCTCCATCCAGGTGCCGGGATCGGGCAAGCCGATCGTACTCACCGCCGACGGCCAGACAACCGGCGGCTACCCGAAAATCGCCACCATCGCCTCCTTCGATCTCTCCCGCCTGGCGCAATTGCCGGCCGGCCAGCAGTTTCTGTTCCGGGCGATTTCAGCGGACCTGGCGGAAGAACAGGCTGTCCACGCAGATGATCGCCTCAGCGCCGCGATCGCCGGTCTGCGAAACAAGGAAGACTAAAAGTCGGCCTTTAGGATGGTGTCAAAGCTTGCAATCCGGCAATGCCGGGTTCTGTTTTGGTCACCAACGGTAATCACATCCTTCCTCATTCCTGTGCTCGTCACAGGAATCCAGTAGCCCAAGTCCTTGGGCGGAAGGACTCTTTTTACGGCGCAGACGCGCCGTAGCTGGATCCCTGTGACAAGCACAGGGATGAGGGTAATCGGGGCACTCCTGTCAGGAAGCAGCCTGCACACCCCTCTCCTCCAATCACCTCTTCGGATGGACCGACGACCCGATCGTCCACCCAGCCTTTTCCAGCGCGTCCCGCAACTGCCGCGCCATGCCCACCGCCCCCGGCGTATCGCCATGCACGCATACCGACCCGACCGACACCTCCAGCCGCTTGCCCGAGGTCGATGTCAGGCACCCTTCCGACACCATTTCGATCACCCGCTTCACCAGCAATTCCGGATCATGGATCACCGACCCTGCTTCAGAGCGCGGCGAGAGATTGAATGTGTCCGCATAGGTGCGATCGGCATAGATCTCGTTGATCGGCGTCAGCCCCAGCCTGTCCGCAGCCCGCGCCGTCGCCGTCCCCGGCATCACCATGAAGGCGAGTTTCGGATCGACGGCCTTGATCGCCCGACCGACAGCCAGCGCCATCTCATCGTCATCGGCACAGGCATTGCCAAGCGCCCCATGCGTCTTCACATGCGTCATCGGATGATTTTCGAGGGCCGCAACCGCCGCCAGCGCGCCGACCTGATAGGCCACCAGCGTCTCCACTTCCGAAATACTCAATCCCGGCAGACGCCGCCGGCCAAAACCGATCAGGTCCATATAGCCGGGATGCGCGCCGATGGCGACGCCGCGCTCCTTCGCCTGCCGCACCGTCTTTCTCATGATGTCGGGATCACCGGCATGGAAACCGCAGGCGATATTGGCCGTGCTGACGATATCGAGCATCGCCGCATCATCCCCCATCGTCCACGGTCCAAAACCCTCGCCGAGATCGGAGTTGAGATCGATGCGCATTGCGTCCCCTTTTGCCTGTTCCCTCAGATGCATAACACGGCACCGGATGATTGCCACGATTTCCCGATTGCGCCGTGCACACCGTTGGTATACCACTGGTGTGCTGATATTGAAAACGGGGAATGACATGGGCAAGCGCCTTCTTTATCTCGGCAATGGCCGCAAGTTTCAGTCCATCGCAAAGCTCGACGACCGCTTCGAAGCCTGGGGCCTGAAGGTCGATCGCTACTGGGCTTATGACGGCCAGTTCCCCGAGACGCTGAAGGGCTATGATGGAATTTTTCTCTCCGGTAGCCCGCATGGCGCCTATGAGGACGTGCCCTTCATCCTGCGCGAACATGATCTGATCCGCGAAGCCGCGGAGCTTGAAATCCCCATGCTCGGCATCTGCTTCGGCAGCCAGATCCTTGCTTCAGCGCTGTGTGGCCGCGACCAGGTGTTCCGCCGCACCTCCTGCGAGATCGCCTACAAGGACCTGCCGCTGACCGAGGCCGCCCGCACCGACAAGCTCTGCCGTGATCTGGTCGACAGCGCCTACATGTTCGTCTGGCATAATGATGAGGTGAAGGCCGCCCACCCGGACATGACGATCCTTGCCTATTCCGACGACTGCCCCAACCATATCTGGCGCTACAAGGACAAGGATATCTGGGGCATTCAGGGCCATCCGGAAGTCACCAAGGCGCAGGCCGTCATCTGGTTCGAGGAAAACCGCGAGCGGATGACGCTCGACGGCGCCGATATCGATGACCTCAAGGCGCAGGCCCATGAAGCCGCCGAGGCCAAGACCATGCTGACCCGCTTTGCGGAACTGGTCCAGAACGCCTGATTTTCCCAAAACATCCCGATCGAGGAAGAATAATGGTTACGCCCGCCTACTGGTTCGAACGCGCCGAATTCCTGTCCCGCCTCTCCCGCGTCCAGGCGGAGCTGAAGAAAAAGCAGCTCGATGGCCTCGTCGCCTTCCTGCCGGAGACCGTAACCTGGCTCACCGGTTATTTCACCCGCGCCTATGGCACGCTGCAGTTTGCCATCATCCCGGCAGAAGGCGAGCCGACCCTGTTCTGCCGTGACGTCGAGGAATATTATCTCGACAGCACCTGCGTTTTCTCCGACCGGGTGATGTGGACAGACAGCGACGACCGCATGGCCGTTGCCGCTTCCGCCATCGAAAGCCGTATCGGCAAAAGCGCCAAACTCGGCATCGAGCTTTCCGCCTGGCCCCTCTCGGCCGGCCGCTACGAATACCTCAAGTCCGCCCTGCCCGGCATCGTCTGGCAGGACGAGAGCGCCATGACCCCACAGATGCGCCTCATCAAGTCGCCTGCCGAAATCGCCTATCAGCGCCGCGCGGCAAAGGCTGCCGAAGCCGGCATGCAGGCGGCAATCGACAGTGCCGCCGTCGGCGTCACCGAGCGCGAAATGGCCGCCGAAGTCTGCGCCGCCATGATCCGCGCCGGCTCCGACCTGCCCGGTCCGGGCGTCATGTCATCGGGCGAGCGTGCCTTCCACCTGCATGGCGGTTATTCCGACCGGGTGCTCGAAGCCGGCGATATCGTCCAGATCGAGACGACGCCGAATGTCAAGCATTACCACGCCCGTTTCATGCGCCCGATCCGGGTCGGACCGGTGCAGGATGATGATTACAAAGTCGTCGAGCAGCTGATCGCCATTCAGGATGCGGCAATCCGTGAAGTGAAGCCGGGCGTCTCTGTCCGCGTGCCCGACGCGATCTATCGTGACGGCGTGCTCTCGGCGGGCCTGCGCGAGACTTACACCAACAAGACCTTCTATTCCGTCGGCCTGCTCCTGCAGCCCAACGGCGGCGAGCCGCTGGAATCGGCGGAAAACAGCACTTGGGTCTTCGAACCCGGCCAGACTTTCCATACTTACGTGCTCGCCTGCGGTTTCGGCATGTCGGAAACGATCACGATCACCGAAACCGGCTATGAAAAGCTGACCAACTTCCCGCGCCAGCTCTTCGTCAAGTAAGCCGACCTAAAGCAATTCCAGCAAAAGTGGGAACCGGTTTTGCGTCCGGAATTGCGTTAAAACAAAGAGATAGAGCTGTTTCGCCTTTCGAAGAAAGGCGGAAGTGCTCTACCCCGGAACACCCTGTGGCGGTGTTCCGGCAAGGCTGTAATAGGCATAGATCGCCGCAAAGGCGGCGATCACCACGAGAATAGTAATAACCCGCTTCAGCCACGGCGGCGTCTGGCGCGGCGGCTTCGGCTGTTTCGGCCGCTGGAACTTGATGACATTGTCGCTCATAGGATCGTTCTAGCCGAGCCTTTGGCGAAAGCCAATCGGCAACGGAGGCGCAGCACCGATCACCCTCAATAGAAAGTTGCGATCCGTTTTCCGTCCATCTCGCGCACCTTGAAACCGGTCTCGCAGGTCTCGGTCGGGACGTCCTCGCGGATGATCTCTTCCGGCCCTCCCTGCCTGAAAAGCCGGCCCGCCGAAGCGGAAGAACTGATGCGATTTAACGAACCTACCATAAGGCCCCTCGCCTAACGGCGCACCGTGTTTTCCCGTCTCATTTCCCGTGATCTCTTCTCCGGCGAAGATATCGAGGCACTGACGCAGGCCGTCTCCATCCCGCTTCTCTCGCTAAATCTCGGCAGATGAACAGCCAACGCCGCGGTTAATCGAATGAAGCTCCGGTCGGAGGGTATAAAGGTCGCCTTTTCAACGACAAAACCATTCATCGAAGGCTGAGAGCCCAATCGCTACCGGCGCGGCCCGCCTGGGGATCATTGACTAGCTGCGGGTCGAGAGCCTGAACCGGATTGCCAGTAAGAGATGATCGACGCACTACGTGTCCCAATAGTCGATGCGATCTAAACATCGGTTCTGCCGAATATTTCGGCCCCGCTGCGGGAAACGGCTACAAAAAAGGGCGGCTCGAAAGCCACCCTTTCTAATTCTGAATGTCCGGCGCTATCAAGCAGCCTTGGCATCGCCTTCAAACTGACCGCACCAGTCGTTAGCGGAAACCACCGGCCAGAAGCCGCGGGCATCGGCCGCCGGCTGCGTGACCGGCGGGTTGACGCGACAGAGACCAGCATCTGCCGGAGCCGAACCGGCGTTTACGACGTGATCTTCATAAAACGAACAGGCTTTGCAGGAAGTATCTTTCGACATGGGTAGCTCTCCTTCTTCAAATGTTGGGCTCAAAACCTGAGACCCAAACTCATAAATATTAGAATGATTCTAAAATAAGGGATGAAGCTTGGCAACCACCAAAAGGGTCGTTTCCGTCAATTTCGCCTGCGGCATTTGATCGCCCGGTCAGTGATTGCGCGAAAACCTGAGATTGAAGTGCGCTTCCCCCCGCACTGTCCAATCCGATTATCCCGCCTCCGCTGCCGCGTGTATGCCCGCAAGCCGGCCGGCACGACTCACTCTGATTCTCTTGATACTGATTCTCACTTTCCGGCGACAAAACCGGCCGCTTACTCGCCAGCCCTACGGCTGCCGGCTAAGGTGTTCGACACCGGCCCCCATTCATGTTAAACAGGAATTTATATATTTATCAAATAGTTAGACACGTCTTTGCAGAATCCGATTCCGTTGGATTAAGGGTCGGTTTACTAGAAATTCCTTGTAAGCCTTCGAGAAAGGCGGATACTGGCGGCAGTTTCCCTGAAACTTGAGTTTTATCGCCAGAACGGTTCCCTGCATGAACGCGCATTCTAAATTGCCGTCTTTCGAGTTTGACGAAAAGATCCTGCTCCAGGGTGCAGAGATCTCGCGTCGCCTCGACCAGTTGCGGCTGGAAAAATTTCCTCCGAATGCAAGGAAGACGTTGCGCCTGTTCTCCATGGCCGAAGTCGCGCATTATCTCGGCGTCAGCCCCAACAATCTGAAGCGACTGCATCTCGAAGGCAAGGGACCGACCCCGAAGACGTCTACCGGCGGCCGCCGTTTTTATACCGGCGAGCAGATGCGCGAACTGCGCTTTTTCCTCGACAAAACCGGCAAATCCGACGCCAAGAAATACGTCCCGCATCGAAAGGATGGCGACAAGCTGCAGGTGATCGCCGTCGTCAACTTCAAAGGCGGTTCCGGCAAAACGACGACGACGGCCCATCTTGCCCAGCACCTGGCGCTGACCGGCCATCGTGTGCTTGCCATCGATCTCGACCCGCAGGCCTCGCTTTCCGCACTTCACGGTTTTCAACCGGAACTGGACCGCAACCCTTCGCTTTATGACGCAATCCGTTATGACGACGAGAAGAAGCCGATTGCCGATATCATCCAGCAGACCAATTTTCCGGACCTGGACATCATCCCGGCCAATCTGGAACTGCAGGAATACGAATACGATACGCCGCTGGCGATGCAGACGTCGAGCGAGGGCAAGCGTTTCTTCACCCGGCTCGGCAAGGCGCTGCAGCAGGTCGAGGACCGTTATGACGTGGTGATCGTCGACTGCCCGCCGCAGCTCGGTTACCTGACGCTGACGGCGCTGACGGCCGCGACCTCGGTGCTGATCACCGTCCATCCTCAGATGCTCGACTTGATGTCGATGAGCCAGTTCCTGCTGATGCTCGGCAACATCATCAAGACGATCAAGCGCGCGGGTGCCAATGTCGAGATGGACTGGCTACGGTATCTGATTACCAGATATGAGCCGACCGATATTCCGCAGGCCCAGATGCTCGGTTTCATGCAGTCCATGTTGGCTGAGGAAATTCTGAAAAATCCGATGGTGAAGTCGACGGCGATCTCCGATGCCGGTCTGACCAAGCAGACGCTCTATGAAGTCGAGCGCGCCAACTTCACCCGCGAAACCTATGACCGCGCCATCGACTGCATGGACAGCGTCAATTTCGAGATCCAGGGGCTGATCCACCGTGCCTGGGGGAGGATGTGATGGCGCGTAAGAACCCTTTTGCCAATGTGATGAACGAAGACCGGCCGGATAACGGCGTGGCGCTCGATTACACCGTCAAGGGCGCGTCCCGGACCATCATGTCGACGATCGACGAGCTGGCCGAACGCGCCGACAAGATGCTGGAAGGCGAAACCGTCGTCGAGCTTTCGCCGGAGACGATCGAGGAATCCTTTATCCGCGACAGGCTGGAAGAGGATCCGCAGGCGTTCGAGGATCTGGTCGCTGCCATTCGCGAACACGGGCAGACCAGCCCTATCCTCGTGCGCCCTCACCCACATCAGGATGGCCGCTACATGGTGGTTTTCGGCCACCGGAGGCTGAAGGCGGCCACCGCGCTCGGTCGCAACGTTCGTGCGGTGGTCAAGCCGATCTCCGACCGTGAACATGTGATTGCCCAGGGGCAAGAAAATTCCGCTCGTGCCGATCTGTCCTTCATCGAAAAGGCAACCTTTGCTCGTCGGCTTTCAGAGTTACACTACGACAATGACAGCATGATTGTGATGACCGCCTTATCTGTGGATAAGGCGACGCTCTCCAAGATGATGTCGGTCGCCAACATGCCCCGCGACATTCTCGACGCGATAGGTGGCGCCAAGCTGCCGGGTCGCGACCGCTGGTATGAACTCAAGCTGCTTCTCGAACGTCCGGCCAATCTCGCGAAACTGCGCGAAGTTCTGGCTGCGACCGATCTTGAGGGTTTGAACGGAGACGCCCGTTTTGCCTTCGTCGTCGATGCCCTGACCCGCAAGAAAGCCTCGGGTTATGCACGGCCGCCGAAGAAGTCGAAATGGGTTCCCAAGGATAAAGGCATTGCAAGGGCGGTCTCGGCCGAAATCCGCAACGACGGGAAAAGTTACACATTGGCATTGAAGGCCAAAGACGCCGTGGGTTTCGGTGAATTCATCGCCGACAGCCTGGACGATCTTTATGCCGAATATCGCCGGCTCATGAAGGAATAGGACCGACCAAAAGAAAAAAGCCCCCAAAACGTTTCCGTCGTGGAAGCTTCTCTCTGATTAAGCACCTGCAGAATCGCATTTCCACGAATCACAGTCAAGAGTTTTTGGCATCGTTTTGGTGAGCGGCTTTCTTTTGCCTGAAGAAAGGTGAAGGGAAAGATGCGAACTGGACTTGTGACGACGCCTTTCGGGCGGCGGCCGATGACGCTCGCCTTGGTAAAAGGCCAGCTGCAATCGTCCGACGACCGGATGAAGCGTCCTGTCGAAAAATGGAAGGTTTTCCGCGATATCTCGGAAGCCCGTCAACTGCTCGGTCTGCATGACCGTGCGCTTGCGGTTCTCGATGCGTTGCTGACCTTCCATCCGAAGAACGAATTTTCGGCCGGCGACAGGCTTGTCGTCTTTCCGTCGAATGCGCAGCTTTCTGTTCGTGCCCATGGCATAACCGGCACGACCCTGCGGCGTCATCTTGCGGCCCTTATCGAAGCCGGTCTCATCCATCGTCGCGACAGCCCGAACGGCAAGCGCTACGCTCATCGCGGACATGGCGGCCAGATCGAGCACGCTTACGGTTTCGACCTTGAGCCGCTGATGCTGCGCGCTGCGGAACTTGCCGGACTTGCACAACAGGTTGCGGCCGAAAAGATCCGCTTCAAGCGCGCCAAGGAAGCCCTCACCCTTTGCCGTCGCGACATCCGCAAGCTTTTGACCGCAGCCGTGGAAGAAGGCGCGGATGGTGACTGGTGCATGATGGAAGAGATTTACGAGACCCTGATCTCCCGCCTGCCCCGATCCCCCAACCGGGAAACGGTCGAAACCCTGCTCAGCGAAATGGACACTCTTCGTACGGAAATCGTCAATCGTCTGGAAACGCAGGTAAAAACCGAAAAAACAGACACCAATGACACCCAGAATGGATGCCACATACAGAATTCAGATTCCGAATCCATCTATGAACTTGAACATGGCTCTGAGAAGGAGCTTGAAGGAAAAACCGAGCCAACCAAGCTCAGGCAGAACGCGACGCAAAAAACGTTTCCGCTGAGCATGGTGCTGCGGGCCTGCCCGCAAATGCTGGATTATGCGAGAGGCGGCCAGATCGGCAACTGGCGTGATTTCATCGCAACCGCCGTTCTGGTTCGCTCCATGCTGAGTGTCAGCCCGTCAGCCTATCAGCAAGCCTGCGAAACACTCGGGCAGGAAAATGCCGCCGTGGCACTGGCCTGCATTCTTGAGCGTGCCGGACATATCAATTCCGCTGGTGGTTATCTGAGAGACCTGTCGGCAAGGGCACGGCGTGCCGAGTTCTCGCTCGGGCCGATGCTGATGGCGCTGATAAGGGCCAATGCGAGTGAGGGCCTCAAGCGAACGGGATAGCTTTCAAAACCCGTCGTTGACGGCAGTCAAAATCCCTATTTTCTTCAAATATTTCCGTTAGATACGCGGAAGTGAAGGACTTTCTTTGACTATAAATATCTCTATCGAGACGAATGCGCCTGTAATAAGTGTCGCGGTGGAGAAGAGACAATAAGAAAAGGGCCGCTCCTATTTTGTAAGAACGGCCCAAACCGGGTTTCGAATTATCAGACGATGCCGCCGCTACCGCCCACCACGGCCGGGCGCTCGCCTGCAACCTTCTTCCGATAACCGCTCTTGCGATAGGCGGCGATCGGGTCGATTGCACCACCGGCACGGCGACGGGCTTCGGCAAGGATCGGCTCGACATCGGTGCGGTAGGCGCGTTTCAGTGTGTCGGTTGCCATCAGGGCATCGTTGTCCTGCTGATAACCGTCCAGCGCCTTGCGGTCGACGATCAGGGCCTGGGCATAGGCGCGGCGGATTTCGTTGGCGCTGGAAATCAGGCTCTCGATTGGGTCGGTGACGTTATGCGACTGGTCGATCATGTGGGCCGGGTGGAAACCCTTGACCCCACGGTTTTCGGCATCGACCAGTTCGTTGAAGACGAGGAACAGGCGATAGGGGTCGATCGAACCCGCATCGAGATCGTCATCGCCGTATTTGGAATCGTTGAAGTGGAAGCCCCCGAGTTTCTTGAACTGGATAAGGCGAGCAACGATCATTTCGATATTGGTATTGGGCGCATGGTGGCCGAGGTCGACGAGGCAGAAAGCCTTGTCACCGAGCGTCTGGGCGATCAGCAGATTGCTGCCCCAGTCCTGAACGACCGTGGAATAGAAGGCCGGTTCGTACATCTTGTGTTCGGAAAACAGCCGCCAGTCGTCCGGCAATGCCTTGTAGATATCGGCCATCGACGAGAGATAGCGTTCGAACTGGCGGGTAAAGTTGGCCTGGCCCGGAAAGTTGGACCCGTCGCCGATCCAGACGGTCAAAGCCTTGGACCCGATGGCGTTACCGATCTCGATACATTCGATATTGTGCTCGACCGCCTGTGCGCGGGTTGCGGCATCGGTGTGGCTGAGCGAACCGTATTTGTAGGAATGCGCCTGGCCCGGTGCGTCGGAAAACGTGTTGGAATTCATCGCATCGAAGCCGAGACCGAGCGAATTTCCCTTTGCTTTCAGGTCTTTCGGGTCTGTCTTGTCCCACGGGATATGCAGTGAGACGGTCGGTGTCGCGCGGGTCAACTCATTGATGACGGAGCAGTCTTCCAGCTTGTCGAAAATTCCGCGGGGTTCGCCTTGACCGGGAAAACGGGCAAACCGGGTACCACCGGTACCGACGCCCCAGGAGGGGACGGCGACGAAGAATTCGGAGACCTTTTTGGTGATCGCTTCGATGTCGATGCCGCGGCGGGACAGGTTTTCGCCGAGCGCCGCATAGTCCGAGCCGAGTGCTGCCTCGTTGCTTTTGTTGTGTTCGCCGATCACATCGGCCGAAATCATCTGGTCCGTCATTTTTCCTCCTCCGCCGAGCGAACGAACTGGCTCCGCCTGCGTTATTGTGTGCAATTATTTCAAAGACGAGGATTTCATGGACGTCATTCGCATCCTTCTCGCCATCATCCTGCCGCCTGTGGGCGTGTTCCTACAGGTCGGCATCGGCCTGCATTTCTGGCTGAATATTCTGCTGACACTTTGCGGCTATGTGCCCGGGATCATTCACGCGATCTGGGTCATTCTGCGTAAGTAGCCGCGACCTGCCACCGGGATCAAATTCCACGGTAGCAGGCAGATGTGCTTAGCGGGTAAAACTCTGGGCGTTACCGGCATCGACATTGATGATGTTGCCGGTCGATTTGGCCGAGAGGTCCGAGGCGAGGAAGTAGATCGCTTCGGCAATGTCTTCAGGGAAGACGTTGAGCTTGAGCATCGAACGCTTGCGGTAATGTTCCTCCAGCTCGGTCACGTCGATCTTGGAAGACGTGGCCCGCTGTTCGCGCCACTCGCCGCTCCAGATTTTCGAGCCGCGCAGAACGGCATCCGGATTGACGGTGTTGACGCGGATGCCGGCATCCGCCCCTTCCAGCGCCAGACAACGGGCGAGATGGATCTCGGCAGCCTTGGCCGTGCAATAGGCGGACGCATTGGGCGAGGAAGCCAAGCCGTTCTTGGAGGCGACGAAGACGACATTGCCGCCGATCTTCTGGCGACGGAACAGGCGGAAGGCCTCGCGCGAGACGAGGAAATAACCTGTTGCCAGAATGTCGATATTCTTGTTCCACATCGCAAGCGTAGTGTCTTCCACCGGTGCCGAAGAGGCGATGCCGGCATTGGAGACGAGAATATCGACGCCGCCGAATTCGACGGAGGCTTCGACAAAGGCCTTTGCCACCGCATTTTCATCGGTCACATCCAGCTTGACGCCACGTACGGCGTCGGCACCGAAGCGCTTGGCAAAATCCGCTTCCGTTTCCGTGAGCGCGTTCTGGTCAATATCCGCCAGAACCACGCAGGCACCCTCGCCGATCAGACGGGTTGCGGTGGCGCGGCCGATGCCGCCGGCACCGCCGGTGACGAATGCTACCTGTCCTGCCAGGCTTTTCGGCTTCGGCATGCGCTGCAGCTTCGCCTCTTCCAGCAGCCAGTATTCGATATCGAAGGCTTCCTGTTCCGGCAGTCCCTGATATTCGGAAACGGTCGAAGCGCCGCGCATGACATTGATTGCATTGACATAAAACTCGCCGGCAATACGCGCGGTCGCCTTGTCCTTGGCGAATGAGAGCATGCCGACGCCCGGAACCAGGAAGATGACCGGGTTGGGGTCACGCATTTTCGGCGAGTTGTCGTGCTTGCAGGTCTCGTAATAACGGGTGTAATCAGCGCGGTAATCTTCCAGCGCCTTGTCCAGACCGGCAACCACTGCATCCGCATCCGGCTTGGAAGGATCGAAATCGACGATCAGCGGGCGGATTTTCGTGCGCAGGAAATGGTCCGGGCAGGATGTGCCGAGTGCGCCGAGCGGTGCGAGGTTCTTCGAATTGACGAATTCGAGCACGGCATCCTGATCATCGAAATGACCGAGCTTGCGTTCCGCCTTGCCGATACGGCCGCGGATTTCCGGCATCAGTTTTGCGGCAATGTCGCGGCGTTCTTCCGCACCGAGGCTCTTTGTAACGGCACCGCCGAAGATCGTCTTGCCTTCGGTCTGCTTGGCAAACCACTCGATCGCCTTGTTGATGATCTCCAGCGTCAGAAGATAGCAATCCTTGGCGTCATCGGCCCAGGTGAACAGGCCGTGGCTTTCGAGAACCACACCCTTGGCGGTCGGATTGGCCTTGACGAAAGCTTCGAGATCCAGCCCGAGCTGGAAACCGGGACGGCGCCAGGGGAGCCAACCGATATCGCTGCCGAAAATCTGCTGGGTCAGTTCCTTCGAATTCTTCGAAGCGGCGATCGCGATGATCGCATCCGGATGCATGTGGTCGACATGCGTAAACGGCACGAAACCGTGCAGCGGCGTATCGATTGATGCGGCGCGCGGATTGAGGTTGAAGGTGCAATGCGGCAGGAAGCCGACCATGCGGTCTTCATCTTCGACACCCTTGTAGATACCCTTCAGCGCTTCCAGCTTGTCCATGTAGAGAGTGGAGAAGCCATCAAGCTTGATGGTGCCGACATCGCCGCCGGAACCCTTGACCCACATGACCTTGACCTTTTGACCGGTCAGCGGATCGGTTTCCATGACCTTGGCGGACGTGTTGCCGCCGCCGTAATTGGTGATGCGTTTGTCGCTGCCCAGAAGATTGGAGCGATAAAGCAGCTTGCCTGGCTCATCAAGCTTGGCAGCGTAAGCATCATCCCAGCGGTTATCGAGAAGGCGGATTTGGCCCGACATGTCGTCCTCCCTGACGGTATTTTGTGACGACGCTGGTCCTCCTGCGCCGTTTGTGCGACAGGATATCGCGCGATGTTTGGTCGCTTGTCAATCGTAATTGATCAAGTTCGATCATGTTGCGTTGCGGTAAAATCAATCTTGATCGTTTATGATTGACAACTTTAGGAAACTGATAATAGTTGGCCTCAGGAGGAGACCATGCACGAACGCGAACGACATCGCATAATCTTGAGCGCGATCCAGGAAAAGCCTGTGATCACGGTGCAGGATATTGCCGATCTGACGGATGCGTCCGAGGCGACGATCCGCCGGGATATCGCGTCCCTGCATGTTCAAGGCAAGCTGCGCCGGGTGCGCGGCGGGGCGGAGGCGGTGCATCCGCCGCAGATCGGTCAGCTGGCGGCGCGATCGTTCCGCGTGTCGGAATCGGTCAATATCGATAAGAAACGCTCAATTGCGCGACAGGCCGTCGATCTGTGTGACGAAGGTGAATCGATCATCATCAATGGCGGAACGACGACGTTCCAGATGGTGCATTACATGGCTGCGCGCCGGATGCAGGTGATGACGAATTCCTTCGCGATCGCGGAACATCTGGTCAAGCATTCCAAGAACAATGTGACGGTGCCGGGCGGCACGATCTATCGTGAACAGAGCCTCATCCTGTCGCCTTTCGACAATGACGCAATCCGCAATTTCTACGCTCGCCGCATGTTTATCGGCGCGCAAGGGATTGGCCCTCTCGGGATCATGGAGCCGGATGCACTGGTGATCCAGAGCGAGCAGAAATTGATGAGCCAGGCCGAAGAACTGGTGGTTATGGTCGATTCATCGAAATTCCAGCGGCGGTCGAGCATGATCCTGTGTCCGCTGGAGCGCGTGACGACCATCATCACCGATGACGGCGTCTCGGAGGATGCGAAACGCATGGTGGAGGATGCCGGCGTGACGCTGATTATCGCCGGTATGGCAGGTGCTGCACATAAGGGTGAGGAAGATACCCCGTCGGTCGCATAAGGCGTCGACGGGAGGAAATGGACATAAGTTCAATCTTTGGGAGGAGAATTGGCATGAAACTTTCGAAACAACTGGCGAAGAAGCTGGCTCTTGGCGCGGCATTGGCCGTTGCCATGATGTCGTCTGCGGCGAATGCTGCCGACATGAAGATCGCACTTGTGGTGAAATCGCTCGGTAACGGCTTCTTTGAAGCCGCCAACAAGGGCGCACAGGAAGCGGCGAAGGAACTCGGCGGCGTCGAGATCATCTATACAGGCCCGACCTCGACGACGGCGGAAGGCCAGATCGAAGTGATCAATTCGCTGATCGCTCAAGGCGTCGATGCAATCGCCATTTCCGCCAACGATCCGGATGCGGTCGTGCCGGCGCTGAAGAAGGCGGCGCAGCGTGGCATCAAGGTTATCTCCTGGGATAGCGGCGTGGCACCCGAAGGCCGTATCCTGCAGCTCAACCCGTCTTCGAGCGAGCTGATCGGCAAGATGTGCCTGCAGCTTGCAGCCAGCCATCTTGAAGGCGGCAAGGGCGATTTCGCCATTCTGTCCGCCACCACCACCTCGACCAACCAGAATATCTGGATCGGCGAGATGAAGAAGCAGCTGAAGGATTTCCCCGGTCTCAACCTCGCCACTACGGTTTATGGTGACGACCTTGCCGACAAGTCCTATCGTGAAGCCCAGGGTCTTTTGACCTCGCAGCCGAACGTCAAGGTCATCGTCGCGCCGACCACGGTCGGCGTGCTGGCGGCATCCCAGGCGGTCAAGGATGCCGGCAAGATCGGCCAGGTCTATGTGACCGGTCTTGGTCTTCCATCCGAAATGGCGGGCGCCATCAAGTCCGGTGCGACCAAGGAATTCGCCATCTGGAACCCGATCGATCTCGGCTACAGCGCCACCCAGATCTCCTATCATCTGGTGAAGGGTGACGCCGACGGCAAGCCGGGTTCGGAAATCCCTGCCGGCCGCATGGGCAAGATCAAGATCGGTGACAACGGCGAGGCCGCGATGGCCGATCCGTTCATCTACGACGCCAAGAATATCGACGAGTTCTCTAAGATCTTCTGATCCCTCCCGGGACTTCAAGGTCCGGCGCCGCCAGCTTTTTGGCGCCGGACCAGCGATGACTTCCAATTGGCAGATATGATGATGACCGCAGTTGAACGGACGGGCATGGAGATGGCGCCTATTCAGGATTCGAGATCCGCGGACCGGACGACGATCCTGGAAATGCGTGGAATTTCCCAGATTTTTCCCGGTGTTAAGGCGCTGGATGGCGTCAATATCTCGCTTCATCCGGGTGAAGTGACTGCCCTGATCGGCGAGAACGGCGCGGGGAAGTCGACGCTGGTGAAGATCCTTACCGGGATCTATGTGCCGAGCGAAGGCGAGATCCTGATCGATGGGCAGCCGGTCAGCTTCTCAAGCGCGCAGGATGCCGTCGATGCAGGTGTCACCGCCATCCATCAGGAGACAGTGCTGTTCGACGAATTGTCGGTGGCGGAGAACATTTTTCTTGGGCATGCGCCGCGCACCCGTTTCGGTCTGATCGACTGGAAGGTGATGAATGCGCGCGCTGCCGAATTGCTTCACGCGCTGGAAAGCGAGATCGACCCGACTATACGGCTAAAAGATCTTTCGATTGCGCAACGGCATCTGGTGGCGATTGCCCGGGCGCTGTCGGTCGAGGCACGCATCGTCATCATGGACGAGCCGACCGCTGCCCTTTCCCGCAAGGAGATTGACGATCTGTTTCGCATTGTCGAGGGCTTGAAGAAACAGGGCAAGGCGATCCTGTTCATCAGCCACAAGTTCGACGAGGTTTACGAGATCGCGGAGAATTTCGCGGTGTTTCGCGATGGCCGGGCTGTGGGTCACGGGCGACTTTCCGAGACACCGCAGGATACGATCGTGCGGATGATGGTGGGCCGCGATGTTTCTAACATCTTTCCCAAGGTCGAGGTGGCGATCGGTAAGACCGTGCTTTCGGTCGAGAATTACTGCCACCCGACGGAATATCGCGACATCTCTTTCGATTTGAAGCGCGGCGAAATTCTCGGTGTTTATGGCTTGGTCGGTGCCGGTCGTTCGGAAATATGCCAGTCGCTGTTCGGCGTGACGCGGCCGTCTTCCGGTCAATTGGTGCTAGAGGGCGAGACGATTTCCATTCGCTCGCCGCGCGATGCGATTGCCGCCGGTATTGTTTATGTGCCGGAAGAGCGCGGTCGCCACGGGCTGGCGCTGCCCATGCCGATCTTTCAGAACATGTCGCTGCCCTCGCTGGCGCGCACCTCGCGATCCGGTTTCCTTAAGGCCGCCAATGAACTGGCGCTGGCGCGCAAATATGCCGAACGGCTGGATCTGCGTGCCGCAGCCCTTTCCGTACCTGTTGGTACGCTTTCGGGTGGCAACCAGCAGAAGGTGGTGATCGGCAAATGGCTGGCGACGCTGCCGAAGGTGATCATTCTCGACGAACCGACCAAGGGGATCGATATCGGCTCCAAGGCGGCGGTGCATGGTTTTATCAGCGAACTGGCCGCCGAAGGCCTGTCGATCATCATGGTCTCTTCCGAACTGCCTGAAATTCTTGGCGTGTCGGATCGGGTGCTGGTGATGCGCGAAGGTTTGTCGGCCGGGATATTCGAGCGCTCGCAGTTGAGCGCCGAGACGCTGGTGCGCGCCGCCACCGGAAATGCCTGAGGACGCAGAGATGAAGAAACTTCTGAAACACCGCGAGCTGCTTCTGGTCGGCATTATCGCCATCATGGTGGCGGGTTTTGCCACTCGTGCCCCCGGTTTTGCAACGCCCGGAAATCTCGCCAATATCTTCAACGACACATCGATCCTGATCATTCTGGCGCTCGGCCAGATGACGGTGATCCTGACCAAGTCGATCGACCTTTCGGTTGCTGCCAATCTCGCCTTTACCGGCATGGCGGTGGCGATGTTGGATGCTGCCTATCCCGGCATGCCGCTGGCGCTGCTGGTTATTCTGGCTGTGGGTATCGGTGCGGCTCTGGGCGCCATCAACGGCATGCTTGTCTGGTGGCTGCGGATCCCGCCGATTGTCGTGACGCTCGGCACGCTCACCATTTATCGCGGCATGGCCTTCGTGCTGTCGGGTGGAGCATGGGTGAATTCGCACCAGATGACGCCCGGTTTCCTCAACTTCCCTCGCCTGCCCGTTCTGGGTATGCCGCTTCTGTCATGGATGGCGATCGGCATCGTGCTGATGATGTGGGTGGTGCTGACGCGAACGCAGTTCGGCCGCGCGACCTATGCTTCCGGCGGCAACCCGACCGCGGCGGTGTATGCTGGTATCGATATCGGCCGGACACGGTTTTTCGCCTTCACCCTTTCGGGCGCGCTGGCTGGATTGGCCGGATATCTCTGGGTGTCGCGTTATGCGGTGGCCTATGTCGATGTCGCGGCCGGTTTCGAACTCGATACGGTGGCGGCCTGCGTCATCGGCGGTATCTCGATTGCCGGTGGCATCGGTACGGTCGCCGGTGCCGTGCTTGGGGCGCTGTTTCTCGGCGTGATCAAGAACGCCCTGCCCGTCATTGGCATCTCGCCCTTCGCGCAGATGGCGATTTCCGGCATCGTCATCGTCGCCGCCGTTGTTTTCAATGCCCGCGCCGAACGCAAGGCCGGGCGCATTATCCTGCGCGACCGTGGCGCCAAGGAGGTTTCCGCATGAGCGACACCCGCGACATGAGTGCTGAAACCAGAACCCGTTCCGCCATTCCCGATCGGCTCGGCACGCCGGTGAGCCGGCTGCTCGGCAGCTGGGAAGTGCTGCTGTTCGGCGTGGCAATCGCGATCTTCATCGCCAATTCCTTCGCCTCTCCTTACTTCCTCAACGCCTGGAACCTTTCCGACGCGACGTTCAATTTCACCGAAAAGGCGATGATCGCCTTTGCCATGGCGATGCTGATCATTGTCGGTGAGATCGATCTTTCGGTTGCTGCGATCATTGCGCTCGCCTCCACCGCCATGGGGGCAGCAGCCCAGATGGGGATTGGTGCGCCGGGGCTGGTGGCGGTCGGCATCAGTGTCGGGCTTGTCTGCGGTGCGATCAATGGCACGCTGGTCTCGGTGCTGAAACTGCCCTCGATCGTCGTCACCATCGGCACGATGAGCCTGTTTCGCGGGATTTCCTACATCACACTCGGTGACCAGGCCTATGGCAAATATCCGGCCGATTTCGCCTACTTCGGGCAGGGTTATGTCTTCTGGGTCTTCTCGTTCGAATTCGTGCTGTTCATCGTGCTCGCCATCATCTTCGGCATCGTGCTGCACGCCACCAATTTCGGCCGTCAGGTTTTCGTCATCGGCAATAACGAATTTGCGGCACGTTTTTCCGGCATTCCGGTCGAGCGGATCAAGTTCAAGCTGTTTCTGCTGACCGGCCTGATGTCTGGCATTGCTGCGGTCTGCCTGACTTCACGACTGGGCTCCACCCGCCCCTCGATCGCTCAAGGCTGGGAACTGGAGATCGTCACCATGGTCGTGCTCGGCGGCGTCTCCATTCTCGGCGGCGCGGGCACGATTGCCGGCGTCGTCATCGCGGCCTTCGTCATGGGCCTCGTCACCTTCGGGCTCGGTCTTCTCAACGTGCCGGGCATCGTCATGTCGATCTTTGTCGGCCTTCTTCTGATCATCACCATCGCGCTTCCCATCGTGGTGCGCCGCATCAGGTTCATGAGTACAAAATGATTTTAGAGAAATACGCATTCAAGATGAAACTGAACCCCGGCATGGAGGCCGAATATCGCAAGCGCCATGACGAGATCTGGCCGGAACTGAGCGCGCTTCTGCGCGAGGCGGGTGTGCGGGATTATTCCATCCATCTCGACCGCGAGACAAACACGCTGTTCGGCGTGCTGTCGCGGCCGGTCGACCATTCAATGGCGAGCCTGCCGGAGCATCCGGTGATGAAGCGGTGGTGGGCGCATATGGCGGATATCATGGAGAGCAATCCGGACAATTCGCCGGTTCAGAGCGATCTGGTCACGGTGTTTCATCTGCAATGAGTGCATTCGAAAGGATCGCCGTCCTCGATATCGGCAAGACCAATGCAAAGGTCGTGATCTTCGATGCCGCGAGCGGCGCGGAAATCGAGATGCGGCGCATGCCAAACCGGGTTCTCTCAGGCCCGCCCTACCCTCATTATGATGTCGAAGCGCTCTGGGCTTTTCTGCTTGAGACGCTGGCCGATTTCGCCAAGGCGCCGGGCTTCGATGCCATTTCGATCACGACACACGGCGCTGCGGCTGCGTTGATCGATGCGGATGGGCAATTGGCCTTGCCGGCTCTCGATTACGAGCATCAGTATCCCGAAGATATCCAGCGGGCTTACGACGAGATCCGCCCGGATTTTGCCGAGACCTTTTCGCCGCGTCTGTCCGGTGGACTTAATCTGGGTGCCCAGATCCATTATCAGAAGTCGGTCTTTCCCGAGGCGTTTTCGCGCGTCCGGGCGATCCTGACCTACCCGCAATATTGGGCCTACAGGCTGACCGGTGCCGCTGCCAACGAGGTGACGTCGCTCGGTTGCCATACGGATCTCTGGAGGCCCCATGAGGGACGTTATTCCTCGCTCGTCGATGTGTTGGATATTCGTGACCTGATGGCTCCGGTGCATTCGGCCTTTGATCAGGTCGGTATGGTCCGCGCTGATATTGTTTCGGGAATTTCCCTGTCCGAACCTGTGCCGGTGTTTTGCGGCATTCACGATTCCAACGCTTCCCTTTTGCCGTACCTTACGGAAAGGGACGCATCATTCGCTGTGGTTTCGACGGGTACATGGGTCATCAATTTCGCCGTTGGCGGCGATGTGGACCGGCTGGATATGATGCGCGACGCATTGGCGAATGTCGACGCATACGGACGTGTCGTCCCCTCGGCCCGTTTCATGGGTGGCCGGGAGTTCGAAATTCTGACAGGCGAACTGGGCATTCTGGATCAGGATCGGGCAAGGGCCGCATTGCCTGGCGTTATCGGGAAACGCCTGATGCTGTTGCCGAACGTCGTTCCCGGATCAGGGCCGTTCCCGGGGCGCGAGCGAAAATGGGTGAATGGGCAGAGCGCGTCTGCTGATGAGCGATGGGCTGCGGCCTGTCTCTATTTTGCGCTGATGACGGAGACCTGCCTTGATCTGGCAGGCGGCAGGGGGCCTATCCTCGTCGAAGGACCGTTTGCTCTCAACGCGCTCTATCTCAGTCTATTGTCCAGCCTGACGGGCAGGGGAGTATTTGCCGTTCCGGGTTCGACCGGCACGAGCCAGGGGGCGGCTCTGTTGGCGGGCATCAAGCCGGCTGACCGCCGTGGCGTTCCGGCCGTTGCAATCGATGGCGTCGGCCTTTCTGGTTACAGGGCGGATTGGCTCGCCAGCGTTTGAGCCTTGCGCTGGCCGGATAGGGTGCGGAGAGCCCAGTTGCCGGATGAGGCTGTTGACAGCTGTCAACAGCGATCCGCTTTATTGCTTTGGGGGCGGGTCAGGCGGGGGACGCGCTGCCTATCGGTCTTGGTTCCGATATGTCACAGTCTTTCGTAGGATTGCGCGTCTCGCCCCCGGCAATAGGGGAGGGGCATCTTTCCGAGCTGCGCCGAAGCTGTGCTGATTGATACGTCAGGGGAGGGCTGTTGACAGCTGTCAACGTCTTCCGCAGGTGCCGGAAAAACAAGGCTTTTGATAACCGGGATCGCATATTTTCAGACGATGCTCTTAAGCCTATAATACGAATCAGCAGGATTTGCCTGCATCGAGCCTTCAGCCAGATATGGTTAACTATCCGGTAGCGAAACGAAACGTTTGATTAGGTTTCGTATCGTGTTGCTGACGTCTATTTTTCAAGAAGTTAGCCTGTCGGGATTTTCCGCATAACGATGTGATCTCGACACCATCTGTCCCATATCCAGGCTATGCCCAAGGGTTTCACGATCCGTTAACGGACAGGCTGCTGCGGCTCCATCTTTCGTGCTCGAGACACGTTTGGCTGTAGGCTCAGCTCTCCGTGTCCGATCGCAGGTTTCAGTCGGCGGCGTGTCTCGCTGGGGCTTTCGGCGTAACTGGCGCGGTAGCTGCGCGAAAACGCCGAAGCGGAGTTGAAGCCGGTTTCGGCGGCAATATCGGCAAAGCTCGCTCTGGTCTCGATCACCTTTCGACGAGCGGCGTTGAGGCGGAGTGCGAGATAGTGGGTATGAGGCGCGACACCCATCGTCTGGTGAAAGAGATCCTGAAGGTGGCGGATGCTGACGCCCGATCGTCTGGCAAGTTTTGACAGAGAGAGCGGTGCCTCGACCGTCTTCTGCATGAGCTTCACTGCAGCCTGTACGCGCGGGTCGATTTTTCCCGTGCTGCTGATGAGCGGATGATCGGGACGATCTTTTTCGCTGCGCTCCTGTTCGTAAATGAACAGCCTCGATATTTCGAGCGCCAGTGAATAGCCGTTGGTGCGGCGGATCAGTTCCAGCATGAGGTCGAGCGTCGGGAGAGGCCCACCGGTGGTGATACGCTTGGCGTCGATGACGAACCGCTCGCGGACCATGGTGACCTGCGGGTAGGCGCGGGAGAAATCGTCGAAATCCTCCCAATGGCTGGTAGCCGAAAAACCGTTGAGCAGACCGGCTTCGGCAAGGATGAAAGCGCCGCTCTCTATGCCGGCGATCGATGTCCGGTGGCGGGCGGTGCGCGACAGGAGAAATTTCAGTTCGCGGGTTGCCGCGCTTTTCCAGTTGTAACTGGCCAGAACAAAAAGCGGATCGGTTTCGCGGGCAGGGCGGAATGGGCCTGAGACAGGTGCGGGGATGCCGGATGTCGTCTCGACCGGTCGGCCGTCAGGAGAGTAGATCGTCCAGCGGTAGAGATTTCGCCCGGCGATACGGTTTGCAGCGCGTAAGGGCTCGATGACCGAGGATAGCAGAATGAGGTTGGTTTCAGGCAGGAGGAGAATGTCGATATGCTGGTTATCATCCATGCGCTTCCCTTTGCAGCATTCCGAAAATGTATAGAGCAGCGCCGATAGTGGAAAGCATTTTCCTTTTCCCTCGCTCGTAATGGCGGCAGCGAAAAGGAGGGAACAATGCCGCTCGAGATGAACCGCGAGGTCTTCATTACCTGTGCCGTGACCGGTGCCGGCGATACGACCGGAAAATCCGGTCACGTTCCGATCACCCCGAAAGAGATTGCGGACTCGGCTATCGATGCCGCCAGGGCAGGGGCGGCGGTGGTTCACTGTCACGTTCGAAACCCCGAGACCGGGGCAGCGGCGCGCAACCTCGAACTCTACAGGGAAGTCACCGATCGCATTCGGTCTGCTGATGTGGATGTCGTGTTGAACCTGACGGCTGGCATGGGTGGCGATCTGGTCTTCGGCAATGTCGAGGCGCCATTCCCTTATAATCCCGATGGCACCGATATGGCGGGTGCGACCGAGCGTGTTGCGCATGTGGGCGACTGCCTGCCGGAAATCTGCACGCTTGATTGCGGCACAATGAACTTTTCACTCGGCGATTACGTGATGACCAACACGCCTTCGATGCTGCGCGAAATGGCGCGGCAGATGACGGCGCTCGGCGTGCGTCCCGAGATCGAAGCCTTCGATACCGGTCACCTGTGGTTCGCCAAGCAACTGGTGGAGGAGGGGCTGATCGAGGACCCGGTGCTGATCCAGCTCTGCATGGGCATTCCCTGGGGTGCGCCGGACGATCTCAACACATTCATGGCAATGGTCAACAACGTGCCGAAGAGCTGGACCTTTTCGGCCTTCTCGATCGGCCGAAATGCGCTTGCCTATCCGGCGGCCGCGGTTCTTGCCGGCGGCAATGTCCGGGTTGGGCTTGAGGACAATCTCTACGCCGGCAAGGGGCAGCTCGCCACCAATGCGCAGCTTGTGGAGAAGGCTGTCGGGGTGATCGAGGGCATGGGGGCGAAGATCATCGGGCCGGATGCGGTGCGCGAGAAGCTGAAGCTGGTGAAGCGGTAGAGGTCGGGGTGTGCCCCTCATCCGCCTGACGGCACCTTCTCCCCGCGTGCGGGGAGAAGGACAGGTGTCGCAACGTCTCCGTTCCTCTCGAAAGTTGAGCAGGGCACGTCCCCTCTCTCCGCTTGCGGGGAGAGGGTTAGGGTGAGGGGCAGTGGTTAGGCCGGACGAAACAAGGGAAGAATTCATGACTACCATCCAGAAGGCCGCCTGTATCGGCGGGGGCGTGATCGGCGGGGCATGGGCGGCCCGTTTCCTGCTCGGCGGGATAGACGTGTCGATGTACGATCCGCATCCGGAAGCCAAACGTATCGTCGGCGAGGTACTGGCGAATGCCGAGCGCGCCTATGCCATGCTGACCATGGCGCCGCTGCCGCCGAAGGGAAGGCTGACCTTCTGCGAGAGCGTGGAAGAGGCTGTCGCAGGGGCTGACTGGATTCAGGAAAGCGTACCCGAGCGCGTCGACCTCAAGCGCAACGTGCTCACCGAGATCGACAGATATGCCGATCCGGAAGCGCTGATCGGTTCGTCGACCTCGGGCATCATGCCGACCGAACTGCAACGTGACATGCAGCATCCCGAGCGGATGTTCGTCGCCCATCCCTATAACCCGGTTTATCTTCTGCCGCTGGCCGAACTGGTCGGTGGGGAACGGACCTCGGCCGAAACGCTGGAACGCGCCAGAGACAGGCTTGCACCGATCGGGATGAAGGGCGTCATCCTGAAAAAGGAGATAGAGGCGTTTGTCGGCGACCGGCTGCTGGAAGCCATATGGCGCGAGGGGCTGTGGCTGATCCATGACGACATCTGCGATACCGAGACGCTTGATGACGTGATCCGCTATTCCTTCGGCATGCGCTGGGCTCAGATGGGCCTGTTCGAAACCTATCGGATTGCCGGCGGCGAGGCGGGCATGCGCCATTTTCTCGCGCAGTTCGGCCCCTGCCTTTCATGGCCCTGGACGAAGCTGACGGATGTGGTCGATCTCGATGATGCGCTGGTCGACAAGATCGCCGCGCAATCGGACGCGCAGTCCGGCGCTCGCGGCATACGCGAGCTTGAGCGTATCCGCGACGAGAACCTGATCGGCATCATGCAGGCTCTCAAGGCGGGAGATGGCGGAAAGGGCTGGGGTTCTGGGAAGGTGCTGGCCGATTTCGAAAAGCTTCTCTGGGCAAAGGGTGGCGGCAGGAAGGATGCGCCGGACATTTCGCAGCCGTTGCGCCTGGTCGATACAAGGGTAAGCGCTGCATGGGTGGATTATAACGGTCACATGACTGAACACCGTTATCTGCAGGTTTTCGGCGACACGTCCGATGCGCTTTTGCGGCTGATCGGTGTCGACTTCGCCTATGTCGAAGGGGGACACAGCTATTATACGGTCGAGACCCATATCCGGCATCTCGGCGAGGCAAAGCTCGGGCAGGTGCTTTATGCAACGCTGCAGGTGCTCGGCTTCGATGAAAAACGCATCCGGTATTTTACCACCATTCATGATGCGCAGAGCGGCGAGGTGCTTGCGACAGCCGAGCAACTGATGCTGCATGTGAGTGCCAAGGCCGGCAAGTCTTCCGCCGCACCGCCGGAAATTCTGGCCAGACTTGCGCCCATAGCAAACACTCATGCCAGGCTGCCGGTGCCGCAAGGGGTAGGGCGGTCCGTGGGGCAGAAGGTCATGTAGGGTGCGGTTACGTCCAACAAGCGATCCTTCTTGCCAGATCAGGGAAACGGCCTGATCCGGTAAGGACGCCACAATTGCGAAACCGAAAAAGCCGCCGAGGACATTCCCGGCGGCTTTTTGCTCATTGGAGGTGGCTCTGGATCAACCGGCCTTTGCCTTCAGCTCCAGCCTGCGACGGTGAAGGACCGGCTCGGTGTAACCATTCGGCTGCTCGCGCCCCTTCAGAACCAGATCGAGTGCCGCCTCAAACGCGATAGAGCCGTCGAAGTCTTTTGCCATCGGACTATAGAGCGGATCACCGGCGTTCTGGCCATCGACCACCTTTGCCATGCGCTTCATCGTCTCGACGATCTGGTCTTCGGTCACGACCTTGTGGTGCAGCCAGTTGGCCATGTGCTGGGCCGAGATGCGCAGGGTCGCGCGGTCCTCCATCAGGCCGACATTATTGATGTCCGGCACCTTGGAGCAGCCGACGCCCTGGTCGATCCAGCGCACGACATAACCGAGAATACCTTGTGCATTGTTGTCGAGTTCGCGGCTGATTTCCTCCGGCGTCCAGTTGGGGCGCGGCGCCACCGGCACGGAAAGAATGTCGGAAAGCTTGGCTCGGGCACGGCTCTTCAGGCTCTTCTGAACTGCTGCCACATCGACCGTGTGATAGTGGGTAGCATGCAGCGTTGCCGCCGTCGGTGACGGAACCCAGGCGGTATTGGCGCCCGCCTTCGGGTGGCCGATCTTCTGCTCAAGCATCGCCGCCATGAGGTCGGGCATCGCCCACATGCCCTTGCCGATCTGGGCATGGCCGGAAAGACCGCATTCGAGCCCGATATCGACATTCCAGTTCTCATAGGCCGCGATCCATGCAGCCTGTTTCATGTCACCCTTGCGGATCATCGGGCCGGCTTCCATCGAGGTATGGATTTCGTCGCCGGTGCGGTCGAGGAAGCCGGTGTTGATGAAGACGACACGATCCTTCGCAGCCCGGATCGCTTCCTTGAGGTTGACCGTCGTGCGACGCTCCTCGTCCATGATGCCCATCTTGATGGCATTCCTGGGCAGGCCGAGCGCCTCTTCCACGCGCGAAAAAATTTCGGCGGCGAAGGCTACTTCTTCCGGCCCGTGCATCTTTGGTTTCACCACATAAATCGAGCCAAGCCGTGAATTCTTCCTGCGGCCCTTAGGGCCGCCGGTCCGGCCGATATCGTGGATGGCGATCAATGCGGTGACCATTGCATCCATGATGCCCTCCGGCACCTCAGCGCCGTCGCGATCGAGGATGGCCGGGTTTGTCATCAGATGGCCGACATTGCGAACCAGCATCAGCGATCGGCATTTGAGCTCGAAACTCGAGCCGTCCGGTGCCGTATAGTCAAGATCAGGATTGAGCTTGCGGGTGAATGTCTTACCCCCTTTGGACACCTCTTCCGTCAGATCGCCCTTCATCAGGCCGAGCCAGTTGCGGTAGACGACGACCTTGTCTTCGGCATCGACGGCTGCGACCGAATCCTCGCAGTCCATAATCGTGGTAATCGCCGATTCAACCCAGACATCCGAGATATGTGCCGGATCTTGCCTGCCGATTGCGGTCGTCGCATCGACCAGGATCTCGACATGGAGATTGTTCTTCTTCAGGAGGATCTGCGTCGGCGCCGCAGCTTTACCCAGATAGCCGGCAAATTGAGCCGGATCGGTGAGCCCCGTTACCTGTCCATCGGTGAGCGTCACGAACAGGGCCGAGGCATCAATCTTGAATGACGCAACATCGTTCCAGCTCGCGCCGGAGAGCGGTGCAGAGCGATCAAGAAAATCGCGCACCCAGGCAATGACTTTCGCACCGCGGACCGGATTGTATCCCTTGCCCTTATCGGCGCCCTCGTTTTCCGGGATCGCATCGGTACCGTAAAGCGCATCATAGAGCGAACCCCAGCGAGCATTGGCAGCATTCAGGGCGTAGCGGGCATTCATCACCGGCACGACCAACTGAGGGCCGGCGATAGTGGCGATTTCCGGATCGACGTTTTCTGTCGAAACCTGGAAATCGGGGCCTTCGGGCAGAAGGTAGCCGATCTCACGGAGAAAGGCCTCGTAGGCCGCCATATCGCTCGGGGCACCGTTCTTCCGGTACCAGTCGTCTATCTGAGCCTGGAAGGCATCGCGCTTGACGAGAAGGGTGCGGTTTTTCGGAGCCAGCTCGTGGACGATCGCCGAGAACTGCTCGAAAAAGCGATCGGTATCGACGCCCGTATCGGGAAGAGCTTCCTCCACCAAAAAGCGATAGAGTTGCTCGTCAATCTGAAGACCGGCGATTTCCTTGCGTGCCATACGGTTTCTCCCCTAAAACGTTTCTATTCTGCGAAAGATGGCGGCGAATGATTGGTAATTACAACAGACATCAATGAAAATGACTTGTTCCCAAAAGGATAAAATCATTTTTTTGAACCTGTCGTTTCCCAATAAGGTTCTGGTCCGTAGATCCGCTGAAGATGTTCCGAAAATGCGCGAACCTTTGGCGGAATGAACTGACGGCTGGGATAGACAGCCGAGACCGTTGTGTTTTGCGGCCCTTCGTAACCTGGAAGCACCTGCACCAGACGGCCTGTCGAAAGCTCCGTGCCGATATCCCACGTGGAGCGCAACGCTATGCCAAGTCCGGAAATCACCGCTTCACGGACAACTTCGCTGGAATTCGTCTTCAGTTTGCCCTCGGGACGATAGGTGAGAGGTCCTTCCGGCCCATCCAGTCGCCAGGGCTCCCCGTTGTGTGCCGGCAGGCATGTGTGATTTGCAAGCTCCCGCATTGTTTTTGGAACGCCGAACCTCTCGAGATATTCTGGAGAGGCGCAGAGTATCCGTCGGGTTGCCGCCAGTTTTCGCGCGACCAGTCCGGAATCCTTGAGAGCGGAGATACGGATGGCGAGATCATAGCCTTCACTGATGATATCCGTGAAGGCGTCAGACAACACGAGCTCTACAGAAACATTCGGATAAAGCTCCATAAAGCCTCTGAGATGCGGTGCTACATGCATTCGCCCGAAAGAAGTCGGGGCACTTACCCTCAACTCGCCCGCGATTTCTGCGGAACGTCCCGAAACGAAATTCTCGGCTTCCTGCACGCTTGCCAGAATCTCGATAACACGCTCGTAAAATGCTTGCCCCGTCTCGGTGACCGCGATCTGTCGGGTCGTTCTCTGGAGTAGTCGTACCCCTAGTGAAGTTTCAAGACGCTTGATCGCCTTGGAGACGACGGCAGGAGAAAGGCCGAGAATGCGGCCGGTCTCCGACATGCTGCGCGTCGACGCGACCTTGGCGAAAATCTGGAGATCGCCCAAGTCTTTCATCGATATTTTCTCCCCGCCAGAATAAATAATTTACATTATTTCCCATAGCGGACCTTAGAGGATTGCACCAGATTTCGATTTCGTGCACGAACCCTGCCGAATTCTGGAAGTCTTGTGGTGTTGGTTGTCAAGCGTCTTGAGGAATAGCGCTCCATCAGCGACGCTGACCGCACTTACCGGCGTGTCGCAGCAGCATTGTTGCCAGTCCCATGCCTATGTTTGGCGTGTGCCTTCAAGATTCCGGCGCCCGAGGGCGGACACATCCAGATGAAATCCCACATCGTTCCAACCAAGGGTGTCCCCGGTTGGAACGTAGATTTCACAGGGTGGGCGGCTTGATATCGAAGCAGTCTCGCGTGGTTGAATAGGCGCTACCTCCCATCCTTCCAACGGCGTCGAGTGCCATCGGGTCTATGTGGAAACGCTCGTTGATGATGTCGCTTCGCAGTCGTGCGGCGACGATCTCGCCAAGAATAATTTCTCGCGATTTACCCAGGTCGATGAAGCTATGCAGCCTGCATTCCAGTGCCGCGGGAGATTCAGCGATTGCTGGAGACGCGACCTTGATGCCCGTACGAAGGGTCAATCCCGCCATTTCGACTTCGTTGACATGTTCGTCAAACGGGAAAGCGGTGGTGTTCATTGCATCTGCGAGCGAATGGGAGACTATGTTCACCGTAAAAACGCCGACATCGCGAATGTTGCGAGCGGTGTCCTTTGAACGGCCATCGGCTCGGTATTCGATGCCTAGGCCGATGATCGGCGGATCGGAACTGAGGCAACCGAAAAAGCTGTAAGGGGCTGCATTGGGCCGGCCACCGGCATCGACCGTCGTTACCCAGGCGATTGGCCTGGGTACGATCGTGCCTATCATGATCTTGTATTTGTCGCGCGGCTCTATTTCCGAAAAATCGATGGTAATCGTGTCTGTCATTGACCTGCTTGAATTCCTTAAAGATATCCCTTCGGCCATGATGACGGCCGAAGGGAAAGAAGGCTTGCCTTTCGGCGGCTATTACTGGCCTGCGTCGATTTTCACCTCGGCCATTGCTTGTCTTTCCAGGCCGTACTTCTTGAGCAGGGACATATAGGTACCGTCCTTGATGAGTGAGGTGATTGCTCCCGCCACCGCGTCACGCATGGCCGGGTCTTTCTTGCTAACGGCAAGACCGAAAAGTGTCTCGATCAGCGGATCGCCGACGAGAACATAGGTGTCAGGCTCGTCTCGCATTAGGTGGCTTACATATTCCGGGCCAAGCACGGCGGCATCGAGACGACCCTGCTTGAGATCCAGGCGCGCCGCAGTGGCCCCTTGCGTGCCGTTCACGGTCATGGCCGCCTTGCCGGCGCCGACGCAATTCTTTTCATTCCATGCTTTTGTAGCAGGGAAATAATTCGTTGAACTGGGCGCTCCCACGGTCAATCCGCAGAGGTCGGCACCGGTCTTCAACTTTTGTGCATTGGCAACAGTCGTGAAGGGCTGTGCCCCGGTGCGCAGATAATCCACGAATGTCATTTTCTCGCGGCGGCTCGGAAGATCGCTGATCGCAGTTCCCACAAGATCGACGCGCCCAACTTCCAAGGCGGTCGCCAACTGTTCGAAACTCAGTTCTTCCCATTTGACCTCAATACCCATTTTTTGGGCCATTGCGGTGACCAGGTCGACATTGAAGCCAAGTCGTTCATTGGTCTTCGGGTTCCGATAGGCCATCGGCGGATAGGTCGATTCGATCGCGACAATTATGTTGCCTTTTTCCTTCAGTGCTGGCGGCACGACAAGTTCCGAGGCATTCGAGGTGTATGGAGCAAGCAGTGTCGCGGCGAGAAAAACGGCCGGGGCGAATATTGATTTTGCACTTTTCATATCTGTTCCCATTTTTTCTTTGTCACAGAGTATCCGGCCGCTAGCGTTGCCGGACTGGTATGCGTGGAAAGAATGCGAATGAGAATTTTTTCAGCCCAACGAATTAATTTCGTAGAATCTAGTCGCATTTGGACTAGATCGGGCTGACGTGATGAAAACCGGGCGGTTGGCAAGGATGTCTATTCGCGCGCCGAATAATCCTGCCCGATTTATTATAGTCAGGGCCAAAAGTACTCAGGGAGTGCGACCGCGTGAATAGAAGGCTCAAACCTGCGTATTCCGTGTGGCGTGTTGTTCCATCGCGACCCTAACGCTTCGAAGAAAGGCTCTTGCAACACGCGATAATGGCCTTTTCCCTGATTGCACGGCCGACGCACTGACCTCGCAGGACGTGCTGAGCGGGCGCACCACGATCGCATCCTGTTGTACACAGAGCGGCGATAAAGGATCGACGATCGCAACCCCTACCCCATTGCTGGCCAATATGCAGGCCGCGTGGCAATAGCGAACCTCGATCGAGAATTGATACGGCACGTTGGCCTTGTCGAAAATTGTGCGAACAAGATTTCCCATGCGCGTGTGACGGTCGAGCGCAATGAACGTGTGCTGTGCCAAATCCTCCGGCATGATGATGGTTTTATCCGCAAGTGGATGTCCAAGCGGCATGACGCAAACCATGCTGCCGGAGTAGAGCCGTTCGGTGTCAAGCATCGGCTGGTGCTCGCCCAGCGCCATGACAAAGCCCAGCTCTGCAATGCCGGCGTCGACGCTGTCCAGAACATGCTCCAATCGTCGTACATCGAAGGAGACCTTCACATTGGGCATATCGCGTCGGAACGCCGACAGCGCCTTGGGGATGATGCTGTAACCCATGGGTGGGGTCGCAATGATCCGCACATGGCCGGCCTTGTGTTCACGAAAGTCCTGCACCCGCAATTCAAGCGCGGCGTGCAGCGAGAAGATCGGCTCGGAGTCTTCATACAGCGAACGGGCTTCCATGGTCGGAAACAGGCGGTTGTTAATCCGCTCGAACAGGGGAAAGCCGAGTTGTGTTTCCAGATGCTTGATTGCATTGCTGACCGCTGGCTGAGAGAGCCCTAGCTCACGCCCCGCGCCTATCGTCGTTTCGTTGCGAATGACCGCCCGAAGCAGTTCCAGTTGACGCAGGTTCATATAATTTCGCTCGATATATCCATGCTATTCCATTCAATATGCAAATAGTATGCCGCATGGGAACTCATTCACCTATAATCACCTCGAATAGCAGGACGGTTTTTATAATAGCCGTCTCGACTGCCGTCATGAGCACCTCTCGGCTAAGCTATGGCAATCAGGTGCTCCGGATTTTGTGATCCTGCAAGTCCAGCGCCAAGTGCTTTGTCGGCTTCCTTTCCTCGAATAAAAGTCATGCAGATATTGATCATCAATCCGAACTCGTTGCTCGAAGCAACGGAGGCCATCGATGAAAGCATCGCGGAGATGCGCCTTGCGGGCGCGCCGCAACTGCGTGTCGAGAGGCCTGAGGACGGCGCGTTTTCACGATTAATGGAGTAAGGACATGCCGCAAGTGCCGCAGAAGGCAACCGGAACCACAGCCGTTTATGGCAGCTATGTCCTCGTTCGCGAGGAAGGCTTGCCGGTTGTCAAACGCGACCAGTGGGTGGTGATCGAAGGAGATCGCATCGCTGCCGTTTCCGCATCTCGGCCGGCGAGTGCCGATCATGTGCTCGACCGTCCCGGCCGGTTCATTCTTCCGGGGCTGTTGAACCTGCACAATCACTGCTTCTCCGAAGCTGTCGCCCGTACCCATGCGGAGGACGGTGGCGGTCGCAAGAATAGCCAGAGCGTCGTCTACAGCGTGCTTCTGCCTCTGACGAAAAGCGGCATCGACATCCTGACGCCCGAGGAGCGCATGGCGATCGGGCGTCTCGGCATCCTGCAGCTTCTCAAGGGTGGTGCGACGACGGTGATGGAACCGTTCCGCAACGGGATACCCGAAATGTTCGATGCGGCGCTCGAAATGGGACTGCGTTTCTATGGTGCTCCCTATCTGTTTTCCAGCGCCAATCCGAAGGCTGATGCAAAGGGCGTCGTGCAATATGATGTTGCTGACGCGTCAGGCAGCGATTCCGAGCGAGATCTTGCCACCTGGAACACTATCCACGGCAAATGGCATGGACTGGACGGCGGGCGTATCCAGGTCACAATGAGCCCGCATGCCACGGATACTTGCGATCCCGACCTGCTGCGGGCAGCTCACGCACGTGCCCGCGAACTCGGCGTCCAGGTGACCACACATCTTGCCCAGAGCGTGCGTGAAGTCGAAGTGATCGGCCAGCGTTACGACGGGCGTACCCCTGCGGAATATCTCGACTGGCTCGGCCTGCTCGGACCGGATCTTCTGGCAGCGCATTGCATTGCCTGCTCCGATACCGACCTCGACCTGATGGCAAAACGCGACATGACGGTTCTCAACTGCCCGCGCGTTTTCGCGCGCACCGGCAAGACGGCGGCCTTCTCCCGTTTCGCCGAAAAAGGCATTCGGACCGTGGTCGGCACTGACGGCTACAACATGGACCTGCTCGGAGAGATAAATGCGGCAGCAATGATTTCCAAGATCGTCTCCGGCGATGCGACCGTCGCATCCTCGCCGACGATGATCGATGCCGTGACGGCTCAGGCCGCGGCCGCGATCAAGCGCCCGGACCTCGGGGAAATCCGCCCCGGTGCCACCGCCGATTTGACGATAGTCGACATGACCCATCCTCATCTACAGCCGCTGTTCGATCCCATGAAGGCGCTTGTCGCGCTCGCCAACAGGGCCAACATCGACAGTGTCATCGTCGATGGCCGGGTTCTGGTCGAGAATGGCGGCTACACGCTGGGTGATGAGGCGGCAATCACCGCGGCAGGAAGTGCCGCTATCGCCCGCATATGGGACCTGCCGGAAGCCCGGGCGGCCTTCGCATCCTGATCCGGAGCGTTAGCCTCACTCGCTGACGCATTCAATTGACGAATGTCGGACGTGGGTCGGCAGTCAGTAGCGACATAAAAAAGGGAGGCAATTGCCTCCCTTTTCCGTTCTCTGTTTGTGACTGGCCGTGGAAGCGTCCTCAGGCCTCCGTTTCCCATTCCGATCCCCAGACCTGAACCTTGTGATCCACTGAAATCTCGCGGAATTCACGCTTTGGCGGAACATAGTCGATCGAGCGAATGGGGCTTTTCAATTCCAATGGCGCGGCGGCGCTTGGCCCCCGGCGTAAAGTGGGATCGGGGATCGGGACGGCTGAAAGCAGGCGCTTGGTGTAGGGATGCTGCGGGTTCTCGAAAATTGCGGTCCGCGAGCCGATCTCGACGATTTCGCCCAGATACATGACCGCCACCCGATGGGCGATGCGTTCCACCACCGACATGTCGTGACTGATGAAGAGGAATGAGACGCCGAGAGACGCCTGCAATTCCATCATCAGGTTGACGACCTGTGCCTTCACGGAAACGTCCAGCGCCGAGACGGATTCATCGGCGACGATCAGCTTCGGGTCCAGCATAAGCGCACGCGCTATGCAGATGCGCTGACGCTGGCCGCCGGAGAATTGGTGTGGAAACCGGTCGATCGCATCCGGCCCCAGGCCGACGCGGCGCAGAATTTCCGCGACCTTCTCCATGGCCTCAGCGCGCGTGCCAAGGCCGTGTTCGAGGAAAGGCTCGGCAATCGAAGAGCCAATCCGCGCGCGGGGATTAAGGCTGGAGAATGGATCCTGAAAGATCATCTGGATACTACGACGCATCCGACGCAGGTCGGGGCCACGAACCGACTTGGCATCGAACCCGTCGACGGTGATGGAGCCCGAGACCGGCTCGGTCAGCCTCATGATCGAGCGCCCGGTCGTCGACTTGCCGCAACCGGATTCTCCGACCAACGCCAGCGTTTCGCCTTCGGCAATCGAAAAGGAAACATTCTCGACCGCATGAACCCGGCCTGAGATGCGGTTGAGCAGGCCTGAACGGATGTCGAACCGCGTCACCAGGTTCTGCACGTCAAGGACCATCGGCCGGTAACGAGCCGGTGCCGCTGCCGGTTTCTCCGGTTCCTGAATTGCGCCGGTTTCCATATCCACCTTGGGGAAAGGAACCGGCAGTTCGGTGCCGCGCATGGAGCCGAGCCGGGGCACGGAAGCCAGCAATGCCCTTGTGTAAGGATGGGCGGGCTGCTGGAATATCGCTTCGGTATGCTCGGTTTCCACCTGATCGCCTCGGAACATCACCACCGTGCGGTCGGCGATCTCGGCGACGACGCCCATGTCGTGGGTAATGAACAGCACGGACATGCCGCCGTCTGCCTGCAGCTCGCGGATGAGGTCGAGGATCTGCGCCTGGATGGTGACGTCGAGCGCAGTCGTCGGTTCGTCAGCAATGAGCAGTTTCGGGCGGCAGGCGAGCGCCATCGCGATCATCACACGTTGCCGCATCCCGCCGGAAAGGTTGTGCGGATATTCCGCCAGCCGCCGTTCGGCGGCTGGAATGCGGACACGGTCGAGCAGCCTGCGTGCCTCGGCGAGCGCCTCGGCGTTGGAGAGATCGCGATGCCATTTCAAGGCTTCCGCCAGCTGGAAGCCGATGGTCAGAACCGGATTGAGGCTGGTCATCGGCTCCTGGAAGACCATTGCCGCCTCATCACCGCGCAGGGCCTGCATGGCCTGCGGCGGCAGATCGAGCACATTGCGGCCGTTGAGCAATATCCGGCCGTCGATCCGGCTTGTCGCCTTGGGCAGGAGCCGCATGATTGCAAGAGCCGTAACGCTCTTGCCTGACCCGGACTCGCCGACCACGGCGACAGTCTCGTTGGCGCCGACATCGAAGGAAATATTGCGGACGACAGATTTCCAGTAATCGGCAGAACCGAAGGAAACGGTGAGGTCGCGCACGGAAAGGACTGCATCGGAAGTCGTTTCAGGTGCCGGATGAAGAGTGTCTGACATGATCATGGCGCTCACCGGGACGTCGTTCTTTGGGCATTGCGGGGATCCAGCATGTCACGCAGACCGTCGCCGAGGAGATTGATGGCGAGGACCGTGATCGACAGGAAGACCGCCGGGTAAAAGATGATGAAGGGCTTCACCAGCCAGAGGGCACGCCCCTCCGCCATGATATTGCCCCAGGAGGGAATGACGGGAGGCACGCCCGCTCCGATGAAGGACAGGATCGATTCCGAAATCATCGCGCTGGCGCAGACATAGGTCGCCTGGACGATCAGAGGCGCAAGCGTGTTGGGAAGGATGTGCTTGAAAATGATCGTTGGCAGGCGCGTGCCTCCGGCGACCGCGGCTTCGACATAGGGTTGTTCGCGCAGGCTGAGCACCGTGCCGCGCACCAGGCGCGCCGTTCGCGGGATTTCCGCAATGGTGATGGCGATGATGACGTTGGTCACCGACCCTTTGCTGATCGACATTAGCGCCACCGCAAGCAGGATCGCCGGAATGGACATGAGGCCGTCCATAAACCGCATGACGACGGCGTCGATTGCCTTGACGAAACCCGACATCAGGCCGATGGCAAGGCCGCCAATCGTCGACAGAACCGCCACCGCAAAGCCTACGATCAACGAGACCTGGGCACCGTAGAGAACGCGCGTATAGAGGTCGCGACCGAGCATGTCTGTGCCGAACCAGTGGCTGGCCGAGGCGGGCTGGGCGCGGCGTGCGGCGTCGATATAGGACGGATCGGTGTTCGACAGCAGCGGTGTGAGAAATGCGATCAGAAGGATGATGCCGAGCAGGATGGCTCCGGCAATGACAGTGGGATAACGCGTCGTTTCCTTGAGGAAGCCGCTTGCGGATGTGTTGATGGCAGACATCGTTTCGCTCCCTTCAATAGCGGATGCGTGGATCGACGAAGGTGTAGGCGATGTCGATCAGCAGGTTGACGAGAACGTAGGAAATGGAAAACAGCAGGACGATCGCCTGGATCACCGGGTAGTCGCGCCGCATGATCGATTCCATCGTCAGGCGTCCGAGGCCCGGAATGGCAAACACGCTTTCCGTTACGACGGCGCCGCCGATAAGAAGCGCGACCCCGATGCCGATGACGGTGATGATGGGAACCGAGGCGTTCTTCAGCGCATGGACGAACAGGATAGCGCGACGACCGACGCCCTTTGCTTCGGCAGTGCGGATGTAATCCTGCTGCAGCACTTCCAGCACGGCCGTTCGGGTGATGCGGGTAATCAGTGCGATATAGGCTGAACTCAACGTCAGACACGGAAGAACGAGATGCTGGAACCAGCGCGAAACACCCTGGCCGATCGGTGCATAACCCTGAACCGGCAACCAGCCGAGCTTCAGGGAAAAACTCCAGACCAGCGCATAACCGACGACGAAGACGGGAACGGAAAAACCGAGGACGGCAAAAACGGTGATGAAGTGATCGACCTTGGTGCCGGCGCGCCATGCGGCGATGACGCCGAGCGGCACGGCGATGCAGACCGCCAGGATGAGGGTCGGCAGCATCAGGGACAATGTCGGCTCGATCCGCTGCCCGATCATTTGCGACACAGGCATATTGGTCAAAAGAGAGGTGCCGAGATCGAACTGCATGATCGATGCAATCCAGGTGCCGAACCGTAGGAGAAAGGGGTCGTTCAGCCCGAGATTGGCACGAATGCGCGCAATGTCTTCAGCCGTCGCGTGTTCGCCGGCGATGACCGCCGCAGGGTCGCCAGGCGTCAGATAAAGAAGTGAAAAGACGATGAAGGCGACGATCAGCATCACCGGGATGGTCGCCAGGATGCGTCTCAAAATATAGGCATACATTGACTGTCCCCTTATGCGCTGTTTTCGGCGAAGGTATTCGCTCGCGTCGCTGTTTTTTCCAGAGGGGAATCGACATGGTCGGCGACCCACAAGGCAAGCAGGGCACATGCCTTCATGAAATCGTCGATCTCCATGGCTTCGTCCGGATTGTGGCTGCCGTTTTCGTTTCGAACAAAGAGCATGGTCGAAGCGACGCCGGCTTCCGCAAAAGCTGCCGAGTCATGCGATGCCGGGCTGCCGATCTGAGTGACGTCGAGGCCGGCGGCCACGGCCATCGCCTGCATTTCCGAGATGATCTTTTGCGACATGACGCCGACGGCTGCGCTGGCACGTTTGCCGAGTTCGAAGCGCACATCGCGTTCACGTTCTATGCGCGCGACCTGTTCAAGGAAAAAGGCCTCGAGCCTTGCGAGCACTGAGGGGTCGTAGGCACGGACATCGAGGCTGAAGGCGAAGCTGCCTGGTACGCTGGTCATGCCATGGACTGCTGCATCGGTGTGGAAGCGCCCGAACGTCACGGCCAGCGGCACGCCGGCTGTCTGCTCCTCACGCCATTTTGCGTCCATCGCCATGGCAAGGTCGGCTGCCGCCATCGCTGCATCCCTGCGAAAACGCCGGGGCGTGCCGACATGGTCCTGACGGCCAATGATATTTGCTTCCGGATAGCGGAAATTACCGGGAATGCCGCTGCAGATCGCAAGCGGCATCTGCATCTCGGCGAGGCTTGGTGCCTGCTCGATATGAACTTCCAGAAAAGCCCGGATGGACGAAGGGTCAAGGGATTTTTCCCGGCGGCCGATTGCCTCCGGATTGCCGCCGCATTCGGCGATATGTTCGGCCAGTGTCCGGTTTGTATCGATCCGGCGGGCTTCGAGCCCGCCATCCGGCAAGGTGCCCAATGCCGACCGGCTGCCGATATAGGAAACGCCGAACCAGACGCTTTCTTCCGCCCTGACGCCCATGGCGATGACATCGCAAGCGGGCTTGATGCCCAGTTCCTTCAGGGCGGCGATTACCGTCAGTCCGGCGACAACCCCTGCAGCGCCATCAAAATTGCCGCCATGCGGGACGCTGTCGAGATGCGAGCCCATGATGATTGAGCCTGCGTGCGGGTTGCTGCCTTGCCAGGTGGCAAATGTGTTGAGGGCAGCGTCCCGCGTGATGGTCAGGGATAGTGCCTTTGCGTGGTCGGCGATGAGTGAATGTGCGAAATTCTCGCCGGCACCGTATGTGTCGCGAAGGATGCCGGGCTTGCCGGGGCTGCCGGCTGCGAGTGTCGCGAAAAGATGTTCGACATCGCCACGGCGTGCTTCGACGGCGGAGAGAATCTGCTGAATGCTAGGGGGCATGGAATCAGGGCTTCTGCTGGTGTGATGGCCGGCCCGCCCGAAGGCGAGAAGCCGGCTCCGGCTTGGTGGGGCCAGCCCGTTCGAAACGAGACGGGCGGCCCCAGGGATCGCATTGGGGTCAGACGCGGCGGACGTTCCAGAAGACGGACGTGCCCTTCATAATACCCTCGATATCGGCGCGGTGCAGAGCGGGCTGCTTGTACTGGCCGATCGGATAATAGGGCACTTCTTCGAAAGACAGCTTCTGGATATCGTCTGCGATGCGGACCTGTTCGCCAGCGTCCGCAGTCTCGATCCACTGTGTGCGAAGGGCTTCCATCTTGTCGCTTTTGTACCAACCGGGAAAGACGCCATCGCCGCGAAGCGTGCTGTGGCCGAGCGGATTCAACCAGTCGATGCCCTGCCAGTTGCCGACGAACGCATTCCAGCCGCCTTCTTCTGCCGTGCCCTTGTTGACGCGCCGCTTGAGGACCGATCCGAAGTCGATCGCCACATATTCGACGTTCATGCCGGCCTTGCGCATCACATCGGCTGCGATATCGCCAAGCGGCTTCTGAGCGAGTGAATCGGCTGGAACGAGCAGAACGACTTTCTCGCCATTATAGCCTGCGGCCTTGAGCTCGGCCTTGACCTTTTCGTAGTCGCGCGGACCGGTAAACACGTCGAGGCCGCTCTTGCTGGCCATCGGGGTATTCGGGGTGAAATAACCGAGCGGCGAATAGCGGAAGCGCGGATCCGAGCCGGCGACCGCCGTCATGAATGCTTCCTGATCGATGGCCCCGAGCAGGGCCTTGCGGATGGCCGGATTGTTGAAAGGCGGTTGCAGATGATTGACGCGCATCTGGCAGGTGAAGCCTAGGTCGTCGAGGATCTGGGTTCGCAGGTTGGAATCGGCCTCGACAAGCGGCATGAAATCATGCGGCATCGCTTCCTGCCAGTCCTGCTCGCCGGCCTGGACAGCGGTCGTTCCCGTTGCTGCGTCGGGCATCGTGGTCCATTCGACGCGATCGAAATTGACGATCTTGGGTCCGGCAGTCCAGTCCGGTGTGCCGCTTTCACGCGGCTTGTACTTGTCGAACCGTTCATAGACATTGCGCGAGCCCGGTACACGCTCGCTGGCGACATAGCGGAAAGGGCCGCTGCCGATCATTTCCGGGATCTGCTTGAAGGGATCCGTATTGGCAAGCCTTTCCGGCATCATGAAGCAGGCCGGCGAAGCCACTTTTCCAAGCGCCAGAGGAAGATAGGGGAATGGACGCTTCAGGCGGAAGCGGATGGTCTTGTCGTCCGGTGCCGAAAGCTCGTCCGTCACCTGCATCAGCGAGCTGCCATAGGTGTCGCGTGCTGCCCAGCGGCGGATACTTGCAACGCAATCGCGCGCCAGAACCTTCTCACCATCATGCCAGAACAGCCCGTCGCGCAGCGTCAGCGTCCAGAGCTTTCCGTCATCCTCGACCGTGTGACCCTCAACCATCTGCGGCGACACTTCGAGGTTCTTGCTCATTCCGTAGAGCGTGTCGAAAACCATGTATCCGTGGGTACGGCTCACCTGAGCGGTCGTGGCGACGGGATCAAGAAAGGCAAGATCGATGACGGGAATGAAGCGCAAGGTCGATTGCGACGCCGCACGTGTAATGGAGGGGCTCCCGATAATCGTCGCGGCCGCAGCGGCCTGAAGGAAAGTTCGGCGTCTAAGCATGTGTTCCAGCCTCTTTGACGACGCAAGCCAACTCGCGCGCAGAGCATGGCTCTGCACGAGTGATCAGGTCGCGTCTTTGTTGTTATGACTTGGAAAGAATGCCGCAGGGGGTCAGCACAAAGCAATGGATGCTAGTATGAAATATCGAGGCGTTCTATTCATCTTCTGAATAGCCCGGTAGATCAGAATCTCATCGATATTCTGGACGTAGTCCGCCTCCGGCTGGTGCTGGGTACCTAATCTCTTGCGAGAGCGCCTTCCCTGTTAATCCATTGCGTGAAAAGCCGCATGGACTGGCTTGTGGGAAGACTGCGCGGGCGCGCGAACCAATAGCCGTAATCGCTGCGGTATCCGATACCTGCGGGGTTCACGAGACGGCCGGAGGCAAGTTCCTCAGCGATCAGCCCCTGCGGAATCAGCGCCATGCCCTGGCCGGCGAGAGCGGCACGTATCACCATTGTATAGTAACCAAACCGCATCGTATGGCGTGCTTCGAGGGTTGGGCTGCCGTGGAAGGCAGCCAGGAATGGCCAGTGAAATGGTGTCTGGGGATGTTCAAGCATTACACCCTTCGAAGCAGCTTCGACCGATGCTGGCTCGCCTATTTTTTCCCAATAAGAGGGCGCACTGACAAGACGGATATCGTGACCAAACAGATAGTCTCCTTCCTCATCATCAGACGGCTTTACAACGAAACGAACCATACCATCGGGAACTTCGGTCTGGGTCTTGGAGACGAAGGTCGTGAACTGTACCTCGATTTCCGGATGAGCCTCGGTAAACTGGGCGAAGCGCGGCAGGAGCCAACGATCCCCGAAGATCGGCGGCACCTGAAGGCGAAGCACGCGAGGCCCGGGTTTCAGACGTGAAACTTTCAGGGCTGCGTCTTCCATCGCCTTGATGGCAGTGCGCGCATGCTCGATATAAATGCTTCCCAGCTCCGTCGAGATCATGCCGTTCGGCGTGCGAATGAAGGCGGGGCCGCCAATGGCTTCTTCGAGATTTATCAACTGCTTGCTGACTGCACTCTGTGACAGCGACATGGGCTCGGCTGCGGCGCTGGTAGACCCTCTTTCAGCCACGGCCAGCAGCACCTGCAGTCCCGTCATCGAAGGGAATTGTTTACGACCTGCCACTTCGACCTCATGCAGCATTTGGCGCTCCGTTGCCCGCACATGTCGGACAAAACGGAATGCGGGAAGAGAAGGGATATGGGACGCATCTCACGTGAACCCGCATCACCTTGCCATAGCTGTGTTCAGAATAGGCCCTATACCATCCACTGGCTAGTCGCTTTCTTCATAGGGCAACCAATTATCTTCGCTTGCCTCTTTATAGGCCCAGTGAGACCGTTGCCTAAATTTTTGACAAATAAGGGAACACTGATGTCTGAACCGACACAGCTTTGGGGTGGGCGTTTCAAGTCCGGCCCGTCCGAAGCACTTGCCAATCTCTCTCGCGCACATCCCTCGTATTTCCGTCTCTATCGCGAAGATCTGGCCGGTTCCCGCGCGCATGCTTCCGAACTCAAGCGCGCTGGCGTATTGGACGAGACTGAATTCACCACGATCCGTGCCTCACTCGATCAGATCGAGCTCGACATTGCCGAAAAACGCGAAGAGCCGATCCCGTCGGACGAGGACATTCACACCTTCATCGAGCGCCTGCTGATGCAGCGTCTCGGCGCCCTCGGCGGCAAGTTGCGCGCCGGACGTTCGCGCAACGACCAGACCGCCAACAACACCCGCCTCTATCTGCGCCGCATGGCCCGCGAAATCTCGCGCGGCATCATCGATGTCGAGAAGGCACTCGCCGCACAGGCTGCAAAGCATACCGAAACCGTAATGCCCGGCTTTACTCACCTGCAGCCGGCACAGCCTATCGTGCTCGGCCATCATCTTATGGCGCATGCGCAGAGCCTGTTGCGCGATATCGAGCGTTTCGAGGATTTCGATCGCCGCTTCGATCGTTCTCCGCTCGGTGCAGCCGCTCTTGCAGGTTCAGGCATCGTCAACCGCCCGGATCTGGCTGCCATCGAGCTCGGTTATTCCGCTGCCTGCGAAAACTCGATCGACGCCGTTGCAGCGCGTGACCACGTTGCGGAATTCCTGTTCATCTGCTCGCTGGTCGGCGTCAGCCTGTCGCGTCTGGCGGAAGAAATCTGCATCTGGGCCTCCAAACAATTCAGCTGGGTCAAGCTGCATGACAGCTATTCGACCGGCTCGTCGATCATGCCGCAGAAGAAGAACCCCGACATTGCTGAGTTGACGCGTGGCATGAGCGGCACGCTGATCGGCAACGTCGCGGGCTTCCTGGCGACGATGAAGGCCATGCCGCTTGCCTATAACCGCGACCTCGCCGAAGACAAGCGCGTGCTGTTCGAGAGCCTCGACGTTCTCGAACTCATCCTGCCGGCTTTTGCGGGCATGGTTGAAACGCTGGAATTCGACGTGGCCAAACTGCGTGAGGAAGCGCCTAAGGGCTTCACGCTGGCAACCGAGGTTGCCGACTGGCTGGTCTCGCAGGGCGTGCCGTTTGCCCAGGCTCACGAAATCACCGGTGCTGTCGTCCGTTACTGTGAGGAACACGGCCACGATCTGGCCGGCCTGACGGAAGCCGATCTGCCGAATATCGATGATCGCCTGAACTCTGGCGTTCTAAACGCCATCACGATCGAAGGTGCGCTTGCAAGCCGTACCGGTTATGGTTCCACCTCGCCGGCAAGCGTGCGCGATCAGATCGCGCGCTTCAATGCCGCATTGGAGGCCAAGGCCGCTTTCGCTGCCGCCGAACTGCTTCAGGCGGGCGCAGCAGCCGTACCGCAGCACACGCGAGGCGCGCGATGAGCACAGCAGACGTAACATCTTCGACCAATGACCAGAAATACGAAATCGCCCATCTGAAACTGGTGCCGAAACGCCATATCGGGCGGATGATCGCAGCAGCCATCGTGCTGCTGATCCTCGCGGCGATCGTGCGCGCCTTCAGCGTCGGCCAGATCGAATGGAGCTATGTTCGCGACTTCCTCTTCGCCCCGGCCATTTTGGAAGGATTGAAGAGTACGCTGATCATGACGGTTGCAGCAATGGCGCTGGGCATCGTCCTCGGCGTCGTCATTGCGATCATGCGTGTATCCGGCAATCCGGTGCTTTCCTCGATCGCGATCGGCTACGTCTGGATCTTCCGTGGAGCGCCTGCGCTGCTGCAGCTGATGATCTGGTTCAACCTGGCGCTGATCTTTCCGACGATGGGCATCCCCGGTTTATTCGAGTTCCGCACCGTCGACATCATGACGCCGTTTGTCGCCGCCATGCTCGGTCTCGGCATTTCGCAGGGTGCCTACACGTCGGAAGTCGTGCGAAGTGGTCTTCTGTCGGTTGACAGCGGCCAATATGAGGCCGCCCGCGCGATCGGTATGACGCAGTTCAAGATGCTTCGTCGTATCGTGCTGCCGCAGGCCATGCGCGTCATGGTGCCGCCGATCGGAAACGAGGTGATCGGCATGGTCAAGCTGACTTCGCTTGCCAGCGTCATCCAGTATTCGGAAATCCTCCACAACGCCCAGATCATCTACTTCGCCAATACCCGCGTGCTCGAACTGCTTCTGGTCGCGTGCTTCTGGTACCTCGTAGTCGTCACTCTTCTGTCGATCGGCCAGTACTATATCGAGCGCTATTTCGGCCGTGGCAGCAAGTCCATCACGGCGTCGATGTGAGGTGTGAGATGACCAAGGATATTATTGTAAAGGCCGTCGACGTTACCAAGCTCTACGGCCCATTCACCGCCCTCGACAAGGTCAATCTGGAGATCGCCAAGGGCGAAGTCTGCTGCATCATCGGTCCGTCGGGATCGGGAAAAAGCACGTTCCTCCGCTGCATCAACCAGCTCGAGAAAATGAACTCGGGTGCGATCTGGGTGAATGACGAACTGGTGGGTTATCGCCGTGAAGGCAACAACCTTCACGAGATCAACGATGCGGACATGGCGCGCCAGCGCCGGCGGGTCGGCATGGTCTTTCAGAGGTTCAATCTTTTCCCGCACATGACTGCGCTGGAAAACGTGATGGAAGGCCCCGTTCAGGTTCTAAAGGAGCCTGTGGCGGAAGTTCGCAAGCGCGCCGAGGATATTCTCGTTCGCGTCGGGTTGAGCGACAAGATTGGTCATTATCCGTCGCAGCTTTCCGGTGGCCAGCAGCAGCGCGTGGCAATCGCCCGTGCGATGTGCATGCGCCCCGATCTGATCCTGTTCGACGAGCCGACGTCTGCACTCGACCCGGAACTCGTTTCAGAAGTGCTGGACGTGATGAAGGATCTCGCCGCGAGTGGCATGACGATGATCGTGGTGACCCACGAACTCGGCTTCGCCCGAAATGTCGCCAACACCGTGGCCTTCATGGAGGCGGGAAAGATGGTTGAGATCGGCCCGGCATCGGAAGTCCTGACCTCACCGAAAAGCCCGCGCACTGCGGAATTCATCAGGGCTGTGCATAGTTGAGACAATCGGGCAGGCAGGAATTTTCCTGCCCGCAAATCAGAAAACAAACATCAATCCAATCCAGGTTCAATAAGGGGAACTTACATGAAGACTGCATTCATTGCCCTCGCGGCAGTTCTGGCATCGACGGCCGCACATGCCGAGGGGCTGCCGGACCGCGTCAAGACCGCCGGCAAGGTCGTCGTTGCCAACCAGCCGAACTACCCGCCGATGGAATACAAGGATCCGGCCACCAACACGCTGATGGGTGTTGACATCGATCTCGGCCTGGCGCTGGCAAAGCAGCTCGGCACCACCGTCGAATGGGCCGATATCGGCTTCGAGCAGATGGTTTCCTCGCTGGAAACCGGTCGCGTAGACCTTATCCATAGCGGCATGAGTGACTTGCCGAAGCGTCGCGAGACGCTCGACTTCGTCGACTACATGAAGTCCGGTGCACAATTCTACACCTCGGCTTCACGCAAGGAAGAGTTCAAGACACCTGCCGACTTCTGCGGCAAGACGATCGGCATGAGCCGTCGTACCTCCTTCCCGGATGAAACGGCGAAGTGGAGCGCCGCCAACTGCGAAGCAAAGGGTCTTGCTGCGATCAAGGTTGTAGGCACTGAAGGTTCGGCGGATGCGCGCGCCCAGCTGAAGCAGGGCCGCCTTGACGGCGCAGTCCAGGGGTCTGAAACCCTTCCATACCTGACCAACCTGGAAAAGAACACTTATGCCATCGTCGGCGAGCCCTTCACGGCTGTCTACCAGGGTATTGCCTTCTCCAAGAAGGATCCGGCCCTGCGCGATGCCTATGCCGCGGCCCTCAAGGCTCTGATGGCATCCGGCGAATACAAGGCCATCTATGCCAAGCACGGTCTCGAAGGCACGATGCTCGACGGCATCTACATCAACGGCGAAGCCGTCAAGTAACGCCCATATCAGGATGTCCGGACGCGAAATCTCGCGTCCGGATGCATCTGCGGCATCTGCTTTGAAGATGGCCGCTTCGTCGAGCATCTCCAGAGCATCCCATGAACCGTTCTCTCGCCGACTCGCCGGTCGACAGGCTGGCCCGCTTCGTTTCCTCTCTCGACTATGACGCCCTGCCGGCGAATGTCGTTGCCAAAGCCAAGACCCATATTGCCGATACGCTGGGCGCCGCCCTGGCTGGCGCGCGCTCCAATGAGTTCGCCATTTCGGTAAAGTCACTTCGACCCGCCGGTCCCGTCCCGCTTTGGGGAACCGGTCTTGCTGCCTCGACCCGTGACGCTGCAATTCTCAACGGCTGTGCCGCGCATGCTTTCGAGCTGGACGATTCCGGCGGCTGCGACCATTCCGGCGCCGTGGTGCTGCCGGCCTTGTTCTCGGCATTGCACGAGATAGGTCGACCAATGGACGGCCAGCGGATGATCACTGCTGTGGTCGCAGGCTATGATGTCGGGCGACGCGTCCTGGAGGCGACGGGCGGTTATGATGCCCATAATAGTCTCGGGTGGCACTCGACCGGCACCTGCGGCACTATTGGAGCGGCGGCCGCATGCGCCAACCTGCTGGGTCTCGATGCAGCCGCGACACGGGATGCCATCACTCTGGCCACGAGTTTTTCCTCCGGCCTTTGGGCCTTCATTCATGACGGCTCGCAGGCGAAGAAGCTTCACGCCGGCCGCGCTGCCGAAGGCGGCCTGCTCGCGGCCTTGCTGGCCTCAAACGGCTTTGCCGGCCCATCCCGCGTTTTCGATGATGTATGGGGCGGTTTTTTCAAATCCTATAACAAGTCCGCCTGCCAGCCCGAATTGCTTGCCGAAGGCTTGGGCGAAGTCTGGAAGGTCAATCGAGCCGTGCTGAAGCCTTATGCATCCTGCCGCGGTGCGCATTCGGCCGTCGATGCACTTGAAGACCTCCTGTCGGAAACCGGGCAAAACGCCTCCGATATCCAGCATATCGACCTGCGCATGAGCGCCATGCTCAAAGACATGTGCGGCGCCAAGGTGGGCGCTGCGATGGCCCCGACACAGATGAGCCTTCCCTATGCGCTGGCAGCGCGCTGCACATTCGGCACGGCCGGCCTGCAGGCCTATACCGAAGAGCATCGTAATCATCCTGATGTTCATGCGATGATGGACCGGATCGATGTTGCGGTCGATGAGGCAATGGATCCGATGGCCGAGCCGGTCGTGACGCTTCGGTTCAAGGATGGCATGGTGGTCGATCGCATGGTTCCCCGCGCGACCGGTTCCGCCGAGCGGCCAATGCAGGCAGCTGCCGTCGAAGCCAAGTTCCGCGAACTTGTGGCGATGAGCCTTCGATCCGATCAAGTCGAAGCCTTGTGGAAAACCTTGGGCTCGCTCGAACGAATCGAAGACTGCTCTGAAATCGAAGCGCTGATGGCAGGCAATGCCGACAGCATCCCCACCTTCCGTTGAAAGCTCAAGAGATGACATTCGATCTTTCCCCACGCCCGCTGAACCCCGCTCCAGCCACACCGAAGATGATCTGGCCGAATGGTGCAAAGAGCGCTTTGTTCATCGGCTTTGACGTTGATGCTGAGACCGCCTGGATCGGCAACAATCCCTCCAATGTCGACCGGATGGTCACGACATCGCATGGCGGTTACGACGCGCGCGTGGGCATCGCCAAGATACTCGAACTGATGGCGGAACTGGGCCTGAAGGGCACGTTCTTCACACCCGGCTGGACGGCACTCGCCCACCCAGCGCAATGCGAGGCGATGGTCGCTGGCGGCCACGAAATCGGCCATCACGGTTACCTTCACAAGCTTCCGGACCGGACCAAGCGCGATGAAGCCTTTGAAGAGATCGACCGCGGTTTTGACGCGCTAAAATCGGCTCTCGGCATCCGTCCGGTCGGCTATCGCGCGCCTTCCGGTGAAAATTTCCCCGAACTGCTCGCTTATCTGAAGAAGGTCGGAATTCGCTACTCCAGCTCTTTCCGCGACGACATTCTCCCCTATCGCCATGCCGGTCCCGATGGCGCTGTCGGACCGGTCGAAATCCCCGTCAATTTCGCGTTCGACGACTGGAATTTCGGTATGTCGAGCCGCACCAGCTCGCGTCCGCTGTTCGGCCGCGATCCCGTGCTCCAGCTGTGGAAAGACGAATTCGAGGCGACCCATGCCTGGGGTGGCGTCACTACGCTCGTGCTGCATCCCCAGGTCTCGGGCCGGCCGATGCGCTGGCACATCCTGCGCGATTTCCTCAAGCACGTCATCGACAAGGGCGACGTCTGGATTGCCACTGGAGCCGAGATCACAGATCATTACGAGACGCTCGAGGCGGCTTCGGCCCGATAAACAGTTAGCATAGCGAAGGATTTGACCATGGCTCTCGATGAAGAAGCGCTCAAGCGTCTGCGCGAACGGTATGGCGAAGGCCATGGCGGAAGCATCCACGACCCGGAATTTCGCGCGGTCGCCGACCGCATTTTCTCGGCTTCCGGAACACGGGCAGCGCCGTTCAGCGGCATCCCGACCTTGCTCGACGCGACTTACCGGCAGATCGATCCGGCAAAGCCGGATCTCTCCGATCTCGATGTAGCGCTGATCGGCGTTCCGATGGATCTTGGCGTCACCAATCGACCTGGCTCTCGTTTCGGGCCGCGCGCCTTGCGATCGATCGAGCGCGTCGGGCCTTATAACCACGTGCTGAAAACCGCACCACTTTTCGAGATCAATGTGGCCGATATCGGTGACGTGCCGTTCCGCAGCCGCTACCGGCTGGAAATGAGCCATGAGGATATCGAGGCGCATTTCAACAAGGTCATCGATGCCAATGTCATTCCACTGGCAGTCGGCGGCGATCACTCGATTACCCACCCGATCCTCAAGGCTGTTGGTCGTGACAAACCGGTCGGCATGATCCATATCGATGCCCATTGCGATACCGGCGGCGCCTACGACCTGACGAAGTTCCATCACGGCGGTCCGTTCCGCAATGCCGTTCTTGACGGCGTGCTCGATCCGACCCGTGTGATCCAGATAGGCATTCGCGGCGCCGCCGAATATCTCTGGGAGTTTTCCTATGAGAGCGGCATGACGGTCATCCATGCCGAGGAAATCGGCAAGATGGGCATCGAGGCGGTCATTGCCAAGGCACGCGAGGTCGTTGGCGACGGACCGACCTATCTCTCGTTCGATATCGACAGCCTCGATCCGGCCTTCGCTCCCGGCACTGGCACACCGGAAATCGGCGGCCTGACCAACCGTCAGGCACTCGATATCCTGCATGGGTTGAAGGGCCTGAACTTTGTCGGCGGCGACGTCGTGGAAGTCGCACCGCAATACGATGCGACCACCAATACGGCCCATAACGGTGCACAGATGCTTTTTGAAATTCTGAGCTTGATCCGATTTAGCCCGGCTGTTTCGCCGCGGTCCTGATCATCGTTGAAGCATGTCTCCCGAAGCGGATTTCCTGCTTCGGGAGAAACGCTCTAAACAACACAGAAGATAATGGCCGATCCCATATCCACGCCCTCAACCAGCCCTATAGCTTCGGTCATCGAGAGCCTCAAGCAGGTCGTTGGCGCGCAAGGCTGGAGCACCGACGAAGCCGAGCGCCGCAGCCATGCAACCGACTGGGTAGGGCGTTTTTTTGCCGATCCTCTCCTTGTCCTGAAACCGTCAACCACCTTCGAAGTCTCGGAGATAGCAAGGATCTGCAACGACAACGGGCTGAAGATCGTGCCGCAAGGTGGGAATACCTCGCTGGCCTGCGGTTCCATTCCGACAGGTCAGGGTGACGAGGTCATCGTCAACCTGTCCAGGCTCAATCGTATCCGTGACATCGATATGTTCAACGACACGATTTCAGTCGATGCCGGCTGCACGCTTGCCTCCGTACAGCAGGCCGCCGAGCAGGCAGATCGACTATTCCCCTTAAAGCTCGGATCGGAAGGCAGCTGCCAGATCGGCGGCAATATTGCCAGCAATGCGGGCGGAACGAATGTCTTGCGTTACGGCAACATGCGCGACCTCGTTCTCGGTCTCGAAGTCGTACTCGCGGACGGTCGCATTCTTGATGGAATGCGGGCGCTTCGCAAGGATAACACGGGCTATGATCTCAAGCATGTCTTCATCGGCAGCGAAGGAACGCTCGGCATCGTCACAGGAGCCGTTCTTAAACTTTTCCCCATGCCCAGCACGGCTGTCGCAGCAGTCTGCACCGTTCCGTCTCTGCAGTCTGCGCTTGATCTTCTAATCCTGTGCAAGAAGCACGGAGGTGAAAGCCTCACCACTTTCGAACTGATGCCACGCGCCGGGCTCGAACTTGTGTTCAAGCATTTTCCATCAACCCGCTTTCCACTCGGGGAGCTACAGGACTGGCAATTGCTGATTGAGTTCAGATCGAATGACGGAGAGGAGAGGGTTCGCGAACTTTTCGAAACCATTCTGTCTCAAGCGTTTGAATCAGAGTTGGTCGTCGATGCGGCGATTGCCCAGTCCATCCAGCAAAACAGGGATTTCTGGGCACTGCGCGAAGGATTAGCGGAGGCGGACTTCATGGAAGGGGCTGTGATCACCACAGATATCTCCTTGCCTCTTTCCGCCGTTCCGGCATTCATGGATGCCTGCTCACGTGCCGTGCTCGCAATTGTTCCAACGGGACGCGTTATTGCCTTCGGCCATCTTGGAGATGGAAATATCCATTTTGGCCTGCTGCAACCGCTGGGTTCTGACTCTGAGCAATTTCTTAGCCGGGGCAATGAAATCCAATCCATCATTCACACCATGGCGCTGTCGATGAACGGCTCCATGTCTGCCGAGCACGGGTTGGGTTTTGTGAAAAACGATGCGGTCGCCCAATATCGCAGCCAAGTGGAACATGATCTCATGCTGACGATGAAAGCAGCCTTGGACCCGAAGTCGACGCTCAATTTGGGTAAGGTTCTGAGAATCGAAAATGGCGCGTTTAGCGCATGCAAGACCTAGGTGACAAACAACATTTCCGGACGGATCATGAGGGCGCAAAAACAAGCGCTTTGATTTTTAGTCGGATAGATTGGGTCACGGCATTCTTTAAATGCCAGGAACACCGCGGCCCCGATGCGTATCAACGCGATCGGGGCCTCGATTTTATCAAGCCAGATCGTCCGGCAGGACGCCGGCCGGAATGTTCTGATAGCTCACGGGCCGCAGAAACCGTCGGATAGACATGGTTCCGACCGAGGTTGCGCCGAAATTGGTACTGGCCGGATAAGGACCGCCGTGAACCATGGAGTCCACGACCTCGACGCCCGTTGGAAAACCGTTGACCAGAACCCGTCCCGCCTTGCGCTCAAGGATAGGAAGCAAATTCCGAGCAAGGGCGGTGTCTTCATCCGCCATCTGCATTGTGGCCGTAAGCTGGCCCTCGAAATTCTTTGCCAATGCAGGCATTTCATCAGCCGAAGCGACGCGCACGACAAGGCCAAGCGGGCCGAAGACTTCCTCGGATAGAGCATGATCTTCGATGAATGCCTCGGCCTGCACCTCGTAGAGATTTGGGCGGCATTCACGTCCGGTGCTTTCGGTTGCAAGCACTGAGCGAACGGAATTGCGGCCATCAAAGCGCGCCTTTCCGTCGTGATATGCCTGCGCTATCCCTGACGTCAGCATGGTTTGCGGAGCCGTCTTGGCAAGAGCTTCGGCCGTTGCCGCGACGAAAGCATCGCCTTCGCTGCCGCGAGGAACGATCGCGATGCCCGGATTGGTGCAGAATTGCCCGGCTCCCATGACAAGCGATCCCGCCCAACCGGCCGCAAGTTCTGTTGCCTTCTCCTTCAGCGCGCCTGGAAGTACGAACATCGGGTTGACCGATCCGAGTTCACCAAAGAACGGGATCGGTTCGGGGCGCTGTGCGCAAAGATCGAACAATGCTCTACCGCCCGCGAGTGAGCCGGTGAAGCCGACAGCCTTGATGAACGGGTTTTTGACAAGAGCGTGGCCGACGTCCCGCTTGCCGCCTTGGATAAGCGAGAAGGTTCCCGGATGAATGCCGCAGCTTTTGATGGCGGCAAAAATGGCCTCTGCGACGATCTCGCTGGTGCCTGGATGCGCCGAATGGGCTTTGACCACAACGGGGCAACCCGCGGCAAGCGCTGCAGCCGTATCGCCGCCGGCTGTGGAAAATGCCAAAGGAAAGTTTGATGCGCCAAATACGGCGACCGGCCCGATCGGACGTTGCATCAGCCGTATTTCCGGTCGAGGTGCAGGTTTGCGATCCGGCTGAGCCTCGTCATGCCGGCGATCGAGATAATCGCCCTTGAGGATATGGTCGGCGAAAAGTCTCAATTGTCCCGTCGTTCGACCTCGCTCACCCTGCAGGCGGGCGGCAGGCAAACCGGTTTCGGCACTACCGATTTCGGTTATCGCTTCGGCGCGCGCCTCGATCTCGTCCGCGATCGCGTTGAGAAAGGCCGCGCGTTGCGCCCTGCTGGTATAGCCGTAGGACCAAAATGCCTCTTCTGCGGCCGCGCAAGCGCGGTTGACCAGATCTACTGTTCCGACCGAAAAATTAGATATCTCGCCATGTGCCGGATCGTTGGAGAAGGTTTCGGCTGTTGCTACCCATTCTCCGGCGACCAGATGCTGGCCATGTGGTTTAAACACGATTTTCACTCCAGTTCATTGAAATCATGATGCTAAAGATTGAGCGCGCAGGTTTTAAGTCTGCACGCTATGGTCGCTCAGCGTCCGTGTTTCTTGCGCCAAGCCTCATATTTTTCTCGGTATTCGTCCTTTGTTTGAGGGTATAGGCCGATGATCGCATCACCGGCTTTGACCTGTTCAAGAACAAATTCCTCGTAGCTTTCCATTCCGGTGCATTCGTCAGCGAGCTCATCTGCCAGATGCGCCGGAATGACCATAACGCCATCGCGATCTCCGACCAGCACGTCCCCTGGAAAAACCGGGGCGTCGCCGCACGAAATCGGCACATTGATGTCCAAGGCTTCATGCAGCGTCAGGTTGGTTGGTGCAGAGGGCTTGGCATAATAGGCCGGCATGTCCAGTTCGCCTATGCCGTTGGCATCGCGAAAACCACCGTCTGAAACGACCCCGGCAGCGCCGCGAAGCGCAAGGCGGGTGATAAGAATAGATCCAGCAGTTGCAGCTCGTGCGTCCTTGCGCGCGTCCATGACCAGGACCCAGCCTGGAGGGCAGGTTTCCATTGCGACGCGTTGGGGATGCTGGGGATCACGAAAGACGGTGATTGGATTGCGGTCCTCGCGTGCAGGGATGTATCGCAACGTGAAAGCCTGGCCAACCATGTTTTCGGCTTTTGGAGAAACCGGAATGACACCCTGAATGAACTGGTTTCGCAGCCCGCGCTTGTAGAGCGCAGTCGCAATCGATGCCGTGGAGATTTTCTTGAATTTGGCGCGTGTCGCCTCGGAAAGGATATAGTCTGTCATGATGTCCTCAAAAGATATCAGGTTCGCCAGGTGCGCAACTCATTTCTCTCTGCCAAAGATATACTGATGCATTAGTGCTCCAATGGCAATGAGTCTATCGCGAGAGCATCCGCGTGCCGCCGAGCCGGTTGCCACTGCGCGAAAAGACCTCGAAATGCGATGGCCATTACGGTCAGCAGCGCCGTGCGCCCCTCGACGGTAACGCCTTCGAGCCGTTCCTTGGCGGTTTATTTCTCGATGAGTTTCTGTGTCTCCATCGCATGGCTTGCGAGATCCAGAATGCCAGGTTGACGGGTGACCGATACTCGTCTTTTCCCGCGCCATGCTCGGACAAGCCGGTCCCTCACCCTAGCAATTGCAGTTACGCCGTTGATGAACAATCGCATAATTATCCTCCCGAAAATGAGGGGCGCTTGCCCTGTCTTCACGTTACTCCCAAAGCGAATAAATACATTGAAGCACTAAAACATCAGTGCATCAAAGCGAGATTTATGTTCTAGATGGGCTGGCATTATTGGGGTTGATGGAAACGATAAATGGGTGACGTTATCAGGCGTGGTCAATTGGACCGTTCTAGGCCGGTGGCACTGCAAGTGCATGAGATCTTGCGCGAACGGATCCTGAAAGTTGAGCTTGTGCCGGGCACGGTACTTTCTCGGGCCTCACTCCAGCTGGAATTCGGCGTGAGTCAGACGCCTGTTCGCGATTCGCTGATGCGTCTGCAGGAGGAAGGACTTGTCGAAGTTTATCCGCAATATGCAACGGTTGTCGCCAAGATTGATGTCGATCACGCGAGGCAGGCGCAATTTCTACGGCTGTCCATTGAGCTTGAGGCCGTGCGACGACTGACCGGCAGCGCTCCCATGGAAACGGCCGATGAATTGTGCGAGATTTTGTCACGGCAGAGAGCTGTGGCAAGCCCCGAGACTTATGACAAGTTCGATGCAGTCGATCGTGAGTTCCATCGACGGCTCTATGAGAAGGCCGGTATTGCGCAGCTTTGGGCGAATGTCCGCAGGCAGAGCGTGCATCTTGATAGACTTCGACGGCTTCATTTGCCAATGCCGGGTAAGATGGAAACAGTTCTCGCAGACCATCAGGCAATTATCGATGCCATTGCGTCTGGGGATCCGAATTCAGCAGCCGAGGCCTTGCGCAAGCATCTTTCGGGAACACTATCGATTATCGATGTGATCAGCGCCGAATTTCCAGAATATATCGAGGAAGTTCCGTCTCGGAGCTCGTACCTTCTCAATGACCGGTCATAATTAGCTTTATAGAGAAAATACCTTCGGGGTGTCGGCTGATGCGGTGGGAAGCGAGCCCGAAACAAGGTGTAAGCCACATCCAGATTGCACCTTGATCCCGGTTCCTTGGGCGGTTCTCGATCAACGGAAAATTGCTTCACGCCTGTCCGTTATAGCGCGTAAGACCGATGCTCGCGTGGCAGAAACGTTCCTGTAATGTTGTTTCGTGTCTGCCTTCACGTCCACCGAAGATGTGCAGAGAATGCTGGTCGATGCCAATAGGTTCTGGATTTCGGCGCGATGCATGGCCAGATCCTGCTGACGATCGCCATCTGGATCGGTTCGACTGCCTCGATGTCTGTCGGAGCAGCTTGTCTTTCAGCTTTTGACGACGCCAGCGACAGTTCTGTCGATCCGGGGATATCCCGAACTTCTCTCGGTCGTCGAAGTCCAATGTTGTCTGTTCTGAAGTCGTTCGGAGAAAACATCTTGCTTGCAGCTAGAACGAACTCCTGCGATAGCTAATCGAACGTGCCTGACAGGTTGGTAATAGCGAGGCGATATTGGAAGACATTACCGCGACAGCTGGACGGGATACATCCCACGCATCAAGGATCAGTTCGGATCTCCGCAAGCAACTGACGAGCGGTGTATTTCAAGCTGGTGACCGGCTGCCCAGTGAAAACGCACTTGCCAAGCAATATTCCGTCAGCCGAACAGTCGTGCGCGAAGCGATCGCCATTCTACGTGCAGACGGTCTCGTTCAGGCGCGTAAAGGGGCGGGGGTTTTTGCGCTCGAGGCCAGGCGCGAAGAGGAACGCCCGTTCAAAGATCTGAAAACCGAGCGTATCTCGTCGGTCATCGAGCTGCTCGAATTGCGAACGGTTTTTGAAGTTGAGGCCGCTGCGCTGGCGGCGGCGCGGCGTTCGGCCGCCCAGATCGAAGCCATACTGGAGGCGCATAATCAGGTCAGGATCTGCCTTGCAAACGGAACACCAACCCGCGATGCGGATTTCGGACTGCATCTGGCTATTGCCCAGGCAACGCAAAACCGGCGGTTTCCCGAGTTTCTTCAGTTGATCCGTTCAGGGATCATTCCTCGCGGAGAGCTTCAGGGGGCTGCGCCGGGATCCCGCCCCAAGGATTATAATCTTCATCTGCAGGAAGAGCATGCGCGAATTGTCGATGCGATCATTGAAGGTGATGCCGATGCCGCGCGCGAGCACATGCGCGCCCACCTGCGTGGAAGCCTGGAGCGTTACAAGGCTCTGCTGCGTGCGAGAACCTTGCCCATGGACGACGTAGTCACTTCGTCATAGACGTGTTGTCATACAGAAGTTAAACCTTATATGGTGACATTGTGATTGTTGTCAGTGAGGTTTCATGTCTCTACCTGTTTTTCCCATCATATCGCCCGATAAGGGTGTCCAGCGGCAGGTCCTTTCCGAAGCGCCTGAGCTGATGGTTGTGTCGTTTCGCTTCGAGGCCGGGGCCGAGGGCAAGTTGCACAGTCATCCGCACGTGCAGTCGACCTATGTCGCTCGCGGTCGCTTTAGGTTTATCCGTGGAAACGAAGCTTATGAGCTGGCTGCGGGTGACAGTCTCGTCATTCCCGGCAATGTCACGCATGGCTGCGAGTGCCTTGAGGAAGGCGAGCTGATCGACTGCTTTACGCCTCGGCGCGAAGACTTCCTCTGATCAGTGCTTGACAGTACGAACAGCATGTGACAACTTTCATTAAGTTGTCTGACAGGATGGGAGCCTGTCTCCGCCGATGACCGGCGGCCGACATACGGAGGATACATGTCGACAAGACGCCCCTCAATGCAGGGCGCTTTAGGGCAAATCGGTACCATTCTGGTGACTTTGCTCGGGCTGCTCGTACTTACCTTCATCATTGGCCGGATGATGCCTGCGGATCCCGTGCGCGCCATGGTTGGCGAGGACGCGACCCGCGAGACCTATGAGCAGGTTTTCCGCTCGCTCGGTCTCGATCGGCCGCTCTGGGAACAGTTCTTCTACTATCTCGGCGACGTGCTGACAGGCAATTTCGGCACATCGATTCGCACCGGCCAGCCGGTCATCCAGGATATCCTGCATGTCATGCCGGCAACGATGGAGCTGGCGACCTTCGCCATTCTGATCGGTGCTGGCCTTGGCGTGCCGATGGGCGTCATCGCCGCGGTCAACAAGGACCGCTGGCCCGACCACCTTGTGCGCGTGCTCAGCCTCTTCGGCCATTCGATGCCGATCTTCTGGACCGGCATGATCGCGCTCATCGTTCTTTATGCGAAGCTCGATCTTGTCGGCGGCAGTGGCCGCATGGACCAGTTCTATATCGGCCTTGTTCCTGAAACGACCGGCTTCCTGTTGATCGACAGCCTGCTAGCGGGCGAGATGGACGTCTTCTGGTCGGCGGTGAACCACCTGATCCTGCCGGCGTCGCTGCTCGGTTACTCTTCGTCCGCCTATATCACGCGCATGACGCGCAGTTTCATGCTCGACCAGCTCGGGCAGGAATACATCACGACCGCCCGCGTGAAAGGACTGTCGAAACACCAGACCATATGGCGTCATGCGTTCGTCAATATCCGCGTGCAGCTCGTCACCATCGTGGCGCTTGCCTATGGTTCGCTTCTGGAAGGCGCGGTGCTGATCGAAACGGTATTCGCCTGGCCGGGCTTTGGGCAATACCTGACCAGCAACTTGATCATTGGCGACATGAATGCCGTGATGACCTGCGTGCTGATCGTCGGCGTCATCTTCATCGCGCTCAACCTGCTCTCCGACGTGCTTTACCGTCTGTTCGATCCGAGGACCCGCTGATGTCAGTCACAACCGCTTCCAAGCTGCGCGTGCCGGCCTCGGTCAATGCCCTGCGCAACATCGTTCTCTTCCTGATGAAGAGCCCGACCTCGCTTTTCGGCCTTGCCGTGCTCGCACTGTTGATCCTGGTCGCCATCTTCGCGCCGCTCATCGCAACCCATGATCCCTATGCGCAGGATCTTGCCAATACGCTTCAGGCGCCCGGCAACGGGCATCTGTTCGGGACCGACGAACTCGGCCGCGACATCTTCAGCCGTCTGGTCTGGGGATCGCGCATCACGCTGACGATCATCTTCCTGGTGTCGATCGTCGTCGGGCCGATCGGGCTCGCCGTCGGTGCGGCCTCGGGTTATCTGGGTGGTCGCTTCGACACGGTGATGATGCGCATCACCGACATTTTCCTGTCCTTCCCGAGCCTGATCCTGTCGCTTGCCTTCGTCGCTGCACTCGGCCCGAGCCTCAACAACGCGATCATCGCCATCGCGCTGACATCCTGGCCGCCGATTGCCCGGCTTGCGCGCGCCGAGGCGATGACTTTTCGCAATGCGGACTACATTGCCGCTGCACGCCTTCAGGGGGCTTCGCCGACCCGCATCATCGTCAAGTCGATCGTGCCCATGTGTCTGCCCTCGGTGCTGATCCGGCTGACGCTCAACATGGCGACCGTCATCCTGACGGCGGCCGGTCTCGGCTTTCTCGGCCTTGGCGCACAACCGCCGCTGCCGGAATGGGGGGCGATGATCGCCACCGGGCGTCGTTACATGCTCGACAGCTGGTGGCTGGTTACCTTTCCGGGCGTCGCCATCCTGTGCGTCAGCCTCGCCTTCAACCTACTTGGCGACGGACTGCGCGATGCGCTTGATCCCAAGCAGATGAACCGGAGGTAGGCCATGACCCGTCCAATCCTCGACGTTGAAAATCTTCACATCCGTTATGGGGGCGCTCCGACCGATGCCGTGCGCGGCGTGTCCTTCACGCTCGGGCGCGAGCGGCTCGGCATTGTCGGCGAAAGCGGCTCGGGCAAGTCCACCGTTGGCCGAGGGCTGCTGAGACTGCTTCCGTCGGCCAAGATTACCGCCGACAAGATGCGGTTCGAAGATGTCGAACTGCTGTCGCTGACGGAAGAACAGATGCTCGGCGTGCGCGGGCGGCGCATGTCGATGATCCTGCAGGATCCGAAATTTTCGCTCAACCCGATCCGCAAGGTCGGCGACCAGGTGGCGGAAACCTATCTGCGTCACTTCAAATGCAGCAGGAAGGATGCCCTTCAAAAGGCGGTCGCCATGCTGGAAGCGGTCAAGATCCGCGATCCGGAGCGGGTCTGCGAGCAATATCCGCACGAGATTTCCGGCGGCATGGGCCAGCGCGTAATGATCGCGATGATGCTGCTTGCCGATCCGGATGTGGTCATCGCCGACGAGCCGACCTCGGCACTGGACGTCACGGTGCGGCTGCAGGTGCTGAACATTCTCGACGGTCTTGTTCGGGATCGCGGGATCGGTCTGATCATGATCAGCCACGATCTCAACCTGGTGCGCAATTTCTGCGACCGGGTGCTGATCATGTATGCGGGCCGCGTGGTGGAAACGCTTGCCGCCCGCGACCTCGACAAGGCGCAACATCCCTATACGCGGGGTCTTATTGCGGCCCAGCCGCGCATCGGCGGCGCGCGTGCGCCGCTGGCGGTGCTGGACCGCCGCCCCGAATGGCTGGAGGAGGTTTCCCGATGACGGTATCAGTCGAGACACGCAATCTCTCCATTACTTTCGGCCACGGGCCAACAGCGCTCAAGGTCCTTCCCGACATATCCTTCTTGGTGGAGCCGGGAGAATGTTTCGGCCTGGTGGGCGAAAGCGGATCGGGCAAATCCACCGTGCTGCGCTGCATCTCGATGCTGACCGACTTCTGGAAGGGAGAGATCCTGATCAACGGAAAGTCCGTGCGCGACATGCCGCTCATCGAACGCTGCCGCACGCTGCAGATGGTTTTCCAGGATCCTTACGGTTCGCTGCATCCACGCCAGTCGGTAAGAACCGTCCTTTCGGAGCCGCTGAGAATCCATAAGCTCACAAATCACGAGGAGCGGATGCAGAAGGTGCTGTCCGATGTCGGACTACCCGGATCCTTTCTCGATCGTTTTCCGCATCAGCTTTCCGGCGGGCAGCGCCAGCGCGTCGCAATTGCGCGGGCGCTGATCCTCGAGCCTTCGCTGCTGCTTCTGGACGAGCCGACATCGGCTCTCGATGTTTCCGTGCAGGCAGAAATCCTCAACCTTTTGCAGCGCCTGCGCGAAGAACACGGCTTCACCTACATCATGGTGACGCATGACCTGGCGGTGGTCGATCACATGTGCGACCGGTTCGCCGTGATGCTGCGTGGTGAGATTACCGAGATATTGCCGCGCGAGGCGATCCCAGGCTGCGAGGCGGTTCATCCCTATTCCCGCGAGCTGATCGGCGCGTCTCTGGAATATGAAGGGCATGTCTGACAGGCAGTGCGGTTAAAAAAGCTCCTCCCTGGCCCGGCCTTGAGTGCCGGGCTCTTTTTTGGCTGGAGGAGAGGGGAATGAGAATTACAGAGCCATCTGCGCGCGCAGGCGGGGAGAGATCCAGTCGAGGAAGCATCGCACCTTTTGCGGCATGGGGTCTGCTGGGTGATGGATCACGTTGACCGGCAGGGGTTCTGGCGCAAACTCCATCAGTAACTCTTGCAGTGCACCGGAGCGCAACTCATCGGAGATTTGGTAGGAAAGCACGCGAATGATGCCGATACCGGCCAGCGCCGCCTGAATGGCGGCCTCCGTCGTGTTGACCGAAAGTTTCGAGCGCGGCTCTATGGTGAAGGCGGCGCCATCGCGGCGATAACGCCATTCCGGAGAAGTCGCGAACCCCTGAAAGCTTATGCCGTCATGCCGGGCGAGGTCTTCCGGCCGGCGCGGCACACCCCGGCGGGCAAGATAGTCGGGGCTGGCGCAGATCACCCGACGCACGGCGCCCACACGGGTCGCGATCAGTGCGCTGTCCGCCAGATGCCCGATCCGAAGGGCGACATCGACATGCTCGTCAGCGAGGCTAAGCTGCCGATCAGCCAAGGTCAGGCGCAGGTCGATTTCGGGTTGTTCCTTAAGGAACTCCAGCGCAATCGGCAGCAGGTGGCGCTCGCCAAAGGCAATCGGAGCCGTCACGTGCAGCCCGCCGCGCAGAGCGCCATGATCGCTGCCGGCCTGTTTCTCCGCGGCATCCAGTGCCTCGAGAATGCTCCGTGACGCGGCGACGAAGGCGCGGCCCTCTTCCGTCAAGGCGAGGCCGCTGCGGCTGCGCAGCAGCAGGCGCACGCCGAGATGCTTTTCAAGATCTGCGACCTTGCGGCTGACCGTGGCGAGCGGTGAACGCAATCGCCGCGCGCCGGCCGAGAGGCTGCCAGCCTCGACCACTGCGAGCAGAACCGACATTGCTTCGAAACGGTCCATCTAAACCTTCCGGAATTTGAGAGGGCAGCTTTCCGATCGGCAGAGTATCTTATCGGTTGCGTGTGTCATAGCCTGCACGCGTTCTTGGGGGCGGCGGCTGTCGCCCGTATTTTTCAATGATTCGGGGGGCCGCATCATGGCTGAATTTTCACGCAGATCCTTTGTCTCCACTCTTCCTCTCGGCCTCGCCGGGGCAAGCCTGATCGCAGGCGCGCCAACAACGGTCATTGCGGCGGCGCAGGCGGCCACGGGCTCGCCGGTCAGCGTTACGCCGCTCGCGCAGATCCGCATCGGTCGCTTCACGGTCACCGCCCTGACGGACGGTTATGCCGATATGCCCTTTGACTATTTTCCGGGACGCGATGCGGCCGAGGTCGAAAAGGCGGCTACCGCGCAGTTCACCGCCCGGCCGAGCGGCGTGCGGTTTCTGTTCAACCAGTATCTCATCGAGGATGGCCAGCGCCGCATCCTGATCGATGCCGGTGCCGCGGGCTCTATCGGCCAGACGGGCCAGTTGCCGCAGGCTCTATCCGCGCTGGGCTTGAAACTTGACGAGATCGACGCCGTGATCGTGACGCATCTGCATCAGGACCACATGGGTGGGCTGATCGCCGGCGGTAAGAACAATTTTCCGAAGGCGGAACTCTATATCGATCGCCGCGACGTCGCCCACTGGACAGACCCGGCAAAGCGCAACGGTGCGCCCGATTTTCTGCAGCCCAGCTTCAAGATGGCGGAGGAGGTCGTCCGGCTCTATCCAAAACTCCAGGCGATCGACGGCGAGCGCGAGATCTCACCGGGCGTTTCGATCGTCGACCTGACGGGCCATACACCCGGCCATATCGGGGTCAGGGTCGAAGATGGCGGGCAGAGCCTGATCATGGTTTCGGACATGATCTTCCCGGTCGTGCATCCTGCCGCAACCGATGTGTTCTTCCTGTTCGAGCAGGACCGCGAAGCCGCCAAGGCGATGCGCGACCGCTTTTTCCCCATGGCTGCTTCAGAAGGTGCGCTCATTGCCGCCACGCACATGCCTTTCCCAGGTCTCGGCCGTGTCGTCGCCGATCGCGGACAAATGCGCTGGCAGGTGGCGGACTGGGCGTTGCAGAACTGAAGCCCGTTCGGCCCGATTTGGACATGCGGTGCAATTTTGACCTTCTGTCTGGGCCAACTACCTAGAGGATGCCCAGGCGAAAAGAGGCGCATGTTGCCATGCGCCTCTTCGTCGAAACAGCTGCCTGGAGGGGTTAGCGCTGTTTCGTGATGCCCTCAAAACGGGAGAGCCAGGGATTGACGATCATGCCGCCGACATCGCTGCGGAATGCGGCGGTATCGACCACTTCCGAGAAGGGCTGGAGAGACATGACGATCTCTTCCATGTAGGCTTGGATGTCTTCATAGGCCTTGGTCTGTTTTGCCGGATCGCGCTCGACAAGCGCGTCGCCGATCATCTTGTTGAGCTTTTCGTCATAGAAGCTCGTACGCCAGCTCTGATAGTTGGTGAGCTTGGCTTCATCCGAATTGTCCGGATTATAGGCAAGTGCGCGCAGGTTGTTGTCCGGGTGAGGCTGCTGGCCGCCGCCGCCGCGGCCGACAAGCAGCTCGAACTTGCGCTCGCGCATCGCGCCATAGATCTGGTCGCCGGAACCGGTGATCAGTTCGGCCTGAATGCCGGCCTGGGCGAGCGTGTTCTGGATGGCGGTCGCCGCCTTCATGAACGGATCTTCCGACAGGACGCGGAGCGTTGTCTTGAAACCGTTCGGATAACCGGCTTCCGCCAGCAGCGCCTTTGCCTTTGCAACGTCGAGCTTGTAGCCCGGATCCGGCAGCGAACCCATGACGCCGGTGCTGATCTGGCGCTGGCGGACCTTGCCGTAATAGGGCATGACGGCCTTGTCGAGACCTTCATAATCGATGAGGTAACGCAGCGCTTCGCGCACCTTCGGCTTGGCAAAACGCTCGTCCTTCATCGACACGCCGAGATAGTAGAAGCCGGAGCCGGGTGTCGACTCGATCTTGATCTTGGCATCGGTTTCCAGCGACTTCAGGTCCGGTGCCTGCAATGAATAGGCGACGTCGATATCACCTTTTTCGAGCATCAGGCGCTGCGACTGCGATTCCGGCAGATGGCGCATCAGCACGCGCTTCATCGCCGGAGCCTCGCCCCAGTAATCGCCGTTGCGGGTGAGGATGATATATTCGTTCGACTTCCACTGGCCGAGCGTGAACGGACCGGAGCCGGCCGAATTCAAGGTCAGCCATCCGGCGCCGAGATCGCCGTCCTTCTCGTTTTCAAGCGCCGTCTTGCTGTCGATGATCGAGCCGGGGCCGTTCTGCGCCAGCACCATCAGCACGAGGTTCGGGTCATCCGGCTGCGGCAGGTTGAGGACGAAGGTCTGTTCGTCTTCGGCGACGAAGAGCTTGTCGGCCGCTTCCGCCTTAAAGCCGCGGGTCTTGAGCAGAGAAGCCTGGGCAAGGTTGCGGGTGAGCAGGCGTTTCAGGCTCCAGACCACGTCATTGGCGGTGACCGGATTGCCGGAGGCGAACGTTGCCTTGCGCAGATGGAAGCGGATCGACATCCGGTCCTCGGAAATCTCCCAGCTTTCCGCGATGCGCGGCTGGATCGAGCGATCCTTGTCGCTCAGGACGACAAGCGTGTCGTAGATATTGTTGAGCACCTGAACAGTCTCGCGGCCGGTAATGGCGGCCGGATCGAGCGTCAGGATGTTGTTCATCGTGGTCGCCACGACAAGCTGGTCTTTCGGCGTTTCCGCCAGAGCGTTGAGAGGCATGGCGCCGAGCAGGAGCGCTCCGACGGCTGCAGTTGCAAAAAAGTGTCGCATGTTTCCTCCGTTTGATGCCGCTTCGCGTGGAATACGGCCCCTCCATGATTTCATTCCTTCGGCCTGTCGCTCTCCCAAGCCAAGCCGATCACCCGAGAATGTCTGCCACCGGGCCCGACAGCGCCCTGCCCAAAGCCTCCGTGTTTGCGATATCCATGTGCACGCCGTCGATCGGCGAAGCGCTTGCGGCACTGCCTGCATCGAAGAAGTCGTGTCCGAGTTCTGCGGCAAGTTTGCGGTAGAGCGGCGCAAGTCTTTGTGATTCCGCAATACTGCGGCCGCCGGCCACCTGGCCGTTGTCGTCCGTCACGCAGGGTGGTGGAGCAACCAGCATCAGCCGCGGACGTGCCGAGCGCGGCTTATAGGGAAAGGTCTCGACGATCTCGGCAAGCCGCCGCATGCCGGAAAACGCCGCCTCGGCGCGGCCACCATGGACCGGCTTCAGGTCATTGGTGCCGAGCATGATCACGACGAGATCGAGCGGCATGTGGACGGCCAGCGCCACCGACAATGCGCGGGCGCCGTTTCGGCAGGCTGGCCCGGTGTGATCGTCATAGCATGTGGTGCGGCCGCCAAGCCCGTCGGACAGGACATCGACCTGAAAGCCGAGTTCGGCTTTCAACACTTCCGGCCAGCGATGCTGACGCGGGTGTCGCAGACCCGTTTTCGGATCCGCTCCCCAGGTCAGGCTGTCGCCGAAGGCCAGAAGTGTTTTCATGATCTCACCTTACCCGGTTGTTTTCAATGAAGGCGAAATCGATGTCTTCACCGAGGCCCGGACGATCGGGAACATGGACGTAACCGTCCCTGTCCATCGGGTCCGAGAGCGACTTGAGATAGTCGTGGCCGTCGTCGTATTCGAGGAAGGGATGAAGCAGGCCGCGCTCATACCAGCGGCAATTCTTCACCGCCGCCACGACATGCAGGTTCATCGCCGTGTTGCCGTGCACCTCGCATTCGATTCCGAAGGATTCGGCCATATGCATCGTCTTCAAGGCCGGCGTGATGCCGCCGACATCGTTGACGCCGGTACGCAGGATGTCGCAAGCGCCGGATTTTACCCACTCGGCACGATGCCAGTGCTTGCCGGCGGCGCTTTCAGGGCCGACGACCGGGATATCCAGATTGTCGGCAAGCCACTTGTAGGAAGACATGGACTGCTCGTCCATCGGCTCCTCGATCCAGTCGAAGCCGAGTTTTTCAAGACCGCGTCCGAGTTCCAGCGCATCGGTGCGCGAATACCAGTGGAAGGCATCGATCATCAGCCGGATATCGGGGCCGACAGCTTCGCGTACAGCGGCGCAGGCCTTGATGTCCATCTTCACATCCGGGGCCCAGCTGACCGGCGGCATCCAGGTATGCAGCTTGATGCCCTTGTAACCGCGCTTTACCAGCGTTTCGGCAAAACGTCCGTAATCTTCCGGCGTTGCGAGGCCGCCCTCGATCTCGTCTCCACACATGATGGAGCCATAGGCGAGCACCTTGTCGCGATAGGCGCCGATTAACTTGTAAACAGGTGTGTTGGTCGCGCGGCCGGCGAGATCCCAGAGCGCGCAATCGACGACGGCAAGGGTGCGATCGGTCAGCTGTGCGGCGGAGCCGCGCTGCCAATGGGCAAGATCCTGCCACAACCTTTCCCGATCCCGGTAATCCTGACCAATCAGGACCTTCTTGACGAATTTCTCGATGACATGTGGGCGAACGATTTCCGGCGCGGTGAAGGAGTGGCCTTCTTGGCCGTCCTCGGTACGAATGGTCAGCATCGCCTGTTCCACCTGATGCGGCGGACCGGGATGCGCGTGACCGGCGCTGTCGGAATGCCGACGAGTGGTCGTGCGGAAGACGCGGACTTCGACGTCGGTGATGATCATAGTTCCTCCCAGAAATATTCTAACTTGCCAGACAGATTTACGCATGTTGTTGACAGCATGTCAAATGCGTTCTGCATATCCGTTGCCTGATCGCCAATTTGATCGTTTCTGGCAGACAGGTGCTGTCACCTCATCTGCTCGGCCACGAAGATGCCTTGACCTGGATGAGGTTGTCGTACAGATATACGCAACACGTAGGATGAGATGGCTGCGGCCAATAGGAGGAGATGTCTATGCTAAAAGTCGAGACAAGGCACGCGGTGCACCCCGCTCAAGCGAAAGCCATGGGCACCGCGGAACTTCGTGCGCATTTCCTTGCCTCGGATATGTTTCGCGAAGGCGAAATCCGGCTGATATATACGCATTACGACCGTTTCATTGTCGGTGGCGCTGTTCCTGCCGGCGGAACGTTGGTGCTCGATAAAGTGGAGGAAACCAAAACCCCTTCTTTACTTGATCGGCGGGAAATGGGCATCGTCAATATCGGTGACACCGGCACGGTAAGCATTGCCAGCGAGAGCTGGGAGCTGCAGCACGGTGACGTGCTTTATATCGGCGCGGGCGCAGGTGCTGTTACCTTCAGCGGTGCAGGGCGTTTCTATATCACTTCTTGCCCGGCACATCGCTCCTGCCCCAACCGATTGATCACCAAGGCAGACAGCAAGGAAGTGAAGCTTGGCGCGTCCGAGACTTCCAACAAGCGGACCATCAACCAGTTCATTCACCCGCTGGTGATGGAAAGCTGCCAGCTCGTTCTTGGATATACGGAACTCGAAGACGGCTCCGTCTGGAACACGATCCCCTCACATATCCATGATCGCCGTATGGAAGCTTACCTCTATTTCGGCATGGAGCCGAAATCCCGGGTCCTGCACCTGATGGGCGAACCGCATGAAACCCGCCACCTCTTTATCGGCAACGAGGAAGGCGCGATTTCTCCGCCGTGGTCCATTCATTCCGGTGCCGGCATCGGCAGCTATACTTTTATCTGGGCGATGGCCGGGGACAATATCGATTACACCGACATGGATTTCATCCAGCCTGAGGATCTTCTCTAGGCATGCGGCCAAACTCGAGGGCCGCAGGGCCCTCGTTTCCAAATGGAACAAGAACCATTCTCTTTCAAAACGAAACCAGTTCGGGTGTGTCGTTGTTTGTCTTGCACCGCAAACGCGCGAGAGAAGTAAAGATTATCGGGCGGCGATCGTTGGTGATCCGTCACCTCATGATTCAACTGATAGACGATGCGAGAGACAGGTCTCTCGCATGCGTTCCAGTCAAACGTAGTCCAGGACTACGACAGGGTAGCGACTGCCTGATCAGCCACCGAGCACAAAGCGGGAGAAAGCGAGCGCATTGCGCGCGTCTTCGTCCATCTTCGCCTCGTCTGCACCATTGGTCAGGTCGCGCCAGACCTTGATGTCTGATCCGATCGTTCCGCCGGTCTTGACGAAGGGTTCCATCACCACGGCGCCGGTGTAGTTGATCTCGCGCAGCGCAAGACCGATCTCATGCCACGGCATTCTGCCGACACCCGGCACGCGACGATTACTTTCGCCCGTGTGGAAATGGCCAAGCAGCGGGCCGGCGGTACGGATGGCTTCGCCAAAGCTGTCTTCCTCGATGTTCATATGGAACGTGTCGAGCATGACCTTGACGTTCGGCTTGCCGACTTCCTTGACGAAGGCCACACCTTCGGCTGCAGTGTTGAGAACGTGGTTCTCAAAGCGGTTGAGCACTTCGATGCACAGGTTGATGCCAAGATTATTGGCGAAGTCGGCGATGCCGTGGATGCCTTCGACGCCGCGGGCACGATCGCCTTCCTTGTCGACCGGTTTCGAATAATCGACCGGCCAGTAGGAATGAAGCGCGCCGCCGATCGTTTTGATGTCGAGCTTGGCGACATTGGTCAGTGTCTGTTCGAAGAATGCCTTGCCGGCCTTGCGCACGTCGGCATCGGGCGACGACAGGTTCTTCGTCTTTGATGGGCCGATACCCGCGGTCAGGATGATACCATTATCCTTGGCGCTCTTATTGATGGCGGCGAGATCCGCATCGCTATATTCGTTGATGTGATGGGCCGCGACTTCGATAATGTCGAAGCCGAGCTTGGCGACCTTTTCGACATAGGGGCCGAATTTGGCGCTCCATTCGTGTTCCCAGTAGGAGTAATAGATGCCGTGTTTCATGGGAGCCTCTCTCAATTTTCAGCTGTCGCTGTCGGGGTTTCGATAAAGCGGCCAAGGGCTTGCCTCATTCGGCATCTCCTCCCTCTGACCAGTGTCGAAGGCAGTTGGAGCGTCATTCCTTTGTCTGACTGCTCCCCGGATTTTTCACGCGAAGGTCGGGCTCACTGCTGTTGGCGATGATCGACAGGCCGTTGGGAAGATCGTTTTCCTCGACCTTCCTGGTGATCTCGGCCTCATCCAGACCAAAGCCGCGCCAGCGATCCTGCAACCTGGTTCGCAGATCGCTCTCATCGACATCGACGAAGACGGTAAAGTCGAAGATCGGCTTCAGACGATCCCAAGGTGACTGGCTGGCGAGCAGGTAATTGCCTTCGCAGACGATGATATCGATGGATTGCGCGATCAGACGACCGCCGGCACGGGCGATTTCAATCGAGCGATCGAAGACCGGCACGGCGATCACGTCATCCTGATTGGCCTTGAGGCGCTCCAGCATATGTCGAAGCCCATGCGCATCGAATGTATCGATAGCGCCCTTGAACGGTCGACGTCCCATGTCTTCCAGCACCACGTCATCATAATGGTAGCCATCCATCGGGAAGAGCGCTGCCGAAATATCGCCCTTGCCGTTCAGCTCATCCACGACCCGTTCGGCGATCGTCGATTTACCCGATCCGGGAGCTCCGGCGATCGCGATCATCACCCGTCGGCCTTTCTCCTGGCCGAAGCGATGGTGGGCTTGTGCGGCGATCTCGCGCGCATTGTCTTCTATCTTGCTCAAGGTGGTCCTCACCACGGTCATTGAAGAAAAGGGCCGGCTGCCTCAAGGGCGGGCGGTCGCTTGGAAAATCCGGTACTGTTCCGCTTTGTTACGCAGGAATGACAGGCCATTGTTGAGCACTTCGTCAACATCACGGGCGACGGGGCGCCAGGTCGAGATATCGCCCGGCATCACAGCCTGCATTGTCACGAAGCTTTCAAGCGTCAGCAGGCCCTTGAAGCCGATCGCCGCGAGCGCACCAAACAGTTCATCCCAGGCGATGTTGCCATAACCCGGCGTGCCGCGGTCGCTTTCCGACATATGCATGCATTTCAGATGATCACGCGCGGCGATGATGCCGTTGGCAATGCCCTTTTCCTCCATGTTCATATGGAATGTGTCGAGGTGGACAAAGACGTTGTCGAGGCCGATCCGCTCGACCAACGCGACCGCCTGCTCGGCGGAATTGATCAAGTGGCTCTCATAGCGGTTGACTGCCTCGATGCCGAATTCCAGCCCGAGCGCCTTGGCATGTTTGGCGGCGGTACCGAGCGCACGGGTCAGGTTGTCGTATTCGCCCTCAGTCGGCGGAAAACCGGTCCGCTCGTTGGTGCCGCCGAAGGTCACACCGGTGAGCGCCTCGGCGCCGATCTCCTTGGCCTTATCAAGGGCTGCCGTCAGATGCTCGATCGCCGCATCAGGGCGAACCGAGGCCCAGGCCCGTTCCGGCAGCACGAGCGAGCAGACGGAACGGAGACGATGCTTTTCGAGCAGCGCACGCGTATGGCCTGTATCGACAGACGCAAGATCGATCAGCGGGATCTCGATATAATCCTGGCCATGCTGGGCAGCACCGGCAATGGCGCGCTCGGCACCGGCATAGTCCCAGACGGTGGACCAGACCATTGCGTGAATACCGAAACCTTGCATGTCAGATCTTCTTTCTACGGGATGCGAAATAGGAGGAAACGATGGTGCGGGCCGCCATCACCACGATCATCAGCACGCCCCAGAGCGCCGTTGCCAGATGCTGGTTGGCGCCCATCAGGTTGAGACCCGAAGACAGAAGCTGCAGCACTACGAGCGCGACAAAGACCGGCAGCACACGGCCAAAGCCGCCGAACGGATTGATGCCGCCGAGAAATGCCGCAAGCACGGTGATCAGCAGATAGGATTCCCCGTGGCCGATACGGACCGAGTTGAAACGGGCAAGCATGATAATGCCGGCGACGGCACACATGACACCCGACAGCGTGTAGACGAGCATGATGATGCGGCGGGTGTTGAGGCCCGAATACTGCCCGGCCTCGACATTGGAGCCGATCATCAGCAGCCCGAAGCCGAGCTTGCTGCGGGTCAGGAGAACCTGCCAGATCCCAACACAGACAATGAAGATCAGAAGCGGGATAGGCAGACCGAAGATCGATCCATGACCGATCGGCTCCATATAGCTCGGGAAGCCCGAGACATCGCCGCCACGCGTCAGGAACTCGCCAAGACCGCGCAGGAAGATCATCATCGACAGGGTGACAAGGATCGGGTGAGCCCGGGTATAGGCGATCGCCGCGCCGGTCATCAGGCCGGCCGCGGCACCGGTTGCCACGGCGGCTGCAACGGCAATCACGAAGGCGCCACCCGACGCATCGACGCCGCCAAAGGCCTGCAGAACGCTTGCGGCGGCAAGGCCGGAGAGATTGGCGGTGAAGGTCACCGACAGATTGATCCCACCGGTCAGGAGAGGCAGCAGCATGGCAAGTGTGAGCAGGCCGAGTTCGGGAAGCTGGAAAGCGACCGAACCAAATGTGCCAAGCGACAGGAAGTTGTCTGCGCCAAGGCCGAAGATGACCATCACCACCACGAAGGCGATGACCGGGCCTGCCATGTCCGCACCGAACGTTTTGTTGAACTTCTGTATCAGCGACGACATCAGTGCGCCTCCCTCTTCTGGGCTTGACCCTTCTGGATATTGCCCTTGGCAAAGAACGGCAGGAGCTTGTCGATCCGCGCGGAGGAGAGCGTTATGGCGACGAGGATGATGGCGCCGACGATCATCTTGAAGGCGAAGGGCGAAACGCCCATCAGGTTGAGACCGTTCTGGGTAATCGACACCATCAGCACGCCAAGCACGCAACCGATGACCGATCCCTTGCCGCCGCCAAGCCGCGCACCGCCGAGAACGGTTGCGGCAAGCACGTCGAGTTCACGGCCGTAAAGTGCGTTCGGCACGACTTCTTCGGCATAATGCGCCTGCATCAATCCGCCGATACCCGCCATCAGGCCAAGCCATCCAAACGAGATGTAATGCATGGCTCCGATATTGATGCCGAAGCGGCGCGCACCTTCCGGATTGTCGCCGAAGGCATAAAGCTGGCGGCCGATCGTGGTGCGGGACATCATGAACCAGGTGGCGACGCAGCAGAGGATCATCACCACGACCGGCAATGTCAGTTCCAGCCAGGAGCCGTCACTCATCTCACGCTCGTAGAAGACGACGCGCGTGGTCAGCCATTCCGGCAGGTCGTAGATCGATACGCCTTTTGTGAAGAACATCAGCAAGCCGAAGAAGATATTGAAGGTCGAGATGGTCGCGACGATCGAGATGATCTGCAGCTTGTAGACAAGCGCCGCGTTGATCAGACCGAGGCCTATGCCGACTGCACCGGCGATGATGAAGCCCTCGGCCCAATTGCCCCCGCCCAGATACGCAATTGCCAGCGCGGTCACATACTGCACCACCGAGGCCGCCACCGCGAATGAGATGTCGATGCCGCCGGAGATCAGCACGACAAGCAGGCCGACCGCGAAAATGATGTTGACGGCCGAGACGTTCAAAACGTCGAAGGCATTGGAGATCGTGAAGAACCTGTCTGTCGCGAACGAAAGCGCGACGCAAAGGACGATCATCACGGCGAACAGCGTGAACTCGGTCGTGTGGCCAAGCATCAACCTACGCATAGACTTTTCCTTCCAGGTCGGTCAGCGACATCTGCCGCGGGTCATAGGTCGCCTTGATCCGGCCTTCGGCCATATGGATGATGCGATCCGCGTTGAAATAGACCTCCGGCGGCTCGTCGGAGATGAGGATGATCGACAGACCGTCGGCAGCAAGCTTGCGGACGATCTCGAAGATGCCTGCGCGGGCGCCGACATCGACACCGACCGTCGGCGCATCGAGGATGAGAATCTTGGGTCCGATCGCGAGCCATTTGGCAATCGCGACGCGCTGCTGGTTACCGCCCGACAGCGTTCGGATTGGATCTTCCGGCTTGCCGATCTTGACGCCGAGCGCGGAAATCCAGTGCGCGACGACATTTTCCTTTTTCGGAGGCGAGATGAGGCCACCCGACAGGATGCGGCCAAGCGAGGCCATGACGAGATTGTCGGCGATCGACTGCGGCTGGTTGAGGCCGAGCGACAGGCGATCCTCCGAAAGATAGGCGACACCCGCACGAATGGCTTCCCGGTTGGAGCCGAAGTGGACCGTCTCTCCATCGAGCACGATCTCGCCGGAATGCGGTTTGCGCATGCCGAAAAGGGTGAGCGCCAGTTCTGTACGGCCGGCACCCAGAAGCCCGGTCACGCCCAGCGTTTCGCCGCGGCGCAGATCGAAGGAAATATTCTCGAATTCGTTGGCACGGGAAAGGTTCTTCACCGACAGAACGACCGGCTGATCGTCGTGATCGGCAGCGATGACGGCGCTATCGAAATTGCGGCCGGTCATCAGCTCTGTCACTCGTGACTGGGTCATGCCTTCGACGGGGAAGACGCCGACCAGCGCGCCATCACGCAGGACGGTCATGCGATCGGAAATCTCCAGCACTTCGGCCAGGCGATGCGAAACGAAGACAACTGCCACGCCGGATGCTGAGAGATTGCGGACGATCTCGATCAGGTAATCGGTTTCGGACTGGGTCAGTGACGCCGTCGGCTCGTCCATGAAGACAAGCCGCGCTTCGCCGACCAGCGCGCGGGCGATGGCGACGATCTGGCGTTGCGCGATCGGCAGCTCCTTCAACGGCAGATGCAGGTCGAGCGAGACGCCGAGGCGGGCAAGCGCCTTTTCGGCGGCCTTCTCCATCGCGCGCTTGTCGACAAGGCCATATTTGCCGCTCACGGCGTATTGGAAGCCGATATTCTCGGCGACGGTCATCTCGCCGAACAGCGCCAGATCCTGCCAGATTACCTGAATGCCGAGCGACTGGGCCATGCTCGGCGTCATCGCCGTGATCGGCTGCCCGTCGAAGAAGAACTCCGCGCCGTCTTCAGGCTTGTAGACACCGGTAATGATCTTGATCAGGGTACTCTTGCCGCAGCCGTTTTCGCCGGCAAGGCAATGCACTTCCCCGGGATTGACCTCGAACGAGACGCCTTTCAGGGCGCGAACGCCGCCGAATGTGATCTTGATGTTCTTGAGGGACAGGAGCGGTTCGGCGCTCATCATGGCAAATCTCTTCGCTCAGCCGCCTTTGTGGGCGGATGCTGTGGACGACGGAATTGTCGAGGATAGGTCGCGCCCGGCATGCCCGGGCGCGACCCGTTGGGCTTGGGGAGGATCAGAGGCCCATGGAAACCAGCTTGTCGATGCTTTCCTTGTCGATCTTCAGCAGCTGATCGACGACGATCGTGTTACCTTCAGGATTGATCTTGCCGAGGCCCGGAATGTCGTCGCCAGCCTTGGGATCCTGACCCTTGGCAATGCGATCGGCAAGCGTGATGAACACTTCCCCAGCCTGTTTGGGGTTCCACATGAACCCGCCTGTCAGCGCACCGGACTTGATCAACTTTGCACCCTGTCCCGGCGAGAACGGACCGATGACGAAGACCTTGCCGTCCTTGCGGCGTTCTTCCACCGCGCGGCCAGCGCCAATCGGTCCCTGCGAACCGAAGGCCAGGAAGCCCTTGAGATCAGCGTTGGCCGACATGAGATCGAGTGCCGTCGAGCGGCTCTTATCCAGATCCTCGGCCACGCCGTAACGATCACCGATGAGTTTCATGTCGGGATAGTTGGCCTTGATGTAGGCGATGGCTCCATCCGCCCAGGCATTGTGCAGCGGCACGGTCAGCGAGCCGACAAACACCGCGTAGGAACCTTTGCCGCCCATCTTTTCGGCAAGCAGCTTGCCATGCGCCTCACCAAAGCCCTTGGCGGATGCAAGTTCGAAATCCCAGGTGGCCCCGGCCTGATTGGGCGATTCATGGGTGATGACCTTGATGCCTGCGTCCTGCGCTTTTTTCAGCACGGGCTCCAGCACCTTCGCGTCGTTCGGGACGACGCCGATGAAGTCAACCTTCTGAGCGATCAAGTCTTCGATGGCGCGCACCTGAAGCGCCGGGTCTGCGCTCGTCGGGCCGACCATGAAGCCCTGGACGCCGAGCTTGGCGCTCTGCTCCTTGATACCGGCTTCCATGGCGTTGAACCACGGAATACCACCGATTTTCACGACGACGCCGACCTTCGGTCCATCGGCAAATGCCGCGGATGAAAGCAGCGCCAGCGACAGGCTGATAGCGGCCGCGATCATTTTCTTCATGGATGTTCCTCCTCCAAAGACACTGCGGCAAGCAGATCCGCGCAACAGCTCTTCCCTGCTGCGCTTTAAAATCTCCCGTCTCGCCCATTCGAGACGCTCCCTTGCCACTCCCATAGCAATCTACATAGGCACAATCGATATTGCATTTTTGCACAATCGATGGTGCAATAACCATAACACGAACATGCCTTTCGTCAAGTGGACTAATATTCTACCAATCAGAATCATTCGGGAGATGAGGATGACGGTTCAGAATTCCAAGAAAGCTACCATCTACGACCTGTCAGTCCTGTCCGGTGCGTCGGCCTCGACCGTGAGCGCGGTTTTGAACGGGTCATGGCGCAAACGGCGGATTTCCACGGAGACGGCCGAGAAGATACTCTCGCTTGCCAAAGCGCAGCGTTATACGACAAACCTTCAGGCGCGTGGCTTGAGAAGCTCGAAGTCCGGTCTCGTCGGGCTATTGGTTCCGGTTTACGATAACCGCTTCTTTTCCTCCATGGCCCAGACGTTCGAGGCGCAGGCGCGTTTGCGCGGTCTGTCCCCTATGGTTGTCTCCGGCCGTCGTGATCCTGAAGAAGAGCGCCGGACTGTGGAAACCTTGATCGCCTATTCGATCGATGCGCTGTTTATCGCAGGCGTTACGGATCCGGACGGCGTCCATCAGGTCTGCGCGCGGGCCGGCCTTCCCCATGTGAATATCGATCTTCCCGGCAAGCTGGCATCCTCGGTGATTTCCGATAACAGGAACGGAGCCGAGGTGCTGACCTCGGCAATTCTGCGGCATGCGGCCCAAGGGGGGGCGCTGGTTCCTGATGATGTCGTCTTGTTCGGCGGCCACGACGACCATGCCAGCCGCGAGCGTATCGCCGGCTTTCATGCGGCGAAGGATGCGTTCTTCGGCATTGAAAGCCAAAACGACATCGAGATTACCGGTTACTCGCCGCGTATGACGGAGCTGGCCTTTGAACGGTTTTTCGCCCGTGAGGGCCGGTTGCCGCGCTGTCTTTTCATAAACTCGTCCATCAATTTCGAAGGCCTGCTTCGTTTCATGGGACGGCACGATGAAGCGGTCTTCGCGAACATCGTCGCTGGCTGCTTCGATTATGATCCGTTCGCATCGTTTCTGCCTTTTCCAGTCTACATGGCCAAACCGAATATTTCTGCGATGCTGGAGAAGGGGTTCGAACTGCTTGAGGCGGCGCCGATTCATCCCGTCGTTACCATTATCGAACCGCAATTGATCCCTCCGCGGACGGCGCTTGAAGGCCCTCTCGACGATATCAGGGATCCGGTGCCTGCATCACGCATCCCTGCGTCCACATCCTGAGAACATTCCATCTCCAGGTCGGGTTCGTGAGATGGGCTCTGTCGTTTCCGCATGACCGGTATTCTTCTCATACGACAGACACAGCAAGAAGGCCTGACCCCGCATGTCCTTTCGACAGCGGGGTCAGGCAGTCGTATGGCGAAAGTCAGCCGATCGAGAACGGAACGGTGACAAAGCTCTGGTTGTCGCCACGCTGGATCAGCAGCAGCACTGCCTTGCGTCCGGCCTTCCCGGCATCAGCGACCGCGGTCTTGGCTTCGTTTGCAGAATTGACCGCATGTTGGTTGACCGAAACGATAATGTCGCCCTCTCGCAGGCCTGCGTCCGCAGCGGGTTTCCCGGGTGCAACGCTTGCGATGACAGCACCTTTTTCTTTCGCTGGAAGGTTCAGGGCCTGCCGCACCTCCGCCGTGATATCGGCAAGCCCAACCCCGATGTTTGGGATTTTGTGAGCTGCCGGGCCGGATTTTCCTTCATCAGACGAAGCTTGCTGCTGATCCTCGCTGTTTTCACCGATCGTCAAACGCAGGTCTTTCGGTGTGCCCTGGCGCCATACCGTCAACTCCTCCTGCGATCCGGGAGCAAGATCGGCAACCATGCGCGAAAGATCACGGGGTGACGAGATTGGTTTACCGCCCAGCGCAGTAATGACGTCGCCGGTCTCGACGCCGGCCTTGGCTGCGGGCGTGTTGTCGTTGACGCCGGCGACCAGTGCGCCTTCAGCCTTGCCGAGGCCAATCGCGTCGGCGATATCTGCAGTTACCGGCTGGATCTGTACGCCTATGAAACCATGATCGATTGAGCCGTCTTTCATCAGCTTGGCGACAACCTGCCTGGCCTGATCGGAGGGGATGGCGAAGCCAACCCCGACACTTCCGCCATTCGGGGAGTAGATGGCCGTATTGATACCGACGACATGGCCGTCGTGATCCACCAGAGGGCCGCCGGAATTGCCGTGATTGATCGGCGCATCGATCTGGATGAAATCATCATAAGGGCCGGAATGCAGGTCGCGGCCACGGGCTGACACGATGCCGGCCGTGACTGTCGTGCCGATCCCGAAAGGGTTGCCGATCGCCAGGATCTGGTCCCCGAGTTTCAGGGTGTCGGAGTCACCCCAGGTGACGGTTGCGAGCGGTTTCTTGGTTTCGATCTTGACCACGGCGAGATCGGACTTCGGATCGGCGCCAATCAGTTTGGCGGGAAGTTCGGTGCCGTCATCCAGCGTCACCTTTATGTCCAGTGCCTTGTCGATCACATGGTTGTTGGTAACGATATAGCCGTCGAGAGAAATAATGAAGCCGGACCCGAGTGCTTCGGCACGTTCGGACTGACGTTGCCGAGGCGCTTCATGTGGCATCGGAATTCCGTTCTGGCCGAAGAACTGTCTGAATTGCTCATTGAAGGGAGAGTTCTCGCCAAAGGGAGATGTTTCGTCGCTGGCAGCAGCTTCTGCTTTCATCGTTGTGGTGATGGTGACAACTGCTGGTTTGTCAGCGGCGACGATCGAGGCAAACGACCCTGCCGGCGCGATAATGCCGCCTACGGCTGCGGCGGGAGACGAAGATGCGGCAAACGCCGCGTTGTTGCCAAGAATGATTGGCGTCGCCAGGGGAACTGCGATGATTGCAGCGCCAACGAGAGCCAGGATGCGGTTTCTGCGAATGATGTTGGACATGGCGTTTCACTCTTCAGCTAAGTTGAGAGATGTAAGGGCGCGAAAGCCGAGAAAGCGGCGCGCCGGAACTTGACGTGATTGTCGGGAGGGTGCTGATCCTGCCTGTGTCGGCTCAGTCGCAGACGCGGGTGCGATACATGTCGCCCCAGTGGTCCTGATGCCAGACAACATGGCAGGAAGGGTAATAGGCAGCGACCGGTGGAGGTCCGTATCGCGTAGGAAGAGGGCCATAGGGTGCAGCAGCATAGGCAGGTGCGTGGCTGACGCCGGCAATCAGCGCTCCGCCGATGACTGCGCCCGCTATGCCAGCGGCGAGGCCGCGGCCGAAATTGTTATGTGCTTCAGCCTGGGAGGCGGTGGCGAGAGCCGTTCCGGCGATCGTCAAGGCGACCAGACCGGTGGTGACGAATTTACGTGCTGTGATCCACATGGCTCTGATCCTAAGTTGCGGTCCGTATTCGCCTGCTCAGGCGTGATGACCATGAAGCCACGTTAGTCCTTGCTTGATTACCGTTGGATATCCGTCTCGTTAAAGCTTGGTAAGCTTTGCACGAAATCCGGTGTCCGCACATCTAGTGGTGAAGATCGGCGCCGCACTTTGTGCAGATCGTCCTCATCGTTGCATGAGGTCGCTGAAGAAGAGAATGAAAATCTCTCAGCATTCATGCCGTTCTGGGCGTGTCGTGTCCGAACGCGTGAATGTAAATGCGATAGTTTAACGCGTTATGGTGTCTGTTTTTACCGATGAGAAATCGGGTTTGTTGAAAATGTTCGTATTTTTCTCTTCTTCTCGCCAATACTTCGATGTCTGAAGGATTCACTCGAACATGAATCTGTATTAGCGTCGGTTTTGCGAGATGATTCGCAGTAACGCTGATGAATAGCGAGGCTACATTGAACGCGCAAAGTCATGCACTGGATCATGGCAGTTCAATTGAACACTGGGCCATGAATCGCGCGCACCAGATCGTGGTGCATCAAGGCATGCGGCTCGTAGAGGCCGCCCAAAGCCTGGACCGGAAACAAACAAGTGCCAATACTTACGCCCTGCGAGCGGCGATCATGGAATGCCTGATCGAAGCGATGAAGGATGGTCCGCACCCCGCGGCTGCAGAATAAGACATCACTGAAATTTGAGCCACGCGCTGCCCTTGGGTCAGGGGAGGGGGTCGCACCGGCAATATCCTGTGTTACAGTCCGGCAATCGACACTGCAGTGAATGGATTGCCATGCTCACAACACTTGCAATGTTAATGACCCTGACCGCGACCAATACCGCAATCGTGCAAGGCGGGCAGGAAGTGGATGTCGAACTCGTACTCGCAGTCGATACGTCCCGATCCATGGACACGGAAGAAGCTCGCATCCAGCGCGAAGGTTACGTGTCGGCCCTCAAGCATAAAGAGTTTATCGATGCGGTCAGGAACGGGCTGACCGGGCGCATCGCCATCAGTTATTTCGAGTGGGCAGGCGATGTCGTTCAGGGTTCGGTGATCGACTGGCAGATCATCGAGAACGAACAGGGTGCGATCGCCTTCGCCAACAAGGTCGAGGCACGGCCGGTCGAGATGCAGCGCAGGACATCGATTTCGGCCGCCATCGTGCACGGTGCGACCATGCTCGTCTCCAATTCCTATCATGGTCTTCGCCAGGTGATTGATGTCTCGGGTGACGGGCCGAACAATTCAGGCAACCCGGTCACGCCGGCGCGCGACAAGGCTGTCGAGGCGGGCATCGTCATCAATGGCCTAGCGATCATGCTCAGGCCGTCGGGAACGCCGGGCGGGCTCGACCAATATTACAGCGACTGCGTTGCGGGTGGGCCGGGGTCTTTCGTTCTGCCGGTTCACGATATCGATGATTTCGGTGTTGCGGTTCGCCGCAAGCTGGTGATGGAAGTCAGCGGTATCGAACCCCAGCCGCTTATTCGCCGGATTGCCGACAAGCCGGTCAAAAGCGATTGCATGGTCGGCGAAAAGCAATGGCAGGACATGTTTGATCGTTGAGTGAAAACATCAAGATTTTCCGCCGAAAAGCCTTGCTGGGCACCGTTTCTGCCGGGAGAATGGGGAATGCCGGCCGTAGTTAAATCGATGGCTTCCGGCGCGTCGATCCGCTAAGAACGCGCTCGGTCATCGTCAGCCGATAAGTGCTGGAGCCGAAGGACTGCATTTACCGAATTGCGGTATCTTGTCACACGGGCTCGGTTGACGTACTCCAAACCCGAAGGCCTTGGGCCGCATAATTTTCCGGTGGCGCTGCGTTTCAGCGCCAAAAAGCTAATGACGTTGGGACTGTGATGAACCTGTACTCGGAATACCTGGCTGAAATCAAAAGCAGAGAACCCCAAGGGCTTGCCCCCAAGCCGATCGATGATGGCGCGCTGATCGCTGAAATCATCACATTGATCGAGGATGCCGGTAACCAGCATCGGGCGGATGCCCTGAAATTTTTCATCTACAACACGCTGCCGGGCACGACGAGTGCCGCCGGCGTCAAGGCCGCCTTCCTGAAGAAGATCATTCTCGGCGAAACGGTCGTTCCGGAAATCACACCGACATTTGCGCTCGAACTCCTGTCGCACATGAAGGGCGGTCCTTCGGTCGAAGTGCTGCTCGACATCGCGCTTGGCGATGACGCGGCAATCGCCAAGGAAGCCGGCGACGTCCTGAAGACGCAGGTCTTCCTTTATGACGCCGACATGTTCCGCCTGCGCGATGCCTACAAGGCCGGCAACGCCATCGCCAAGGACGTGCTGGAAAGCTACGCCAAGGCCGAGTTCTTCACCAAGCTTCCGGATGTCGAAGACGAGATCAAGGTCGTTACCTTCATCGCCGCCGAAGGCGATATCTCGACCGACCTTCTGTCGCCGGGCAACCAGGCGCATTCGCGCTCCGACCGCCAGCTGCATGGTCAGTGTATGATCACGCCGGAAGCGCAGGCGGAAATCGTCGCGCTTCAGAAGCAGCATCCCGACAAGCGGGTGATGATGATCGCCGAAAAGGGCACGATGGGCGTCGGCTCGTCGCGCATGTCCGGCGTCAACAACGTCGCTTTGTGGACCGGCAAGCAGTCCAGCCCTTACGTGCCCTTCGTCAACTTCGCTCCGATTGTCGCCGGCACCAACGGCATTTCTCCGATCTTCGCGACCACGGTCGATGTGACCGGCGGTATCGGCATCAACCTGAAGAACTGGGTCAAGAAGCTCGACGAGAATGGCAAGCCGATCCTCAACAATGACGGCAACCCGATCCTCGAGCAGAAATACTCGGTCGAGACCGGTACCGTTCTGAAGATCGATGCGAAGAACCGGAAGCTGCGCGACGAAAACGGCGAAGAGCTGGTCGACATCGCTTCCTCCTTCACGCCGCAGAAGACGGAGTTCATGAAGGCGGGCTCGTCCTACGCGATCGTCTTCGGCAAGAAGCTGCAGACCTTTGCCGCCCAGACGCTCGGCGTCGAAGCAACGCCGGTTTTCGCTCCGAACAAGGAAATCTCCCTCGAAGGCCAGGGCCTGACCGCGGTTGAGAAGATCTTCAACCGCAACGCCGTCGGCGTGACGCCGGGCAAGGTTTTGCATGCCGGTTCCGACGTTCGCGTCACCGTCAACATCGTCGGTTCGCAGGACACAACCGGCCTGATGACGGCGCAGGAACTGGAAGCGATGGCGGCAACCGTCATTTCGCCGCTGGTCGACGGCGCATACCAGTCGGGTTGCCACACGGCTTCCGTCTGGGACAAGAAGGCTCAGGTCAACATTCCGAAGCTGATGTCCTTCATGAACAACTTTGGCGTCATCACCGCGCGTGACCCGAAGGGCGTCTATCACTCGATGACCGACGTCATCCACAAGGTGCTGAACGACATCACCGTGGACGACTGGGCGATCATCATCGGCGGCGACAGCCATACGCGCATGTCGAAGGGCGTCGCTTTCGGTGCCGACTCCGGTACCGTTGCGCTGGCGCTTGCCACCGGTGAAGCCACCATGCCGATCCCGCAGTCGGTCAAGGTGACCTTCAAGGGCACGATGCAGCCTTACATGGACTTCCGCGACGTGGTGCATGCCACCCAGGCGCAGATGCTCAAGCAGCATGGCGACAACGTCTTCCAGGGCCGTATCATCGAAGTGCATATCGGCACGCTGCTCGCCGACCAGGCCTTCACCTTCACCGACTGGACGGCCGAAATGAAGGCCAAGGCGTCGATCTGTATCTCCGAGGACGCGACGCTGATCGAAAGCCTGGAAATCGCCAAGTCGCGTATCCAGATCATGATCGACAAGGGCATGGACAATGCCGCCCAGACGCTCAAGGGTCTGATCGACAAGGCGGATGCCCGCATTGCCGAAATCCGCTCCGGCGAAAAGCCGGCGCTGAAGCCGGACGACAACGCGAAGTATTTCGCCGAAGTCGTGGTCGATCTCGACCTGATCGACGAGCCGATGATCGCCGACCCGGACGTCAACAATGCCGACGTCTCGCGTCGCTACACCCACGACACGATCCGTCCGGTTTCGTACTATGGCGGTACCAAGAAGGTCGATCTCGGCTTCGTCGGTTCCTGCATGGTTCACAAGGGCGATATCAAGATCGTCGCCCAGATGCTGAAGAACCTTGAAAAGGCTGAGGGCAAGGTCGAGTTCAAGGCACCGCTCGTCGTTGCAGCACCGACCTACAACATCATCGACGAGCTGAAGGCCGAAGGTGACTGGGAAATCCTGCAGAAGTATTCGGGCTTCGAGTTCGACGACCTGAAGCCGAAGACGTCTAACCGCACCGAATATGAGAACATTCTCTATCTGGAGCGTCCGGGCTGCAACCTTTGCATGGGCAACCAGGAAAAGGCGGAAAAGGGCGATACGGTTCTGGCCACCTCGACCCGTCTGTTCCAGGGCCGCGTTGTTGAAGACACCGCGGAGAAGAAGGGTGAATCGCTTCTTGCTTCCACCCCGCTGGTGGTGCTTTCCGCGATCCTCGGCCGCACGCCGAGCATCGAGGAATATCGCGTCGCGGTCGAAGGGATCAACCTGACGAAGTTCGCGCCGCCGAAGACGACACCGATCGACAGTCTGTCGGTCCACTACTAAACTTTCGAGCCTGACTTACGATGCCCCGGGAAGGTGACGCCTTGCCGGGGCATTTGCTTTTCTGCCTGCGGTCTTTTGGCCTATTCCTTACTTTCAGCATAAACGGGATAATCGAGCTGATAGTAGGAAACAGGTTCCTCGTCTGGTTACAGGCGGGGAATGCGCCATGAGACTTATTCGCAATCTCTTTTTGATCATTGCATTGCTCGCAACGGCAACCGGAAGCCAGGGCGTGACGCCGCTTGCCGGGCCTGATCCGCTGCATTCGTCTCATATGAACTCGGATCAGATGCAGGTCTCGATGGTCGACGATCACATCAACTGCGATCAGCCGTGCCCCTCGGATGATCAGGGCTCCGATAGCCAACGTCATCATTCTTGCCCTTCGGCGCTTCTCTGCGCGCCTCCGGTTGCTTCGATACCGGTTTCCGCAACTTCGAGCATGAAGCTTGCCTCGAAAAAGGTCCGTTATGATGCGGCCCCTTCGCGACAGATGGCATCTGCAACGATCGCGCCTGCTGGGCCGCCGCCCAAAGCCTGATCTCCGCTGAAATTGGATCGCCTTCTGATGAAGTCCGAACGCACACGCGCGCCGGTATTCTCGGATGGCTTGTAGTTTCACCTCGCGACGCAAGGACAGACGTCGCAGCGAGATCCAGAACCATGAACAGAACATTGTCTTCCGGGAGAGCCGTGCTCCTCCTCGGCCTTTTGGCCATGAACCCGGTCAGTGCCGGTGCCGCTGCACAGGATTATGAATTCACCCTCCTGAAAAGCGATATCAGGCAAAGTCGCAATGCGATGGTCGAACTTCGGATGACGGACCGGCGCAGCGGCGCGCCCGTTTCGGACGCCATCATTTTCAACACGGCGCTCGACATGGCTCCAGATGGCATGCCGGATATGGGCGCGGCGATCGAGCCGGTCGGGTCGAGTGAGCCCGGGGTCTATCACTTCAAGGCGGACCTTTCGATGGCGGGTGGTTGGCGCCTGCGCATCGGTGTGATGATCCAGGGCGAGCCTGAGCCTGTCGAGCGCGATCTCATCCTCAAGGTGTCGCCATGAACTGGCTGGCCCGTTTTGGAATGATCCTCGCTGCTTCCGCCGTTATCGGTTCCAGCGGTTATCGGGTGTTTGCCGAGGAGCCTCATTCGGGGGCGGCGCATGGCGCTGCTACCGGCGCGGCACATGACCATTCGCATGAGGATGGATGCATCCTCTACTATCGGCACCCGGATGGATCGCCGCAATTTTCGGCCCAGCCGAAATCCACCGATGACGGCAGGCCTTATGTCGCCGTGAGAGAAAAATCGGGCGGGGCGGGCGGAAATGCTCCGGCCGCCAAAACGGCCACGGCCATGCTGGCGGAGCTTGGCTCCACCGCGCCCCGGCGCATCCTTTATTATCGCAATCCGATGGGGCTGGCCGACACGTCGCCGGTGCCGAAGAAGGATAGTATGGGCATGGATTACCTGCCCGTTTTTGCCGATGAGCAGCAGGACGGGGCGACGATCAGGGTCTCTCCCGGAAAACTGCAGCGGACGGGGGTGAAAACCGCGACCGCCGGGATGGCCCGGATCGGTCGGGCAGTCCGGGCACCCGCCACCGTGACCCTGGACGAGACCCGTGTCAGCGTGGTCGCGATGCGCACCGATGCGTTCATCGACACGGTTTCGACCGTGACGACGGGCGAGCGGATCGAGAAAGGGCAGGTGCTTTTCGGCTTCTATTCCAAGGAAATTGCCACTGCCGGAACGGAATATGCAGCACCGGGAGGAGATAAGGCAGGTTCGGCGCTTCGCCTGAAAAATCTCGGCGTGCCGGATGAGGCGATCCGGACGATTGCCGAGCGGCGGCAGGTGCCGGCGACCATCGATTATACCTCGCCGCGGGATGGCATTATCCTCGAGCGGCTTGCGATTGCGGGCATGATGGCCAAGCCCGGCGATGTGTTGTTTCGCATCGCGGATATGTCGCATCTGTGGGTGCTGGCTGATCTTCCGGAATATGATCTCGCCTCCGTCCGAGTCGGTGCCGAGGTGCGTTTGACCGTTCGCAGTCTGCCCGGCCGCACCTTCCATGGCAGCATCGACCTCATCTATCCGCAGGTGGATACCCAGACGCGGACAACGAAGGTTCGCATCGAACTTCCCAATCCGGATGGTGCGCTGCTCATCAACATGTATGCGGAGCTGGAGATCGATACGCGCTCCGAAGACCCCGTCATCGTGGTTCCGAACAGCGCCGTGATCGACACGGGTGATCGCAAACTCGTGTTCCTCGACAGGGGCGAAGGGCGGTTCGAACCGAGAGACGTCAAGCTTGGCGCGCGCGGCGACGCGCAGACCGAAATAGTCACTGGCATCAAGGCCGGTGATCAGGTCGTGGTCGCTGCAAACTTTCTGCTCGATGCCGAGAGCAATCTCAATTCGGCGCTGAGCGCGATGACGGCGGAGGGCGCGAAACAATGATCGCCTGTGTCATATCCTGGTCCGCCCGCAATCTTGTCCTGATCTTTGTCGCGACCATGCTGGTCGTCGCCGGTGGAATTTACGCCTTGCGGTCGCTGCCGCTCGACGCCATTCCCGATCTCTCCGATGTTCAGGTCATCGTCTACACCGATTATCCCGGCCAAGCGCCGCAGGTGGTCGAGGATCAGGTCACTTATCCGCTGACGACATCGATGCTGACCGTGCCAAAATCCAAGGTGGTGCGGGGCTTCTCCTTCTTCGGCGCATCCTTCGTCTATGTGATTTTCGAGGATGGAACCGATCCCTATTGGGCGCGCAGCCGTGTGCTCGAATATCTCAATGTCGCGCAGAGCCGCCTGCCGGATGGCGTTACGCCGACGCTTGGTCCCGACGCGACAGGTGTCGGCTGGGTCTATCAATATGCCGTGGTGGCGAAGCAGATGTCGCTTGCCCAGTTGCGGTCGCTGCAGGATTGGGTCGTGCGTTTCGCGGTGTCGAAATCCGAAGGTGTTGCCGAGGTCGCCAGTGTCGGCGGTTTCGTCAAGCAATATTCCATCGTGGTCGATCCGGTCCGGCTGAAGGCGCAGGACATTTCGCTAAACGACATCGCCAATGCCGTGCGCGCCAGCAACACGGATGTCGGGGGCCGTACGGTCGAGCTTTCCGAATTCGAGTTCATGGTGCGTGGACGCGGTTATCTGAACGGCATTGCCGATATCGAGACGATCGTCCTGAAAACCATGGGCGGCACGCCGCTCAGGCTCGGCGATGTCGCAAGAGTGGAAATGGTTCCAGACGAGAGGCGCGGCATCACCGAACTCAATGGTGAGGGCGAAGTCGCGAGCGGTATCGTGCTGCAGCGGTTCGGTGCAAATGCGCTTTCCGTCATCGATAATGCCAAGGCGAGTCTTGAGGGAATCAAGGGCAGCCTGCCGGCCGGTGTCGAAATCGTGCCGGTCTATGATCGGTCGCAATTGATCGAGGCTGCGATCGAAACCCTGAAAGGCACGCTTGTCGAAGAGGCGATCGTCGTTGCGCTCGTCACGATCGTCTTTCTTCTGCATGTCCGCAGCGCGCTTGTCGCCATCATCATGCTGCCCGTGGGCGTATTGATGGCCTTCATCGCCATGCATTTCCTCAATATCGGCGCCAATATCATGAGCCTCGGCGGCATTGCGATTGCGATCGGGGCGATGATCGATGCGGCGATCGTGATGATCGAGAACGCCCACAAACATCTGGAACGTGCACCACCGGACAAGCCGCGTGTGGATATTCTGATCGAAGCGGCAAGCGAGGTCGGCCCGGCCCTGTTTTTCAGCCTGTTGATCATCACCGTCTCCTTCCTGCCGATTTTCACGCTGGAATCGCAGGAGGGGAGGCTGTTCAGCCCGCTTGCCTTCACCAAGACCTTTGCAATGGCGGCGGCTGCGATCCTGTCGGTGACGCTGGTGCCAGCGCTGATGGTCGTCTTCGTCAGGGGGCGGATCGTTCCGGAGCATAAAAATCCCGTCAATCGCTTCCTGATCTGGATTTACCGTCCGGTCATCGCCGGGGTTCTGAAGGCGAAGGTGCTGACGATCGCGATCGCGCTTCTTGTGCTCGGCGCCACGGTCTGGCCGATCCAGCATATCGGCAGCGAGTTCATGCCGGATCTGGACGAAGGTACGCTGATGTACATGCCGACGACCCTGCCCGGCCTGTCGGTGACCAAGGCAGCGGAACTGTTGCAGACGCAGGACCGGATCATCAAGTCCTTCCCTGAAGTCGAAAGCGTATTCGGCAAGGCGGGACGAGCGCTGACGGCGACCGATCCGGCGCCGGTCGAGATGTTCGAGACGATCATCACGCTGAAGCCGAAATCCGAGTGGCGGCCGGGCGTGACGACGGCAAGCCTGAAAAAGGAGATGGACGAGGCTTTGCAGTTTCCCGGCGTCGCCAATGCCTGGACGATGCCGATCCGCGCCCGCATCGACATGCTGTCGACCGGCATTCGTACCCCGATCGGCGTGAAGGTCTATGGCACCGATCTGAATGAAATGGAGAAGGTCGCAAGGCAGATCGAAACCGTGCTGAAGGATGTGGAGGGGACGTCGAGTGCGTATGCCGAACGGGTGATCGGCGGTTATTATCTCGATATCGTGCCGGACCGGATGGCGCTCGGGCGTTACGGGCTGACGATCGGGGATGTGCAGGACGTCGTGTCGATGGCGCTCGGCTCGGAAGTGGTGACCTCCACCGTGGAAGGCCGCGAACGATATGGCGTGGCGATCCGTTATCCGCGCGCGTCCCGCAGCGATCCCCAGTCGATCGCAAGAGATGTGCTTGTCTCGCTGCCCGGAGGCGGAACGGTTCCGCTTGGCGAAGTTGCCGAGGTAAGCCTGACGCGGGGCGCAACGACCGTTCGCACCGAAAACGGCCAGCTTGCGGTCTATATCTATGTCGACATCACAGGGCGGGATCTCGGCGGTTATGTCGCCGAGGCCCGGCAGGCGGTGGCGGCACGGGTGGAACTTCCAACGGGCTATTCCGTGGCATGGAGCGGCCAGTTCGAATATCTCGAACGGGCGGCCGCGCGGCTCTCCATCGTCGTGCCGCTGACGCTCGCGCTGATCTTCCTGCTGCTCTATCTGAACTTCAGGGCGCTGACGGAAACCCTGATTGTCATGCTTTCCCTGCCTTTCGCGCTCGTCGGCGGCATCTGGCTGATGTGGTGGCTCGGGTTCAATGCGTCGGTTGCGGTGGCCGTCGGTTTCATCGCGCTTGCGGGCGTTGCAGCGGAGACGGGGGTGATCATGCTGATCTATCTGGACCACGCCTTGAAGGAGCGGCGTGCCTTATGCGCCAGCGAGGGGCGGCGGCTGACGAGAGAGGACCTTCATCGCGCCATCATGGTCGGGGCTGTCGAACGGGTTCGCCCCAAGATGATGACCGTGGTTGCAATCATGGCCGGTCTCCTGCCTATCCTGTGGAGCACGGGAACGGGAGCGGAGATCATGCAGCGCATCGCGGTGCCGATGATCGGCGGCATGGTGTCTTCGACGCTGCTGACCCTGATCGTCATTCCGGCGATCTATGCTCTGGTGAAGGGGAGGGGGCTCGGTCGAGAACGTCTGCGTTCGGCCAATGTGGCTGAAGCCGATCTCGGCATCAAGGCGCCGGCAAGATGAGCTGAATGCGAATAGAAAATTCGGGAGCCGGGCGTGGCCCGGCTCTTTCCGATCGCTGAAGTCAGCGTTTTCCAGCCGAGGTGACCGCTTTTTCGGCGCCGCCATCCTGCTCGAGTTCCTTGACCAGCATGGCAAGGAGACCGGGAAACCGCGCGTCGATGTCTTCGCGGCGAAGCGAGGAGGCGCGACGGTTTCCGTAATCGATCTGGCTGATCAATCCCGCCTCGCGAAGGATCTTGAAGTGGTGGGTGAGCGAAGCCTTGGCGACCGGAAAGCCGAAGGACACGCAATTGCGCTCCACGCCGTCCGGCAAGGTTGCCAGAATGGCGATTGCGGTGCGGCGAAGCGGATCGGACAGCGTCGAGAAGACGGTGCTCAGGTCGATCTCGTCTCGTGCTGGCTGGGGAAGCAGGTCTGGCATAGGATAAATCTACGAAAATTGGCTTCTCGATGCAAGCAGCAGGTATGTCTTGACGCATACCTTTGGGAGGCATAGGTATGTCTCACACCATACCAGCACTTCTACCGCACCTGCGGATATCGGTCGAATCTACAAGCAGCCGGCGGCGTCTCGATATTGAATGCGGCGTCGAACCCTATCATTCCGAAAGTGAGCGACATGCCTCAGCCACAGCTTTTCACACCGTTCAAGATCCGCAATCTCGAGCTTGAGAACCGTATCACCATTGCCCCGATGTGCACCTATTCCGCCGTGGATGGATGCATGACCGACTGGCATCTGATCCATCTGGGGCAGTTGGCTCTGTCCGGTGCCGGACTGTTGACGATCGAGGCGACGGCTGTCGTTCCCGAAGGTCGGATCAGCTATGCCGATGTCGGCCTCTATGATGACGCGACGGAAGCGGCGATGCGCCGGACGCTGGAAAGCATCCGCAAGTGGTCGAACATTCCGATCGCCGTTCAGCTTGCCCATGCCGGGCGCAAGGCATCGTCAAACCTGCCCTGGCTTGGTGGTGCGCAGCTTCCGATCGATCACAAGGATGGCTGGCAGACCGAGGCACCGTCCGCAGTTCCGTTCAAATCGACCGACACGGTGCCGACCAAACTTTCCCGCGAGCGGATGAACGAAATCCGTGATGCCTTTGTCCAGGCGGCAATCCGCGCCGCGCGTATCGGCATCGATGCGGTGCAGATCCATGCCGCGCACGGCTATCTGCTGCATTCATTCCTGTCTCCGCTCGCCAACCAGCGGACCGACGAATATGGCGGAAGCCTCGAAAACCGCATGCGCTTCCCGCTGGAAGTGTTCGATGCGGTGCGGGCCGTTTTCCCGGCCGACAAGGTCGTGTCGGTTCGCGTTTCGGCAACCGACTGGTATGATGGCGGCTGGAACCTCGACGAGACGATCGAGTTTGCCAAGGCTCTGGAGAGCCATGGTTGCGACGCGATCAACGTGTCGACCGGCGGGCTGCATATCGACCAGAAAATCCCCGTGTCGCCGAGCTATCAGGTGCCGTTCGCGCGTGCGGTCAAGGCCGCGGTGAAGATGCCGGTCGTGGCCGTCGGCTTGATTACCGAACCTTCGCAGGCGGAAGCGATTATCGCCACAGGCGATGCCGATCTCGTCGGCCTGGCCCGCACCATCCTTTATGATCCGCGCTGGCCGTGGCATGCCGCTGCCGCTCTGGGCGGCGAGGTTTCTGCAGCACCTCAGTATCACCGCAGCCAGCCATCGACGCTGAAGTCGCTGTTCAAGGCGTGAGTGAAGAATGACGCAAAGGCCTTCGCTCCGGCATGGATCGAGGGCCTTTTTGCAAATCAAGGAGAGCGATCCCGGCTCTTCTGGCTTTCGTCAACAGCTTGCGGGAATGAGGTGGAATTTCCGCGGTTCCGCCAAAGGTCGCAACTTCGTTTCCGCTTGTGGGCGGCAATAGTATATAATTTTTGTATACTGCCGGAGTCGGCCGGCGGTAAGCTCCTGTGCCCGGCGGTGTTCATCTGAACAACGGCCGGCTCATCGATCAGGAGACGAAACAGATGTCGACATTGAAGGATTACCTGGCTCAAAAGCGGGCGGCACTGCTTGAGCGGCGCAGACGTATCAAATCCGGCGAACTTGGTGTCGCGACGCTGAAGGCAAGTGCCAGTGCGGAAGGCCGTAGCGGTGTGCGCCGCATCCGCATCCGGGATTTCCAGGTCGTCTCCGACAGCCCGCCGGATTTTGCCGGTTACAATCTCGGGCCAGCGTCTCCGGAGCTGCTGGTCGGTGCGCTTTCGAGCTGCCTGACGCATACCTGGCTGATCCATGCGGCAGATCAGCAGGTGGTGCTGGAAGCGTTGAATGCTGAAGTCTCGGCCAAGATCGATCCGCGTGGCGGCTCCGAAGGGCATGAGGATATTCCGGTCTATCCGCATGATTTCGACTACACTGTTTCGCTGGTTTCGGACGCCAGCCCGGAAGAGATTGCCCGTGTCGCGGCGGCTGTCGAAAAGGCCTGCCCGATCCTCAATCTTCTCAAGCGTGGCACCAATGTTACCGGTCGTATCGACCACAAGTCTTCCGCATCCGCGGCTGCCGCTTAACTTCCAACGCGACCAGGCAATGCTCGAAAATAGGTGATCCGCAAGGCGATTGGTGCGGATTGCTTTTCCGGTTTCGATATTATGGAACATATTTATGAGTGATATTGCATCCCCCAATTTTCCTCCTTCACTCTGGAACGCGGTAACGCGCCCGCGGACCTCCAATTCCAGCCTCTCAGGCGAGGCGAGGGCAGGGGTTGCGATCATCGGAGCCGGCTTTACCGGCCTTTCGGCCGCTCTTCATCTTGCCGAGCGCGGGCACAAGGTTATCGTGCTCGAGGCTGTCCAGGTCGGCTGGGGGGCGTCCGGCCGCAATAACGGCCAAGTCATTCCGACCATGACCGGTGCCGAACCGGACAGCATTGCGAAAACCCATGGGGAGGCCGGGGAGCGGTTTGCCCAGCTTGTCAGCGATAGCGCTTCCTATTTTTTCGATCTGGTGCGCAGACATGAGATCGATTGCGAGGCGCAACAGAACGGCTGGTTTCAGCCGGCGCATTCGCCGGGGCGCGTGCGGCTCTCGGCAAGTCGCGTGGAAGCCTGGTCGCGCCGTGGTGCGCCGGTTCGCCTGCTCGATGCGGCCGAGACTGCCGATCTCATCGGCTCGCGAGACTGGTATGGCGGCATGCTCAACAGCAGTGGCGGGCACATCAATCCGCTGGCATTTGCCAGAGGGCTTGCCGATCGCCTCACCGCTGCCGGCGCGGTGCTTCACGAAAACACGCCTGTCCAGTCGATCGAGAAAACCCCATCGGGCTGGGTGATCTCGACACCCGCCGGGCGCGTCATATCCGATCAGGTCATTTTAGCCTCGAATGGCTATACGGACTGGTTTGAAAGCCGGCTGGCGCCGAAGATAGCGCATTCGCTCGTGCCGATCCTGTCGTGGCAGATGGCGACGGAACCGCAACCGGACGCGGTGCGCGCCAGTGTCCTGCCGGGGCGACAGGCATTGTCGGATACCCATGGCGACCTGCGTTTCTTCCGCTGGGATGCCCGTGGCCGGCTTGTGACCGGTGGGGCGCTGATGTTCCCGTTCAATGGTGCGGAACGCCTGAAACAACGTATCGGCAAACGGTTGGCCGGGATCTTTACGCAGATGGGTAGGCCGAAATTCGACTTCGTCTGGAACGGCCGCATCAGCATGACGGTGGACCGGATGCCGCAATTCTATAATCCCGCGCCCGGGCTGTGGACATGGAGCGCCTGCAACGGCCGCGGTGTTGCTCTGGCAACCTCGCTCGGCAAGGTTTTTGCCGACGCGATCGAAGGTGTCGGTCAGCGGGATCTGGCTGTTCCGATAACCCCGGTCCGCACCATTCCCTTCCATCCGATTGCAAAACGTGTCGCTCCGGCCATGCTCGGTTGGTATCGGCTGAAGGACAGGCTCGAGCCGGCCTATAAGTGAACAGAAAGACGATCCGCATCATGAGTGAGAACAGCAAAACCGGCCATCTGGTGCCGATCGAATGGCTGCAGGCGGCTTTCAATATGCGCGCCGCAGCCTATGCCAACATATTCGACGTGCTGCGGGATGCCTTCGGCACGCAAAAGTCCGTCGAGCTTCTGTCCGAAGCGACGCGCCGGATGGGTGTTGCCGCCGGCGCCCGGTTTGCCGATCTCGGCCCGGACGGGTTGGTCGCGTTGAAGGAGCGGTTTCTCGGCACCATTCCGGCAGGTGATATCCTCTTTCAGCCGGAAGTTCGCCAGAGCGATGACGAGCGACTGGAAATCAAGTTTCACCGCTGTCCGCTGAAGGAAGCATGGCAGGCGATGGGGCGGTCCGATGACGATCTCGAACTCTTGTGCAAGGCGGGCGGAGCGATTGACGGCGGCCTTTTCAAGGCGGCCGGTTTTGTCTTCAAGGGGGAAACCTGGAGGCCAGGTGAAGAGGGGTGCTGCAAGCTTGTGGTGGAACCGGGGCCTGCCGCCTGACCTAGTCTTTGGAATTTCTAGCGAATATCAGGCCCGACAGGAAGCGCTTCTCTTTGTCGGGCCTCAGCTTCTAATTCTCAAGGAATGCCGCGGCGAGATCACCACGGCATTCCTGTGATCTCAGATGAACTCGACCACTGCTCCGCTCGCATCCGCCGGTGAAACGGCAATGCCTCCGGCAGATGTCCTGATGAACGGGATGCCTTGTCCGGTAAGCAGCTCCGCTGTCTTTTCGCGATCCTTCACCCGAATGCGCAGCACGGCAAAGCCATTGGCGGGTGTCCCGGCAATATCGAGACCGGGGTAAAGCCCGCCAATCGCCGCCGGTTCGAAGAAGAACAGCGGTGCCGAATTCTCGCCGGTCTCGACACGAAAACCACCTTCGATTTTTTCGACGCGACCTGCGGCATAGAAGCTTGCATAGGTTTCCGCCGTCTTGCGAGGATCGTCGCTGATGCCGGTTATGCCGCCGAGGCCTATCGCGCCATTGGCATGATCCTGCAGTTCCGGCCTCCACACCATGTCGCGCGTTTCGTGCTGGCAGAGGAAGAAATGTCCGAGTGGAACTTGGCCAGGATCGAAGCCAAGTGTCCTGAAGGCGGCAATGCCTTCGCCGCCGCCGGGCAGGGGGAGCGGACGTGAAAACGCGCTGATCTCTCCCGTCCTGATGCCGAGTTCGGCAAGCGCCGGCTTGGCCGCGTCCGCACTTGCGGTGCGATTGGCAATCGCCTGCAGGCCCTGGCCATAGGTCGCAAGCGTCTTGCGCTGCGGCGCGTTGAGTTCGGTCTCGGCGACCAGCCCAAGAAGCTCGAGGTAGTCGTCTTGAAAAATGATCGTGTAGTTGGCCGATCCCTTTTGCGGACTGTGAAGCCCGCGGGGAGAAAGCGTGAAGCCAAGGCGGCGGTAACGTTCGGCGCTGTCATCGAGATCATTGACCAGCAGATAGCTGTGATCCACGCCAAGCACAGGGTGGGACATGATTTTCCTCATCGGATCGAAGGATGGTGCCCACCGGCGGCAAGCCAGCCGAGCGATTGATCGATGGTTGTGAGCCTATCCGGTCCCGGCAGATTTCTACCGATTTGCTATTCTATTTTCAGGGCAGGTGCGGAAGTTCTTTGCGGGCCCGGAGCGTCTGGAACAATCGTGTTCCAGCCATGACACCGGTGTGGGCCCGTCACCAAGACGGTGAAAAAGTTGGTCTTTCAGTCGCGATAGCGCAATGCTTCGATAAGCAGCCTGAAGGCGGGGGATACCTGTCGGCGGCTGGGATAATAGAGGTGGTATCCGGGGAATGCCGGGCACCAGTCCTCGAGCACGCGTTCCAGCTTTCCCTCGTCGAACAGCTTGCCGAACTGATCGTCCGGAAGGCAGACGAGACCGAGGCCGTTGACGGCTGCCTCGACCAGCATGGGAACGTCATTGCAGGTAAATTGGCCCTGGACGCGCACATTGAGCGGCCTGTCGTCCTTCTCGAATTCCCAGACATAAAGGTCGCCAAGCGTAGGAAGCCGAAGGTTCATGCAGACATGCTGCGTCAGGTCATGCGGCGATAGCGGCCTGCCGTTTTTCTCGAAATAGGCGGGTGATCCGGCAACGACCATGCGCAGTTCCGGGCCGATGCGCACCGCCACCATATCCTTCTCCACCCGCTCGCCGAGCCGGATGCCGGCATCGTAACGTTCGGTGACGATATCGGTGAAGCGCTGGTCGACCGAGATCTCGATGTTGATGTCGGGATATTCCGCCATCAGCCGGCTTGCGGCGGGCATGACGATGCCGACCGCTGGCTGGCGGCTCGATGTCAGGCGGATTGTTCCGGCCGGCTTGGCACCGAGCGCGCTTATCGCATCGACGCGGGTTTCGATGTCATCGAATGCCGGGCGCAGCGTTTCAAGCAATTGTTCGCCGGCATCGGTCGGGGCGACATTGCGTGTGGTGCGGGTGAGAAGGCGCACGCCCATCCGCTCTTCCATGCGCCGGATCGTGTGGCTGAGCGACGATTGCGACGTGCCCATTCTGGCCGCTGCGCGGGTAAAGCTACGTTCTTCCGCAACGGCCATGAACGCCAGAAGATCGCCGATTTCATCGCGCCGCATTTATTAATCTCCAGCATATGTGCATGTATGATTTAGCGCATGGATAGCTGGGCGCCAATGACAAAGCCGAGAGCATGAAGAGGCTCGGATGCGCAAGAATGATCGGCCACAAGCGATCTTCGTTGACGAGTGCGATCCGCTTGCCCATGGTTTTCAAATCAGGTGATCTGTCGCGGTATCGCACGACGCCGCAGCAAGGGAGAGATCGGTGCAGCCCGAACAATGCAAGCGGCCGGATGCCGCACAGTCGCAAAAACCTCTCAAGGTGGGTTTCATCCTTGCCCGGTCGTTCACACCGTCGGCATTTGCCATGTTCATCGACACGTTGCGTCTCGCCAGTGACCAGAAGGACCGATCCGGTCGGGTTCTTGCCGACTGGCAGGTTCTCAGCAGCACTCGGCACATGGTCACGTCCAGCTGCGGAATACAGGTTGCTCCGACGACGGATTTCATCGATCCGGCCCGCTTCGACTATATCGTCGTGGTCGGCGGGCTTCTGTCGGTGTCGCAGCCGGTCGACAACGAGACTGTTTCCTATCTGAAACGGGCGGCCGCCAGCGGCGTGCCGCTTATCGGCGTCTGTACAGGCTCCTTCATTTTGGCAGAAGCCGGCCTGATGGCGAACCACGAGAGCTGTGTCAGCTGGCTCCATCACCAGGATTTTCGCGAGCGGTTTCCGGATCTTAAGGTTCGCTCGGATCGGCTTTTCCATATCGACGGTGAGCGTGGTTCCTGTGCCGGAGGCAGCAGTTCGGCGGATCTGGCTAACGTTCTAGTCCAGCGCCATATCGGCAGGGACGCAGCCAGGAATGCTCTTGAAGTCCTGCAGATCGATCAGGCCAGATCTGCCACCCATTCGCAGGCGCGCCGACCGTTTGTCGTCGAAGCGAGAGATCCGCGCATCATCTCGGTGCTGATTACAATGGAGCAAAACCTGGAAGGCGACCTGTCGCTGGAGGGATTGGCAAAGTCGGTCGGGCTTTCCCGCCGTCAGCTCGAGCGGCTGTTCGAGGAGCAGACGGGGCTTTCCCCGGGAGCGGCCTACCGCAAGATACGCCTGGAGCGCGCCAGAGAACTCCTTCAGAACACGAACCGCGCCGTGATCGATATTGCCTTCGACGTCGGATATTCAAGCGCGTCGCATTTTACCAAGGCGTTCAGGCTTGCCTTCGGCAAGACGCCGCTGGGCGTGAGAGAAAGCCAGGCTGCAATCCATTGAGGAGCGGGGTGCCGAACGAACCGCCCTGTCGATTGCGACTGGCCTGATGTGGATAGTGCGGGGGCGCGTCCAGAAAGCCGCGCCCGCCGGAATTCCGCTAATATCTCGATTTAGCCGAAAGGCTTCTCGATCGAATGGGCAGGCTCGGTGAAGAAGACCGGGCCTTTGTCCGACATGTAGATGATGTCTTCGAGGCGCACGCCGCATTCGCCGTAGACGCAGAGCATCGGCTCGTCGGAGAAGACCATGCCGGGCTGAAGTTTCGTCTTGTTGCCGCGAACGATGAACGGGGTCTCGTGCAGGTCCATGCCCAGCCCATGGCCGGTGCGGTGCGGCAGGCCGGGAACCTGATAATCCGGTCCGTAGCCGGCATCCGTCAGCACCTTGCGGGCGGCGGCATCGACATCTTCGCAAGGTGAGCCGAGCCGGGCTGCCTCGAAGGCTGCGCGGTGGGCCGCCTTTTCCATGTTCCAGAGTTCGCGCTGGCGCTCCGTCGCTTCGCCGAAGACATAGGTGCGGGTGATATCCGAGCAATAGCGGTGGATATGCGCGCCGAGATCGATCAGCACCATGTCGCCCTTGGTGAGCGTCTGGGCGTAAGGCACGCCATGCGGATAGGCGGTCGCCTCGCCGAACTGGGCGGCGGCGAAGACATGGCGCATGCCGAGTTTCTGGTGGGCGGCGGCGATGAAATCCGTCACTTCGGTGGTCGATACACCTTCGTAAAGCCCTTCCCACACGGCCTTGTGGACGCGCAGGCTGGCGGTCATCGCCGTCTGGATGATGGCGATTTCGGTGGCCGACTTGATCTGGCGGCATTGTGCGATCAGATCGCCGGCGCCGATGACCTTAAGCCGCGCGCCGATATGGGCGGTGATCGGGCTTGAGAACATGAAGGGCGTGGCGGGATCGAAGGCCAGCACATTGCCCTCTGCGGGCAGATCGCAGATCCGGTTTGCGACGAGCAGGGCCGGGTCTTCATGCTCTTCCCAGGTGGCGATTTCACCCTCGATCTTGATAAGGGTGACCGTTTTCGGTTCCTCGAAGGCCGGGCTGATATAGATCGGCGCGCCTTTGGACGGGATGATCGCGCCGTGCAGGCGCTCGCTGGCGCCGAGCGTCATGCCGGTGAAATAGGTGAGGCTGGTCGAGGTATCGAGATAGACGGCCTTGACGCCCGCCTCCATCATCAACCCTTGCAGCTTGGCGATGCGCGATTGAAGTTCCTTATTGGAGATCGGGGCAACGTCGGCCGCGATATTTTCGAATTCGGTAAGCGATTGTTCGAAGGACTTGTAGACGGGGGCACTCATGGTCTTGTTCCTGAAACGGACTGGATTTCGAATATTCTGATTAGAAGACGACGGGGTGGGTGGCACCGGTCTCGACATTGACGAGGCCTTGCGGGGCATGGTCGCACGGCGCAACCAGAACCCAGCGCCACGGCGCGCAGGTAAGCGTGGCAAAGGCAAGCCGTTCCGGGAAGCCGGCGAACCAGCGCGGATGGAAGCTTGGCTCGTACATCCAGTCGACCTTTTCGCCTTCGGCATAGAGCGCCTGCATCTCTTCATGTAGGTCTTCCGCCGGGCGGCAGCTCATCAGGCCGGCGACTTCGTAGCGCATGCGGGCGACGACCTCACCTTCGCGCACCAGGGCCCAGCCGCCATCATTGTCGGCAACCGCGTTAACCGCCTTCGCCATTGCTTCGTCGGAAGAGCCGACGCACCAGACATTATGCTTGTCATGCGCCATGGAGCAGGCGAGTGCCGTATCGGGTGTCGACGGGCCGCAGCCGAGCCAGAACATTTTCGATACGGCGGCCTTGCCGGAAAAGCGGTCGATGACGGAGAACTTGGTGATGTTGCGGCTTTCGTCCCGTTGCACGAGACCGTTCCTGACCGGCAGGTCGAATGTCAGAAAGTCGTCGGTCCAGTGGAAGGGACGCAGAACCGCTGCCGTCATCGTCTCGCGGCCGGGTTCGGCCTTGATGGCAAAATCCTCCGCCGTCAGATCGCGACCGATATTGATGGTGTTCGTCGCCCATTCCGGCCAGTCGATCCTCGGCACGTCCGGCAGATAGGTCTTGCCGTCCGAGACCTGTTTTCCATCGGCCCAGACCTTTGCGATTTCGAATTTTTCGACATCCGACAGAAGCACGATATCGGCATAGCGGCCCGGCGCGATGGAGCCGACCCAGGGGGTGAGGCGCATGTGGCGGGCGGGGTTGATGGTGACGCACTGGATGGCGATTTCCGGTGCAAGCCCGGCCTCGATCGCAAGCCGCACATTGTGGTCGGTGGCGCCGAGCTTAAGCGTGTCGGACGCAGAGCGGTCGTCGGTGGTCAGCGCGATCTGCGACCAGTCGGCAAGGCCGCGGTCGAGCAGGCCCTTGATGACTTCCGGCAGGCTGTGCGGGCGAAGCTCCATGAACAGGCCGTGGGTGAGCTTGTCCCAGAACTCTTCTGGCGTCCATGCTTCATGGTCGGAGGCAAGGCCCGCGGCGGCGAAGGCGTTGATTGACGGCAGGTCGCGGATGCCGGCGGCATGGCCCTCGACGACGGCGCGCTTTTCGAACGTGGCGCGGATCATGCCCCAGAGGCGTTCATGCGATGGGTTTTCCGGGTTCCACACGGCCGGCCAGTCCATCACTTCGTCGAGGCCCGCCGTCATCAGGCTTTGTTGAAGAAAGGTCTTCTGCTCGTCGTAACCGAGATAACCGCCGCCATGTTCATAAGCCGTGGGCGGAACGGCGGAGCCGGGCAGGGGGAAAATCTTCAACGGTGAACCGGCCTCGCGGGCCTTCAGCCAGAATTCCAGCGTCTTTGCGCCGTTGACATTGGAAAATTCGTGGCTCGCCTCGCAGGTCCAAGTATTGCCGCGCGGCAGGACGAGAGCGGCTTCCCATTCCGGCGTCAGATGCGAGCTTTCGATATGCTTGTGCACTTCGCCAAGGCCCGGCACGGCGGAAAGATCCGGTTCGTGAACACGGGTGCTCACTTCGCCCGGATAGGAGCCGGCCTTGCCGACATAGGCGATGCGGCGATCCTTGATGATGATTTCCTGGTCTTGCGACCATGTGCGGGTCGCGACATCGAGAAGCCGTCCGACACGCAGAGCCACATCGGCCTTTTCCTTGCCGAGCGCGACCAGCGTCAGGTGCTGGCGGATCCGCACTTCGCTGTCGGCATCGATGATGGTGTCTTGAATTTCAAAAGGCATGGTTTTCTCTGCGTCGTATTTCCGGGTCGCGGGCCCTGCAGTGATAGTCCGTGGCGGGGGCCAGTCAACCGTTCAAATCCATCGGGCCGGATTGTGAGCCAAGCTTTCGCCGCTATGCACGGGTCGAGCGAAAATTGACATATGTCATTGTAGGTTTTTGCAGCCGCGACATAGTTTCCGGGAGGCCGCGAAAGGCTTGCTTCCTGGCCGCATTGGTCCAGAATTTAGTCTTCTAAATCGATTTAGTCCGCGTGATGAGCGCGACAAACCATGCACCATGATACAATTTGAGGTGGAATTATCATGACAGTTAGCACGATTGCGGATCTGGACGCGCTTGTTGCGCGGGTTGAAGCTGCGCAGAAGGCTTTTGCGAGTTTCAGCCAGGAGCAGGTAGACGAGATTTTCCGCAACGCCGCGCTTGCCGCGGCCAATGCGCGTATCCCGCTTGCCAAGATGGCGGTTGAGGAGACCGGTATGGGCGTGATGGAGGACAAGGTGGTGAAGAACCATTTTGCTTCCGAATATATCTACAACAAATACAAGGACGAGAAGACCTGCGGCGTTCTCTCCGAAGAGCCTGAATACGGGATTGCGACGGTTGCCGAGCCGATCGGCCTGATCTGCGCCATCGTGCCGACCACCAACCCGACCTCGACGGCGATCTTCAAGGCGCTGATTGCGCTGAAAACCCGCAACGGCATCGTCTTCTCTCCGCATCCGCGCGCCAAGCGCGCCACCTGCGAGGCAGCCCGCCTTGTTTTGGAGGCCGCCGTCAAGGCCGGTGCGCCGAAGGATATTATCGGCTGGATCGATGAGCCGAGTGTCGAGCTTTCCAACGCGCTGATGCATCATCCGGCGATCGACCTGATCCTGGCAACCGGTGGCCCCGGCATGGTCAAGGCCGCTTACTCGTCCGGCAAGCCGGCAATCGGCGTCGGTGCCGGCAATACGCCTGCCGTCATCGACGAATTTGCCGATATCAAGCGCGCGGTCGCCTCTATCCTGATGTCGAAGACCTTCGACAACGGCGTCGTCTGCGCCTCGGAACAGTCGGTCGTCGTGGTCGATGCCGTCTATGATGCGGTGCGCGAGCGTTTCCGCACCCATGGCGGTTATGTTCTGTCGAGCAACGAGGCAGGCGCGATCAAGAGCCTGATCCTGAAAAAGGGCTCGATCAATGCCGAGATCGTCGGCCAGTCGGCACACAAGATTGCCGAAATGGCGGGCTTCGAGGTTCCGACCGGCACCAAGGTGCTGATCGCCGAAGTCGAGGCGATCGACGAGACCGAACCCTTTGCCTATGAGAAGCTCTCGCCGCTTCTGGCCATGTACAAGGCGAAGAACTTCGAGGATGCCTGCAGCAAGGCGGAAGCGCTGGTTGCCTTCGGCGGCGTCGGCCACACCTCGGTTCTCTACACCGACCAGGATCTCCAGCCCGAGCGCATCGCCACTTACGGCGCGAAGATGAAGACCTCTCGCATCCTGATCAACTCGCCGGCCTCGCATGGCGGTATCGGCGACCTCTACAACTTCCGCCTGGCGCCGTCGCTGACGCTCGGTTGCGGCTCGTGGGGCGGCAACTCGATTTCGGAAAATGTCGGCCCGCAGCATCTGATCAACAGGAAGACGGTGGCCATGCGCGCCGAAAACATGCTCTGGCACAAGCTGCCGCCATCGATCTACTTCCGCCGCGGCAGCCTGCCCTTCGCGCTTGAAGACCTGAAGGACAAGAAGCGTTGCCTGATCGTGACCGACCGCTTCCTGTTCGAAAACGGCAATGTCAACGACACGATCCGCATCCTCAAGGATCTCGGTCTCGAGGTCGAAATCTTCTTCGAAGTCAGCGCTGACCCGACGCTTGCCGTCGTGCGCAAGGCGACAGCACTTGCCAACGCCTTCCAGCCGGACCTGATCCTTGCCGTCGGCGGCGGCTCGCCGATGGATGCGGCCAAGATCATGTGGGTCATGTACGAGCATCCGGATGTCGAGTTCACCGATCTGGCGCTGCGCTTCATGGATATCCGCAAGCGCATCTACCGCTTCCCGACGCTCGGCAAGAAGGCGATGTTCGTGGCCGTTCCGACGACCTCGGGCACCGGTTCGGAAGTGACCCCGTTTGCGGTCGTGACCGACGAGAAGACCGGCATCAAGTATCCGATCGCCGACTACCAGCTGACGCCGCATATGGCGATCGTCGACGCCAATCTGGTCATGAACATGCCGAAGTCTTTGACCGCGCACGGCGGTATCGACGCGGTGACACATGCGCTCGAAGCCTATGTCTCTGTCATGGCCAACGAATATTCGGATGGTCAGGCGCTGCAGGCATTGAAGCTGCTCAAGACCTATCTTCCCTCGGCCTACAAGAACGGCGCCAAGGACCCGAAGGCTCGCGAGCAGGTTCACAATGCCGCAACGCTTGCCGGCATTGCCTTTGCCAATGCCTTCCTCGGCGTATGCCATTCGATGGCGCACAAGATCGGTGCGGAATTCCACATTCCGCACGGCCTGTCTAACGCGCTGCTGATCTCCAACGTCGTCCGCTACAACGCGGTCGACAATCCGAGCAAGCAGGCGGCGTTCAGCCAGTATGACCGGCCGAAAGCGCTGTGCCGTTATGCCGAGATTGCCCAGCATCTCGGTCTCGGCGGCAAGAACGACGCGGCATCCGTCGAGAATCTCGTTCAGTGGCTGGAACAGCTGAAGAAGGATCTCGACATTCCTGCCTCGATCCAGGCAGCCGGTGTCGGCGAAGCCGACTTCATGGCCAAGGTCGACAAGCTCGCCGAAATGGCTTTCGACGACCAGTGCACGGGTGCCAACCCGCGTTATCCGCTGATCGCCGAAATCCGCGACGTTCTGATCGCCAGCTATCATGGCGAAGCCTATGTCGAGGAACAGGACAAGCCGGCCGCAAAGGAACCGCGTGTCGTTCCGATGAAGGCCAAGGGCTGACACTGACGTAAAACAACCTGCGCGCTGGCGGTCGCCGGCGCGCAGGGGGCCGCCTTAAATCTGGGTTGCGACTGGCTTTGGCAGGGTCACCAGGCCTGATGTCGTTGGCCGGTATCCAATGGATCAGGCTGGAATCGCATTCAGCTGAAATGGCGCTGGGTCGACTCGCGAATGATCAGAGCAGGCTCCAGCGTAAGATCCGTGGGTTGCGGCTTTTCTTCGATCATCGCAATGATCTTCTTCATCACCACCTCGCCGGTTGCCTGGCTGCAAACGTCGACAGTTGTCAGCGGTGGCGTGACGTAGCGGCTGATCGGAATATTGTCGATCCCGGCAAAGGCCACGTCATCGGGAACCTTGAAGCCAAGCGAACGGGCCTCGTTCATCATACCGATCGCCACAAGGTCATTCCAGCCAATGATCACATCCGGGCGATCCGGACGCAGCAACACGCGGGCCGCGGCGCGTTCTCCTGCTTCATTCGTCGGTTCATCCACGTCGAAGATCAGAAGTTCCACCCCTGCCGGCTCCAGGATTTGCATCAAGCCCTGAATGCGGTCAGCATTGGATGGTGCGCGCGAGTAGCCCATGTAACCGAACCGCTTGAATCCCTGCCGAACGAGATATCGCGCGAGCAGTGCGGCAACCTGAACACTGTCCGTGCCCACTGTCAGGACATCATCGCGCTCTGGCTGTCCTAAAAAGGCGACCGGTTTGTCGAGTTCGGCCAGCCAGTCAGTGACGTCTTTCGGAATGCGGGCGCTGACGATCAAGCCATCCGTGCGCGGCGCCAAGGCCTCCAATAGCGGGCGAACTGCCGCAATACTCTCCTCCATGTCCACGACGAAGAGATTGTAGCCGTTTGCCAGCGCCACCCGATTGGCACCCTTCACGACATTGGAATAATGAGGATTGGCGAGATCCATCACTGCAAGCCCGATTGCGGTCGTACGGCCGGTGACCATGGCGCGGGCAAGAGAATTCTGGCTGTAGCCCAGATTCTCGATCGCTTCGCGCAGCTTCTCTTCCACTGCCGGTGAGAATGACTGCTGGCCATTCACATATTTCGACACCGTCGCGATCGATACGCCGGCTTTCTCCGCAACATCCCGGATGGTCGGTCTTTTCGGGCGCTTCATGCAGATAAACGCTTTCCTTGTTTTCTTCTATTTAACGCAGCTGCCGGCGATGCGGATTTCGTTCTCATTTCGGGTGTTGACAATAACACATTATTTTCCGCGATTTCGGTTGATCCATATCATTCTATCAAGCTCCTGCCGCGCTAAAAATATCAGTTAAACGTTTTCCTTTTTTTGGGAAGCGTACCTTTGAGCCGATGGCTTAGAGGAAAGCGGCTCTGCCGGGGACAGACGTTTGGCATGTTCTGGAGGCGTGCAGGGCGAATGGCTATTTTAGAGGAGGTTTCCCATGAAGAAGGTAAGGGCGTTCGCGTTTGCAGCGCTGGCAAGCACGACGATGGTGTCTACGGCCTATTCGGCAGAGACGATCAATGTCTGGATGCGATACGGCGATGCCGAACGGCCGACGATTGCGCGCATCGTTGACGGGTTTACGGCCGAGACAGGGATCAAGGTGGACCTCTTTCTCGCAAATATCGATTTCGAAACGCGTCTCACACGTGCTGCCGCGGGTGGCAGCCTTCCGGATCTGGTTGTGAACGACGCCACTTTCATGGGGCAGTTGCTCGATATGGGGGTGGTCAAGCCGATCGATCGCGCTTCTTTGAAGGGTGGTGATGAGCTTCACGATGTCGCCTGGAACAGTGTTCAGGCCGCCGATGGAAACTATTACGGCGTGCCGACATCGGCGCAGGCTTTTGCGGTCTTCATCCGCAAGGACTGGCGTGAAAAGCTCGGCTATGACGTGCCCAAGACCTGGGAAGATCTCTACAACCTGGCGAAGGCCTTTACGGAAAACGATCCTGACGGGAATGGCAAGAAGGACACCTACGGCTATGTGATGCCGCTTTCCGGCACGCGTGGTTATGCATCCTGGTTCATGTCCGATCTGATCTGGCAGGCGGGCGGCGACTTCCTTCAGCAGAAGGGTGACGCCTATGTTTCGTCCATGGCAACGCCTGCCGTCGAAAAGGCTGTGACCTTCGCACGCAAGATGATCTGCGATGGTTATGCGCAGCCGGCCGCAATCACTTCGACCACCGGCGACACGCTGCCGGTCTTCGTCTCGGGACAAGGCGGGATCTTCCGCTCCGGGCCTTATCATATCGCGGCGTTTACGCGTGAACCGGGACGTGACAAGTTCGAGGTTATTGCCCCGCCTGCCGGCCCTGCCGGTCAGGCCGAACTTGCCGAAGGCGAGGCCGCATTCGTTATGGCTTCGACAAAGCATGAGGCAGAAGCAAAGCAGTTCATCGAGTATCTGGTGTCGAAGAAGGGCCAGGAAACCGGCATGGCCGCCGGTACCGGCGACAACGCCATTGTCCGCCTGTCGGTCAACAAGAATGTCGATGTGGTAAAGGTCCAGCCCGATCCGGCCTGGGGCGTTTTCGCCGATCTCTATGCCACGAATGCACGCTACTTCCCGCGCGTGCCGAACTGGAAGCCGATCCGTCAGGTCGCAGCCGATGGCCTCAATCAGATACTCTCCAGCTGCAACTCCGACATCATGTCCGGGCTGCAGGGGCTCGACAAAGCTCTTAATGCGGAACTGAAACTTCAAGAGGTCCTGGCCAAGTAACCTCTCAGGCAACATTGGCGCCGCGTGACCGTCTTTGCGTGACGCGGCGCCAACCCGGCAAATCTGCCGGCCAATTCCTCACCGTAATACTCGCAATTTATCGCCCGAGCGCCACCCGGCGCTCGCCAGGATTTCCTGGTGCCAAGCGGAGGAGCATATGTGGTTTCACTCTAAACGCCTGAGATGGATCGTTCCCTGGCTGTTTCTGGCTCCGGCCCTGATCATCTTCACATGGTTCAAGTTCGTGCCCATCATCAAAGGGCTGTTCATGAGCTTCTACAAGGTGCGCTTTTCAGGATCGGATCAATGGGTCGGGCTTGCCAATTTCGAGCGCGCGCTCTCCGACAGCGCCCTGCATGCGGCAAGCCTGAACACGCTGATCTATGTCGTCTCGACGACAATCGCGGGCGGTATCTTCGCCTTCGCCGTCGCGTTGGCGCTCGAAGGTCAGGCCCGCCACATACGGTTGATCCGCACCGCAATCTTCATTCCAGCAGTAACCTCGATCGCTGTTCTCGCTGAAATCTGGCGGATCCTGTTCTATCCCGGCGCAGATGGTGTCGTGAACCAGATGCTCGGCGTTTTCGCCGTCGGGCCGCAGGGCTTCATGTCCGATCCCGATCAGGCACTCTTCATCGTCATCCTGATGCAGATCTGGAAGAACGTACCTTATAACATGATGATCTTCATTGCCGGTCTCGCAAGCATCAATCGTGAGCTTTACGATGCAGCATCCGTCGATGGGGCCAGCGCGTTTCGCAAGCTGTGGCACGTCACCATTCCCGGCCTCGTCCCGGCATTCTCCGTCGTCGTCATGCTCTCGCTCATTCGCGGCTTTCGCGTCTTCACCGAGGTCTACACCACGACCGGCGGCGGCCCGGCTAATGCCACCGAAGTCATCATGACGAATATCTTCAAAGCCGGTTTTGAACGCTTCGACTACGGCTATGCCGCCGCGGTTTCCTTCTTGCTGTTCGCCTTCACCGTATGCCTGACAATCGTGCATGTCAGCGTGAAGAACCGGATCGATCGGACCTGAGGAGCTTCCGATGAAAATGACAATCCCGCAACGCATTGCCCGCGGTCTGGTCTATGCTCTGTTGCTCATCGTATTCTGCGGTCCCTTCTGGGGCATCCTGGCGACCGCCTTCACAAAGAATACGGTTCAGCCGGGCCAGCTTGTCCTGTGGCCGAGCAATCCGACTTTCGATCACTTCATCTACGCATGGTCTGAAGTCAAAATCTGGATCTACCTCTTCAACTCGCTGTTCGTCGTCGCGATCGCGACGGTGCTGCAGACATTTGTCAGTGCTCTTGCGGCCTATGCGCTGGCTCGCAAGAAGTTTCGCGGTGCAGCCATCGTCAGTCTGGCAATCATCTCGACCATGATGCTGCCCGACGAGGTCATCGCGATCCCGCTCTATCTCATCCTGCATGCGGAACTGCCGCTGCTGCATACGTCGATCTACAACACCTATGCGGCCATGATCCTTCCAGTTGTCGGCTGGGCTTTCTCTGTCTTCCTCCTTACGGAATTCATGAAGGCGATCCCGCGTGATCTGGAAGATGCAGCACGCGTTGATGGCGCCAATGAGCTGCAGATCTTCTGGCGCGTGGTGCTGCCGCTCGTCAGGCCGGCGCTTGGTACGGCAACCATCTTCGGCTTCCTGATGATCTGGGATCAGTATCTTCTGCCGCTGATCGCCGTCGATGATCGCAATCTCTACACGCTCCCCGTCATCCTGCGCTCCCTGCGCGTCGACGAGGTGCTGCAGCAAAACATCTTCATCGCCGTCACAGTCGTCGCCACGGTGCCCTGCATCGTCGTCTATCTCCTGCTTCAGAAACAGTTCAATCGCGGGCTGATGTCCGGCGCAGTCAAGGGCTGAAGCGAAAGGTTCGGGTGAATAAAATGGGTTCAGTTAGCCTTCACAATGTCAACAAGTCCTTCAAGGCCGTCGATGTCATTCATGATGTCGCTCTTGAGATCGAAGACGGAGAGTTCTGCGTCCTGATCGGTCCTTCGGGATCGGGGAAATCGACCCTGCTCCGCATCATTGCCGGCCTGGAAGAGGTCTCGAGCGGAACCGTTTCGATCAACGGCAAGGATGTCACGGAGCTTGCTCCGAAACAGCGCGATATCGCGATGGTGTTCCAGACCTACGCGCTCTACCCGCAGATGACAGTCGCCGAAAACATGGGGTTCGCGTTGAAACTGGCGGGAATGCCGAAAGCTGAAATCGCGGAAAAGGTAAGGCAGACGGCGCGCATGCTGGAATTGGAGCCGTTGCTCGATCGTCTTCCAAAGGCACTGTCCGGCGGTCAGCGGCAACGCGTCTCGATGGGCCGCGCCATCGTGCGTGATCCTTCGGTTTTCCTGTTTGACGAACCTCTTTCCAATTTGGACGCCAAGCTTCGTGTCCAGGTGCGCGGCGAAATCGCCGACCTGCATAAGCGTCTCGGTACGACCTCGATCTACGTGACGCATGACCAGGTCGAGGCCATGACGCTCGGCCAGAAGATCGTCGTGCTGAGGGACGGACGCGTGGAACAGGCGGGGCCGCCGCTGACGCTCTACAACGATCCGGTCAACACATTCGTCGCCAGTTTCCTCGGCACGCCATCGATCAATCTGATCGAGGCCCGTGTGGAATTAAACGGCGGTGAAGCTGCCGCGCGCCTCACGGACGGAGCATTGCTTCCATTGGGAGCCGCCCAGGATTTCACGGAAGGTCAGGCAATCCTTTATGGCATCCGGCCGGAGCATGTCGGGATTGTCGCCGGCACGCAGGAGGGCGGTATCGCCGCCACCATTCACGCGGTCGAAAATACCGGCTCGGACATGGTGATCCTTTCGGATGCGCAAGGATTCCGCGTCTCTGCCGCCTTCAAGGAGCAACGGCCTCTGGAAGCGGGACAGATCGTGACGCTTATCCCGGACCATTCCAAGGTTCGCGTATTCGACGCGGAAAGCGGAAAACGCATCCGTCGGCATGAAGACAGCTGAACCATCAGAAATAACGGAAGTGGCGCGCCGGCCGGTTCTGGAACCGACGGCGCTGCCTGAATGGGAATATCGAAATGTTCAAAGACGCGATGAAGATCGAACAACTTCTCAAGGGATTGTCCGAAAACCGAAACTGGAAGCCGTTTCCCGGCATTCAGGACCGTTCTCAGTGGAAGGCCGTCGTCGGTGATCCGAATCTGAAAGTCGCGGCGGAGGCGATAATCGCGGTCGCGGATCTTTTGCTGGATCAGGAAATCGATCCGCTGACCGGCTCCATGTACATGAATTTCATGACGAATGGCGACCGGCTTCTTTATGAGGAGAACTACTTTCGCCGCCGCTACGAACTCTCCCATCTCGTCATCGCCGAATGCCTGAAGGCCGACGGAACCTATCTTCCTAAGATCATTGACTACTTCTGGGAAATCCTGGGCGAAATAAGCTGGTGCGTGCCGGCGCATAATTTTGCCGGGCAGCACGATATGGTGATGTTCAAGCAGCCCAATCCGTGGAAGGAAGACGATCCGCTTCCGGTTCCCGGCGACGACTATCTCGATCTCTTTGCCTGCGAAACGGCGGCGACATTGGCCGAGGCATGTTATCTTTTGAAGCACACCCTGCTCGAAACCGTGCCGTCGCTCTATTATCGCATCCAGGGCGAGATCGATCGCCGTGCGCTGAAGCTTCTCGAAGGACCGAAACATTACGGCTGGTATCTCGGCCGCAACAACTGGACGGCATGGTGCGCGCACAATCTCTTGCTCGCCGCCTGCTATACGGTCGAAGACGACCAGCGCCTCGCGGCTATCGCCATGAAGCTGATGGTGCCGATGCAGCGCTTCTTCGATACAATCGAGCCATCGGGCGCCTGCATCGAGGGACCGGGCTACTGGGTGGTCAGCGCCGGACGGCTTGCCGGTTTCGTCAGCCTTGTCGAAGAACGTTTCAGCATCGATCTGAAGGCGGGGGACAATCAGAAATTCCGCAATTTCGGGGAGCATATCCTGCCGCTCAATATCGGGGGCAACCTCTTCGTCAACTTCGCGGATGGCAGTCTGAAGATCGATCTGGATCAGGGACTGCTCAGCCGCTATGCGAGCCTTATCGGCTCTGACCAGCTGTCCGGTCTCGTTGGCGATGATATAGACCGCTCGGCCAGGCACAAGCTGGCCAATCCGGGCCGGGGCCGGGGGCGCAACGATTACGCCCGCCAGTTTCTCGTTCATCTGACCCGACTGCTTTTGTGGACGCCGGAAAACAGGAAGTCGGCGGCAAGGACATGCGAGAAAAGCGTTTGGCTGGCCGACATGCAGATGATGATTGCCCGCTCCGACGAAAAAGCCGGTGCCGGGCTGATGCTGAGCGCAATCGCCGGCAGCAATGACCCGGAGGTCAACCATCACTCCCATAACGACGTTGGCCATTTCAGCGTCTATCTGGACGGTGAGCCGATGATTATCGATCTGGGGCAGGGGGCCTATTCGCGCGCTACTTTCACCGAGACGCGATATGATATGTGGCATATCAGTTCGAAGGGGCACAACGTTCCTGCCGTGAACGGCCATCTGCAATATGCGGGAAAAGGCTCGCAAGCGCGCGATGTTGCGTACCGCCACGAAGGTACCAGCAGCTACCTGTCTCTTGACGCAAGCCCGGCTTATTTCCGTGATCCCGGATCGCGGCGAATGATCCGACACCTCAATTTCAGCCATGACACGGCAAAGATAGAGATCAGCGACAAGATCGATTTGGGCGAGCCGCTCACCCGCTTTGAACTTCCTCTTTACGTCTCGGATCGAAAAATAGTGGTTGGGACTGACGGGGTGTGCCGGCTCTACGGGACGCACAGCGTACTGGCCATCACCCCGGAAAATCTTCGCGTCACCGGTTTGGAGCCGATCGAGATTACAGATCCGCGCCACCTCGATGTCTGGGGAAGCCGGGTTTTCAAGATCGGTTTCGAGGCGATTGACATCGAAAAGGCGATCTTCGGTTTCTCGATCGAGATCGGCTGATCTCTGTTGAGTTCTGCGCAGCGCTTATCGTTGATCCATCAGAGGGTGAGTGAAAGCGCTGCCGATGTTGGCCCCGAGCTCCGTGCCGGATGCTGGCAGATAGCATATCGTGAGAGATGTGGCATATGTTGTCGGAAGCGGAAGATCCGGCCTGGCAGTCATTATCGAAATCACGAGATCCAATCCATGAACATCAAGCAACTGGAAGTGCTTCGCACGCTTCTGGCAACCGGCTCGACGATTGCCGCTGCAAAGACGATGGGCCTCAGTCAGTCCGGTGTCAGCCGCATGCTGCAGCAGCTGGAGCAGGATCTCTCGATCACGTTGTTTGTGCGTGACAAGGGCCGTCTCATCGCGACGCCCGAGGCGCTTGCGCTGGGCCATGACGCGGAAAATGTTCTTCTTGCCGTGGACCGTATGTCCAGCCATGCGGAAGATCTGCGCAGCGGTGCATCCGGCCCGGATATCGTGCGCATCGGGCTGCCAAGCAGCATGTGGGAAAATTTCGCTCCGGCCATGCTGGTGGATTATATTCGTGACTTTCCAGGTGTGCGCATAGAGACTTTTTTCGAAACCACGACGGCGATCAACAAGCTGGTTGGGGAACGTATCATCGATCTCGGTTTCCTGCGCATGGAAGGGGAGACAGGACCCGGTATTGTGGTCGACAAGGTGGCAAGCGGCACGAGTGTCTGCGTCGTGCCCAAGGACCATCCATTGGCGGAACTGGAAACGATCTCGGCAAAGGACCTGCGCAATGTGCCGCTGGTTCTTATCGGTCGGCAGAGACCGAACCGGATGGCACTCGACCAGCAGTTTGCACGCGCCGGTGTGAAGCAGATGGTGAAGATCGAGACGCATACCAACAGCTCGGCCTGTGCCTATGTTGCGCAGGGGTTGGGTGTGTCGATCATCAGCAGTTTCTACGCCAATCTGTATCGGCATCTCCCTGTCGTGCAGCGCCCTTTCGTTCCACAGGCCAGGCAGGATTTCGGCCTGGCGCGGGCTGCGGGCTTTCCGCTGTCGATCGCGGCGCAAGCCTTGAGCGATGCACTGCAGCGGCAAATTCAGCTTTCTCAAAAAATCGAATGAGATTAGCTAATTAATCCTGAAACTCGGGCTTTCCGGCCGACGAAGTGCGGCCCGCGAGATGCATAGACATATGACAAAATCGCATAATATTGCGTATCAAAAGTCATTTCGTCATAGTCTTAACTAACGAAACCGATGCTGGCGGGATGGAAAGCCGCCTTCAATCGTGGGGAAACAATGCTGAGATTTATCCTGAGCCGTCTTCTGATGGCGCTGCCAACGATCGTGCTTGTCTCGATCACGGTTTTTGCGTTGATCCGCTTCATTCCCGGTGACCCCGCAGCGCTGATGCTGGGCGACATGGCGCAGCCCGACCAGATCGCCGCCATGCGCACCGAGCTTGGCCTCGACAAATCGATGCCGCAACAATTCGCCATCTGGGCTGGAAATGTCCTGCAGGGTGATTTCGGGCGCTCGATCGTCAATGACGAGGAAGTCCTGCCGCTCGTCGTCTCGCGCTTCATGGTCAGCGCGGAAATCGTCGTGATCGCCGTTCTGCTGGCCAGCCTGATTGCGGTGCCTGCCGGTGTGATTGCAGCCTGGCGGCAGAACAGCGCAACCGATCTGGCGCTGGTCGGTACCGCGACGGTGCTTTTGTCGATCCCGACATTCTGGCTCGGCCTTCTGCTGCTGCTTTTGTTCGGGCTGAAACTCGGCTGGCTGCCGGTTCTCGGTTACGTGTCGATCGGCGACAATGTGGTCGGCGGCTTGCTCTATCTGGTGCTGCCGGTGATGACGCTGGTCATCCATGAGGCGGGCGTGCTGATCCGCATGGCGCGCGCCTCGACACTGGAAGTCCTGCGTCTCGACTACATCACCCATGCCCGCGCCAAGGGGCTTTCGGAAAGCGCCGTGTTGTGGCGGCATGCATTCAAGAACGCATTCGGCCCGACATGGACGATGATCGGCCTCATTCTCGGCAACCTGCTTGGCGGCATTGCGGTCATCGAGACGGTGTTCACCATTCCCGGTCTCGGCCGCCTGATGGTCGACAGCATTTTTGCCCGCGATTATCCGGTTATCCAGGGCTGCCTGCTGTTCGTTTCCCTCTCCTACGTGCTGGTCAATCTCGTCGTAGACCTGCTTTATCCCCTGTTCGATCCGCGGGTTGTCGCCGAATGAAAAAGTTCACTCTCAACGGCCTTATCGGCGGGTTTCTCATCACCGTTCTCATCGCAACCGCCGCACTTGGCTTGTTCTGGACGCCGTTCGACCCGATGAAACTGTCGTTCACCGCCCGTCTTGCCGGGCCGAGCGCCACGCATCTTCTCGGGACGGACGAATTCGGCCGCGATGTCCTGAGCCGCCTGATGGTCGGAGCCCAGGCAAGCGTCTGGATCGGCTTTCTGACCGTCAGTTTCGCCACGATCTTCGGCACTCTCATCGGCCTTGTCAGCGGTTATGCGCGCGGCTGGGTGGATGGGGCCATCATGGCCGTCAACAACGCGCTTCTGGCATTTCCCGGCATTCTTTTGGCGCTTGGCCTGCTCGCCGTTTTCGGCGCCAACCAATACGGCATCATCTTTGCGCTCGGTATTGCCTACACGCCGTCGATGGCGCGCGTGGTGCGCGGCGCCGTGCTGTCGCTGCGCGAGCGCGAGTTCATCGAAGCCTCGCGGGTGATGGGCAATGGGGAGCTGTTCACGCTGTTCCGACATGTCCTGCCGAACTGCCTTGCGCCGATCACCGTGCTTGCCACCTCGATGTTCGGCTGGGCGATCCTGTCGGAAAGCGCGCTTTCCTTCCTCGGTCTCGGCGTGCCGCCACCGGCACCCACATGGGGCAATATGCTGGCCGCCGGCCGTCCCTTCATCCAGCAGGCCGTCTGGCTGGGTCTTTTCCCCGGTATCTGCATCGCGCTGACCCTGCTCGGCATCAATCTGCTCGGCGACGCCCTTCGCGACCGCCTCGACCCGCGCATGAGGGGCCTGAAATGACCAAGGACATGTCCGCAGAAACGCTTTTGAGCGTCAACAGCCTTTCGCTTGAAGTTGCTCATACCGGTCTCGAGGTGGTCAAGGGCATCTCCTTCGACATCGCGCCGGGCGAAATCTTTGGCATCGTCGGCGAAAGCGGTTCCGGCAAGACGCTGGCCACCCGTGCGCTGATCTCGCTTCTGCCTCCGGCGATCAAGGTTACGGGTGGCTCCGTCCGCTACAAGGGCCGCGATGTCCTGACGATGAAGGACAGGGAGCTTCGGCATCTGCGCGGCGGCGAAATCGGCGTGGTTTTCCAAGAGCCGATGACATCGCTCAACCCGTCGATGACCATCGGCCGGCAGCTGGAGGAGGGGCTTGTCCTTCACACCAAACTGTCGCCACAGGAACGTCGCGCCCGCATTCTCGACATGCTGAAGCGTGTCGGCATCAAGGATCCGGAGGGAGCGCTTGCCGCCTATCCGCACGAATTTTCCGGCGGCATGCGCCAGCGTATCATGCTCGCGTCGGTCATGCTGCTGAAACCGGCGCTGTTGATCGCCGACGAACCGACCACAGCGCTCGATGCCGTCATCCAGCGCGATGTGATGGAACTGATGGTGGAACTGACGCGGGCCGAAGGCACCGCCGTTCTCTTGATCAGCCACGACCTGCCGATGGTGGCGCGTTATACGAGCCGCATCGTGGTGATGGAAAAAGGCTCGATCGTCGAGCAAGGGCGCACCGAAGACCTGCTGGATGCCCCGCAGCACCCCTATACGAAGAAGCTGCTCTCCTCGCTGCCGTTCCGCGGTGAAGCGCGTGCGCTCGATACGTCGAAGGCACCGATGGTTTCGGCCCGCAATATCGTTGTCGATTATGCGGGACGCAAATCTTTGCTCAAGAAGGCGAAACCCAAGCGCGCCCTGCATGGCATCAGCATCGATATCCACGAGGGCGAGGTCGTCGCGCTGGTCGGCGGCTCCGGTTCCGGCAAGACCACGCTTGGACGGACGATTGCCGGTCTGGTCAAGGAAAGCGAAGGCGATATCCGCTTTCAGGGCCGTTCACGCGACGAGGACTGGCGCGACTATCGCCTGAATTGCCAGATGGTGTTTCAGGACCCGTATTCCTCGCTCGATCCGCGCATGACCATTCTTGCGCTGGTAGAGGAGGCGCTTCGCCTGGTGCCAGATCTCGACGCTCAGGCGAAGCGCAAGCGGGCGCTGGAAACGCTGGAGGAAGTAGGCCTTAACGCCGATTACGCCAGCCGCTATCCTCACGAGCTTTCCGGTGGCCAGCGGCAGCGTGTGGCGATTGCCCGCGCGATTGCCCGCCGGCCGCGCTTCCTGATCGCCGACGAGCCGGTCTCGGCGCTCGACGTGACGGTGCGCGCACAGGTGCTCGACCTCTTTTCCGACCTGCAGAAACGCTACGGCTTTTCCTGCCTGTTCATCAGCCACGATCTCGGCGTGGTCGAGCAGGTGGCTGACCGTGTCGTCGTCATGCAGGACGGCCGGATCATCGAAGAGGGAGATCGCGACACGATCTTCGACAACCCCAGGCAAGCCTACACCCGCCGCCTGCTCTCGGCCATTCCCGCGCTCGGCCACAACGAGCGGGGCGGCGTGACACTCAAATGGCGGCTCGAAAACGATGCATAACAGGATGAATACGATGACCATTTCCGACCAGCTGTTCGCGATCTGCGATGCACAGCCCTTTGTCACCCGCTTCATGGTGCGCAATCTGCTGACCGGTGAAGAGATCAGACGCGGCGCCGATGAGGAAACGCCCTCCGGCAGCACCCGCAAGACGTCGATCATGATGGCCGCACTGAAGGCGGCACATGAAGGGCGGCTCGATCTGGATGAACCGGTGACCTACGAGGAAAGGTTGGCCAAGGAAGTGGCGAGCGGCATGTTCCGCTACATGACGCCGGGTATCGTGATTTCGCTGAGAGACGCGATCACCGGGATGATGACGCTGAGCGACAACGTCTGCACGAAAATGGTGCTGGAGCGGCTGACGCTGGAAGAGGTGGATGGCTATTGCAAGGCGCTCGGCATGGCCAATACACATCATCGTTTCCTCATTCCGCCGCTCGCCCTGCCGGCCGACCATGCGCTGACGACGGTGACGACGACATCGGCCGCCGATCAGGTTCTGCTGCTGCAGACCATTCTCGATGCGCAATCCTCGACGCAGGCGCAGGAGAAGCTCGGATGTAGCGCCGAACTGTGCTCCTTCGCCATGGAGACGCTGAAGCACCAGATCCTGCGTTACGGCATCCGTTCACGCCTGCCGTTCGAAACGCTGGTGGCGAGCAAAAGCGGGCGCGGCAAGCGCGGCCGCATGGATGCCGGCATCGTTTACAAAGGTGGCGCGCCGTTCTTCATCATCACCGCCTATACCGATGACGTGCCGCAGGTCATGGCCGATGGCACGCCGGGATACACGCTTTCGCTCGAAACGATCGGCCGGCTGGCGCAGGCCTGCTGGAACGGGTTCCAGTCGTAGACATCAACAATAGCAAAAAGAGGGTAGAACAATGAAAAAGCTTCTTCTGGCAGGCACGGCTCTGCTTGCAATGACCAGTATAACCAATGCCCGCGATATCACGATCGCGCAGAGTTCCGATCTGCGCAGCGCCAATCCCGGCGTCAACCGCGATGGCAATACCGATGGCGTCATCCTGCATATCGTCGAGGGGCTTGTCGGTTACAACAATAGCGGCGAGGTGAAGCCGCTTCTGGCCAAGAGTTTCGAAACCTCCGCCGACGGCCTGACCTATACGTTCAAACTGCGCACGGATGTGAAATTCCACAACGGAAAGACGATGACGGCGGAGGATGTCGTCTGGAACTGGACGCGGTACCTGAAGCCGGAAACCAAATGGACCTGCCTCAACGACTTCGCCAAGGGCGGTGCAGCACCGGTTACGGACGTGAAGGCCGCGGATGCTTCGACCGTCGCAATCACTCTTGAAAAGCCATCTGCGGTTTTCCTCGGCCTGATGTCGCGTCCGGAATGCGGTTATACCGGCATGATCTCACCGGATTCCGTTGCTGCCGATGGCAGCTTCGTCAAGCCGATCGGCACCGGACCGTTTCAATGGGACGAGTGGAAGAAGGGTGAGTATATCCATCTGAAGAAATTCGCTGATTACGTCTCGCCGGAGAATGACGGCAAGCCGGATGGCATGGTCGGCTCCAAACGGCCGCTGGCCGACGGCATCAAGTTCATGATTATCCCGGATGCATCGACCGTGAAGGCCGGTCTGGAGTCCGGTGTACTCGATACGGCCGAAATTTCACCCGATCTTATCCCGGAGTTCAAGGCCAGCGATAAGACGCAGCTGATCGTTTCGCGCAACAACGGCAAGAACCTTTTCTATATCCAGACCCGCGACAAGGTCTTGAGCAATCCTGGCGTGCGTCGCGCCATGGCGATGGCGCTCGATCTCGATGAACTGGTGGCCGCCGCGTCAAACGGGACCGGCGAGGCGAACGGCTCGATGGTGTCGCAGGACAGCGTCTATTTCGACGAGACCCAGAAGACGCGTCTTCCCTACGATATCGAGGCTGCCAAGAAGGAACTGGCGGATGCCGGCTACAAGGGTGAGCCGATCTCGATCATCGCCAACAAGCGCGGCAACGTGCCGAGCTTCCCGGCGGCCGTCATGGCGCAGGCGATGATGCAGCAGGCGGGCCTCAACGTGCAGATCGAAGTGCTGGACTACGCGACCCAGGTCGACCGCCGTCGCTCCGGCAATTATCAGGTGATCTCGCAGTCGGTCGCGCCGCGTCTCGACCCGGCGCTGATGTATTCTTTCTATGTCGGCAACAAGGACAAAAACGCCTCGCTGATGTGGGACGATCCGAAAGCCGTCGAGCTGATGAATGCCGCCTATGCAGAAGCCGATCAGGAAAAGCGCCAGAAGATCTTCGATGAGTTCCATGAGCTGATGCTGAAGGAAATGCCGGGCATCTTTCTCTACGACATGGTGGACGTCTGGGGCGCGACGAAGAAGCTGAAAGGCCAGCCGGTCTGGCAGTCGAATGCCCGCCTCTGGGAAGTCTCGGTCGAAGACTGAGTTTTGAGCGCGCCGGCAAGGATCGGCGCGCCTGTCTACCTTTTCAAGGAAATTCAACCGGCGGGAGATCGCCGGATGTTTTTCTGCGTCCTGAGGGCGCTCACACATTCATGCGAGGACAGGCCATGAACCGCGATGCCGTGACGTCGATTGCCAACGCGATCGAAGAGATGAAACCGGAATTCTCCGAACTCAGCGACAGAATCTGGGATTTTGCCGAGTTGAAGTTCGAAGAAAGGCGTTCGTCGGATATGCTGGCAAAAGCGCTGGAGAAGAATGGGTTTGCTGTGCGTCGTGGCGTGGCGGGCATGGACACGGCCTTCATCGGCGAATTCGGCAGCGGCAAGCCGGTGATCGCGCTGCTCGGAGAATTCGACGCCTTGGCGGGAATGAGCCAGGCTGCGGATGTGGCCGAGCCGAAGCCGATCGTTTCCGGCGCGACCGGCCACGGCTGTGGCCACAATCTCTTAGGTGTCGGTTCCCTGATGGCGGCCATCGCGCTCGCCCGGCATATGAAGGACAACAACCTAGCTGGCACCGTGCGTTATTACGGTTGCCCGGGCGAGGAAGGCGGCTCCGGCAAGACATTCATGGTGCGTGCGGGCCTGTTTGATGACGTCGATACGGCGCTTACCTGGCATCCGGCGCCATTCAACGGCGTACGCTCCACCAACAATCTGGCGGTCCTTGAATATTTCTATCGCTTCAAGGGCCTTGCCGCCCATGCCTCGAATGCAGCGCATCTCGGCCGTTCGGCGCTGGATGCCGTTGAACTGATGAATGTCGGCGTCAATTTCCTGCGCGAACACATGCCCCAGGATTGCCGCGTGCATTATGCGATAACCGATACCGGAGGGCGCGCCGCCAATGTCGTGCAGGCCCAGGCTGAAGTTGTCTATCTGGTCCGCGCGCCGGAAATGTCGCAGGCGCTCGATCTTGCCAAGCGGGTCGACAAGGTTGCCCGCGGCGCGGCGATGATGACAGAGACCGACGTTGAGATCGTCTTCGACACAGCCTCCACCAATCTTCTGCCAAACATCACGCTCGAAACGGCCATGCATGACAACATGGTGGCGCTCGGTCCCATCGCTTTCGATGAAACGGATCTCGCATTCGCCAAGTCTATCCAGGACACGTTTACTGACGAAGCTATCAGGAGCAGCATCCGCCTTTATCAGATCAAGGGCGATGTTTTTTCCAATGCAAAGGTCGATGGTTCGACACCGTTGCATCTGGGTCTGCGCGACTTCGAGGGGTCTTCGCATTTCCGTGCCGGATCTACGGACGTGGGAGATGTAAGCTGGGTAACGCCGACAGCGCAATGCTGGACGCCCACCTGGGCAATCGGCACCAATCCTCACACCTGGCAGGTGGTGGCACAGGGAAAAAGCGCGGGTGCTCACAAAGCCATGGCACATGCAGCCAAGACGCTGGCGGCGACTGGCCTCTCGCTTATGACGTCTCCCGAACTTCTGGAAGCCGCAAAGGCGGAATGGACAGAGAAGACAGATGGCCGGAAATATGTGTGCCCGATCCCCGACAATGTGATGCCCGCCACACATTCCTCTGTGTGAAAAGAGATACGGCCATTCAGGGAATGGCCACACCATATGCTGACACGAAGTGCCCGGGCAAATCGCTAGTGGTGCGAAGCGGTCGAGAACGAACCTTTGCGTGGGCGGTAGATGACGGCCAGCACCGCGATCCAGTAGCCAAAGAAGACAATGAGCTGCATCAGGTTCGGCCGGGCGCGATAGCCGGTCATGGATGCGAAGAAACCGCCGACTGTCGTGCCGTCGGACATTAGGAAATTGCTGTTCCACAGCGCACGAGACAGGCGCGGCAGGATATCGAGATTGATCAATCCGTCGATCCCGGTCATCAGCAGGCCGCAGGCGAGGAAGAGCAACACGATCTCGGAAATCCGGAAGAAAACCCTCCAGGAGATGACCCGGCTGCCGGTCATCAGCAGGGCATAGGTGATTGCGGCTGCGACGAAACCGGTCACTCCGGCAAGAATGCCGGCAAGCAGCGAGCCCATGACACCAGCAGACAGAATGCCATAGATGAACACGACCGTTTCACTGCCTTCGCGGGCAACCGCAATGAGCGCAAGCGCGAAGACACCCCACCAGCTGCCTGCGGCAACCGCCGTGCTGAGCGAGCTTTCGAGCTCGCCGCGCATCGAGCGGCCGTGGCTGCGCATCCAGAAGACCATCTGCAGGATCAGCCCGGCTGCGAGCAGCGCGATCACCGTCTGGTAGATCGTCTGGGCGTCGTCGGAGACTGTTTCGCCCAGCCAGAGCAGGAGTCCTGCAAGCACACCGGCGACGCCGAGCCCCGCCGCTGCGCCTCCCCAGAGAAAACCGCGGGCGCGGCGCGTCTCCACGCTCCGGCTGACCAGCCAGGCATCGAGAATGCCGATCACCAAAAGGGCTTCGACGCTCTCGCGCCAGACGACAAAGGCAATGGAGGCAAACATGTCAGTCCTCAGAAGGAACCGCGACGAGAACGGCGGGCGGAGCGTCCGGATGAAAATCGTCGAAGAACGAATATTCGCCCGGATCAAGATATTTGATGACGATGAAGGTGGAGACCCCCGGTCCGATCACCTTCTCCTTGCTCAACGGAATGCTCTCGAACTCCGCCGGTGTCTTGCCGTTGTTGATCAGCCGGATTTCGAAGCGGGTTTCGGCCGGCACTTCGAGACGCGACGGCGAAACCACGCCATCGTTGAACGTTATGGTGAAGCTTGGATCGTCAGCGGCCGCCACTATTGCCGGCGGAACAATCGAAAACGCGAGGAACAGCGCCATGGTGAGGCCAAGGCACTGTTCCTTACGGGGGGAAGAGTGATCAGTAGCCACCCTTTTTGCCCACGCCCGTGAAAGTGAAGTCATAGCTGGTCTCGAACGGCTCGAACCATTTGGCGACGCCGGTTTCGTCATCGACATGGCGGCCGAACATCATCCCGTCCGGCGCTGCAATCTTGAACACGAGGTTATAGTCGCCGGGGCCGTCGAGCTTGACGTTGTCGCCGTAATGCGGCCCGTCGGAGGCAACCATCGGCATCAGCGGGCCTTCCGACACTTTCACGCCGCCCTTGGTCAGCACATAGCTAATCGTCAGGTTCGGCACCCAGTCGCCATTGGCAAACCCGTTCTTGTTATCCTTCGTCGCGTGGATATCGGCTTCCAGATGCACGTCGGAATCGGCGGCTGCGCGCATCATGTGAGCCGGCTCCATCAGGATCGGCTGCAGATAGACCGCAGCCACTTCCATACCGCCTGCTTCCTGCGGCTCGCCGATCGGATATTCCAGGGCAGATGCCGAGCCGGCGGAAAAGAGTGTTGCAGCAGCAAAAGCGGCGGGCAGGAATGCCGTCTTGAAAATTCGGGTTTCGCGCATAACAGGTCCTTTTCGGGAAAATGTGGCGCGAACATCTGCCTGGAAAAATGTGGAGTCAAGCCTGAAAGTTTTCATCAAGGTCATGATATAAATGACAAAATTCAAATACTTCGGCTGATCTCCATGTTAAATATGAGAGTGTTTATCCTGATTGATTGGTATCTCATTCCAATTCGGGCGTGCGACATATTTACACGCTGGAATTGTTGTTGTGCCGAGAGAGATGAAATGACAGAGATTTACCGTCATCGTGATTTCGCTCCGGCGGCAACGTTCGCGCCATCGCTGCTGGTTGAGGCGGAGGAACTGCCCGAACGCCCAAACTGGCTCATCGCACTCGAAGCATTCTTCGTGCGGACGCGCCCGTATTACTGGATCATCCAGGGCATCATTTTTCTCGTGTTTCTTCTGGTGCTCGGCCTGCCGCTTCTGCTGCCCGATCCGCCGCCGGAAACGACGCCGCTGTCGAATGGAACGCTGGCGCTGCAATATCTGCTCTGGGGCATCTGGTTCCCGCTTGTCTTTCTGTCGGTCATCGTCTTCGGGCGGATCTGGTGCGGTCTTTTGTGCCCTATGGGGGCTGCTTCCGAGCTTGCCAATCGTTATGGCCTGCAACGCCGGATCCCGGCCTGGATCCGCTGGGAAGGCACGCCCGCACTCAGCTTCATTATCATGACGCTTTACGGCCAGACGATCGGTGTGCGGGATCATCCCGAAGCTGCGGCAGGGCTTTTCGGCGGCACCATGCTTTTGGCAATAGCGATCGGCGGCCTTTATGGCCGCAAGAAACGCGTCTGGTGCAGGCATCTCTGCCCGATCGGCCGGGTGCTCGGGCTTTATTCCCGGCTTGGCGCAGTTCAGTTCACGCCGAAAATCCGGCTGCCGGGCGGCGATGCCTATAGCCAGAAAGGTGCCTGCCCGACGATGATCGACCTGCCGCGCAAGAGTGAAAGCCGGCACTGTATCGAGTGCTTTCGCTGCGTCCACCCGCACGCAGCTGGCAGTATCCGGCTGGATATCCGTCGTCCGGGCCGCGAGATCGAGGATATTCGTGATCATCGCGCCAACAAGGCGGAGGCCTGTTTCCTGTTTCTGGATACCGGCGTCGCCCTCGGCGGCTTCCTCTGGCTGGTGCTGCCGCAATATCAGCAATGGCGGCAGGCTTTTGGCGTGTTTGCAATCCAGCATCACTGGAACTGGGTCACTACTGTCGGCCCATCCTGGCTGATGAGCGTTCATCCGGCGCGTGCGGAAGTGTTCCGCTGGCTCGATTTCGTCATGATCGTCTTCTTCATGTTGGCGATCATGGCGGCATTGACCGCTGTCCTTGCCTTGTTGACTGCGGTGAGTGCCTTTCTGGCGAAGCGTGCAGGGGCAGATGGCGGCTTCGGGCAGTTGTTTACCGAACTCGGTTATCAATATGCTCCGATTGCGCTGATTAGCCTGATCATCGGGCTTGGGGCAGAACTGCTGGAACCGTTGCGATATACCGCTTTTGGTGCAAGCGGCGCGGGCGCGATCCGCGGCGGGCTGTTTCTCATGGGGCTGCTGTGGAGCGTCTGGCTCGGAATAAAGATCCTCGAACGACAGCAGGTCGCACCAATCAGGCGCTTTCTGCCTCTGCTTCCGGGCATTGCCGGCAGCCTTTTCGTCGGCCTTGGCTGGTGGCCGGCGATCATCGGGCTTTGATCGACAGCATTGCCGCGCTGGCGGCGGGTGTAACCTTTCTTAACGTGACGACACACCGGCCGCGCGTCTGATCGCTACGGTTCCTTCCGGATCATCCGCAGACATGTGCGGATAAAACGGAAAGGTGCCTCATGTACGGGATATCCCGATCAGTGCTGCCGCAACTGCGTCTTGCCGTCTCGGCATTGGTGCTGTGGCTGATCTTCTTCTCGGCGTCACAGGCTGAAAGCCAGACGCCGGTCACGGTCGTCGTCGCTCGAAAAGGCGAGGTGACCGAGAAGATCCCCGTTGTCGGTTCGCTTGTCGCCAGGGAAGAGGTGGAGGTTCGTCCTTTCATCGAGGGACGGGTGATCGAACACATCCTTGCCGAAATCGGGCAACGGGTCGAGAGAGGACAGCTGCTTGCGCTGATCGACACGACCGAGGCACGTATGCTGCTCGACAAGAATTCGGTCAGCATGCTGCGGGCAAGAGCCGCTGCCGAAGTGGAGGAAAGCAGGCTCGAGGTTGCCGCGGTCAGCGAGGCGGAGGCGCGCAAGGTGCTGGAACGCAGCCGGGCGCTGCAGCCGAGAGGCGCCGTATCGCAGCAGCTTCTGGACGAACATGAAAATGCCCATGCCCGCGCGGTGGCGGAACTGCGGCTTGCGCGTCAATCGCTTGCGCTGGCGGAAGCCGATGCTGAGCTGATTGCCCGCGAGCGGAAGGAGATCGAGCTGACGATCGAGCGCAGCACGGTTCGCGCACCCGATGCCGGGTTGGTGCTCAAGCGAACAGCGCGCATCGGGGCGATGACGTCTGCTTCCGCAAATCCGCTATTCGTCATCGCCAAGGATGCTGAAATCGAGTTTTCCACGCAGGTGACGGAAACGAGTTTTCTGCGGCTCGATGAAGGCATGCGGGCGCAGATCAGCCTGCCGGGATATGAGGGTCAGCTAGGTGGCAGGTTGCGGCTGAATGCAGCGCAGGTCGATCTTGTTACGCGCAGCGGCGAAGTGCGCATCGAACTGGATGAGGCGGATGGGCTGAAGCCCGGCGTCTTTGCCCGCGGAAGCATTAACGCTCCGGCGCGGCGTAACATTCTCCTACCCGGCAGTGCGGTGAATACCGCAAGCGGCGCAAGCAATGTCTTCGTCGTCAAGGATGGTGTCGTGGATCGTCGCGACGTGACTGTCGGCATCCGGCAGGAGGGCTTTGTCGAAATCATTGCCGGTGTCAGCGATGGCGAGATGGTCGTGCTGAAATCCGGCGGGTTTCTGAAAGCCCAGGAAAAGGTGCGGCCCGTCATGGCCATGTCGGAGCGGTCTGTTTCCGATCACATGGCCTCCGCCCTTGCCGTGGAAAGCAGGGAGATGGCGCGATGAACGGCAATATTTCCGCCTGGGCGATCCGCAATCCGCTTCCCTCCATCCTGCTTTTCGTCATCTTGACAGTTGTCGGCATCTACAGCTTTACCCGGCTACCGATCACCTATTTCCCGACGATCATAACGCCTGCCGTGAAGGTCACGGTCGAGCAATCCGGCGCCACGCCGGTCGAACTGGAAACCGAGGTGACGCGGCTTGTCGAAAATGCGATCGCCTCGCTTCCGGCGATCAAGGAATTGTCGTCGACGATCGGCGAGGGGCGTTCGGTCACCACGGTCGAATTCGAACTCGGCCTGGTTTCGCCGGATCGGGCGATGAACGATGTGCGAGATGCCGTGACAAGGATCAGGGGTGATCTGCCGAGCGCGATCGACGAGCCGATCATCGAACGGATCGAGGAGGAGGCGCAATCGATCGTCACTTATGCCGTCTCCAGCCAGGAGATGACGGTGACCGAACTATCCTGGTTAATCGATGACACGGTAAAACGCGACCTGCAGGGGCTCTCCGGCGTCGGGCGTATCGATCGGATTGGCGGGGCCGACCGCGAGATCCATGTCGAGCTCGATGCCGACCGCCTGCAGGCATTGTCGCTTTCGGTCAACTCGGTCAACGAGACGATCATGGAAACCCAGCTCGACCGTTCGGGCGGGCGCAGTGATATGGAGGGCCGCGAGCAGGTGCTGACGACAGCCGCCGCCGCGAGCACCGTTTCCGGCTTGGCGGAAACCCGCTTGTCGCTTGGTGGCGAAAACTCGGTCCGGCTGGCGGATGTCGCAACCGTCAGCGACACCTTTGCCGAACCGCGCGCGTTTGCGACTCTGAACGGTTCCGATGTCGTCGGTTTCTCAGTCTATCGGTCCCAGGGCGCAAGCGCCGTCACCGTGGCGAATGAAGTATTCGCTGCGGTCGAAAAACTGCGTCTCAGCCATCCCGGTCTTCGCTTCGAGATTGTTGATGACACGATTTCATACACGGAAGGAAATTATCATTCGGCGATCAATACCCTGCTCGAAGGTGCGGCACTTTCGATCATCGTCGTGTTCCTCTTCCTGCGCGATTGGCGCGCGACGCTGGTTGCGGCTGTCGCATTGCCGCTGTCGATCATCCCGACATTCTTTGCCATCGACATACTCGGCTTTTCGCTCAACATCCTCAGCCTGCTCGCCATCACGCTGGTGACCGGCATCCTGGTCGATGATGCGATCGTCGAGATCGAAAACGTCGTCCGACATCGCAACATGGGAAAATCCGCCTATCGCGCGGCACTCGATGCATCGGACGAAATCGGTCTGGCAGTGATTGCGATCTCGGCAACGATCATCGCCGTCTTTGCGCCTGTCGGGCTGATGAGCGGTGTCGTTGGGCTCTATTTCCGCGAATTCGGCCTGACAGTGGCTATCGCGGTGTTCTTCTCGCTTCTCGTCGCGCGGCTGATCACTCCGGTCATGGCGGCCTATATCATGACCGCCGCTCCGCCGGTCGAACCGAGAAAAGGAAAATTGTCGCTCGCCTACGAGTGGCTGCTGCGGCTGACGCTGCGGTGGAAATGGTTGACGGTCACAGCCGCTTTCGGCCTGTTCGCGCTGGCGATGATCTCGCTGATGTCGGTTCCGACCACGTTCCTGCCGGAAGAAGACACCGGCCGTCTGACGCTGACCGTCGAATTGCCACCCGGCACAAACCTCGACGAGACCCGTCAGGTCACCGACGGGATCGCCGCCACGATCGGCAAGCTCGCCGAAGTCGAGGGTGTGCTGGTTCGGGCCGGATCGAGCATGAGCGGCCAGCAGGATGTGCGTTATGCGGTCGTCTCGGTCGACCTCGTGCACAAGGCGGAGCGTAATCGGTCTTCCTTTGCAATCGAAGCGGAACTCGAAAAGGCGCTGGTCGATATTCCAGATGTGCGACTGCGCTTTCTCAACGATCGCGGCGGTCGCGACATATCTTTTTCCGTGCTGGGCAGTGACGGCGATGCCGTTCAGGCCGCGACCGATCGGATCCTTCGCGAGATGGCATCAGACAGCAGCTTTGTCGGCCCTTCGAGCGACAATGTCGCGATGCGGCCGGAGCTGCGCATGACGGTCGATACCGAAAAGGCGGCGACGCTCGGTGTCTCCACCGCAGCCATTGCCAGCACGATGCGGATTTCGACGATCGGCGATGTGGATTCGCGCCTGGCGAATTTTATCGAGGGCTCGCGGCAGATCCCGATCCGCGTGGTTCTCGATCGCGCCGCGCGAGGAAATTTGGCGGTCTTCGAGACGCTGAGCGTTCCGGCGGCAAATGGTGGACAATTGCCGCTGTCGGCGGTCGCCACCATCAGTCTCGATGAGACAGTTGCGGCGATCGATCGTTTCGAGCGCCAGCGCCGGATCGAGATCGGTGTTGACATGGCGAATGGCCTCACATCAGGCCAGGGGCTTGAGCGGTTGATGCAGCTCGAAAGCGTGAAGACCCTGCCGGATGGCGTGCGTGCCCAGGCGACCGGCGATTCGGATACGGAAGGAGAGATATTCGAGAGTTTTGCCGTTGCCATGGGTGGCGGCATCATGCTGGTGCTCATCGTGCTGATCCTGCTTTTCAAAAGCGTCCTGTCGCCTTTCACCATCCTGGCATCGCTGCCACTTTCCATCGGCGGAGTCGTCGCGGCGCTGCTTCTCAGCGGCTACCCGATATCCCTGCCTGTCGTGATCGGTATCCTGATGCTGATGGGTATCGTCACCAAGAATGCGATCATGCTGGTGGATTTCGCCGTCGAGCGGGAGGCGCATGGGCTTTCGCGCGGAGAGGCGGTTGTCGAAGCCTGCCGCGAGCGGGCGCGCCCGATCATCATGACGACGCTTGCCATGGTAGGCGGCATGTTGCCCTCGGCTTTCGGTATTGGAGAGGGGGGCGAGTTTCGGGCTCCGATGGCAATCGCGGTGATCGGCGGGCTGCTGGTTTCCACCATCCTCTCGCTGGTGGTGATCCCCTCCCTGCACCTGATCGTCTCCGCTGGCGGCGATCGTGCAGGCCAAATCTTCAGGCCTTTCCTCCAGTCGGCCGAAGCGGACCTGAAAGAGGTCCAGAAATAGGCGCGCCATGATCCGACGGCCCCCCAGGCCGATTCCCGGCGCGTCTGGACGGGGCCAGCTTCCGCAGGCTGGCCCCGTCATCCGTTTCTGCAGATTGTTTGGGAATGCGATATCCGCAAGCTGGAGCTTAGTGCGTCACCTATCCCGAGCTTGCCGCAGGCGAGGCGTGGCCTCGATACTTCAATAGCTGCGATCCACCAAAAGCATCAGGATAACAGGGCCGCCCAGAAGTGCACCGGCAAGAACTGCCGATATCAGTACCTGAAAAATCAAACGTGAGAGGGGGCTTCTAGGCATTCAAAGCAACCTGCATCGGATGAACGTCAAATTCCTTGGCGAAGCTGTGAGAAGAAAAGGGATGCAAAAACAGAGCCATGCCGAAAGGCATGGGCCTTTGCTTCCCGGCACGTAAATTCTCAAAGCCGATCCGTCCTGGCGTTCGCAGAGGCTTGCAGATGTCGGATAATGTCGCCGACCGTCAGAAACCGGTCGGCCAGGTCGTCATCGATGGTAAAGCCAAACTCTTCTTCGAAGGCCATCACCATCTCGGTGATCTCGAGCGAGTCCGCACCCAGATCCTGCGACAGGCTTGCGTCTTCGACGAGGAGCTCTTCGGGAAGATCAAGATAGGTCGCGATGATGCTCTTTACCCTGTTCGCCAGGTCTTTTGTGATGGGCTGGTGAGACCCGGTAAGGCGGGAATTTTCCATGGTGAAATCTCTTTGGCGTTGTCATGAAATAGGCCGCAGCCCGAAAGCTCGGGCTACGGCGCAGATGCGCGATATCGACATCGGTCGGGGTTTTCACACCGGGTACGCCTCACCATTCTTCTCGACAACAAATCGGACCCGCTGGACTTGGCGCAGCAGCAAATCCGCTGAGAGCATCACGATGGTGACGATGAGCATGGAGAGTACGACGTCGGAGAGATAATGCCCGCCGAACAGAATGCGGTTGAACGACAATGAGACGGCTAAAATGCCGAGCAGGGTCTGCACTATCCTGCGAATTGTCCTCTGGCCGGCCGGGAGGAGATAGACGAGAGACATCATCGCCATCGCGCCTGCTGCTTCTCCCGACGTGAACGAGCAGTTCGATGCACACGCCTGGGAAAATTCCCAGGCAGCGGACAGAGAATCCTCACCACCAAGCCCAAATGTGTCGCGCGGCCTTGCCCTTCCAAACGTGTTCTTCAGGACCATGTTCACGATAAGACCGACGCCCACGCCATAGGTGATCAGCGGAACAAATGTGCGGCCGAGACTGACACCAATCGCATTCCTCAGACGCTGCGAGAGCAGCAGGAGCATTGACGCACCTATCACGACCGTACCGGCCCAGAAATTCGCCTGCCGCAGTGTCTGCAGCGATCCATTATGCTGAGGGGGAATTGTTCGCCGTCAAAGAAATGCTGTGAAACGGTCATGTCGATGGATGGATTGAGATAGAATGCGATACTCGTAACCACCGTCGCCATGACGACGAGCGAAAGGTGGAAGCCTGCTTGCTTGTTGCGCGAGACTGGTAACGTCATAGGTTTGCTCCAGGTTTTCGGAGCAAGCTATTCCTGGCGACATGGCCGGTTCATTTTGTCTTGTTTCGTATTGTTGCGTGCCATCTCACAAAGCTTCTCGAAGGCTTTTCGGGCATGCAGAAATGCGTTAACTGCTTGTATTGTCGATTTCTTCCCAAACTTGGTAACAAAACTTAATAAAGCGAAACATATGCTCCCCGGCGGGCATGCGAAACGCGTGCAGTCAGGCGATCAAGGACGACAGCCGTGCAAGCAAACTCAGCCAATGCAAAGATCCTGATTGTCGAGGATGATCCCGAAATCGGCAAGCTGCTCGCGCTCGCCATTCAGGAAAACGGCATGGTGGCGACCGTTGCCGAAGACGGGCATGTAATGAATGCCCTCTTACGCAACAACGAATTCGACCTCATCATTCTGGATGTCATGTTGCCCGGTGAAGATGGTCTGAGCATCTGTCGACGCATCCGCTCGGAAAAGACGACGCCGATCATTCTTTTGACCGCGCTCGGTGAAGAGGTTGACCGTATCGTCGGGCTGGAGGTCGGTGCCGATGACTATGTCACCAAGCCGTTCAGCCCCCGCGAAGTCGTTGCCCGTATCCGCAGCTTGCTTCGGCGTGCATCCTACGGGCTGGTGAACACCGCGGTTCAGCGAAAGCTCCGCTTCGAAGGCTGGCAGATAGACCCCCTGCGCCGGCAGTTGCAGTGACGACGACGGAATTCGACCTGCTGCTTGCCTTCTGCCGCAACCCCGGCCGGGTTATTACGCGCGAAGAGCTTCTTTCGCTCACCCATACCGGCCTTGCCGGTCCGATCGAACGCAGCGTTGATGTCCATATCAGCCGTCTCAGACAGAAGATCGAGGCAGATCCGAAAAGCCCGGTTCTGCTGCAAACCGTGCGGCTCGGCGGCTACATGTTTACCGCCAATGTCGAACAGGCTTGAATGGCTGCGGTGCGCTCAGGAGCGGGTGCAATGCACCCGATAAAAAAGCCGGGGCAATGCCCGGCTTTCATCGTCTTTGACGCCCGTCTTCTTCAGAATTTGTAGCCGACGAATAGAGAAGCGGAGGGCTGTGTCTTTTCTTCCACGATCGGGCTGTCTGCAGCGTCTCCTGTCAGGAAACCAACGCCGGCTTCGCCGCGGATGAGCCAGTTTTCGCTCAACAGGTAGATCGCCGATGCCGAAACGTTGACGCGTTTCAGACCGGCTTCGGCCTTGTATTCCGCAAGACCGGATCTTGCCGCCTGGGCGGCGGTGACACCGAAATAGGATTGCATGTGCTTGTCGTTGGCCACCACGGCCTCGACGCCTGCGCCAAGGATCAGCCGTTCGCTGACCGGCGCCTGATATTCTGCGCCGAATGTGCCGATCAGGCTCTCGCTGCCTTCGATGGTCTGGTCGACGCTCGCATAAATCTCGAAGCCGTCCCATTTATAGGAGGCCTTGGCGCCGACGGTGGCTGCGAAGTCGATATCGCCCAACCCCCTCAGGCGGTCAGCGTCGTCTTCATCGCGTCCGCCTTCGTAACCGACCTTGGCGGCGAGTGCGAAACCGTTGTGCTCGAATGCAGTGATCGTCACGCCGCGCGGATCGATCTCCAGCCACTCGCCATAGGTGAAGACGACGAATGGTACGGGCTGGACCTTGAAGTCGCCGCTACCTTCATATTCCGGCTCGTAAATTCCACCGGCGCCGACGATGAGGCTCCAGTTGCGTTCCGGTTTTTCCTTGTTGAACCGCTCCTGGTCGAATGGCGGTTCCGGCGGCTGTCCTGCAAGGCCTGCATCGGCGGCGAGCGTGGTCGAAACCGTGCCGGCGATCGCGAGCGTGACGTATATGGCGCTTGCGAGAAGTCGCCGATCGGTCCGTTGGATAAAAGACATGGGTGCTCCAGTGAATTTAACACGGGCACCACCTCAAGGGCGAGCCGTGCATGCAACACGTCTGTCCTGTCACGGATGGATGCGGTGCAGCATGTCTTTGTGTTACGCTTTGTTGCGGGCTAGGCGGATTGGACGGCCTGGGTGCAAGGCAGGGTGCGATCGACACAAAACTTAATGTGGTTTTGCGGCGGATGGCCTTATCTTCAGGGCAATGGGCCTGCGATAAGGGCCGCAATGCAATCTGTACCGGGCGGAACGGCCCAAGGGGGCGTTTTGGGATTTCGGGTCTCCCGGTTGATTTCGACCATTCACGGCCAGATCACCGCAGTCATTTTCGCCTGCCTGATCATTGCTTTCATCATCGGTTCGACGCTCGAAAGTTGGGTCAGGGAGGAATACAGCGCTCCAGATATGGAAAGTATGTCGGCCCACGTGACCGCGATCGCTTCTGTGTTTGCGTCGGCAACGCCCAACGACAGAGATGTGATACTGGCGGCGGCTAATCACGAAGACGGGCGTCTGACATTGCAGCCGCTCTCGTATTCAGAACGTTTCACCACGTCCTCGCCTGACGAGCCGTTCCTCCAAGTCATCCTCGATCGCCTACTTCCTCCAGAAAACCACCCCGTACCATTTGGTGGCTGGAGGACATTTGCCGACGGCAGACGTGTGCTTGCCGCGCAAGTTGACCACGATACACTTCTCGTCATGGAATTGCCCGAAAGCTTCCTTCGCAACGATGCGCTGATATTCGGTTCGAACTATCTGGTGGCAACAGTCACGCTGCTCATCCTGTTTTCGCTTTTTGCAGTACGGGCGCTGACCAGCCCTTTGCGACGTATCGCTTCCGCGGCGATGAAAGCAGACATTTCTCTCGGCCCGGCGATCTTCGAAGAACGTGGAAGCTCTGAAATCGTCACACTCGCCCGGGCGCTGAACGGCATGCAGCGGCGAATCTCGACGATGGTGGAATCGCGAACAAGGATGTTGCGTGGCATCAGCCACGACCTGCGGACGCCGCTGACGCGTCTGCGGCTGCGTGCGGAAAGGGTGGGCGAAGAAGAGATCAGGGAAGGCCTTCTGGGAGATATCGAGCGGATCGACAGGCTGTTGAAGGAAAGCCTCGGTTATCTTCGCGACAACCACCAACGCGAAGTCTCGCAACGCGCGGATCTCGCTTCCATGCTGCAGACGACCTGTGATGAGTTCGCCGATATGGGGCATGACGTGCAGTATGATGGCCCGGCGCGGATGGTCACAAACTTCAAGCCGCTGGCGCTGACACGCGCGATTACCAACCTGTGCGAAAACGCGATCAAGTTCGGCACGCATGTGACTGTCGAGCTTCGCGCAGTCGATGGTCAGGCGATAATCGACATCAGCGATGACGGGCCGGGAATTCCCGAGCAATATCGCACGCGCGTACTGGAACCATTCTTCAAGGTGGATACGGCGCGCCAGGACACGGAAACCGGGTTTGGCCTCGGCCTTTCCATCGTTGCCGAAATCATCCAGGCGCATCACGGAAAGCTGGTTCTGCTGGATCGTCAGCCCAATGGGCTCGTGGCCAGGATCATCCTGCCTCTGGAGCACAAATAAAAAACGGCGAGCCGGTGGGCTCGCCGTAACTTTCTCGATCCCGAGCTATCAGGCTGCTACCAGCGCTCCGGCTTTCGCGTCATTCAGGTATCGAACGAGATTCTCGATGGTAATGACCAGCAGGCCGTTCTGTTCGGCGAAGATCTCGAGCTGTGGAAGACGGGCCATCGTGCCGTCTTCATTGGAAATTTCGCAGATGACGCCTGCAGGGGATTTTCCGGCCAGCCTGCAAAGATCGACTGCCGCTTCCGTGTGACCGGTGCGACCGAGAACGCCTTCCGGGTTTGCCCGCAATGGGAAGATATGGCCGGGGCGGGCAAAATCTGCAGGGAGGGCGGTCGGGTCGACAAGCGCCTTGACGGTCGCGGCGCGGTCGGCCGCCGAGATGCCGGTCGTGGTGCCCGGAATGTAATCGACGGATACGGTGAAGGCCGTTTTCATCGATTCCGTGTTGTTCGGCACCATGAGGGGAAGTTCGAGTTCGTCGATGCGATTGTGGTCCATGGCGATGCAGATCAGGCCACGGGCCTTGTTCATCATGAACGCGATCTTTTCGTTTGTCGCATCTTCTGCAGCAAAGATCAGATCGCCTTCATTTTCGCGATCCTCGTCATCGACAACGACAACCATTTCGCCGCGGGCGAAGGCTTCTACTGCATCTTCAATTCTGGAAATCGTCATTTCAAGTCTTTCAAGGGTTAAGCCGGTGAAGGCTGTTGCATCGGCTTTCGCCGACAAAACTTATCCCTTGGGCGAACAAGCGCCACGGGCAGCCCGGTCAAAGGCCGCCGCGGGTTGGTCTCTTCCATCCGGACTATAACCGTCGGCTCCGGCATCTCACCGGATCTGCTGACCTTCCTTTTGGGAAGCGCTCGCGGGCTCCGGGGGAGACCCCGATACCGCCGGTGGGGAGTTGCACCCCGCCCTGAGAACGGGCCAAGTTTATTTCAACAGACGCTTGAATTGCAACAGGCAAACGCACCCAGAAAATTCAGATAGGGATGAAAATATTGCGCAATCGCTGGAAGATGCGCTTTATTTTGCTATCAGAACCTCGATACCGCGCTTCTCGAATTCTTTCGCATCCCGGTCGGAAATCCCGTCATCAGTGATGAAGGAATTGATCACGTCCAGCGAGCCGAGACGGGTGAAGGACGAGCGGTTGATTTTGGTGCTATCGGCGACGAGATAGACATGCGCCGCGGCCTTGATCATCGCTTCCTTGAGCTGAAGGTCGGCAAAGCTCGGATAGGTGAGACCCGCATCGAGCGCCACGCCGGCGGTGGCGAGAAACAGCTTGCCGGCGAAGATGTTGCGGAAATACTCGACCGACTTGTCGCCCGAGAGCGACAGCGTCGGCGATTTGAACTGGCCGCCCGGCATATGCACCGCAAAGGTCGGTACCGAGCCCAAGATGATCGCGATGTTCAGCGCATTGGTGATCAGCGTCAGGTCGCGCCGGTTGGTCAGTCGGGTGGCGATTTCGGTCGTCGTCGTGCCCGCATCCAGGATCAGCGTCTCGCCGTCCTTGACAAGGCTTGCGGCAAGCGCGCCGATACGGCGCTTCTTGTCCATGTTCTCCTGGTGGTGGAGCGTCATCGTGCCGGTCGCGGGCGCTGCGGTGTTCAGATAGGCGCCGCCATGTTCACGGGTGATGAAGCCTTCGCTTTCCAGCCGCTCCAAATCCTGCCTGATCGTCGCTTCCGACACGCGGAAGGCGCCGGCGAGATCTCTCACCCGCGCCGACCCTTCTTCCTGTAGCCATTCGAGGATACGGCGCCGTCTCGGCTCGGACAGGAGGCCGATCATCGACTCCGAAGCATCCTGCTCTTCTCTCGCTTCCATTCCGGCCTGCCTAATCCTTTAATCGCAAACAATCGAAACCATTCGATTCACTTCCTATGGGATCATTACAGGAATGGCCTTGCGCTTTAAATCCTCAATTCGCGTTCTGCTGCAGGACGACACGAGCCTGCAGCTTCTGCTGCACCTGATCGACGACAACGGCGGCGATGATGACGAGACCTTTGATGACGGTCTGCCAGAAGGACGAAACGCCCATCATGATAAGCCCGTCGGCAAGAATGCCGATCACGAATGCACCAACAATGGTGCCGGCGATGCGGCCGCGTCCACCTGACATGGATGTACCGCCAAGAACGGCTGCGGCAATGGCGTTGAGTTCGAATGTCTCGCCGGTCGCCGGATGGCTGGCCTGCAGCTGTGACGAAATGATCAGGCCGACAAGTGCGGCGCAAACCCCGGAGAACATGTAAACGAACAGTTTCGTGCGGTCGACATTGACGCCGGAGAGTGCCGCCCCGCGCTCGTTGCCGCCGACAGCATAGATATGCCGGCCAAGCGGTGTGCGCGTTGCAAGATAGGCAGCGCCCAGTGCGACCACGACCATGATCCAGACGGAGACGGGCAGGCCGAAGAATGTACCCGAGCCGATGATGCGGAACGTGTCCGATCCGTATTCCGAATTGCCCGCGAGGTTGGGAAAGGTCCGGCCGTCGGAGAAGAGAAGCGCCGAGCCGCGGGCGACATAAAGGATGCCGAGCGTCGCGATGAATGGCGCGACATTCAGCTTTGTTATCAGCATCCCGTTTATCCAGCCTATGAATATGCCGACGACAAGGACGATGAGGCAGATCTCGATCGTGTTGAACTGGACGCTGTAGGCGACGCCGACAAAGCCGAGGTCGATTCCGTAGAGAACCAGATAACCGGCCACCATGGCGCAGAGGCCGACGATCGAGCCAACCGAAAGGTCGATCCCGCCGGCGATGATGACGAAGGTCATGCCGATCGCAAGGATGGCGTTGAGCGCCACATGCTTGGAGATGATCAGCATGTTGCCGGTCGTCAGGAAGTTCGGTGCCGCGATGGCGAAGAAGGCGAAGACCAGGATCAGCGCCACGAAGGTGCGCATGTGCAGAAGCAGCAGAAGCGCCGACGTTCTGGATTTGTGACCGCCGATCACGGTCTTGGCGTTGCCCGAGGCGTCGATGCTGCTCATTGTGTTTCAACCCTGTTCAGATTTGGGGTGGCTGCGGAAACGACCTCCGCAGCGCTTGCGCCGGCCGGAAATTGCCCGGTCAGCCGTCCATTCGCCATCACGAGTACGCGATCGGAAAGGGCGAGAACTTCTTCCAGATCGGATGTTACAAAGAGGATGCCCAGGCCATCCGCCGCGAGCCGGCGCATGGTGCGAAAAATCTCCGCCTTGGCGCCGATATCAATGCCGCGCGACGGCTCGTCCATCAGCAGTATTTTCGGCCTTGTCATCAGCGCCTTGCCGATGACGACCTTCTGCTGGTTTCCGCCGGAAAGGCTGGAGACCGGATGTTCGAGGCTGGCGATCTTGATGGCCATGCGCTTGACGAATTCCGCCGCCTTGGTGGCTTCCGCCTTCAGCGACAGGTGAAACCCGCGGGTGAAATCCAGAAGCGACGACATGGTCAGGTTTTCGCGGATCGTCATGATCTGCACGAGGCCGTCGCGTTTGCGATCTTCCGGGATGAGTGCCAGACCGCGACGAATGCGGCCGGACACGCTTTTCTCCTTCACCGGCTTGCCGCCGATGAAGATCTGGCCCGAGGAGTTCGGGTGCTGCGCCATGATGCATTCGAGAAGCTCGGAGCGGCCGGCGCCCATCAGGCCGTAGAGCCCGACGATCTCACCCTCGCGGACGGAAAGCGACATATGGTCCACGGCATAACCGCCGGCCGGGCTCGGAAGGCATACATTGTCGACACGGAACACTTCATTGCCGAGTTCATGGTCGCCGGTCTTCGGAAACTCCTTGGAGGCGCTGCCGATCATGTTGGCGACGATCCAGGGAATATCGACGCCCTGCATCGATCGCGATCCGGTAATGGCGCCGTCTCGCAGAACGGTGATGTAGTCGCCGATGCGGATCAGCTCTTCCAGCCGATGGGAAATGTAGACAATGCCGATGCCCTGCTTCTTCAGGTCGTTGATCACCCTGAACAGAACCTCGACCTCTGTGGCCGACAGCGCGGACGTTGGCTCGTCGAGGATCAGGATGCGGGCGTTTTCGGCAAGCGCCTTGGCGATTTCGACGATCTGCTGCTGGCCGATCCGCAGGTTTCCGAGCGGCGTATCCGGGTCGATATTCTGCTCGAGACGTTTCATCAGCGCCGCTGCGGCTGTTCTCTGCGCCTGGCTGTCGATATGGATGCCGGCGCGGGTCTTTTCATGGCCGACGAAGATGTTTTCCGCCACGGTCAGATTGGGGAACAGGTTGAGTTCCTGAAAAACGATACCGACGCCGTGTTTTGCGGCATCCGTCTTGTCGGCGAAGACGACCTGCTGGCCGTCTATTTCGATCGTGCCGCCGTTCAGCTGTTCGACGCCAGCGATGATCTTCATCAGCGTCGATTTTCCGGCGCCGTTTTCACCGACGAGAACGTTCACCGCTCCCATGCGCAGGTCGAAATCGACATTTTTCAGCGCCTGGGTGCCGGGATAGATTTTCGAGCCATTGCGGATCGAAAGGCCGATGGGATTGGCTTCCGTCATGGCGTGACCTCGATCGATACCGGCGTGATCAGCGGCTTTTCGCTGGCCGAACGGATGACCACGGCACCGACAAAATTCACCTTCTTGCCCTTCAGCTCGATATCGGCAGCGGGAAGCTTGGAGACGGCCTTGTCGTTCAGCGCGCGGCCGAGTTTCGCGTATTCGATCTGGTCGCGGAATGTCGAGAAATCGTAGAGATTGGTGGTGTCGCGCAAGGCGCTGCCCTTGACGACCGGGCCGAGCTGCAGCGTCGCATCAGCCTTTCCGTCGCCATCGACGTCGATTTCCGCAACGCCGGCCTTGGTGCTGGCGCGGGTATCTTCCAATACGGTGGCCGTGCCCTTGACCGGGAAATTCCAGCCGCCTCCGGCACCGCCAACACGGACGCCGTAGCTTTCGCCCGCCTTGTCGAGGCTTCTCTTGATCGCATTTTGCAGCGTTGCAAGGTCGGCCGCCTTTTCGGTCAGGGCCGGAACCAGCTTGGTGTCGAATGTCGTCTCGACGATCTCGGCGATTGGATCGGCAGCAGCTTCGCTATCACCGGTTTTCACCAGTTTGCAGCCGGAAACGGACGCGGCAAGAAGGCTTGCCACAAACAGGGTCGTGATTTTCATGGTACCCGCACTTCTTTAAGGCAAGAGGCACCCGGGACATATAGCATGTCCCGGGTGGGGATGGCGGTCTTATGGCTTCAGCGCGAAGGTCTCGAGCTTTTCGGCATTGGCGGCATTGATGAGAATGCAATCCATCAGCTGCTTTTCATCGAGGCCCGTCTTGCCGGTCTTGATGAACTTGTCCGCCTGTTCGACGGCGTTCTGCGCTTGCTGGTAGGCCGGCTGGAGAACGGTCGCCTTGATGCCGCCCTTCTTGATCGAGTCACGGACGTCGTTGGAACCGTCGAAGCCGACGACGATCACATCCTTGCGGCCGGCGGCCTCAAGTGCCGCATAGGCGCCCATGGCCATCGTGTCGTTGCCCGAGATTACACCCTTGATATCCGGATGTGCCTGCAGCATCGATTCCATCACGGTGTAGGCTTCGGTCTGTGACCAGTTGGCCGTCTGCTTGGCAACCAGCTTCATCTCCGAATACTGGTCGATGACATCATGATAGCCCTGCGAGCGAATGCCGGCATTGGTGTCGGATTCCTTGCCGAGCAGTTCGGCATAATTGCCCTTTTCGCCCATCAGCTTGACGAATTCTTCCGCCCCGAGCTGGGCACCCTGGTAGTTGTTGGAAACGATCTGCGAAACGGCAACGCCGGCCGTGGTGATCTCGCGGTCGATCAGGAACGAGGGAATGCCCTTGTCCTTGGCCTTCTGTACGGCGGCAACGGAGGCATCCGCGCCTGCATTGTCGAGAATGATGGCCTTCACGCCAGCTGCGATGGCGCTGTCGAAAAGTTCGCTTTGCTTGTTCGCGTCATCGTCGTGAACCAGAACCATGGTCGCATAACCCAGTTCCTTCGCCTTTGCCGCAGCGCCATCGGCTTCAGCCTTGAAGAATGGGTTGGAATGGCTCGGCGTGATGATCGCGATCGTATCGGCAGCAAGTGCCGTGCCTGACATGGCGCCGGCAATACCCAGCGCGACGACGGACATCAAAAGACGTTTCGTAAGCTTCATGATTACCTCCCGTTGAAAAAACACCCTCCCGTGGCGTCTATTGCGAACTATCGATCACTTTCGTTTAATGTCAATATGTTTTTGTTGTCTGCGCTTTTGTGCGTCAGTCACACCTTGTTGTTCTCGCTTATGTTGCAATGCGGCATATTTTTTAGACGGCATGCCGCCTGAAGTTCCAATAATTCACTTGAATGTTCTCTCGACGTATGTCAGTTATTTTGAAAACGAAAGAGATCGAAAGCAATCAAAAGTCTTTTGTTGGTTTGTTCGGGATGAACGCCTCATTCTGCGGAGGAAGGCGCATGGCGGCGCCATGAGCGCGCGGCATCATTCTTGAGATCCGATGGGGGCGATACGGAATAATCGGAGGAAACATTATGACTACACAACGTTTCGGCGCCGGAATCTGGCATTTCGCAACCTATCTCGACCGTTATGCGACGGATGGCTACGGCACGCCGCGCAGCGTCATCGAGGCGATCGATCTGGCCGGCCAGGTCAAGGATCTGTCGGTCGTCGATATCAACTATCCCTTCTTCGGCGGTGACTTTTCCAATGCGCAGGTAAAAGAGGCGCTCGATCGCAACAAGCTCGGTGTCATCGGCATCACGCCGGAAATCTACACGCGCGAATTCGTCAAGGGCTCCTTCACCAATCCGGATGCCGGCGTCCGCCGCCGCACCCATGAACTGGTGACCGAGGCCTGCGATCAGGTCCGTTATTTCGGCGCCGATTACGTCAAGCTGTGGCCGGGTCAGGATGGCTGGGATTATCCGTTCCAGGTGGATTACGGCACGCTGTGGAAGCATTCGCTTGATGGTGTCGGCCAGCTCGCCAGCGAAAACCCGGATCTGAAATTCGTCATCGAATACAAGCCGCGCGAACCGCGCGTTCGCATGAGTTTCGGTTCGGTTGCCCGCACGCTTCTCGGCATCGAGAAGATCGGCCTGCCGAATGTCGGCATCCTGCTCGATTTCGGCCATGCGATCATGGGCGGTGAATCAGCCGCCGACAGCGCCCAGCTCGCCATCGACTATGGCCGGCTGTTCGGCATGGATGTCAACGACAACTACCGTTCCTGGGATGACGATCTGGTCGCCGGCAGCCTGCATCCGATCGAAATCTTCGAGTTCTTTTATGTTCTGCGGAAGAACAGGTGGGAAGGCGTGTGGCAGCTCGACCAGTTCCCGTTCCGTGAAGACAGCGTCGCGACCGCAAATCACGCGATCGATTTCCTCAAAGCGGCCGACAAGGGGCTCGAGGCGCTCGATGTGGATGCATTGAAGGAAGCGCAAAGCCGTCACGATGCGATCGGTGCGCTGAAAATCGCGCAGAAGGCCCTGTTCGGCGCCATGTAGGCGCCGCTTGCGGCAACAGCCAGGTCCGGCTCAATCCGGCAATGAAAGGCCAATACCCATGTTGAAGAATGACCTCGTCGATACCATTCGCGAGAAAGCGTTGTGGATGCGCCGCAGGGCCTTCACGATGGTCCATGATGCCCAGCTCGGACATCCCGGCGGCGATTTTTCGGCGATCGACATCATTGCGACGCTCTATTTCGGCGTAATGCGGTATGACCCGAAAAAGCCGGATATGCCGGAGCGGGATCGCTTCATCATGTCGAAAGGTCATGCAACGGGCGCGCTTTACACCGCCCTTTGCGCTGCCGGCTATTACCCGGAAGACTGGCTGAAAACCTATATGCAGCCGCAGTCGAAGCTGAACGGCCATCCGAACCGCAATTATCTTCCCGGCGTGGAAACCAATACCGGACCGCTCGGCCATGGCCTGCCGGTGGCACTCGGTATCGCGATCGCCGGGCAGATGACCGGCAGCGACTACCGCACTTTCGTGCTGACCGGCGACGGAGAGCTGCAGGAAGGCTCGAACTGGGAAGCGGCGATGAGTGCCGGCAATCGCAAGCTCGGCAAGTTCACGCTGATCGTCGACCGCAACCGGCTGCAGCAGGGCATGGGAACGGAAGAGACCAACGGTCTCGATCCGCTCGACGACAAGTTCCGCGCCTTCGGCTGGGATGTCGAAGTGATCGACGGGCATGATGTCGGCGCTCTCGTCAACGCTCTGTCCGAACCGCCGGGCGGCCGCTCGAAGCCGCTCTGCATCATCGCCAATACGATCAAGGGCAAGGGCGTCTCCTTCATGGAAAACAAGGCGTCATGGCACCATGGCGTGCCGAATGCCGAACAATATAATACCGCCATGGAGGAACTGGTCTGATGGCTGCACCCGCCGCAAAACAGCAGGGTTTTTACGATTGTCGCGATGCCTGGGCACGCACGATCGAGGAGCTTGCCGAAAACGATCCGCGTATCGTCGCCGTCGTCAATGACTCCGTCGGCTCCTCCAAGCTCGGCGGCTTCCAGAAGAAGTTCCCGGATCGACTGGTGAATGTCGGCATTGCCGAGCAGAACATGGTGGGTGTCGGCGCCGGTCTTGCCAATGGCGGCCGCATCCCCTTCGTCTCGGCCGCATCCTGCTTCTTGACCGGCCGTGCGCTCGAACAGGTCAAGGCCGATATCGCCTATGCCGGCTTCAACGTGAAGCTTGTCGGTCAATCATCCGGCGTCGCCTATGGCGAACTTGGGCCGACACACCATTCGATCGAGGATTTCGCCTGGCTCAGACCGCTGAGCAATATCAAGGTCGTGGTTCCGGCCGATAGCTGGGAAACGGCTGAAGCGGTCAAATGGGCGGCAGCATATGAAGGCCCGGTCTATATCAGGCTGAGCCGCATGCCGGTGCCGGATCTTGTGGTCGAAAACCGGAAATTCCAGCCCGGTAAGGCGGAACTCGTCCGCAATGGTAATGACGTCACGATCATCGCCTGCGGCACCATGGTGCATCTGGCCGTCCAGGCAGCAGTAGAACTCGAAGCCGAAGGCATTTCCGCCCGTATCCTCAACATGGCGACCATTTCGCCGCTCGACGAGGCTGCTATTTCCGCGGCTGCCGGCGAGACGGGCGCGATCGTTACGGTCGAGGAAGCCAATATCCACGGCGGTCTCGGCGGCGCGGTTGCCGAGCACACCTCCGCCAATCTTCCGGTGCCGATCGAGCGGATGGGCTTTCCGGGCTTCGTGCCGACCGGCTCGGTCGAATGGCTTTTCGATCATTTCGGTCTGACAGCTTCCGGGATCGCCAGATCCGCACGCAAGGCGATCGGGCGCAAGCGGGGATGAGTGACGCCGGGAGGGGAGAATTCATCATTGCCGTTGACCAGGGGACGACGAATACCAAGGCGATCCTGGTCAATTCGGCGGGGGAGGTCGTCGCCAAGGCGTCTGCTCCCCTGACATCCAGCTATCCTCGCCCCGGTTGGGCGGAGCAATCGGCAGAGGATATCTGGGCGACGGTGCAGGCGGTCATCGCCGATATCGTCGGCAAGGCCGATGCCAGGATCGCCGGGCTTGCGATCGCAAACCAGCGCGAGACATTGGTCGTCTGGAATGCCGAGACGGGCAAGCCGATCGCGCCGGCCATCCTTTGGCAGTGCCGCCGCACGGCAAAGGCCTGCGAGGCGCTGATTGCCGAAGGCCGCGACCCGACGGTGGTCGAGGCGACCGGGCTTTCCATCAACGCGCTTTTTCCAGCCTCCAAACTCGCATGGGTGATGGAAAACGTGGCCGAAGCAAAAACGCTCGCCGCGCAGGGCCTGCTTCGTGCAGGCACGGTCGATAGCTGGTTGCTCTACAAGCTGACGGGCGGAAAGGAATTCGCCACCGATCATTCGAATGCATCGCGAACGCAGCTGTTCAATACCGGCACGCTGCAATGGGACGAAGGTCTCTGCGATCTGTTCGGCGTTCCTGTCACGGCCCTGCCCGAAGTCCGCTCGTCTGACAGCCGGTTCGGCGAAGTGGCCGAAGGCGCGACTGCACTCGATGCCGGTGTGCCGATCCTTGCGATGATGGGGGACAGCCACGCGGCACTCTATGGTCATCGCGTCCGTGCGCCGGGTCTTGTCAAGGCAACCTATGGAACCGGATCGTCGCTGATGACGCTGACGCCCGGACGGGTGTTGTCGAAAAACGGCCTTTCCAGCACGATCGCCTGGAGCGACCGGAACGGCATCGCCTATGCGCTGGAAGGCAATATCACCGTTTCCGCGCAGGCTGCCGCCTTTGCTGCCGAGATGCTTGGCCTGCCGGATGCAAAGGCCCTCTCCGCTCTTGCCCAGAGCGTTCCGGATGCCGCCGGGGTTGTCTTCGTCCCAGCTCTTGCCGGGTTGGGTGCTCCCCATTGGAACGATAATGTTTCGGGCACGATTTCCGGCATGACACTGGCAACGACCCGCGCTCATCTGGCGCGCGCTACGCTCGATGCCATCGTCCTGCAGATAGCGGACGTCTTTACCGCCATGGAAAAGGATCTCGGGGCAAGGCTTGATGGCTTGCTGGCCGATGGCGGTGCATCCTCGAACGATTTCCTGATGCAGATGCAGGCAGATGTTCTGGATCGGCCGGTCGCGAGGAGCGGTCAGGCTGAGGTCGGGGCGATCGGCGTCGCGATGATGGCGCTGACGAGCCTTTATGGGGATGCCCCAGGCACCGATGAAACCCGGAGCGAGTTCCGGCCTCAGCCCGACGCCAGTGCCTGGCGGCTGGAAGCGACGCGCGGCTGGCAGGCTCTGCTGAGGAGGTTGATTGCGCATTAGGATCGGCGAAAAGCGACACTGCCCGCAGCTGGCGGCGCTTCATTGCCGAGGCGGTAATCTGAAAGGCCGGCATGGCCTTTGGTTCGTGGCGGCCGGCCAGAGGATGTCGCTGGATGTTTCGACTACTTCCGCGAGTGGCTTTCAAATGAAAGCAACTTGGTTCTGAAATCAAACAAATCGGATAAATTCGAAAACATTTGACATGAAACGAAAATGATTTGATAGTCCTCGATCAGGACTTCAAGCGATCTTTGGGAGGAGATCTTATGAAAACGTTCGCAAGGCTTTTGGCTGCATCTGCACTGGCAACGGTGGCGACGGCAGCGCATGCAGAGGATCTGACCGTCTGGACGATCAGCTATTCTGCGGAATCGCAGGTGAAGGCGCTTCAGACTGCGGCCGAGAATTTTGAAAAATCCCATCCCGGTGTAAACGTCGAGATCGTCATGCGCGGCGTCGACGAGCACAAGACCGCCCTGCGTGTCGCGGCCGGGTCGGACAGAGGGCCGGATGTCTATATGAGCTGGGCAGGCCTCGGGCTTGGCGGTGAATATGTCAAGGCAGGTCTCAGCAAGGACATTACCGCCGATTACGCCAAATACGGCTGGAACGACCGTCTGACTGCCCCGTCTCTGGCATTCTCCAAGAGCTACGGTTCCGGCCAGCACGGCGTGCCTTTCCGCTTCTCCGGCGAGGGCCTGTATTACAACAAGGCGATGTTTGAAAAGGCGGGCATCACTCAGGAGCCGAAGACCTATGACGAATTGGTCGAGGCAGCCAAGAAGCTGAAGGCAGCCGGTATTCCGGCCTTCACTTTCGGCGGTTCGGTCAACTGGCACCTGATGCGCCTGATGGACGAAATCCTCGAGACCACCTGCGGCGCCGATGTGCATGACCAGCTGAAATCGATGAAGGCGGACTGGAGCAAGACCGAGTGCGCCACAAAGGCCTTCGCCGAGATGAAGATGTGGGGACAGAACTATATCCTGTCGCCGTTCATGGGCGTCGACCAGAAGCAGTCCTTCACCCTGTTCCTGGCAAAGCGCGCTGCGATGATGCTCGAAGGCGACTGGCTCGTCTCGCAGATCAAGGAAGGCGGTAACGTCGACGACTACGACGTCTTCCCGTTCCCCAACGGCACCGGCCGCCTCTATGGCTTTGCCGAATATTTCTACATCTCGTCGAAGACCAGCAAGGCGGATCTCGCCGCCGAGTTCATCAATTCGTTCACCTCGACCGAATTCCAGACCCAGATTGCCGGCACCTTCGGTGCGCTGTCCGTCAACAAGGAAGTGAAGCTGAAGGACGATGCGTCGGCCATGCACAAGGAATGGACGCAGATCTTCGCCGACGCGAAGGGCACGTTCGTCAACGGCGACCAGGCATTCCCGCTCGATGTGACGACCGAATATTTCCGCGTCATCAACGATGTCGCGGCAGCAAGGATCGAGCCTCAGGCGGCAGCGGCTGCAATGCAGACGTTTATCGGCAACCGCAAAAAGTAAATCGGGCCTCTGCCTGGTCTCTCCGCGGCGTCTTCGCCGCGGAGACTGTCGACCTGTGTCGCAGGTCAGGACTCGGGACAAACGGGTTTCCAATGTTCAATTCGAAAATCATGCAGTCCTCACGGGCGCAAGCCCTGATGCTTATCGGCCCGGCGCTGGCGGTTTATGCCACCTTCGCCATCTGGCCGATGATCGAAGTGGTGTTCTTGAGCTTCCAGCACTGGAACGGCCTCGATCCGCACCGGGAATGGGTGGGGCTTGAGAACTATCGCTACATTCTGACGAATGACGCGGTGTTCTGGGTTGCCCTGCGCAACACCATCACCTGGACAATTCTCGCCGTCATCTTCCCGCCCACGATCGGCCTGCTGCTGGCACTCGGCCTCAATCAGCAACTCTTTGGTCGGGTACCGATGCGCGCCGTCTATTATTTGCCGGTCATCATCGCACCGATCGCGGTCGCGACGATCTGGCGATGGATGTATGACCCGTTCTTCGGCCTGTTCAATCAGGTCCTCACCAGTCTGGGCCTGCAGTCGCTGATCAGCGACTGGCTGGGTGACCGCGAGATCGCTCTCTATTCGATGTTCGTCGCTTATACCTGGCAGTATGTCGGCTTTTCCATGGTGCTTTTCCTCGCCGGCCTGCAGAGCGTCGATCGTTCGCTTGTCGAGGCCGCACGCATCGATGGTGCGAGCCGCTGGCAGGTTTTCCGGCATGTGACGCTGCCGGCGCTGCGGGTAACGTTGGCGATCGTCCTCGTCCTGTCGACCATTTCCTCCCTCAAAGCCTTCGATATCGTCTACGGCATGACCGGTGGTGGCCCGGCCCAGTCGACACAGATGCTGGCTCTATGGGCCTTCATGCAGTCGATGCAGATCTTCGATTTCGGCAGAGGCTCGGCTATCTCGGTCATCCTGCTTCTGGTCACGCTGACCATTGTCGTTCCCTACCTGCGCTGGTCGCAACGTGATGAAGGAGCAGGCGAATGACTGCTATAGCACCCCGCCGCGAAGACGACGCCCTGCTGCTCAAGCCGCGCCGGGACCCGTTTCTGATCATCCTCTGGATCATCCTCGTTACCTTTGCGCTCGTCTGGATTGCGCCCGTCGTTCTGATCGCATTCACGGCGCTCAAGTCGAATGCCGAGGTTATGGCAACAAGCGCGTTCACGCCGCCGGAAGCCATCGCCTGGAACAACTTTTCCGGTGCCTGGGCGCGTGGCAATTTCGAGACGACGTTCAAGAACAGCGTCATCATCACCGTCATCAAGGTGCCGCTCGGCCTGATGTTTTCGGCGATGGCTGCCTATGCTCTGGCAAGGATCAGGCTGCGCTTCGGCAAACTGCTGCTTTTGTTCTTCCTCTTCGGTGCGATGATCCCGTTTCAGGTCATGCTGGCACCGATCTTCACCCTGGTGAACGGTTTCGGCCTGATCGATACCTATCCCGGCGTCATCCTGCCTTATCTCGCCTTCGGCGTGCCTTATCAGGTCTTCATCCTGCATGGTTTCTTCAAGGCGGTGCCGAAGGAGTTGTCGGAAGCGGCGCTGATCGACGGGGCCTCGCATGTCACCGTCTTCCGGCGGATATTCCTGCCGATCTCGCTGCCGGTGCTGGCTGCGCTGCTGATCCTCGATTTCGTTTCCACCTGGAACGAATTCGCCATGGCGCTGGTGCTGCTGCAGGACCGTCACATGTGGACCCTGCCGCTCGGCCTGATGTCCTTCCAAGGGCAGTTCTCGACCGATTACGGCCAGCTTAATGCGGCGATCGCCATGACCGTGTTCCCCGCCATCCTCGTCTACATGATCTTCCAGAGATACTTCGTCAGCGGACTGACCTCAGGCGCGGTCAAGGGCTGAAAATCCAATCATATTCAGGAGTTAGAAATGTCAGAACAAGTGAGCCGCTGGGATGTCTTCGAGTTCTCCGCCAAAGGTCCGGCAGGCGGCAATCCCTATCTCGACGTCAGTTTCGCAGCGACGTTCTCGCTCGGCAACCGCGATGTAACGGTTCCCGGCTTCTATGACGGCGACGGCGTCTACAAGGTGCGCTTCTGCCCGGAAACCGAGGGTGATTGGCGCTTCGTCACGACGTCGACCGACAAGGCGCTTGAAGGCCTGAACGGTCAACTCACCGTCGGTCCGGCCAAATTGGGCGTTCATGGCCCGGTACGGGTGCGCAACCAGTTTCATTTCGCCTATGCCGATGGCAAGCCATACCTGCCCTTCGGCACGACCTGCTATGCTTGGACGCACCAGACGGTCGAGCTGCAGGAGCAGACTTTCAAGACGCTCGAGACGGCGCCGTTCAACAAGATCCGCATGGGCGTATTCCCGAAGGACTATATCTACAACACCAACGAGCCGCTCTTCGACGTCTATGAGAAGCGCGCAGATGGCAGCCATGACATGGACCGGCCAAATTTCGAATGCTTCCGGCATTTCGAAACCCAGATCGGCCGCCTGATGGAAATGGGGGTCGAGGCCGATATCATCCTCTTCCATCCCTATGACCGCTGGGACTATTGCACGATGACGGAGGAGCAGGATTTCCGATATCTCCGTTATATCGTCGCGCGTATCGCCGCCTACCGAAATGTCTGGTGGTCGCTTGCCAACGAATACGATTTCCTTCTCGACACGAAGCCGATGGAACGCTGGGACCGCTTCTTCCAGATCATCGAGGAAGGCGATCCGCTGCGCCATCCGAAGTCGATCCACAATGGCGATGTGGACAAGAATTACGATCACCGCAAACCCTGGGTGGATCACGTCTGCATCCAGAACTGGGACGTCAAGAAGACGCTCGACTGGCGCGCCGCCTATGGCAAGCCTGTCGTCAACGACGAGCCGGAATATGAAGGCAACATCCCGAAGGAATGGGGCAATATCGACGCTCACGAGCTGATCCATCGCTATTGGCTGACCCTTTGCCGCGGCGGCTATATCGGCCACGGTGAAACATTCCTCGATGCCAATGACGAACTCTGGTGGGCAAAGGGCGGCGTGCTGCATGGCGAGGCGCCGGCGCGTATCGACTTCCTCCGCAAGATCTTCGAGGAGGATGCGGTCAATGGCCTGACCCCCATGCTGGAGCGGGGCACGACCTACAAGCGCGTATCCGCGGCGCAGGATGGCGACGTCCGTTACATCTATTTCGGCGAGCATCAGCCGGTCGAATGGGCGCTCGGCCTGCCGGAAGAGGATGGCGACTGGGAAATCGATCTCATCGATGTCTGGAACATGAGCATCACGCCGCTGGAGAAGGGGCCGCTGCCGAAGGTTCACCCGCAGCGCATTACCGGTGGTTCTCATATCACCAACCAGTTTGCCGCCGCGTTCGGGCTGACATTGCCGGGCCGGCCATATCTTGCCGTGCGCATACGCCCACGCAAGACGCATTAGAGAGGTATCATCATGGCGACGGTTCAAGTCTCCGATCTGCGCAAGAGCTTTGGTGCGCTCGAAGTGGTCAAGGGTGTTTCGATCGACATCCGGGATGGGGAATTCCTCATCCTGGTTGGCCCGTCGGGCTGCGGCAAGTCGACCCTTCTCAGAATGATCGCCGGCCTTGAGGACATATCCGCAGGGCGTATCGATATCGGCGGGCGTGTGGTCAACACGCTGTCGCCGAAGGAACGGAACATCGCCATGGTGTTCCAGAACTATGCGCTCTATCCGCAGATGACGGTTGCCCAGAACATGGGCTTTTCGCTGGAAATCTCCGGCATGAAAAAGGCCGAGATCGACAAGAAGGTTGCGGAAGCATCCGAAATTCTCGGACTGACCCCGCTCCTGCAACGCAAGCCGTCGCAATTGTCCGGCGGCCAGCGCCAGCGCGTCGCCATGGGCCGCGCGATCGTTCGCGATCCCGACGTCTTCCTGTTCGACGAACCGCTTTCCAACCTCGATGCCAAGCTGCGCGTGCAGATGCGCGCCGAGATCAAGGCGCTTCATCAGAGACTGGCGTCGACCATCGTCTATGTCACCCACGACCAGGTCGAGGCGATGACCATGGCCGATCGAATCGTCGTCATGCGCGGCGGCTGCGTCGAACAGATCGGCACCCCGCTGGAGCTGTACGACCGTCCGGATAACATGTTCGTGGCCGGCTTCCTCGGATCGCCTTCAATGAATTTTCTGCGCGGCAAGATCGAGGGCCAGTCCCTTCTTCTTCCGGGCGGAGAGCGACTGGCGCTGCCATCGCTGCCGAAGGGTGGAAGCAGTGGTGACGTCGTGGTTGGCATCCGTCCGCAAGGCTTTGCCGTCGGCACGCAGGATGGCGCCAAGGCGACGATCAAGGTGGTTGAGCCGACCGGCGCAGACACGCATGTTCTGGCCGATGTCGGCGGCACGGAAGTCACCTGTGTCGTCAACGACCGGGTGGATTTTGCGCCCGGTGAGGAGATCCGTCTGTCGATCAGTTCCGCCAAGGTCCACTTCTTCGATCCGACAAGCGAAGCGCGGCTCGACTGATCCCGCCAATGCAGGCACCGCGAGAATGCCATCCCGTTTCTCGCCGTGCTTGCATGACCCACTTGACCGGCCAACCGGCCTGTCATAGCCTCATCGCATTCACCAGGGGTGTCCCGGCAAGGGGCTGAGATTCTGCTATCGCGCGCAGTGACCCGTTGAACCTGATCCAGTTCATACTGGCGTAGGGACGGTGCAAAACGCTGCGATAATTCTCAAATCCGTAAACCGGATTCCGTGATCGGCGTTCTTCCATCTTTCCGGCTCTAGGACTGGGTCTCCAACCTTGAAACTTGGAGCCTCACGATGAATATTGCCGCCAAAAATCAAAGCCCGACCGTTACCTCGGGCGCGTTTCCGGCTTCCACCAAGATCCATGTTGCGGGCAGGGAGTATCCCGATCTCCGCGTGCCGATGCGCGAGATCGCGCTTCACCCGACATCCGGCGAGCCGCCGGTCACCGTCTACGACAGTTCCGGCCCCTATACCGATCCTACCCATATCGTCGCTATCGATCAGGGCCTTCCGCGCCTGCGCGAAAACTGGGTTATGGCTCGCGGCGATGTTGCCCGATACGAGGGGCGGCACGTCAAGCCGGAGGATAACGGTTTTGCCACCGGCGAGCTGCTGACGCCCGAGTTCCCCATCCGCAACATGCCGTTCAAGGCGAATGCCGGTCGTGCGGTTACCCAGCTCGCCTATGCCCGCGCCGGCATCATCACGCCCGAAATGGAATTCATCGCCATCCGCGAAAACATCGGCCGGCAGGCGGCGAAGGAAGCCCTTGTGAGGGATGGCGAGAGTTTTGGCGCGCATATCCCGGATTACATCACGCCGGAATTCGTCCGCCGCGAAGTGGCCGAGGGTCGCGCCGTCATCCCGGCCAATATCAACCACCCCGAAAGCGAACCGATGATCATCGGCCGCAATTTTCTGGTTAAGATCAACGCCAATATCGGCAATTCCGCCGTCACCTCGTCGATGGCGGAAGAGGTGGAAAAGATGGTCTGGGCGATCCGCTGGGGCGCCGATACGGTCATGGATCTTTCGACCGGCCGCAACATCCACAATATCCGCGAATGGATCATCCGCAATTCGCCGGTGCCGATCGGCACGGTGCCGCTCTATCAGGCGCTGGAAAAGGTCAACGGCATTGCCGAGGATCTCACCTGGGAGGTCTATCGCGATACGCTGATCGAGCAGGCGGAACAGGGCGTCGACTATTTCACCATCCATGCCGGCGTACGGCTTTCCTATATCCACCTCACCGTCAATCGCGTCACCGGCATCGTTTCGCGCGGCGGCTCGATCATGGCCAAGTGGTGTCTGCATCACCACCGCGAGAGTTTTCTCTACGAGCATTTCGACGAGATCTGCGACATCGCCCGCGCCTATGACGTGACCTTTTCGCTGGGCGACGGCCTGCGCCCCGGCTCGATCGCCGATGCCAATGACGCCGCCCAATTTGCCGAGCTGGAGACGCTCGGAGAACTGACGAAGATCGCCTGGGAGAAGGATTGCCAGGTGATGATCGAAGGCCCCGGCCATGTGCCGATGCACAAGATCAAGGAGAACATGGACAAGCAGCTGAAGACCTGCGGCGAAGCGCCGTTCTACACGCTCGGTCCGCTCACCACCGATATCGCTCCCGGTTACGACCATATCACCTCGGCGATCGGCGCTGCGATGATCGGCTGGTTTGGCACCGCCATGCTCTGCTACGTCACGCCGAAGGAACATCTGGGCCTGCCGGATCGCGATGACGTCAAGACCGGTGTGATCACCTACAAGATAGCAGCCCATGCCGCCGATCTCGCCAAGGGGCATCCGGGTGCGCAGATGCGCGATGATGCCCTGTCTCGCGCCCGTTTCGAGTTCCGTTGGGAGGATCAGTTCAACCTGTCGCTGGACCCGGACACGGCACGGAATTTCCACGACGAGACCCTGCCCAAGGATGCACACAAGGTGGCGCATTTCTGCTCCATGTGCGGCCCGAAATTCTGCTCGATGCGGATCTCCCACGACATCCGCGCCGAGGCGCAGAAAGAGGGGCTGGAGGCGATGGCGGCCAAATATCGTGACGGTGGCGATCTCTACATGCCGGTGGAAAATCCACTGGCAAATGCCGCGAGCCCAGTCTTGGGGAGTGAGGTCTTGGGGAGTGAAGCCTGATGTCTCTCTTTCTCGTTAAAGGGGCCGGCGTCGCCGGCCTCACGGTGGCTCTTGAGCTTCTGAGACGCGGTGAAGATGTCGATATCGTCGATTATCAGGACACGATTGGGCAGGGCGCATCGCATTTCGCCGGCGGCATGCTGGCGCCCTTTTGCGAGCGCGAGGCGGCAGAAGAGATCGTGCTGACGCTCGGGCTGGATGCCGCCGACTGGTGGGACAAGGCAGTGCCGGGCGCGGTCATTTGCAACGGCACGCTGGTCGTGGCGCAGCCGCGCGATCTGGCCGATCTTGTCAGGTTTGCTTCCCGCACACGCGGTCATGTCTGGCTGGATAAGAACGAAATCGCCGATCTCGAACCTGCGCTTGCAGGCCGTTTCGACAAGGCATTGTTCTTCGAAGGTGAGGCCCATCTCGATCCCCGTCGGGCATTGGCGGGATTGGCCAAGGCGATCCGCAACCATGGCGGAGAGTTCCATCTCGGCTGGGGGCCGCCGCCGAAGAAGAACTATACAGCCGTGCTCGATTGCACCGGCCCGGCGGCCATCCCGAACATTCCAGGTCTTCGTGGCGTGCGGGGCGAGATGCTCTATCTGGAAACCGCAGAGGTAACGCTGTCGCGGCCAGTCAGGATGTTGCATCCGCGCCATCCGATCTATGTCGTGCCGCGCGACGACCACCGTTTCATGGTCGGTGCAACGATGATCGAGACGGAGGATGACGGGCCGATCTCGGCGCGCTCTCTGATGGAACTGCTGAACGCCGCCTATGCGCTGCATCCGGCCTTCGGCGAGGCGAGGATGGTGGAAACCGGCGTCGGCATCCGCCCCGCCTTTGATGACAACGTTCCGCGGGTGGTGGAGATGGAAGACGGACTGGCGATTGCCGGCATGCACCGCCACGGCTTTCTGCTTGCGCCGGCCATGGCGAAAAAAGCCGCGACCCGTCTCTCCAACGGTTATGTCCTTCAAGAGGAGCTGATCCCATGAACCTCATCGTCAATGGAGAAAGGCAGTTTCTGCAGGCGTGTACGCTCGCAGACCTCCTCATGACTCTCGAATATGAGGGCGACTGGCTGGCGACGGCCATCAACGGCGATCTCGTCCATCGCGAGGATCGGGCGGATGCGCGTCTCGCAGAGGGCGACCGGATCGAAATCCTCTCTCCCATGCAGGGAGGCTGAACCATGCTGAAGCTTTACGATATCGAATTGTCCTCGCGCCTGTTGCTAGGCACCGCGCGTTATCCGTCGCCCGCCATTCTCTCCGAGGCGGTCAAGCGCTCGAGCGCGGGCATCGTCACCGTCTCGCTGCGCCGCGAGACATCCGGCGGCAAAACGGGTGGCGCGTTTTTCGAGCTGATCCGTCAGCTTGGCGTGCGCATCCTGCCCAACACTGCCGGATGCCACAGCGCATCGGAGGCGGTGCTGACGGCAAAAATGGCGCGGGAAGTGTTCGGCACCAACTGGATCAAGCTCGAAGTCATCGGACATCACGACAGCCTGCAGCCGGATGTCTTCGAATTGGTGGAGGCTGCGCGCATCCTCACCGACGAAGGATTTGAGGTCTTTCCCTATACGACGGATGACCTAATCGTCGGTGAAAAGCTGCTGGCCGCCGGCTGCCGGGTGCTGATGCCCTGGTGCGCGCCGATCGGTTCGGCAGCGGGTCCGCGCAATCCATCGGCGCTTGTCGCAATGCGGGCGGCCTTTCCCGAAATCCCGCTGATCGTCGATGCAGGTCTCGGCCGGCCGTCGCACGCGGCCACGGTCATGGAACTGGGATACGACGCCGTGCTGCTCAACACGGCGGTTGCCGGTGCCGGTGATCCGCCGGCCATGGCCGAGGCCTTTACGAAGGCGATTGAGGCGGGTCGCCTCGCCTATCTCTCCGGAATGCTGGAGCCGCGCGACATGGCAGTGCCTTCCACCCCCGTCATCGGCAAGGCGGTGTTTTCATGAGGCTCGATCCTTTCTATCTCATCGTCGACAGCGCCGATTGGATCGAGCGGCTGGTGCCGCTTGGCGTCAGGCTTGTGCAACTGCGCATCAAGGATAAGACCGACGCCGTGTTGCGCGCGGAAATCCGTCGCGCGAAGGCGATATGCTCGGCCCATGGCTGCCAGCTTGTCGTCAACGATTACTGGCAACTGGCGATCGATGAAGGCTGCGATTTCATCCATCTCGGCCAGGAGGATCTGGCGGAAGCCGATCTCGGTGTCATTCGCCGGGCGGAACTGAAGCTCGGGGTCTCGACCCATGATATCGCCGAACTCGATACGGCTCTTTCCGCAAAGCCGGATTATGTCGCGCTCGGCCCCGTCTGGCCCACCATCCTGAAAAAGATGAAATGGCAGCCGCAGGGCGTCGAACGCATCGCCGACTGGAAGCGGCGGATCGGCGATCTTCCGCTTGTCGCCATCGGCGGTATTACCGCCGAACGCGCGGCGCTTGTCCTCGAGCAGGGAGCGGAAAGCGCCGCCGTGGTGACCGACATTGTGCTCAACGAAAACCCGGAGGCCCGCACCCTCGAATGGCTGGCGGTGACGGCCGCGTGGCGGCAGGAGCTGGAAATACAGGTCGGATGAAGGTTTCATGACAGGGCCTGTGCATGCGTGTTCCTGTCAAAACCTGTCATGAAAGCGTTATGGGAGGACAGTAGAAACGGCGCCGATTGGTTCGCACTTGCACGGCTGTGCAGTCGCCGATCAGCGCCGCCTCCGGTCATATTTCGATTGAGTTGGCGGTTCCCAATTTTACTCGCCCGACTGAATCGGAGATAAAGATGAAACGCCGTACTTTTATGATGTCCGCAGCCGGTGCCGCCGCCGGTCTTGCTCTGGCTCCGCGCATGAGCTTTGCCGCCAAGGGCCAGATCGACTGGTACACCAGCTCGGACACCAACATTCTCGATTTCTGGACAAACATTGTTAAGCCCGCATTCGAGGCTGCCAATCCGGGCCTCAAGCTCAACCTCGTCGATGCAGGCGATGGTGCCGGCATCATCGCGATCGGCGAGCGCGCAATCGCCGCCAAGCAGACCAATGCCGATCCGCAGGCCGACTATTTCGAATCCGCCGACGCTCTTCTGCCGGCCGGCGCCATCAAGGCCGGCGTTTACACCAACATCAAGGCTGCCGGTCTTTCCAACTATTCCAAGGTCAATCCGCTTGCCATCGAAAGCGAATACAGCCTGCCTTACCGCGGTAGCCAGGTTCTGCTCGCCTATGACACGACCAAGCTGAAGCCGGCCGATGCGCCGAAAACCTGGGACGCTCTCGTCACCTGGATCAAGGCCAATCCGGGCCAGTTCGTCTATAACCGTCCCGACAAGGGCGGTTCGGGCGGCAATTTCGTCCGCCGCGCCATCCATCAGGCAAACGGCCTCGACCCGAAGGCATTCAAGGTCGACAACTATACCCAGGAATTCGGCGACGAAGCGCTCGGCAAGGCCTGGAAGCTGCTCGCCGATATCGCGCCGCATCTCTACGACAAGGGCGCTTATTCTTCCGGCAACACCCAGTCGCTGCAGCTGCTTTCCCAGGGCGTCGTCACCATGATCCCGGTCTGGTCCGACCAGGTTCTGCAGGCGATCGAACAGGGCGTGCTGCCGGCTGAAACCGGTCTGGTACAGCTGCAGGATCTAGCGCTTTGCGGCGGTTTCACCCGCTCCGTCGTCATCGAGAATGGTGCAAACCACGAAGCTTCGCTGAAGCTCGCCGATTTCATGCTGTCGGAAGAAATGCAGAGCGCCATCCTCACCGAACTCGGCGGTTTCCCAGGCGTTTCCTGGGATCACGTCTCGGCAGACCTGCGCAAGAAGTTCGCCGACATCATTCCGCAGTCGATCCCAACCTTCCCGGGCGGCAAGTGGGAAGCCGCCATCAATGACGGCTGGTATCGTCACGTGGCTCCGAACGTCGACCGCAAGTCGTGAGCGAATTCGTCGAAAGAGCGGTTTCGGTGCCCACTGAGACCGCAGCAGGCAGGAGGCCCATCGGCCTCCTGCTTGTCGCCATACCCGTTTTTCTGGTGATCTGGCTGGTCATCTGGCCGGCCATCAACGCGATCAGCCGCACCATCTGGCGCACGGATGCCGATGGTCATTCCAGTTTCGATCTGTCGAGCTACGCGTTTTTCTTTTCCGATCGCTACAGCCTCGACAACCTGGCCGTCACGCTCTGGACGACGCTTGTCTGCGCTGTCCTGCTTCTGGTCATCTGCCTGCCGATCGCGCTGTATCTGCGTTTTTCGCACGGTCGTCTGCCGGCCTATGTGCAGGCGCTCGCGATCCTGCCGATGTTCGTGCCGTCGATCATCCTGGCCTTCGCCTTCATCCGCGTGCTCGGCCCCAATGGCATGGTAGATATCCTCTTGAATGCAGTCGGACTGCCAAAGATCCGCACGCCCTATCTCACGCCATGGGGGCCGGTCATCGGTCTTGTGTGGGATAATATTCCGCTGACTGTCCTGATCCTGCTTTCGGGTCTCGGCAGTGTCGCCAACCAGTCCATCGAGGCTGCGCGCGATGTCGGTGCCAACACCATCCGGGTTTTCTGGCACATCATCCTGCCGCGCATTTCAAACTCCATCCTCGTGGCGCTTTCCTTTTCGGTGCTCGGTATCTTTTCGTCCTTCACGCTTCCCTATCTGCTCGGTCCGGCCTCGCCGGAAATGCTCGGCCCCTTCATGCAGCGCACGCTGCGCGATGTGCAGGACCCGATCGGCGCCATGACGCAGGCCGTCGTCGCCTTCGGCTTCTGCATCCTGTTCGGACTGTTTTATGTGCGCTCCGTCGCCAGAAACCGGGGGAAATGAGATGACCTCGCTTACGTCCAAGCGCGCGCGCATCGACTGGTCCGGCATCGCCTTCGCGGTCATTCTGACGCTGGTCATCATCGGGCCGCTCGTCGTCGTTGCCACCTGGGCCTTTACCGAAGTCTGGCGTTACCCCAACATCATTCCGCAGAAATTCGGCTTCCGTTTCTGGGGCCAGACGCTTGGACGACCCGACGTCTGGAACGCGCTGATGCTCAGCCTCAAGCTCTCGACGGTGGTGACGCTGCTGTCAGCACTGATCTGCTTGCCCGCGGCCTATGCCTTTGCGCGGATGAAGTTTCCAGGGCGCGACATCCTGTTCTTCTCCTTCCTCGCCGGTCATGCCTTTCCGAAATTCGGCCTGCTGGTGGCGATTGCCGCAATCTTCCTGCAGCTCAATCTCATCGGCACCTTCTGGGGCGTCGTGCTCATCCAGTTGGTCGGCACGCTGATGTTCATGATCTGGATCCCGGTCGCGGCCTTCCAGGCGGTCGATCGGCGCATGGAAGAGGCCGCCCGCGATGTCGGCGCAAGCCCCTTGCGGGTGTTCTGGTCGATCACGCTGCCGCAGGCAGGGCCGACCATCTTCGCCGCCGTGCTGTTGAGCTTTGTCGGCACTTTTTATGAAACCGAAGGTGCATGGCTGATCGGGGCTCCCGGCATCCGCACCATGCCTGTTCTGATGATCAGCTATATCAACAACCAGATGGTCATTCAGTATGGCGCCGTTCTTTCGGTGCTTCTCTGGGTCCCCTCGTTCATCGCCCTCATGTTCGCCCGTCGCGTCATCGGCGGCGGCGCATTTGCCCGCGGTTTCGGCGGTTAGGAAATATCATGTCTGTTCTTCATATCGCTGAGGTCACCAAGACCTTTTCCGGCGGCACCCATGCCGTCAACAGCTTCTCTCTCGATGTCGCCGATGGCGAACTCGTCTGCCTTCTGGGGCCTTCCGGTTCCGGCAAGTCGACGCTTCTGCGCATGGTCGGCGGCTTCGAACAGCCGACCAGCGGCCGCATCACCATCGATGGCGAAGACGTCACCCATCTGCCGCCAGAGCGCCGGCCTACCGGCATGGTGTTCCAGAGCCATGCGCTCTGGACCCATATGAACGTCTTCAAGAACCTCGCCTTCGGTCTCAAGCTGCGCCGCATGCCGGCAGGTGAGATAAGGGAAAAGGTCGAGGCCGTGCTCGAACTGGTTGGCCTCGCCGGTTATGGCGACCGCATGACGAACCAGCTTTCCGGCGGCCAGCAGCAGCGCGTGGCGCTTGCCCGCTCGCTGGTGCTTGAACCGAAGATCCTGCTTCTCGACGAACCCTTTGCCAGCCTCGACCAGCATCTGCGCGAGCGCCTGCGGGAAGAAGTGCGCGATATCCAGCAGCGGCTCGGCATCACCACCCTGTTCGTCACCCACGGCCAGGATGAGGCGCTTTCCATGGCCGACCGTATCGTCGTCATGGCCAACGGCAAGACCGAGCAGATCGGCCGCCCCGATGTCGTTTATCGCGACCCGAAGACGCCTTTCGTCGCCGGTTTCATCGGCACGATGAACCTCGTCGAGGGCGAAGTCCAAAACGGCCAGTTCGTTCGTTCGGATTTCACCTTCCCGCTGGCGATCGCGGATGGTCCGGCAACGCTTGCCATTCGCCCCGAGGTGCTCGATCTCACCGCCTCGGACACACCGAAGGCGACAGTGCATCGTGTGACCGACTACGGTTCGCACGGTCTGGTCGACCTCGATCTTGCCGATGGTACGCGGCTGAAATCGATGGTAGCCCATCCCGATCTTTTCCGGACGGGGCAGGGCGTCGATCTCAAGCCCCGCGCCGTCGCCGCCTATCGCAACAACCAGCAGATTTTCCGGAGCTGACCCGTGAGTGCACCCATCCATCTTGACCATGATGGCCACCGCACGGCCATCAAGTGGCATCGCGGCCGCCGCCGTATCTCCGATCCGGTCTTTACCGGCGGGCTTATCGTCGAGGCGATGCGGCTCGGTGCGAGCGTCGAAGTCGATCTCGTCGTTCACGGCGATCATGGTTTCGCGGTCCTGCATGACCTGACGCTGGAGCGGGAGACGACCGGTCGCGGCAATGTGCGCGACACATCCGCTGCCGCCCTGCGCGAACTTCATCTGCGCGGCAATGACGGTGAGGCGATCACCGACAGGGTTCTGCTTTTGGAAGATCTCTGCACGCTTCTAAGCCGAGAGGGCGTGCATCCGGATGCGCTGCTGCAGCTCGATTACAAGGAAGATCTTGAGGCGCTGACGCCTGAAGCCATCGCCAATTTCGGCAAGAGCGCCGCGCCGATCGCCGCATCGCTGATCCTGTCCGGCGGCGATTTCGACGCTATCCAGGCGCTGGCAAAGGCCGCTCCCGGCATCGCCACCGGATATGACCCCTGTTACGGCGAAAGCCTGGCGCGGCTGAAGGCAACGGGCGATTATTCGAGCTTCATCGAACAGGCGCTGAAAACGGCACCCGATGCCCGGATGATCTATCTGGACTACCGCATCGTGCTTGCCGCCGCAGACGCCGGTTTCGATCTCATTGCCCCCGTCCATGCAGTCGGCCGCCGCGTCGATGCCTGGACGATCAATCACATCACTCCTGAAACCATCCCTCAGGTCGAACGCCTGCTTAAGCTCAAGGCCGACCAGATCACCACAGATGACCCGGAAGGGTTAGCCAAGGCATTCAGTTCATGACAGTCAATTACAGCAAGATCCTCGATCACATGGTTGAAACCGCCCGTGAGGCCGGCGCTCTGACGCTCGAGCATTTCAAGCGCTTTCGCGATATCGAGATCGGCATCAAGGGACCGGGCGATTTCGTCTCCGATGCCGACAAGCAATCCGAAACGCTGATCCGCGAGCGCCTGCTCAGCCAGTATCCCTGGGGCCTGACCGGCGAGGAATTCGCGCCCGTCGAAGGTTCCGACAGCGAACATCGCTGGCTGGTCGATCCGATCGATGGCACGACGAACTTCATCTATGGCCAGCATTACACGATCACGATTTCGCTGCGCCGTGGCAACGAAACGATGTGCGGACTCGTCTACAATCCAGTTTCCGACGAGATGTTCACCGCGATCAAGGATGAGGGCGCTTATCTCAACGGTACGCGGCTCAATGTCAGCACCTCGACCGATGTGGCGCTGATGTGCGTCGGCACCGGCCTTCCAACGCCGAACCTGTCGCTGCACCCGGGCGCCTATCAGCGCCTTGACGAAATCCGTGCTCCGATCGGTGCGGTCCGCATCGTCGGAAGTGCGGCCAATTCCTGTGCCTATGTCGCCTGCGGCCGGCTCACCGGTTATTACGAGGAGACGGGTTTTGTCGATACGGCAGCCGGAATCCTCATCGTCCAGGAAGCCGGCGGTATCGTCACCGACTGGTGGGGGCGCGGCCCGGAAGTCTATGAAAAGACCGGCACGCTGATCGTCGCCAACCCGGCCACCCACGCCTATCTGCTCGAGCGCCTGCGCGGAGCACCGCCGAAAGATGCGGCCTGAATTCTTGCTCCATACCCGCCTTTAGGCGGGTATGGAGCTCTTGCCTCTCGCGATGTTCTCTCGTCTGGCAAACCTTATTGCCAACCTTCAAGCCGCCGCCCGTTCAAGGCAAATGCCGCGTGCAGCACTCGGCAGATATTTGCGACAGATCAAAAGATACCCTGCGGTTCATTGTAACAATGAGCCAAAGGACACGTCGAACATTTTCCGGTTTTCAAAAGGCGCTGGTGCCGTCTGATCAATGTTGATCTCATTGATCTTCTGACGTGATAAACTGCTATGGCGTCATTTGCTCACCGCCTTGTTCCAGATACAATTCGCGGCAAGATCCTCGCGATTTTCGGTGTCGCGGTCATTTTGCCGATGGTTGCTGCGGGCATCCTGATGGAGCGTGAGGGCAAGTCTGCCCTGCTGCATGAGAAAGAGCAGAAACTCTTCGGCATAACGAGAATTCTCGACCTCTATCTGGATGCCGATTTGAAAGATCTGCTTGCCGACAGACAGGCTTTGTCAATTGCTGCCAGGCAGGAACATCTCACGCAGCTGAACAACAGGCTTTCCTCCTTCACGGACATGGTTGCCGCTGCCAATCCGGGGATCGGCATCGGATATTATTCGAAAGCTCTGGATGCGATCGTTACCTATGGTCCGAGCAGGCAATATGGCCGCGCGATCGGAATGCCGATTGCTGCGGACCATCCGGGGCGGATTGTCATGAGAACCGGCCATGAGCGGATAGAGACCGGTCCGCAGGTCCGTGGTTCGATCATGAATGCGATGCGCCCGATCAAGCAAGGTGAAGAAATCGTCGGTTACATATGGGCAAACGAGCTGTCGACAGATGTCGAGCGGCAGACTTTCGCAATCGATCGGGCCGCCATATGGGTCTGCGGAACGGGTATTCTTCTTGGTACGGTCCTCGCCTTCGGCCTTTCCCGTGGCCTTGATCGCGATATCAAAAGCATCACGCGCGGATTGGCGCAGATGCGCACGGATCTGAGCGTCAAGATTCCCGAGCCGCGCGGGGAAATCGGTGCAATCGCGATCGAGATCAACGGGATGGCGCGCGCGGTTCTGGATGCGCGATCGGTCACCGAACGGATTTTACACAGCATCGCCGATGGGGTTGTCGCCGTGGATAGCTCCAGCCGGATCACATCGATAAATCCTGCCGCGCAGAAAATGCTCGACGTGACCGCGCAGGAGGCGATTGGTCATCCTTCCGATCTTGTATTCGGAGAGAATTATATCTTTTCACGATTGCTGCTCGATGCGCTGGATGCGGGAGAAGAGCATACGGATATTCCTGGCGAGATCGTTCTGCAGGAGCGCAGCCTGCATGTGGCAGTGTCCAGTAATGTGCTGCGTGACAGCAGCGTGAAAACGATGGGCGCTGTTGTCGTCATCAAGGATCTTACTGAGCAAAGCCGCCTTCGAACGCAGGTCATGAGGGCCGACAGACTTGCGGGGCTCGGCGAACTCATGGCCGGCGTTGCGCATGAAATCCGCAATCCGCTGACATCCATCCGCGGGTTTATGCAGTTCCTGGAAAGCTGCGACGACATCGAGGAGTGGCAGAAATATTCCCCCTTGATCATCCGCCAGGTCGACAGTCTCAACTCTATTATCGCTGAGCTCCTGGAGTTCGGAAAGCCGCGGCCACCTGCGATCCAATTCGTCCAGATCAACGATCTGTTGAGAGAAGTGCTGCTTCTGGCTTGCGGCAAGTCGAGCGTCCATGTGGTGCTGGACCTGTCGCCCGACCTGCCCCCCATCGAGGGAGACGGCGAATCCCTGAAACAGGCGTTTCTGAACATCATCATCAACGCGCTTCAGGCGATCGGGAGAAACGGCAGGATCGAGATTTCCACCTCGATGCAGACGAACAGCGTGGCACTGATCCGTTTCAGGGATGATGGCGAAGGGATTGCTGCCGAGGATCTCGAAAAGATCTTCGATCCTTTCTACTCCACCAAGCCGAATGGCACCGGTCTCGGCCTCGCCATGGTCCACCGCATCGTCGACGCGCATTACGGAACGGTGACGATCTTCTCGAAGCGAGGAAAGGGAGCTGAGGTCAACCTCCGGCTTCCCCAGTTACACCATAGAACCGATGAGTTGCCCGTATCATGAATAGATCCACCAGCACCGCCCTTGTCGTCGACGATGACGAGGCTATTCGTCAGATGCTCATAGCCGTGTTGACGAAGGCGGGTTATGTCGTCACCACGGCCCGTGATGGGATGGAAGCCGTTGCGGCATTTTCGACGCAGCGGCCCGACATCGTCCTGATGGATATCCGGATGCCGAACATGACCGGTCTTCAGGCTCTAGCCGAGATACGCCGGATAGATCGGGCGGCAACCGTAATCCTGATGACTGCCTATGCCGAGGTCGGCACCGCTGTGCAGGCGATAAAGGACGGCGCATTCGATTACATCATCAAGCCGTTCGATATCGAGGAGGTCATGCTCCTCATCGGCAGGTCGCTCCAGATGCGGACCATGCGCGACGATATCGCAGCGCTTCAGCGGGAGCTTTCTGCCAGCTACCGCATGGATCGCATCCTCACCAATAGTCCGAAAATGCTGAGCCTGCTGCAGATGGTGGCCAAGGTTGCGAGAAGCAATGCAACGGTACTGGTGACGGGAGAAAGCGGCACCGGAAAGGAAATGATTGCTTCGGCCATCCACTATAACAGCACGCGCAGCAACGGCCCCTTCGTCAAGATCAACTGCGCGGCCGTGCCTGAAGGATTGCTCGAAAGCGAATTCTTCGGCCACGAGAAGGGGGCCTTTTCCGGCGCGGTCTCTCGCCGGTCGGGACGCTTCGAGCAGGCGGATGGCGGAACCCTGTTTCTGGATGAAATCGGCGATATTTCCGCCAGCCTGCAGGTAAAGCTCCTGCGGGTCCTGTCGGAGCGGGAGTTCGAGCGTGTCGGTGGCGACAAGCTCATACCTGCGGATGTTCGCATTGTCGTCGCGACCAACAGGAACCTGGAGGAAATGGTCCGGCAGAACCTGTTCCGCCAGGACCTCTATTTCCGTCTCAATGTCGTTACGCTGCGAACGGTTCCGTTGCGGGAAAGACCGGAGGACGTCCGCCTTCTGTCCAGCCATTTCCTCCAGCGCTTCGCTTCCGAAAACCATATCGACGTCGATGGCTTCGATCAGAATGCCGTCGAATGCCTGATGCGATATTCGTGGCCGGGGAATGTCCGCGAGCTTTCCAATGCTGTGGAGCGCGCGGTCGTCATGAGCACGGGCGGCCTGGTTTTTGCCGAAGACCTGCCGGAAAATATCAGATGCGGCCTGGAAGAAGGCAGCGACCTGACCGTGACAACGGAGCCGGACGATCGGGACAAGGCGCTGCGCGACCTGATCTCGGATTATGAAGCCAGGGTCATCGCCGAAGCCTTGACGCGCAATGGTGGCAACAGGGTCAAGACGGCCCGGCAGCTTGGGATCAGCCGCCGCTCGCTGCTTTACAAGCTCCAGGAATACGAACTTACCTGAACCGCCCGGCTTTGCCGGATGTGGTGCGCAACGCTGTGCGCACTATGCAGGATCTTGCACCGATAACCTCTTCCCCAGCTATCAAACCGCAAGCCTGAAGCGCTCTTGGCGCTGAATGAAGGTGGCACGCTTTATGCAATTTAAATAGGCGAACCGCCTGAAAAGGTCTCTCGTGAAGCATTTTTTCCAGGCAGTTCAGGAGGATCAGTCCTGCCGGCGCCTATCCGCGTCGACAGGCAAATTCTCCTTCCCGTCAAGGAAAGGATGAATATTTCATGAGTAAATTGCGAAACCTGGAAGATGCCGTTGCGGCTATTCCCGATGGTGCGGTGTTGATGATCGGCGGCTTCATGGGCGCCGGCACGCCCCACCGTCTAATGAACGAACTCGTGCGGCAAGGCAAAAATGGCCTGACGGTCATTGCCAATGACACCGCCCGCCCGAATGTCGGTATCGGCAAGCTGATCGATGCGAAACTTGTAGCAAGGCTGGTAACCAGCCATATCGGCACCAATCCCGAAACACAGCGGCAGATGATTGCTGGAGAAACGCAGGTCGAGCTCGTGCCTCAGGGCACGCTTGCGGAGCGCATTCGCTCCGGCGGTTTCGGGCTTGGCGGCGTTCTCACGCCGACAGGCGTCGGCACGACCGTGGAGGAAGGCAAACAGACAATCGAGATCGACGGCAAAACCTATCTCGTCGAGAAACCGCTAAAGGCGGATTTCGCCCTGATCAATGCCAAGCGCGCTGATTATTACGGAAACGTCGATTACGCGCTAACGGCGCGAAATTTCAATCCACTGATGGCAATGGCGGCCGAAACCGTGATCGTCGAAGCCGCGGACATCGTTCCCGTCGGCGTTATCCCACCGGATGTGGTCGTCACCCCGAATGTGCTGGTGGACTACCTCATTGCTACGGAGAACCGTCATGGATGAAAAGACTTTGATCGCCAAGCGTGTTGCGCTTGAACTACAGGATGGTTTCCTGGTCAATCTGGGTATCGGCTTGCCGACGATGGTTGCCGCCTACCTGCCCAATAACTTGAATGTTTTCTTCCAATCGGAAAACGGCATCATCGGCATGTCGGCGCTTCCTGAACAGGGCTTTGCGCTCGGAGATCTGACCGACGCCGGCGGCGCTTTCATCGGCGCCCTGCCGGGAGCCTGCGCCTTCGACAGCGCCACGTCCTTCGGGCTTATCCGGGGCGGCCATCTCGATGTCACGGTCCTTGGCGGCCTGCAGGTCGATCAGTCGGGGCAACTCGCCAACTGGATGGTGCCGGGCAAGATGGTGCCGGGCATGGGCGGGGCGATGGACCTCGTTTCGGGTGCAAAGCGCGTGATCGTTGCCATGCAGCATACGGCCAAGGGCAAGTCTAAAATCGTGCAGAAATGCACGCTGCCGCTGACCTCGGTGCGCCGCGTCGATCTGATTGTCACGGACCTTGCCGTTCTTCAGCCAAGCGCAGAAGGCCTTATCCTCAAGGAGACCGCGCCTGGCGTCTCGATCGATCAGGTAAAGGCCGCAACCGACTGCGAGCTGATCATTCCCTCGAACGTTCCCGAGATGCAGATCACAGAGTGATCCTTCTCTCATTCAGAAAGAGATAAATCATGTCGTCCGTTCCCAGCGGGGAAACGAGCGCGAGCCGTTTCAACCCCATTCACGCCCTGACAAAGGGCCTTTCAAGCCTTGTAAGCCGTTACCTACCTGATCCACTGGTCTTTGCCATTCTCCTGACGATCATCACGTTCGCCCTTGGCGTCTTCCTGACGCAGTCCTCTGTGCTCGACATGGTGAATATGTGGGGCGACGGTTTCTGGAACCTTCTGGCATTCTCGATGCAGATGGCTTTGGTTCTGGTGACCGGCCATGCCCTAGCCAGTTCCGATCCCATCCACAAACTGATGGTGAAGCTGTCCTCCATTGCAAAGACACCGCGCCAGGGCGTCATGCTGGTCGTGTTTGCCTCGAGCGTTGCCTGCGTCATCAACTGGGGCTTCGGTCTGGTTGTCGGCGCCATGTTCGCCCGTCAGGTAGCGCGTCGTATTCCCGCAGCAGATTATCGCCTGCTGATTGCGTCGGCCTATATCGGCTTCATGACCTGGCACGGCGGCCTTTCGGCCTCTGTTCCGCTGGTCGCCGCCACTCCGGGCAATCCAATGGAGAAGTCGGTCGGTCTCATCCCGATTTCCGACACGATCTTCACCGGCTACAACATCTTCATCACAGTCGCCCTTATCGTCGTCCTGCCGTTCCTGTGCCGCTTCATGCACCCTGCCGAAAAGGATGTCGTCGCAATCGATCCCAAGCTCCTGAAGCCGGAAGAATCGACGAAACGTGTTCTGGGGCCGGATGCCACCTTTGCGGAACGCCTGGAAGAAAGCCGCGTCTTCGTCTGGATCGTTGCTGCGCTCGGTATTGTTTATCTGGTTCAGTATTTCCAGAGCCATGGCTTCAACATGACGGTCAACATCGTCAACCTGATCATGGTGATTGCCGGCTTGCTGCTGCACCAGACCCCGATGGCATATGCTCGCGCCATCAGCAATGCCGCCCGCGGAACGGCAGGGATCATGATCCAGTTCCCGTTCTATGCCGGCATTCAGATGATGATGGAGCATTCCGGTCTGGGTGGTCTGATCACCAACTGGTTCGTTGAAATAGCCAACAAGGACACATTCCCGGTTCTGGCATTCCTGTCGTCCGGCTTCATCAACTTTGCCGTACCTTCCGGTGGCGGACACTGGGTCGTTCAGGGTCCCTTCATCATGCCGGCGGCACAGGCTCTCGGCGTGGACAAGGGCATGGCCGCCATGGCGATCGCCTATGGCGAAGAGTGGATGAACATGGCTCAGCCCTTCTGGGCACTGCCGGCACTTGCAATCGCTGGACTCGGGGTCCGCGACATCATGGGCTATTGCGTGACCGCACTCATCGTCACGCTGCCGATCTTCCTTATAGGCCTCTACTGCTTCTGACATCAGCGCGCGCCGGCAAACCCCGGCGCGCCTGTTTCTCCTTTTGAAAATGGCCCAAAGTGCCGGAGTAAAAACCATGACCAATATCGTAATCGTTTCAGCCGCCCGCACTGCGATCGGCAAGTTCATGGGTGGGCTTTCCACCCTTCCCGCAAGCGAGCTTGGCTCGATCGTCATCCGCGAAGCTCTCGAACGGGCCAAGCTTGAAGCCTCCGCCGTTTCCGATGTCGTGCTCGGCCATGTGCTGAGCGCCGGCCAGGGCCAGAACACCGCCCGCCAGGCAGCCGTTGCCGCCGGCATCCCGATGAGCGCCACGGCACTCACCATCAACCAGGTCTGCGGCTCGGGCCTGCGTGCCGTCGCACTCGGCGCCCAGTCGATCCTTGCCGGCGACGCCGATGTGGTCGTTGCCGGCGGCCAGGAGAACATGAGCCTTGCCCCGCATGCCGCCGTGTTGCGCACCGGCATCAAGATGGGCCCGGCCGAGTTCGTCGATACGATGATCAAGGACGGATTGTGGGATGCCTTCAACGACTACCACATGGGCATCACCGCCGAAAACGTGGCGACCAAATACGCACTGACCCGTGAGGAACAAGATGCATTCGCACTCGCCTCGCAGACAAAGGCTGCCGCAGCAATTGCGGACGGTCGGTTCAAGGCGGAGATCGTGCCGGTGACGATCAAGACCCGCAAGGGTGACATCATTGTCGATACCGACGAGAACCCGCGCGCCACGACGCTCGACGTTTTGGCCGGACTCAAGCCCGCCTTCAAGAAGGACGGCACGGTGACGGCCGGTAATGCCTCGGGTCTCAACGACGGTGCTGCCGCCGTGGTGCTGATGCGCGAAGAGGAAGCTGCCCGCCGTGGTCTCACCCCGCTTGCCCGGATCGCCTCGTTTGCAACGATGGGTGTCGATGCGGCCATCATGGGCACCGGTCCTATCCCCGCCTCGCGCAAGGCGCTGGAACGGGCCGGCTGGACAATCAACGATCTCGATCTGATCGAGGCCAACGAGGCGTTTGCGGCACAGGCGCTGTCGGTCAGCAAAGAACTCGGCTGGGATCCCGCCAAGGTCAATGTCAATGGCGGCGCGATCGCCATCGGCCATCCGATCGGGGCTTCCGGTGCACGTGTCCTCGTCACGCTGCTGCATGCGCTGAAGGCCCGCAACGCCAAGAAGGGTCTCGCAACGCTGTGCATCGGCGGCGGCATGGGCATCGCGCTTTGCGTCGAAGCGTTCTGATCTCGTTTGGTCAGCGGCTGTTCCCCAAGGCCGTTGATCATCTCGCAGGCGTCTCTCCTCAGCGTCCCCGCGGGATATGTACCGGGCAACTCGATTTGGTAGGGTTGCCCGGTGCATCTGACCTCTGAGGGAAATACCTGCAGAAGTGGCTGGCGATTGGCTGAGCATATCGTCGTCGCCGTCTTCACACCCAAGTGTGTGGCTATTCAGCCCAATTTGCCTACGGGCTATTGCCTGTTTGCGAGAGATGCTTATCTCCGGGACATGGAGACAATCTCGATTACACAAGGCTCGATGACACAGGTGAAGTGATGGCTTTGGCCGCAGCCGTCGCGATCCTGTTGGTGGGGTTGCTGTTTCTCTTTAATCGACGCGCCGCCTATCCAGCATTGGCGCTGGTGGCGATCATCGGCGTCACTGTTGCTGTCGCAACTGCGCTGCAACCTTCAACACGCCAGAACACCAGGGAAGCGGTTACGGCAAAAGCGTCGGTAGACCCGGCCACTTGCACCGACCCGTCAAAACCCGTCGCGATCGAATTTCTCAATGGCAATGATGCGTCGGTTCAGCGGGTATCCTTCAGCCTCCTGGGGCGTCTGAAAGGACATTCGTCGGTCACCTATCGCGGCTTTATGCGGGACGATACGATCATCGAGCCGGGTCAGACTGTCGTCACCTGCCATGGCCTGCTTCCGCTCGGCTTCGCCTCGCCAAGACCAGCGATCATTACCCCCGAAGACTATAATTGGTTCGTCGATATCTCGCTGGTCGATTTTTCGGCGCATTAGTCTCCCCAGGCGGAAATCCGGGGAGACTGGTTTCGGTCAGTCGCCGAACACCGGCACGGCAATTCCTTCGTTGCGGAAAAGCTGCTCCAACTCCTGTATGTCGGGGCATTTCGGCGGGTTCTGCAACAGGTCCGCACCGAAATCGGCCTTCGGCAATGCGACGGCCGCCGTTGCAAGCACCGTCGTTCCGGTGGCGATCTCGCCGCGAAGCTGAGGAACCAGCGTCTTGGCGTGGATGAGATTGCTGTTGGCAATGGCGCTGATGGCGGTGCCGTTGCGCCTGAAGGCCGGCGACAGGTCGAAAATAGCGCTGCTATCCGTTTGGCCGTGCCATACGGCCTGCCCTTGGGATTGTTCTGCGATATCGACATTGAAGTCGGCCCGCGGGATAGCAAAGCCGCCTTCGCTGGTCTGCAGCGGGCGCTGTGTCACGATACGGTGCAAGCGGATATGCCAGGGATTGGCCGGCAGCAGCCAGGTCTCGACCGTAACATCTCCCCATGGCTTCCAGCGGGAATAGAGCTTGTCGCCGGCAATCAACGCCTCCTCCAGCGTCTCGCGCATACGGAAATGCACGCCATCGTCGGAAAGACCCAGCAGGCCATCGAAGCTTGCGGCAACAAAGTGTCGGTCGTTGAGTTCGATGTTGAAGCCATATCGCGTCGAATAGACGAATTTCGAATATTTCTCGTTTGCGCCGAGCATCTTGTCATGGCTCTGGCCGGAGGAAAGGATGACCGTGTTGCCGGGCGTGTGCATGGCCACCATGCCGGCTTCCTTCAGCGGCACCGGATCGACAAATTCGGGAGCATCGGTCTCCTCCGCCGCCCAGAACGGATGATCGGCGGAAAGCGCCAGCGGCAGGAAGAATTTCAGCGCCCAGTAGGGCGAGCCGGCGGAGTTATAGCTCTCGCTCATCATCAGGTTCGGATAGCCGTAGCCGATGGAGAGCACACCATCGCGCTCGGCGATCGGAAGCTCCGACCACCAGCGGATATGGCGCATGTAATAGCCCTTGATCTCGCTCCACGGCAGAGCCTCGACACCCGCAAAGGCGAGCGCACCCCAGATGCCGCCGCAGGCAAAGCGATAGGTCTGGCTGCGGCCGAAGGCGAGTGCTGCGCCGTCCGGTCCGAACCAGTGGCGGATATCCCTGGCAAACACATGTGCGCGCTCGCGATACGCGGCCGCTCTCTTCGCGTCGTGCTTGGCAATGACGGAATAGATCAGTGCATAGAAATGCAGGGCGAAGGGCACGTAATGGTCGGCGCGCTTCACCGGCCCGTCGCGATACCAGCCTTCACCAAGCCGGAACGCTTCGACCTCATCGAGATATTTTTCGGTCAGCGAGCGGTCGAAATCGATACCGGCGCGTGTTAGCCCCAGGTCGATCAGAACACGGAAGAATTTCCAGTTGTTGTCGACGAATTCCTTGTCGCGCGCCGAAATCAGATAGGCGGCAATCCTCTTCTTCTGGGCTTCGTTCAGCGGCTCCCAGATGAATTGCGGCACCATGGCAATGGCAAAGCCGATCGCCGCAAGCTCCACCTGCCGCTGGTCGGTGCGGGAAACATCGCCCCAATATTCCGGGTGGGAGGGATCCGTGCCGTTTGCCAGACCGCGCCGATAAAGCTCCCAATGTGGAAAGTCGTATCCGCCTGCGGCGAGCGGCACGATGCCCCAGAGCGGTCGGGCAAAACCTTCGAGATCGGCTGCGGCACGGTCGAAATGGGCGCCGGTTGCGCTGAGGCGCACGCGCGCGCCACCCTCGGAAAAGTAGGGAAGCAGCGGCTTGAACAGATCCATCACCGCTTTCGCGATGTCATCGCGCGTCTTGAGGGGATTGCCATGAAGCGGATTGGCGCGGGCGGGATCGTAGATCATCGGTCTTCCATTCAATCGGGCATGTGTTCGGTCAAAAGAAAACCCCGCGGCAACCAAGGTCACCGCGGGGGCAGGGAGTGTTACTTGATGGCCTTCACGCCATCGGTCATTTCCTTCAGACCGTCGTCGATCGAGATATTGTCGGTCATCAACGAGTCATGCGCACGGTTGAGGATGACCTCGATACGGGCTGCATTCGGCGTCACGGCCATTTCCAGATAGGACTTGCCGGGTTCCAATGCCGCCTTGCTGGTCGAGTCCTGCGGGAAGCCGTCGAGCGAGGCGATCTTGGCCGTCACTTCCGGCGTACGCACCGTCGGGATCGTGCCGGTCGATGCGATGATCGAGGCGCCTTCCGCACTTGTGACGAACTTGATGAAATCGAGAACCGCTTCCTTGTGGGTGGAATTACTGTTCACCGAAAGGCCGGAGATCTGTGCTGCGGTCGTGCCGGCAACAACACCTTCCGGATGCGGGAACTTGACGATACCCCAGTTCTTGCTCTTCGATTCACCCGACTTGACCTTGGCGATCTGCGTGCCGACGAACCATGTGCCCATCGGCAGCATGCCGATCGTGCCGTTGAAGAACGGACCCGAATAATGGGTGTTCGAGGTCTTCAGCGTTGCATAAGACGGGACGACGCCGTCCTTCTGCAGTTTGAGCGCACGCTCGTACCAGGGCTTCAGGAAGGAATAATCCGGGCCAGCCAGCGTGTTCTTGCCGTCTTGAATACCGGCCAGTTGAACCGTGGAGCGCCAGGTATGCAGAAGCGCACCATAGGTCTTGTTGACACCCATGCCGCCGGCGAGCTTGGTCGCCGTCTCGTCGAACTGTGCCCAGGTCATGTCATTGGTCGGGTACGGCACGCCGGCTTTGTCAAAGATGTCCTTGTTATAATAGACGACCCAGAAGTCCGAGCGGAACGGCAGCGAATAGATCTTGCCGTCTACCGTCATTTCTTCGGCCAGACCGCCGAAGGAGGCCGGGTCGATATTGGCTTCTTTCATGTAGGCCGAAAGATCCATGATCGAACCGGCGCGGATGAGGTTCGTGTAATTCGGCACGTCCTTGACAGTGACGATGTCGATGTCCTTCGAACCGCCAGCGAGCTGCGTGGCGATCATCTGCTGATAGTCCTGCGAGCCGAGGTCGATATGCTCGAACTTCACATTGGGTTTCTTGGCCTGATAGGCTTCGATCAGCGGCTTGTAATAGGCAACCTTGTCCCAGTCCCACAGCGCCCAGCGCAGCGTGACGGCGTCACCGGATTGCGCGAGCGCCGCACCTGCGGTGGAAGCCGCAAGGGCCAGGCCCGCCAGAGCGAGCTTCATGCCTCTCCCGAAAGTCTCCAAATACATCCTGTTTCTCCTTCCCTGGATTGTCTCTGGTTCAGATATGCTTTGCGGCTGCCGCCTCCGCCTGGAGGTTGGGCTGTGTCGCAACAGGCAGGGCAAGCACCATCATGGCGGCGCGGTGCGCCGCAAAGGTGATGGCAAACATGCCGATAGAAAAATTGAGTGTTGCCGGCATGAACACCGACACGGGATAAAATGCGATATGGGCGAGCCACAGGCCCGCCACGAAAAGCAGCGCCGCCATCACCGGCAATGGCCTGATGATCGAAGCGATAGCCGAAAGCTGCAACAGCGTTTTGGCCGGCATATCGCGCATCACCATCAGCACCAGTAGATGGCAGGCCATGAGGCTGAGGAAAACGGTCACGACAAAGGCAATCGCCAGCGGCACCGCCATCATCAGGTTATCGCGCGCTGCCGAGGCGTAGGTGCCGATTGCGTAGACGCCCAGACCGATGGCAACGGCAAAAAGCAGCCCCCAGATAGTCGCGCGCCAAAAATAGCGGCGCAGAGCCTCGAGGAAATCGCGCAGCAGATAAGTGTTGCGGTCCTCCACAAAGGCTACGCAGACAAAGGCCATGGCTGCGAGTGCGGCAGGCAGCGGGATGATAAGAAGGGCGGCCAGAATGAACAGGATGTTCAACTTGAGCATTTCCCACCATTCACGGGCAAATGTCTGGCCGAAAAGGGCAAGGCCGGTCTTTTTCGGCGCATTCTTCGGAATGCCCGGCCCTTCCTTCGTCCACATGTCCCGCAGCCACTGCATGGCCTTCCTCCAGACTCGATCTCCTCAATAGAGGATCGAGCGTTCCGTTTCCTTGTCGAACAGCTGCATATTGGTCGTATCGACAACCAGCTTTGCCGTTTCGCCCGTCTTCGCCTTGAAGCGCGGCGAGACACGAACGGTCATCGCCTTGTTTCCGGCGGTGATGTTGAGATGAATCTCGGACCCCATCGGTTCTGCAAGATCGACCACGGCGTCGAACGGCGCGATGTTGTCCGGGTTGATGTCGCCCGGCGCCAGTTCGTGAAAGTTTTCCGGGCGAATGCCGACGATGACTTCCTTGCCTTCATAAGGGGCGATGCGGGCCTTGTCGAAGCTTGCCGGGATCGGCAGCACGCGGCCATCGAACACGGCGACATAACCTTCGCCGCGCTTCTCGATCTTCGAAGGCAGCATGTTCATCTGCGGTGCACCTATGAAGCCGGCCACGAACATGTTGATCGGGCGATCATAGAGGTTCTGCGGCGTATCGACCTGCTGGATATGGCCGTCGGCCATGACGACGATACGGTCGGCCATGGTCATGGCTTCGATCTGGTCGTGGGTCACATAGATGAAGGTCGAGTTCAGCCGCTTGTGCAGCTTGGTGATCTCGGCGCGCATCGTGCCGCGCAGTTTTGCGTCGAGGTTGGAGAGCGGCTCGTCGAGCAGGAACACTTCGGGATTGCGCACCATGGCGCGGCCCAGCGCCACGCGCTGCCGCTGGCCGCCGGAAAGCGCCTTGGGCTTGCGGTTCAGAAGATGCGTGATGTCGAGGATTTTTGCCGCTTCCTGCACCTTCTGGTCGATGACCTCACGCGAGGCTTTCCTGAGCTGAAGGCCGAACGCCATGTTCTTGTAGACAGTCATATGCGGGTAAAGCGCATAGTTCTGGAACACCATGGCGATGTCGCGGTCCTTGGACGGCACGTCGTTGACCACATCGCCACCGATGATCAGTTCGCCGCCGGAGATTTCCTCGAGACCTGCGATCATGCGCAGCGTCGTGGATTTGCCGCAACCGGACGGGCCGACCAGAATGATGAATTCCTTGTCGGCGATTTCCAGATCGATATCATGAACAACGGTCAGTGCACCGTAGGTCTTGTTCAATTTCTTCAGTGAAATGCTGGCCATCGGTTTACTCTCTCACCAGTATGAAGACCACGAACGCGACAGGCGCGTCAGGGCTTCCATGTAATAATAGTCACCCCACGACACGCACTCGTCGACGCCTTCGCCGCGGCAGGTGTTATAGGGGGATTTTTTGGAATAGGTGCCGTGCAGGACCAACCCGTTCGAAATCGCGGGATCTTTCACGGCGTAATGATCGGCAAGGCTTTTGATCATCCGGCGGGCGAGATCGCGGTAACGATCGGCCGCCTCGCCACCGACAAGATCCGCCATTTCCAGAAGACCGCAGGCAACGATCGAGGCCGCCGACGTGTCGCGCGGTTCGTTGTCGCCGTCGGAAAACACCATGTCCCAATAGGGCACCATGTCCGCCGGAAGCTTGTTCAGGTAGAAGGCCAGAAGCCGGTCGAACGTGTCGCGATATTCGTCGATGCGTTCGTAACGATAGGAAAACGCCATGCCGGCTACGCCCCAGGCCTGACCGCGCGCCCAGAAACTGTCGTCTGCATAACCCTGTTTGGTGGCGCCGCGCACAGGCGCGCCGGTCTCCGGGTCCATATAGAATGTGTGGTAAGTGGAATCATCCGGCCGCACAGAGTTTTTCAGTGTCGTGCGAGCATGGATCAGCGCGATATCGCGGTATTTCTGGTCGCCGGTCTGTTCGGTTGCCCAATAGAGCAGCGGCAGGTTCAGCAGGCAATCGATAATGTAGCGGTATTCCTCCGCCACGCCCTTGCGGCCCCAGGCCTGAATGAACTGGCCGATCGGCTGGTAACGCTCGATCAGCTGGTCGGCGGCCAGCAGCGCTGCCTTGCGACCATCCTCATCCCCCACCAGTTTCCATGCGGCGATGCAGGAAGGCGAGTAGAGGAAGCCCATGTCGTGGTGGTCGGTTTCGATGCGGTTTTCGATTCGGTGCAGAAAGCTCTGCACCTGGATCTGCGCCGCATACTGAAAGGTCTTGTCGCCGGTATGCTCGAAGGCCAGCCAGATTTCGCCCGGCCAGAAACCGGCAGTCCACTGGTTGTTGGCAACGGGCGGATAGAAGTTGTTCACGCTCGAATGGTTCTGGGCGCTGTAGGTAAATTCCGGCAGATTGCGACGGATCTGCGCCACAGCGACGTCAAGAGCGGCTTTCACCTCTTCATCGGTAATCGGCTGCGGAGCGATGGAGGAAACGGCGTTCATGAACTTAACCCTTCAGACCGGAGGATGCGACGCCTTCGACGAAGAAGCGCTGCAGCGACAGGAAGACGATCAGGACCGGGATCAGCGCCACCACGGAGGCGGCCATGATCAGCCCGTATTCGGCCGAATATTGCGAGATGAACATGCGCAGGCCGATCTGGATGGTCTTCAACTCGGTCTTGGTCAGGTAGATCATCGGCCCGAGAAAATCGTTCCAGGTGGTGACGAAGGTGAAGATCGTCAGCGTGGAAAGCGCCGGCTTGGAGAGCGGCAGCATGATCTTTGCCCAGATCTGGTATTCGTTCATGCCGTCGATACGGGCTGCTTCGCAAAGCTCGGTCGGGATCGACATGTAGAACTGGCGCATCAGGAACACGCCGAAGGCGGTGAAGGCCTGAAGGCAGATCAGCGCCAGGTGCGTGTTGTTGAAGCCGAACTCGCGCATCAGTAGGAACTGCGGCACCATGTAGACCTGCCATGGCATGGCGATGGTGGCGATATAGCCCAGGAACAGCGCGTTCTTGTAGGGGAAGTCCAGCTTGGCAAAGGCATAGGCCGCGAAGCTTGAGGTGAACAGCTGCATCAGCGTGACGATGATCGTCAGCTTGGATGTGTTGTAAATGAACAGCGCCAGCGGGATCTTTGTCCAGATATCGACGTAGTTCTGCCACTGCGGGTTGGACGGGATCCATTCGATCGGGAAGACGAAGACTTCGCTGCTCAGTTTCAGCGAGGCCGACAGCATCCATGCGAAGGGAAGCAGCATGATTATGGTGATCAGGATCACCGTCACATAGATGGCGGCGAGTTTCCCGGTGAGTTTCTGGCCGGCAATACGCATGGCTCAGTCCTCCTTCTGGCGGCGGAACTGGATGACGGTGATACCCAGCACGAGGAAGAACAGGACGAGCGCGATCATGCTGGAATAACCGAGATCCCAGGAGACGAATGCCTCGTTATAGATGTGATAGACGAGTACGAGGGTCGAGGTGCCGGGACCGCCCTGCGTGATCATGTAGATCTGGTCGAACACCTTGAAGGACTGGATGGTCAGCATCACGGTGACGAAGAAGGTCGTCGGACCGAGCTGCGGTACGGTGACGTAAAGGAATTTCTGCCAGGCATTGGCGCCGTCCAGATCGGCGGCCTCATAAAGTTCGGAATTGATGCCCTGCAGGCCGGCCAGATAGATGACCATGAAATAGCCCATGCTCTTCCACACGCCGAACAGGATGACGGTGACCATCGCCCAGTGGCGGTCGGCGGCCCAGCCCGGCATATCCTTCGGGTCAAGCCCGAGCGTGTAGAGAAGCATGTTCACCGGCCCCATTTCGGGGTTGAAGATCATGTTCCAGACGACGGCCACAGCCACCAGCGAGGCGACGTAGGGGAAAAACATCGCGGTGCGGAAAAAGTCGCGACCGAGGATTTTCTGGTTCAGAAGGATGGCAAGACCGAGCGCGCAGGCAAGCGTCGCTGGCACTGAGACCACCGTATAGATGATCGTGTTCCAGAAGGCGGCGATAAACGCCTTGTCCTCGAAAAGTCGCCAGAAATTGTCAAGGCCAGCAAAGGTCATGGCATTGCTGCCGTCCCAGTGCATGAAGGCCAACACGAAGGCGAACAGGATCGGGCCAAGCGTGAAGACGGCAAAGCCTAGGAAATTCGGGGCAATGAAGGAATAGGCGACGAGCGCGTCCTGCACCCTGCGACGACGTCTGGACACGACCTTGCGTCGTCTCGTCACGATCGGCGTATCGCCGGCGGCAATGGTAGAGTTAGCCATCATACTCCTCCGAGAAAAGATGCCGCAGACAACGCTTCTTCGTGAGCCTATCCGCAGATGCACGGCAAAAAATTGATCTGCCTTCCGTGCCTCCTCCCACGATCGACATATCATATCCACGACATTGGTCAAACAACTTCTAAATGGATAATATGAATTCTGTAGAAAAGCCAAAATACATATGATAGGCGATGTCTCACGCGGTTTTGATGGCAGGAGGAAGCGATGTTTCGCGAGGCTGCAGCGCACATCCCTTCGGTTTTCCCAGAATTTCTCCCCGGTGCTCGGTTTGATGATCGAAATGCATGGCGGGGCGTCGCCGATGAATTGAAGGCGCATGTGCTCAAGGATGCCGAAGCGGCATCCGGTCGCAGATGGTCGGTGATCAGGGCGGAGGACTACCGGCAGTTTTCGATTACCGGCAACAGGGCGGATTTCGAGGCCCTGTATTTCTCCCGTCGGCGGATGCTGAACGATCTTGTGCTTGGCGAACTGGTCGAGGGCGCAGGCCGCTTTTTGCCGTCGATCGTCGATGGCGTCATTTTGATCTGTGAGGAAAGCGGCTGGCAGCTTCCGGCGCATAATTCCTATGAGCGCGGCGGTGTGCGCCATCCCCTTCCGGATGTCGAGCGTCCGGTCATCGATCTTTTCGCTGCCGAAACCGGTGCATTGCTCGCCACCGCGGCGGCGCTGCTTGGCGGACCGCTGGATGAGGTCAGCCCCGTTGTCCGACGCCGCATCGAGCATGAAGTGCATGTTCGAATTCTCGCCCCCTATCTCGGGACTCATTTTTGGTGGATGGGCAACGGTGCGGAGCGCATGAACAACTGGACAGCCTGGATTACCCAGAACGTTCTCCTCGCGACCTTCAGCCTCGATACCGATGATGAATTGAAGCGCCGTGTCGTGGAAAAGGCGCTCGGCAGTCTCGACTGTTTCATCAAGGATTATGCCGAAGACGGCGCCTGCGAGGAGGGCGTTGTTTACTACCGGCACGCCGCCCTTTGCATGTTCGGCGCGATGACGATCCTCGACACCGTCGCGCCCGGCTGCATGACGTCGCTCTGGGCAAAGCCCAAGATCCGCAACATGGCGGAATACATTCTCCATATGCATGTGGACGGCCGCTATTATTTCAATTTCGCCGATTCCGCTGCCGTCATTGACCCCTGCACAGCTCGCGAATACCTGTTCGGCAAGGCTGTCGGATCGGATGCGCTGGCGGCCTTTGCCGTAAGGGACCGCGCGGTGAGCAAGGCGCCGCATCTGCCGGAAGAATGGAACCTCTGGTATCGCGTTCAGGAACTGCTGACCAAGGTGCAACTGCCTGCAGGGGACGTGCTTCCCGCCGCGGATGCGTCCTATCCCGGCATCGGCCTCTACATCGCCCGTGACGATCGCTTCGCGCTTGCGGTCAAGGGTGGAAACAACGGCGAAAGCCACAATCACAATGATGTCGGCAGCGTCACGCTCTACAAGAACGGCCAGCCGTTCCTGATCGATGTCGGGGTCGAGACCTATACGGCGAGGACGTTTTCGTCCCGGCGCTACGAGATCTGGACGATGCAGTCCGTCTTTCACAATCTTCCGACATTCGGTGGTGTGATGCAGTCGGACGGCGCGGCCTTTGCCGCGCGCGACATGCAGGCGGAATTTTCGGCCGAAGTTGCGGAGATCTCGCTCGATATCGCCGCTGCCTATCCGCAAGAGGCAAGGCTGCGCGCCTATCGCCGCAACGTTTCTCTGCGCCGCGGCCATGGTGTGGAGATCGCCGATGTCCACGATGGAGACTTGCCCGCTGTCCTGTCGCTGATGACCCGCGATGAGCCGGTCCTTCGCGGCGGTTCGGTTCGTGTGGGCGAATTGGGCCGCATCGAGATCGAGGGGGGCGGGGAAGTCGATATCGAGGCGATCGAGATCGACGATGCTCGCCTGGCGATTTCATGGCCCTCGAAAATTTATCGGCTGCGCATTCCGCTTGTCGGCAAGCAGCTGAAATTGCAGATCGTCTGAGGAGGACGGAATGGAACTGAGACTGAAGGTAGTAGGCGCAAGCGGTGTTGTCCGTTGCGAGACGGCCAATACGGACGAGGCATTTCTCATTTTCCGTGACGCTTACGAAGATGGTGACCGGGTTGTGGTCGAGGCCTCAGAAGCCGGGCATGTCGTGCTTGCTCTCGATGATGCGATGAGCCCGACACTCGTCTACCTGAAGGGCAGGGATTACGCTCTTGCTGTTCCCTTCGATATCCGCCGTGCGCCCTATTCGCCGCGCGCTTTCGTTGGCGAACTGCATCGCCTGCATGTCCGCAAGGCTCGCGCCGAAGAGGTGGCGCAGCGCCGCAATCTTGCGCTCAATCCGTGGGACGACAAGGGCAATACGACGCTGTTCCCGCATGCGGAAGCAAATGTCCAGACCCGCGGCGAGACCCAGTTTGCCGCGCGAAACGCCATCGATGGTGAAAAGGCCAATGATGACCATGGGCGCTGGCCCTATACCAGCTGGGGTATCAATATGGACCCGGCGGCGGAACTGACGGTCGAGTTCGGCCGGCCCGTCAAGGTCGACGAGATCGTACTCTATCTGCGTGCCGATTTCCCGCATGATGCCTGGTGGAAAAATGCCAGCGTCACGCTCTCGAGCGGACAGGTACACAGCTTTTCTCTGGTGAAAACCGGCAATGCGCAGAGTTTCAGGATCGAAGAACAGCAGGTGGAGTGGGTCAAGCTGCATAGCCTGATCAAGGCCGAAGACCCTTCGCCCTTCCCGGCATTGACGCAGATCGAAGTATGGGGTCGCGATATAGGCTGAGCCTATCGTTAGTCCCGGTTGGTCAGCGAGGGTCAGCCGGGGATGGCACGCGAGTTGCGCAGCAGTTCGCGATAGCGGGCCTGGCTGCCTCTCAGGTGGTCGCGCATGGCGTTGCGTGCGGCCTCTTCGTCGCGATCTGAAATCGCCATGACGATAGCTTCGTGTTCCTTGTGTATCAGGCGGCGATAGGCGGTCTGCTCGGCAAAATCCGGGTCCGGCAGCGGGCGTGATTGAGGGATGACGGCGGTGCCGTGAAATTCCAGATGCTGGCGAAACAGTGGATTGTTGGTCGCCTCGGCGATTGCGACGTGAAGCGCCAGATCGGCCTCACGGATCGATTCATTTTCCTCGATGCAGCGCAGGACCTGCCTGTGACATTCGAAGATCGCCTCTTCCTGAGCCGGCGAGCGACGCGCAGCGGCAAGGCCGGCCGCCTCGATTTCCAAAGGTGCACGGACTTCCAGCACTTCGAGATCGGACGATACGCGTGCCTTGTCGACAATTCGGGCCGGTGTCATCTGAAAGGCTGGATCGAGCACGAAAATCCCTGCACCTTGCCTGACCTCGACAATGCCATCCGATTTGAGCGCGGCAACGGCCTCACGAATGACCGTGCGGCTCACCTTGTGGGTTTCGGTCAGCTCCACCTCGCTCGGCAATTTCTGCCCGGGCGAATACTGCCCGCTCGAAATGGCGTGCCGGAGGCTTGCCCCCACTTTTGAAACCAGTGATCCCGGTCCCTTTTGCCGAACCTTGGTCTGGACCGTCACAGCTGTTCCTCGCGATACCGCGGATAGGTCGAACCGATTTCCGGCATATCCGCATGCTTCCTAAATAGGTATGACAAATTTCAATTATTATCAATCGCAGAAAGATGATCTCCAGAGGTTTTGCGTCCAATTGACGCTTTTAAGTTGAGGGAAACGAAAGCTGGACGCAGGTATTTGTCTGCTGTATCTCTCGAAATCGAGCGCAGCCATTTTAGTCATATGATGACATGCGCGGCAGCATTTCGGGAGGATGCAGGCGTCATGGCCATGAATGACATTTTCGATCAGCGTCGTTGCGAACTCGGGGAGGGTGCCTTCTGGCATCCGCAGCGTCAGCAATTCTTCTGGTTCGATATCGTCAACAATCTGCTCTTGAGCCGGGAAGGCGACAAGCCGCTTGAATGGGCATTCGATGAGAACGTGTCGGCCGCCGGCTGGCTTTCCACCGATGAATTGCTGGTCGCGGGAGAAAGCGGCCTTTCGAGCTTCAATCTCGTATCCGGAAAATGCGAGCCCGTCGCCGCATTCCCGCATGATCCGATCCTGCGATCCAATGATGGTAGGGCAGACCCCCATGGTGGTTTCTGGATCGGCACGATGGGCAAGCGCTCGGAACAGGAAGCCGGAGCGATCTGGCGTTACTGGCGCGGCGAGTTCCGCATTGTCTTCGACAGGATCAGCATCACCAATGCCATCTGCTTCGATGCGGAGCGTTCGCTTGCCTATTTCTCCGATACCCGCCTGAAAAAGATCTGGCGTGTCCGGCTGGATGGGCAAGGCTGGCCCTCGGGTGAACCGGACCTGTTCGTCGATCTGACCGAGGTAGGCCTCAATCCCGATGGCGCAGTAATCGACGCCGCGGGTAACCTGTGGAGTGCCCAATGGGGCGCGCGCCGGGTGGCCTGTTACGCATGGGAGAGCGGAGAGGAAATCGCCGCCGAATATTTCGAGGCGACGCGCATATCCTGCCCGGCTTTCGGCGGTGCGGATATGCAGAGCCTTTTTGCCACCTCGGCCTGCCAAGGCATGGGCGCCGAGGCACGCGAGGCCGAACCGCTGGCCGGCATGACCTTCGAGCGCAAACTCTCCGTCCGCGGGGTTAGCGAGCCGCAGGTAATCCTCGGCTGATCCCTTGCTCCGGCAGACGGAACCCGATGCTGCAGGCATGAACAGGAAAATCGGATGAACCACGCAATGCAGGCAGACCCTGATACGGACGAGGCGGTTCTGGAGCGCAAGGCCCGGCTGGAGTTCATGACTTGGGAGCGCAAGCCGGCTGAAACCGACGGTGCTGACCAGAGGGCGTTGAAGCAGAAGCTTGCGCGCTCTGCCAATGCGCGGATTGCCGATACGGCCTATATCGCCGAGGATGCGCGCATCTTCACCACGTCGCTCATCGTCGGCCACCGTTCGTGGATCGCGGCCCATGCGCTGGTTCGCGGAGATATCGAACTCGGCTCGAACTGCTCGGTCAATGCCTATGCCTGCCTCTCGGGAAAGGTGCGTTTCGGGGACGGCGTGCGGATCGCCTCGCTGGTCTCGATCGTCGGCTTCAATCACGGTTTCGATGACCCCGACACGCCCATCAATGACCAGCCGCACGAGATCAAGGGCATCGTCATCGGCGACGATGTCTGGATCGGCGCCAATGCGGTCGTTCTCGATGGCGTGACGATCGGCAACGGAGCGGTGATCGCGGCAGGCGCGGTCGTCAACAAGGATGTGCCGCCGCTGGCGATCATGGCCGGCGTGCCGGCAAAGCTCATCCGCCGTCGCGGCGAAAAGCCGGTGGCTGCAAAGTCCCGCCGCGGCGAAGTGGAAAAAGCGCTTCGTTCGATCAGTGGCATGGCGGAAAGCCAGTGGCGGGATGTCCTGAACCATTATCGCCGGCCTGAAGGTTATGTCTCGCCGGATGCCAGCGGTGTCGCCAGCGAGAGTTCCCGGCATCAATGCGACGCGATCGAAATTGCCGCAGGTTTTGGTGCTCCGCCTTCCGGCGACGAGGCGAAGGCGATCATCGATCGCCTGCAATCGATGCAGGACTCGCAGACCGGGTTGTTTCCCGATCCCTACACACCCGCCGATCCGTCTCTGCCGGTTCTGGAGGATAACCTCTCTCTCTATAACGTGCTGGCAGTCGGCTATGCTCTCGAAATCCTCGGATCCAGACCGAAATACCGGGTCGCCAGTGCGGAAATGGATGCGGTCGCCCTATGCGACTGGCTGGACGCCTTGCCGTGGAAAAAGCGCGCCTGGCGTTGCGGCGATCGCATCGATGGCATCGCGACGGCGCTTTATTTCAATGCGCGCTATTTCGAAAGCGGCGAGGGGCGAGACAGGGGGCGTGAAGTCCTGTTCGGCTGGCTGGCAACCCATGCCGACCGCGCCACCGGCCTTTGGGGGCATCCGACCGCGGAGCAGGGGCTTCTCCAGCCTATCAACGGCTTTTATCGCCTCACGCGTGGAAGCTATGCGCAATTCGGCTTGCCCGTTCCGCATCCGGATGCTGCGATCAATTCGGTTCTGACCCACTACCGGAATTACGAGGGTTTTTCCGGCGAAAACTACACCGCCTGCAACCTGCTCGACACGATCCACCCGCTCCGGCTTTGCCTCAAGCAGACGGATTTCATGCGCGCCCAGGCAGAGCTCGTGGCTGAAGCCATCATCCTGCGCGCGCCGGAACGGTGGCAGGCCGGGACCGGTTTTGCCTTCGCGGATGGTCAGCAGGCCGGCCTGCAGGGCACCGAAATGTGGCTTTCGACCCTGCATCTCGCCGCCGACCTTCTAGGCCTCAAGGATCAATTCGCCTTCGTGCCGCAAGGCGTGCATCGCACCCGCGCTGCCGGGCTGGGCATTTAGGTCAGTCGGGGATCGCTCCTCAATCAAGCATGACCATGTAGGACGCCACCTGTTCCTCGAAAAATTTCGAGAAGGAGGCGATGCGCGGCGGCAGGGCCTGATAGGGCGGATAATAAAGCGTCAGCCAGAGTTCCGGCGGCGCCCAGCCCTGCAGCACATGAACGAGGCGACCGGTTCTCAAGTGTTCGGCAATGTGGAAGCCGGGCAGCATCGCAACGCCGGCGCCGTCGGCCGCCATGTCTGCAAGCACCTCGCCATTGTTGGCGCTGAAGGCGCGACCGGCCGAAATCGTCATGCTTGAGCCGCCATCCGAAAGCACCCAGTTCTCCCGCCGGCTCTCGCCGCTATAGGCAAGGCAATCGTCAGGCGAAAGCTCGCTCGGATGCTGCATGTCGACGAAACGGCTGCCGGGAGCGGCAACCAAAATGCGCGGCACAACGCGGATCTTGCGCCAGATGGTGAACTTGTCTGAGGGCTGGGACGAGATGCGGATCGCCAGATCGTAATCGTCGTCGACGATGTTGACGAGACCATCGGAGAGCGAGATCTCGAAGCTCATCTTCGGATAACGTTCCTTGAAGCCCGAAAGGATCGGCGGCAGCACCGCCTTGCCGAACCATGTGGGGGCGCTTATCCGCAGCCGCCCCTCATCGGTCTTGTGGGCGTTCATCACATCCCGGCGCGCATTTTCAAGCGCCTCTATGGCCGGCTGGACCTGCGCCGCAAAAACCGCACCGTCCGTCGTCAGTGAAACCTGCCGCGTGGTTCTGACGAAAAGCTGGACGCCAAGATCGGTTTCCAGCGCAGCGATGGCACGCGTCACCGCGGCCGGCGTCATGTCGAGTTCACGGGCGACCTGGGCGAAATTTCGCTTTTCGGCGGCAAGCAGAAAGATCCTGAGGGCTTTGTAATCGTTCATCTGATTATTTCAAAAATTGCAACTCAATCGAAAGCAATATTGCAATTCCGCGCGCTGATCAATCGGCCTAAATCTCTGTCCACGAACACAGACAACCGCCGAGAAAGAAAGGCACTCAGATGATCAAGGATATCAAGGGACTGCACCACGTCACGTCTATGGCGTCGGATGCCCGTCAGAACAACCGCTTCTTCACCGAAACGCTCGGCCTGCGCCGGGTCAAGCAGACCGTCAATTTCGACGATCCCAGCGTCTACCACCTTTATTACGGTGACGAAAACGGCTCTGCCGGCACGGTCATGACCTATTTCCCGTTCCAGCACATGATGCTTGGCCGCCCGGGCGTCGGCGAAGTCGGCGAAACCCAGTTTTCGATCCCCAAGGGCGGATTGAAGTTTTGGCAGGACCGATTTGCTGCACAGGGCGTCAGCGGGCTTGAAACCGATACCGTCTTCGGTGCCAACCGGTTGCGGTTCATGGGGCCGGATGGCGATGCGCTGGCATTGATCGAATCTGCCGATGACGGCCGCAAGCCCTGGCTTGCGGAAGGGATCCCCGATGATGCGGCGATCCGCGGTTTTGCCGGTGCACGTTTCAACCTGCACGACACGGCGGCGACGGAAGAACTGATCGGCTTCATGGGCTATCAGCGCGCCGAAACCGAAGGTGATGTCACCCGCTTCATCATCCCCGGCGGCAATGGCGCCGATACGATCGATCTGGTTTCCCTGCCGAAAACGCCCTTCGCCCGTCAGGGTGCAGGCTCGGTGCATCACATCGCCTTTGCCGTCGACAACCGTGAAAAGCAGCTCGAAGTCAGAAAAGCGCTGATGGATACCGGCTATCAGGTAACCCCGGTCATCGACCGCGACTATTTCTGGGCGATCTACTTCCGCACGCCGGGCGGCGTGCTGTTCGAGATTGCCACGAACGAGCCTGGCTTCAACCGTGACGAGGATACCGCGCATCTTGGTGAAGTGCTGAAGCTGCCGACTCAGTACGAGCCCTTCCGCGACCGCATTGAGGCCAATCTTGAGCCGTTGGCTGCGTAACGGCTGGTAGAACAACAAAAATTGAAACGCCGCGTGTCCCAGTGACCGCGGCGTTTCAATGTTGATGCCGGGAGCGTCCGTAGCGCTTGGCAATATGGGCGTTGAACGCCAGCGCCACATGCACAAGCAACCGGTCGCGCACATCATCGGCCATGTCGAAAAGCGGCATCAGGGCCGCGCCGATATTATGCACGGTGCGATCCTCGATCCCCCGACAGATCGCCAGATCCTCGACGCGCGGTTCGCCCGCCTCGTCGGCAAGCTCTGCCAGGTGCTGGCGCGGAATATGGAAGACAAGCGCTTCGAAGCCGCCGCGTATCGCAATGCCCGCTCCCTGTCTCAGGCTGATCAGGCAGATGGAGCCTTTCGGATAAGACTTTATCGGTGCCGCCGGCCTGTCCGGCCAGACATCGCGATGCTCGACATCTGTCAGATAGAGTACGACGAGAAAGGCGTCATCGGCCGGCAGGATAACCGGCTGGTCGACATCCTCGTAATTGCGCCAGAGATGGGTGATGGACAGTTCCGCCCGCCGCAGCGGCCTGGTCACCATCAGGCGGGCATTGTCCGTTCCGAAATATTCGGCAATCCTCTCGCCTACGGGCAATGCTTCACTCACATGCGTCTCGCTTGTTCCCGTTTCGGCAGCTTCTGTGCCGTTCGTGACGGGTATTGAGAAAGGTTGCAGGGTCCGGTTAGCCATTTCGACTGAAGCGGTATGGCGTAATCAATCATAATCGACAATCATGTGCGGTATAGAACGGAATAGACTAAATCTCGCAGCCATGGCATCAAATAGCGTGTCACCCATAAGCGGTTGAAAGAGAAAGTAGTGCCCCTTGCTCCGTAAATCCATTAGCGGGTCGAAATATTCTGCCGGCCAGAAAACCGACAGTTTCGGATGCCCTTTCGACAAACTCTACAAGGATCAATCTCTCCAGGGGGCGGATATCTCTTTTTTCCGCAAGGGCACGCGTGAGAACAGGATCGAGCAGGTCGTAACGCCTGCCAGCGATCGTGGTTTTGCCATCGGCATATCCACGCTTGCAGGTCACACACGCCGGATCTTCCACGAACATCATTCGACCACCCACGCCTTTGAAGAAAATTCGCTCTACATCCGCAATCTCGCCGAACCCTACAGGGCCGATCTCATCGGGGCATTTGACATGCTCCTGCTTGAAATCTCCCCGGCGTCGCTGAGAAAGATTGCCGAGGAGGCCGATTTTTCCGGCGTCGCAATGTTGGACGCGGAAACCGCGTCGATCGACCCGGTGCTTGCCAATCTGGTGCGCGCGCTGATCCCGGCGTTGGAGCGACCGGAGGAAGCGAGCAAGCTGTTCGTCGATCAGTTGGCAACGGCGATCGGCACGCATCTGGTCCAGCGTTACGGCGGCAAGATACAGCCACCCTTGAGCCGATCAAGGAAACTGTCGCGTGCACATGAGGCGCTTGCCAAGAATCTTCTTCTCGAAAACCTCGATGGAGACATATCCATTCTGGATGTCTCGCGTGCCTGCAATCTGTCGCGAGGCTATTTTATCCGCGCCTTTCGCGAAACGACCGGCGTGACACCCTATCAATGGCTCCTCAATGAGCGGATAATGCGCGCACGCGAATTGCTGAAAGGTTCGGAGGCGCCGCTTTCCGAAGTGGCCATCGCCTGCGGTTTTGCCGACCAGAGCCATTTTACCCGCGTTTTCACCAATGTCGTGGGAACGACGCCCGGGCACTGGCGGCGCAACGCCTGAGCGGAAGCCGCTGATTTAAACGCTATCGGCTGCCGGCGCAGAGGTCTGCAGCCCCGCGGCCGTTCTTGCCGTCTGTCAAACTAACGTTCCTAACGTTCAATCCGCAGGACTTTAAGACAAGACCCTTGCCGGTAATTAAGCAATTTTCCGCAGAGCGCCGAATGAGTGTTTGGCCACGGCCAACGATGCGAGCTGTAGAGAAGGTGCAACTACATTGTTTCGAAAATCGCAATTCATTCGAAATTAATATTGCAATTCCGTGAATTTCAAAATCGCTTTAGGTTCCTTCTCAGCAGCCAAGATGAACGAGAGTGAACGGAGCGGCAAAGCCTGAAAGGCTCCGAGAACTTGAGAACTTCCTGAAACGAGCGCCGACACCCCGGCGCCCGCGGGGTGCTGCTGCCAAGTCAAAACCTGCCGCATCAGCGGTTCAAAAAACGCACAGAGGAACCTTAAAATGTCCAAGCTCGAAGTCCTGACCCCGAAGAACAGCCAGCTTATCTTCATCGACCAGCAGCCGCAGATGGCTTTCGGCGTTCAGTCGATGGACCGCCAGGTGCTGAAGAACAATGTCGTCGGCCTCGCCAAGGCCGCCAAGATTTTCGACATCCCGACCACCATCACCACGGTCGAGACGCTCTCCTTCTCCGGCCACACTTTCCCGGAACTGCTGTCCGTCTTCCCTGAAAACGATATCCTCGAACGCACCTCGATGAATTCCTGGGATGATCAGAACGTTCGTGACGCGCTTGACAGGAACGCAGCAAATGGCCGTAAGAAGATCGTCGTTTCGGGCCTGTGGACCGAAGTCTGCAATACGACCTTCGCGCTGTCTGCACTGAACGACCGCTCCGACTTCGAAATCTACATGGTTGCCGATGCCTCCGGCGGCACGACGGCCGACGCCCACAAATACGCGATGGACCGCATGGTTCAGGCTGGTGTTATCCCGGTCACCTGGCAGCAGGTGCTGCTCGAATGGCAGCGCGACTGGGCGCACCGCGAAACCTATGACGCCGTCACCTCGCTCGCCAAGGAACATTCCGGCGCCTACGGCATGGGCATCGATTATGCCTACACTATGGTTCACGACGCTGCCGAGCGCGTCACCCACGGCAAGCGCATCGGCCCGAACCCCGCCAACAAGTAGGGCCTGATGAAACCGCTCCGATAGCCCCTGATCGGAGCGGTTTTCTGTCACCGAGGAGGTTTCCCCATGAAAGTCTATCTTCTGTCTCTTGGCGCCGGTCTTCTGGTCGGCATCGTCTACAGCCTGCTCAACGTTCGTTCGCCAGCGCCGCCGGTCATCGCTCTCGTCGGTCTGCTCGGCATTCTTGTCGGCGAACAGATCATTCCCCTGGCGAAAACCCTGTGGGCCAAGGAGCCCGCGGCGATCTCATGGATCCAGCAGATCAAGCCGCACATGTTCGGCCACATGCCCAAGGGCAATGAGCGCACTGCCGATCTCGCCGGTAGTCAGATCTCATCGACAAAGGAGCAAGGCTGATGCCGACGCGCCGAACCCTTCTCGGCGCGGCGTCCAGCCTCGCCTTTCCTTCGCTTTTTTCGTCGGCCCGCGCTGCCGATCCCGTCAAAACCGGAACCGATACGATGAATCCCGACACCATTCTCCATAACGGCCGGGTCACCACGCTCGACCGCACCAATCCAAATGCCACGGCCATCGCCATCAAGGATGGCCTGTTCCAGGAGGTCGGCACCGATGCCGAGATCATGGCGCTTGCCGGTCCCGACACGAAGATAGTCGATCTCAAGGGCAAGCGCGTCCTGCCCGGCCTGATCGACAACCACACCCACGTCGTGCGCGGCGGCCTCAACTACAATATGGAGCTGCGCTGGGATGGCGTCCGCTCGCTGGCGGATGCCATGGACATGCTCAAGCGCCAGGTAGCGATCACGCCCGCCCCGCAATGGGTGCGCGTCGTCGGCGGCTTTACTGAGCATCAGTTCGCCGAAAAGCGCCTGCCGACCATCGAGGAAATTAATGCGATCGCCCCCGATACGCCGGTCTTCCTGCTGCATCTTTATGACCGAGCGCTGCTGAACGGCGCTGCTCTTCGCGCCGTCGGTTACACCCGCGATACGCCGAACCCGCATGGCGGCGAGATCACCCGCGATGCCAACGGCAACCCGACCGGTATGCTGCTCGCCAAGCCGAATGCCGGCATCCTCTATTCGACGCTGGCCAAGGGGCCGAAACTGCCCTTCGACTATCAGGTCAACTCCACCCGCCATTTCATGCGCGAACTCAATCGCCTCGGCATTACCGGTGTCATCGATGCCGGCGGTGGAAACCAAAATTACCCGGACGATTACGAAGTCATCCAGAAGCTTTCGGATGAAAACCAGCTCACCGTTCGGCTTGCCTACAATCTCTTCACCCAGAAGCCGAAGGAAGAGAAGGAAGATTTCCTCAACTGGACGCAGTCGGTCAAATACAAGCAGGGCAACGATTATTTCCGCCACAACGGTGCCGGAGAAATGCTCGTTTTCTCCGCTGCTGATTTCGAGGATTTCCGTCAGCCGCGCCCGGAAATGGGCCCGGAAATGGAAGGGGAGCTGGAAGAGGTCGTGCGGGTTCTGGCCGAAAACCGCTGGCCTTGGCGCATGCACGCCACCTATGACGAAACCATCTCGCGCTCTCTCGATGTGTTTGAGAAGGTCAACAAGGATATCCCGCTCGAAGGCCTCAACTGGTTCTTCGATCATGCCGAGACCATCTCGGAACGCTCGATCGACCGCATCGCAGCGCTTGGCGGCGGCATCGCCACCCAGCATCGCATGGCCTATCAGGGCGAATATTTCGTCGAGCGTTACGGACACGGCGTTGCCGAAGCCACGCCGCCGATCCGCCGCATGCTCGACAAGGGCGTCAACGTTTCGGCCGGCACGGATGCCACCCGCGTCGCTTCCTATAATCCGTGGGTATCGCTTTCGTGGATGGTGACCGGCAAGACTGTCGGCGGCATGCAGCTTTATCCGCGCGCCAATTGCCTCGACCGCGAAACCGCGCTGCGCATGTGGACCGAAAAGGTCACCTGGTTCTCCAACGAAGAGGGCAAGAAGGGCCGCATCGAAAAGGGCCAGTTCGCCGATCTCGTCGTGCCGGACAAGGACTTTTTCTCCTGCGCCGAGGACGAGATCTCATTCCTGACCTCGGACCTGACTATGGTCGGCGGCAAGATCGTCTACGGCGCAGGTGAATTTTCCGCACTCGACGAAAGCAATATTCCGCCTGCCATGCCGGACTGGTCGCCGGTGCGCAAGTTCGGTGGTTACGCCGCCTGGGGCGAGCCGGAAGGCGCCGGTGCCCGCTCGTTGCGCCGCACGGCGATTTCGACATGCGGCTGCGCCAGCGACTGCGGCGTCCATGGTCATGACCACGCCGGCGCATGGACCTCGAAACTGCCGATCGCGGATATGAAGGGCTTCTTCGGTGCGCTCGGATGCTCCTGCTGGGCGGTGTGAGGCCGGGGCATAGGGCTGTCGGATAAGAAGCACCCCCCCCTCTGGCCTGCCGGCCATCTCCCCCACAAGGGGGAGAAAACCAACCGCAAGCGCCTGACTCGATTGAGCTTCGGCGGATCAGCTGGGTTAAGCCCTCACCCTTGTGGGGAGGGTGGGGAGGGGCCTTTCTGTCCTAGGTGACAGCCTATTCGATAGATTTAATTGCGATTTTCGCAATTAAATCTGAATTTTTACTGCAATTGTTGGCGGCAATCTTTCCGGCCAATATCGCTCCATCAACAGACAACAGCGCCGCTCGGCTCGACCGGCCAAACCCTAGAGGAGCAGACATGACCGATCATTCTCCAGCCGCAACGCGCCCGGGCACATTGCTCACCCGTGTAGTCACCGCCCCTGCGACGCGCTCAATCGCACTTCTGGCTCTTTGCGCTGCCTATATCCAGGGGCCGCTGACCAAGATCTTCGATTTCAACGGCGCTCTGGCCGAAATGGAGCATTTCGGCCTGCATCCGGCCGGCTTCTTCGCCGTTGCCGTCATCGCCTTCGAACTGACCGCCTCCGCCATGGTCGTGTCCGGCTTCCTGCGCTGGGCAGGCGCGCTTGCGTTGTCGGGCTTCACGCTTCTCGCAACCTTCATTGCCCTTCGCTTCTGGGAAATGGCACCCGGGATGGATCGCATGATGGCCACGAATGCCTTCTTCGAACATCTCGGCCTCGCTGGCGCTTTCGTCATCGTCGCCGCAATCGATCTGACTAAAGGACAAGGCAAATGAGCGCCGCAACATCCAAGTCTGGCGGAGGCAGCTTTGCCCCGCTCGCCCAACCGGTCTTCGCTGTCCTCTGGGCGGCCACGGTTCTCGGCAATACCGGCAGCTTCATGCGTGATGTCGCAAGCTCCTGGCTGATGACGGATCTTTCCGCATCGCCGGCCGCCGTTGCCATGGTTCAGGCGGCAGGCACGCTGCCGATCTTCCTGCTCGCCATTCCGGCGGGCGTACTCACCGACATTCTCGACCGCCGCAAATTCCTGATCGCGGTGCAGATCCTGCTGGCATCGGTTAGCCTCACGCTGATGGCGCTCGCCCATACCGGCCTTCTGTCGATCAGCTCGCTGATCGCGCTCACATTCGTCGGCGGCATCGGCGCGGCGTTGATGGGGCCGACATGGCAGGCGATCGTTCCCGAACTCGTGCCGCGACAGGATGTCAAAAGCGCCGTGGCATTGAATTCACTCGGCATCAATATCGCCCGGTCGATCGGCCCGGCTGCCGGTGGTCTCCTGCTTGCCGCCTTCGGGGCAGGTGTCACCTATGGTGCGGACGTTGCGAGCTATATCGTTGTCATCGCCGCTCTCGTCTGGTGGCCGCGGGCAAAGAACGCCAATGATGCACTTGCAGAAGGTTTCTTCGGCGCATTCCGCGCCGGCCTTCGATACACCCGTGCCAGCCGTCCGCTGCATGTCGTGCTTGTCCGTGCCGCGATCTTCTTCGCCTTTGCCAGTGCCGTCTGGGCGCTCCTGCCGCTGGTAGCGCGGCAGTTGCTTGGCGGTGATGCCAGCTTCTACGGCATCCTGCTTGGTGCGGTCGGTGCCGGTGCCATCGGCGGTGCGCTGATCATGCCAAAGCTTCGTCAGCGTCTCGATGCCGATGGTCTTCTGCTCGGTGCGGCGATCATCACTGCGCTGGTCATGGGAGCGCTTGCACTCGCCCCTCCGAAATGGCTCGCCATCGTCGTTCTTCTTTTCCTTGGCGCCGCCTGGATCACGGCTCTCACCACGCTCAATGGTGCTGCCCAATCCATCCTGCCCAACTGGGTGCGTGGCCGCGGACTTGCCGTCTACCTTACCGTCTTTAATGGCGCGATGACGGCAGGCAGTCTTGGCTGGGGTGCGGTCGCTGAAGCTGCCGGCATTCAAGGAACGCTGCTGATCGGCGCTGCCGGATTGCTCGTCGCCGGCGTGATCATGCACCGCCTGAAACTGCCGACTGGCGATGCTGACATGATCCCATCCAACCACTGGCCCGAGCCGCTTGTTGCGGAACCCGTCGCCCATGACCGCGGCCCTGTGCTGATCCTCATCGAATACCATGTCGAAAAGCACCACCGTACAGCCTTCCTGCATGCTCTCGACGAACTCTCCCAGGAACGCCGCCGAGATGGTGCCTATGGATGGGGTGTGACCGAAGACAGCGGCGATCCGGAAAAACTGGTGGAATGGTTCATGGTCGAATCCTGGGCCGAGCATCTGCGCCAGCACAAGCGGGTCTCGAATGCCGATGCCGATCTGCAGGGTAAAGTGCTCGCTTATCACAGCGGCCCGGAAAAGCCCGTCGTGCGTCACTTCCTGACAATTAACCGGCCCGGTACGGCTTGAGCAGAGACGGAGAGGCGGTGTCCGCCGCCTCTCGTGATAATTTCAAAAATCGCAATTAATTCGAAATTATTGATGCAATTGTTGGCTGCAATATTTTTCGACAATATTCGGTGCATCAGACACGCATACCTTGGCTTTCAAAACCACACGGACACCCCCGGAGTTCAAGATGACCAACACGATCCTCCCCCTCACTCGCCGCGGCGCTTTGCTCTCCGGAGCTGCCGTTGCTGCAACTCTCGCAATTCCAACCTCGTTCACCCTTGCAGACAATGCTGCATCCACCAAGCACCCCACAGAAGGAAACAAGACCATGGCTTATGTAACCACCAAGGACGGCGTCGAAATCTTCTACAAGGACTGGGGCCCGAAGGACGCCCAGCCGATCGTTTTCCATCATGGCTGGCCGCTGTCGTCGGACGACTGGGACGCGCAGATGCTGTTCTTCCTCTCCAAGGGCTATCGCGTCGTCGCCCATGACCGCCGTGGCCATGGCCGTTCTGCCCAGGTCTCCGAAGGTCACGACATGGACCATTATGCAGCCGACGCATTTGCCGTCGCCGAGCATCTGGACCTGAAGAATGCGGTCCATATCGGCCATTCTACCGGCGGCGGCGAAGTTGCCCGTTATGTCGCCAAGCACGGCCAGAAGGCCGGCCGTGTCGCCAAGGCGGTTCTCGTCTCTGCCGTCCCGCCGCTGATGCTGAAGACCGACAGCAATCCGGAAGGCCTGCCGATGGAAGTTTTTGACGGTTTCCGTTCTGCACTCGCCGCCAACCGCGCGCAGTTCTTCCGCGATGTTCCGGCCGGCCCGTTCTATGGCTTCAACCGTGACGGCGCCAAGGTTCAGGAAGGTGTGATCCAGAATTGGTGGCGTCAGGGCATGATGGGCGGCGCAAAGGCACATTACGACGGCATCAAGGCCTTCTCCGAGACGGACCAGACAGAAGACCTGAAGGCGATCACCGTACCGACGCTCGTCCTGCATGGCGAAGACGACCAGATCGTTCCGATCGCTGATGCGGCACTGAAGTCGATCAAGCTTTTGAAGAACGGCCAGATCAAGACCTATCCCGGCTTCTCGCACGGTATGCTCACCGTCAACGCCGACGTCCTGAACGCCGATCTGCTGGCGTTTATCAAGGGCTGAAATTGAACAAGGGCCGCGGCATTGCATTGCCGCGACCCTTTCTGTCTGCGCCGGATAAGGACGCAGTGAGATTTGTTCCTGTTTCATGACAATGATCAATCTCCCCCTGCTCTCGATGCTTTAGCCATTATTTCGATCCCCCGCCTCGGCGGACGGCATTTCGCAATGCCAGCCCTCAGGCGATCGAAATGAAACGTCTATGCGAAAGAGCCCGGTTCCCATGGCCCTTCCTCCCAGCTCCCGCCAGGTGCGCGCCTTTCTGGCCCTTGTGCAGCATCTGAAATTCACCCGCGCGGCCCAGGAACTGAACGTCTCCCAGCCCACATTGACGGTGCAGATAAACCAACTCGAGGAACAACTGGGCATCAAGCTATTCGACCGCAACAAGCGGCGCGTCGAGCTGACACCGGCCGGGCGCAACATCCTGCCGCTGATGGAACGCCTCGCCATGAACATGGACGAGATCCTGCTCGCGGCAACCGACCTCACATATGCGCGCAGGGGTATAGTCAAGATCGCCGCCCTGCCATCGGTTGCGGCAAGTTTCCTGCCGCGTGCGATCATGGTTTTCCGCGATCAGAACCCCGGCATCGAGATCAATGTCTGGGATGTCGTCGGTGAAGATATTATCAAGCTGGTAAAAGCCGAAGAAGTCGATTTCGGCATTGGCACGCGCATCAGTTCCGACCGGACGATCAAGGTCGAGGATTATGTGTCCGATAGCCTCTGTGCGTTCTTTCCTGTCGACCACCCGCTGGCCAATGCTGCGCCGGTTCTGCAGATCAGTGACTTTGCCTCCTATCCGCTGGTACTGACGCGAAAAAACAGCACCGTCCGGGTGCTTTTCGAGCGTTCGATGGAGCGTGAAGGCTGCGAGGTGAGCGTCGTCATGGAAGCCAACTACATGTCGACGGCGCTGAGCATGGTGCGGGCAGGGGTCGGCGTCGCCATTCTGCCGACCTCCGCCGTCGAGGCAGGGAATATGACAGGTCTTGCCTACAAGCTCGTGGATGCTCCCTGGTTCAATCGCCGGGTGGGCATTATCCGCAAGGCGGACCGTTCACTCCAGCCGGTCGCGCAGCGTTTTATCGAAACCATGCACAGCATGCCGGATCTTCGCACCGACGAAAGTTTCAAATCGGTCCGCAGGCTCGATAAGGTGCCGGCCAGAACATCAGGACCGGGGGGCGGCAGATCGGATGGTTTACTGGCCTCGGCTCCATGAGGGTCGGCCTGATCGGCCGCGGCCAGTCCCGCCGAACTGGCCTTAAATTGCACAAGCCTCTGCGTAGGATTGTAGCCTAACCTTAAGCGGCGGCGATTGCCTCGATCTCAAGCAGCCACTCGGGATCGTAGACATCCGTGATGATCGTCGAGAGAGCGACAAGATGCTCGCCCATCACCTCGAAGCGCACCTTTGCATTGATATCGCGGTCTTCATAACGCTTGAGGAAGGTCGTGACCTTGACCAGGTTAGACAGGCCCATTCCTGCGGCTTCGAGCTGGGCAATGACATTGGCCCAGCAAAGCCTTGCCTGCTCTTCGAAGCCTGCAGGCACCTTGCCGTCCTTGTCTGCCGGTATCTGCCCGCTGATGAACAGCAGCCTGCTGTGGCCGGATAGATCGACCGCCTGCGAATAGCGCCGATGCAGGGATTGCGGTGCGTTCTCGGCATTGACTGGTGTGATCTTCAGTTCGTCTGTCATGCAAAATACTCTTCATCATTGAGCCGGGACGCGCGCACATGGCATGCCGCCTGCTCCTGCATACCAACCTTGACGAGCGGCGGCGGCTCGCGTCGGCAGATCTCTTCGGCCAGCGGACAGCGGGTGACGAAAGAGCATCCGACCGGCGGATTGGCCGGGCTCGGCAGGTCGCCTGTCAGAATTATTCTTCTGCGGGCTCGTTGCGCGATCGGATCGGGCAGCGGTACGGCAGAAAGAAGCGCCTCGGTATACGGGTGAACCGGCCGCGCAAAAACCGCTTCCGTAGGCCCGGTCTCAACCAGTTTTCCCAGATACATGACCGCCACGCGATCGGCGAAGTGACGCACGACCGAAAGATCGTGGCTGATGAACAGGTAGGAGAGGCCGAAGCGCCTCTGCAGGTCGAGAAGCAGGTTGAGGATCTGCGACCGGATCGACACGTCCAGCGCCGAAACCGGCTCGTCGAGAATGAGCAGTTTCGGCTGCAGCGCCAATGCCCGTGCGATGACGATGCGCTGGCGCTGGCCGCCGGAAAATGCGTTTGGCCGCCGCTCTGCATGCTGCGGATGCAGGCCGACAAGCGAAAGCAGTTCGGCTACCCGCTCGGCCCGCGACTTCGCATCGCCCACGCCATGGATAGCCAGCGGTTCGGCAATGCTGTCGCCGACCGACATTTTCGGGTTGAGTGCCGAAACCGGATCCTGAAACACGGTCTGGATATCGCGGGAAAGCCGGATACGGGTCTGGCGTTCTCCATGCCTGACCTCCTCGCCGGCAAAGGAGATCGTGCCTGCGGTCGGGATCTGCATTCCAAGGACGGCCGCACCGAGCGTCGATTTTCCACATCCGCTTTCGCCGACCAGCGCCATGCTTTCGCCGGGAGCGATATCGAAATCGACGCCGTCCACGGCTTTCACATGACGGATATCGCGGCCCCACAGGCCTTTGTTGATGGGAAAATGGACTTTCAGTCCACGGACGGAGAGAAGAGGAGCCATCAGACAAGCGCCTCCACGCGATCGCTGTGCCAGCAGGCGGCGCGGCCGGTGTCGGGCCTTGGCGCAAGTGCCGGCAGTTCGCTCAGACACCTGTCGCCGGCCACCGGACAGCGTGGGTTGAAACGGCATCCGGCCGGCCATGAGCCGATATCAGGCACCGTGCCCTCGATGACCGGCAGTTCGGTCTTCGCTTGCCCGTCGAGCCGGGGGATGGTGGAAAGAAGAAGGCGCGTATAGGGGTGGCGCTGGCTGGTAAAGATCGTTTCGACCGGCGCCTCCTCGACGATCCGGCCGGAATACATCACCGCAACGCGGTCCGCCATATCCGCGACCACACCCATATCGTGGGTGATCAGCAGGATAGCCGTGCCCGTCTCGTCCCTCAGCCGTTTCATCAGTTCGAGGATCTGCGCCTGGATCGTCACGTCGAGCGCGGTCGTCGGCTCGTCGGCGATCAGGAGTTTCGGTCGACAGATCAGCGCCATGGCGATCATCGCGCGCTGGCACATGCCGCCGGAAAGCTCGAACGGATATTGCCGGTACCGCAGCTGCGGCTCGGGAATGCCGACCTCCGCCAGCATGTCGATGGCGGCGGCCTTGGCCTCACGGGACGAGACGCCGCGATGGATGATCACGCTTTCCTCGATCTGCCTGCCGATCGGCATCAGCGGATTGAGCGAGGCGACCGGTTCCTGGAAGATCATCGCCAGCTCAGCACCGCGAAGCAGCCGTCGCCGTTCCTCGCTGATGCTGACGAGATCGGAGCCGCCGAGCTCTACTCTGCCTCTGTCTATCTTCGCCACCTTGGGAAGCAACCCCATCACGGCAAAGGCCGTCATCGATTTGCCGCAGCCGGATTCTCCGACCAGCGAGAGGATCTCGCCCGCATCGATCGCAAGCGACACCCCGTCCACCACCGTATTGCCACGGATCGAGACAGAAAGATCGCTGACTTCGAGTAAAGGCCCGGTCATCGCACCTCCTCGGCCGTCGCAGCCCAAGGATGGTTCGGATGGGCCATGGCGACGAATTCATCGCCGTCGCGCATCACGGCGGAAGGGATGGCGAAGTTCACGGGATAAAGCGTGTCCTCGACGATCTCGACCGGAAACTCGCCGGACAGCCGGTTCGCGACATCGGCCCGCGCCCGGCGATCGACCATGATCGTCACCCCGCTCGCATCGATGCGCGGGCTCATGAATGCGTCTTCCAGAGACAGTCCGAAACAGGCCACATAGGAGAGAAGCTGCACGACTGCAGGCATGATCTGCCGTCCACCTGCGGCACCCAGCGCCATATATGGCCTGCCGTCGCGGGTGGCGATGATCGGGCACATGTTGGCGAGCGGCCGCACACCCGGTGCGATCGAATTCGGTTGTCCTTTTCGCGGATCGAACCACATCATGCCGTTATTCATCAGGAAGCCGGTCTGCGGCAGCACCACTTTTGAGCCGAAACGGGAGAGCAGCGTATTGGTCAGCGACACCATAGTGCCGGTAGAATCGACGACGCTGACATGGGTGGTGCAGCTTCCGCTGCCGGCATGGCCAAGGCTGCGCAGGCGGTGTTCCGATGCCCGGCGCAGCGCCCGCGCAAAAGCAAGCGCGCTCTTGCCGGACAGGGGATCTTCCGTCGGCAGGGTCTTGTCGAGTTCGGAAATCGCGTCGATCATCGTCGGCCCACCGGACAGCCCGCCCATGGCGTAGATGTCGAGGCCGCGATAACCGTGTTTCAGTGGTTCAAGCCAGCGCGGACGATAGCTCGCCAGATCCTCGGCCCCGATGGGCGATCCACCATCCTGCAGATCGGCAACGATCCTGCGGGCCGTCTCGCCCTCATAGAAGTCTCTCGCACCGGCCTTTGCCAGCCGCTCCAGCGTTGCAGCCTTTGCCGGCATCGGCAGAAAGGCGTCGACGCCGCGCTCGGGCGCACGCGGCGGGCGGCCATCGACCAGGAATATCTCGGATGAGGCGGGGAAACGCGAAAGCCCGGCAGCATCTATCGCCAGCGCCAGAACGGTAAACCAGTCGAGCCTGGTTCCCCGGCGCGCATGCTCGATCGCCGGCTGCAGAGCCTCTTCCCAGGTCAGCGTCCCGAATTTCTCCAGCGCTTCCGCCAGTCCCGCAATGGCGCCCGGCGTGCAGATCGAGGAATAACCGATGAGATTCCGGTCGCCGACGATCGATGGCCAGTTGAACCAGTCGCCATCGCGGCCGGCGGTCAGCGGATAATCTTCCGGATCAAGGTTCCCCGCCGAGATCACGTTGAAATCGAGCGTGTCTACAACGCCTGTAGTGCCATCCGCCCGTAGCATGAAACCACCGCCGCCGATGCCGGAAAGCCAGGGTTCGACGATGCTCAGCACGAGTGTCGTCACGACAGCCGCATCGACGGCGTTGCCCCCGCGCGAAAGCACGGCGGCGCCTGCTTCGGCTGCAAGTCGGTTCTGACAGGCGACCAGCCCGTTACGGCTGCGGGTCTCGCCCTTGCGAATGGTCCAGCTCTCGGTCATGCGTTCTTTCCAAATCGCCGCGCGCCGATCGGCTGTGGTATTCTTGCCTCGACGGCGAAGCGTTTTTGATTGGCAGAGCCCTGATGAAAACGGGCGATCTCGTCTGCGGTGGCCACCCAGGCCGCCGGCTCGGCCGCAATCTCCTGCAGCAGATCTTCGAGCAGCGCGATGCGCTGGGCGCGACCGGAAATCCAGTCATGTACGGTAAGGGTAAAAAGACCGCCGAAACGGTGCAGGGTGCGCCATTCGGATTTCCAGTCCTCCAGCACCATCCGGCCGGACTGCATGGGAAAACGATCCCGCCCGCCGCCTTCGAACTTGAAGAATATAGCGTCATCGACTGCCCATTGGACGGGGATTTCCGTCACGCCCTCGATCTCGTAAGGGTGGTCGAAGCCGGAAAGCGAGCTGTCATAGCTGAGACCGAGTCGCCTCACCTCGGACAGCATATGCGGCGTCATCTCCCAGGCGGGCGAGCGAAATCCGGTCGGGCGCTTGCCTGTCTGTTTGACAAACAGGTCGAGGCTCGCCTCGATCGCGCCGGTAAACTCGTCATCGGAAATTTCCGAGACGATCTCGTGGAAATATCCGTGCAGGCCAATCTCGTGCCCGGCATCCAGCAGGGCCGGCAGCATGTCCGGATGCTGTTCGGCGACATGGCCTGGCACGTAGAAACTCGCCTTGAAGCCGAACCGGGCGAAAAGTTCGACCAGCCGCCATAGCCCGGTGCGTGGGCCGAAATTGCGGATCTCGTGAGTGCCGAGCCGTTCCGGCGCACTGTCCCCTTGCGACCACAAAAAGGGAGAGTTGGCATCGACATCGACGGACAAAAGTACCGCGGACTGCTTTTCCTCCGGCCATTGATAGGCAGGGAAGGCGGAAAGTGGGGCAGCCGGATCGGGCTTCTCATCTGACATTGCGTCCTCCTCGGCCTAGAGGGCTTTCTTCTTGTCCTGGTATACGGCGAGCGATCCGATCGAATTGCCGCCATCGACGGCAAGCGTTGCGCCGGTGATGTAGGACGCGGCGGAAGACGACAGGAACAACACGGCATTCGACACGTCGTCGCTGCTTGATGCACGGCCGAGCGGAATGGCGTCGGTCACTGTCTTGATGTGTTCCTTGCTCAGGGCGCTGACGCTGCTGCCGGCCGCAAAACCCGGCTCGACGATGTTCACGCGAATACCGTATTCAGCAAGCTCGATGGCAAATCCCTTTGTCAGCCGATCGAGTGCGGTCTTGGAGGTCGAATAGGTTACGGCGGTGCGCCGCATCTTGCGGGCGGCACCTGAGGAAATGTTGACGATCGATCCCTTCACGCCCTTGCCGACCATCTGCCGGGCAAACAGTTTCGACAGATAGAAAGGCGCCCTGAGGTTCACGCCCATGATTGCGTCGAAATCGTCGATATCCATGTCGAGCAGAAAGCCCGAGGGATAGATGCCGGCATTGTTGACGAGAATATCCGGCGCACCCCATCGTTTGGCAATCTCGGCGGCGAAACGGTCCATGTCGGGCGAACTCATCAGGTTCGTCGTGATACCGAAAGCCTGATCTCCGTAGATGCCGACGGTTGCTGCCAGCGCTTCGGCGCGGTGGTCGGTGAGGCAGAGCTGCGCGCCGGCCTCCGCGAAGGCCTTGGTTATCCAGCCGCCGATGATGCCACAGGCACCTGTTACGATGACCTTCTTGTCGGCAAATTCATTCTTGAAATCCATGTCGGGATTACCTTGCTTTCGGATCGAGGCGGTCACGCACGTGGTCGCCGATCAGGTTGATCGATAAAACGAGAAGGAAGAGGGCAAGCCCGGGGAAGGTGGCGATCCACCAGGCCGTTGCCACATAGTTGCGGCCGGTCGAAAGCATCGCCCCCCAGCTTGCCGTCGGCGGCTGAACGCCGAGGCCGAGGAAGGAAAGCCCCGCTTCGAAAAGCACCATCAGGCCGAATTCGAGCGTCGCGACGACCGCAAGCGAGCCTGCAATATTCGGCAGCACATGCCGGCCGAGCAGCCGCAACCAGCTTGCGCCCATGAAATGCGACAGCCGCACATAGGGCATGTTGGCGACCGAAAGCGTCTGGCCATAGGCGACGCGCGCATAACGAGGCCAGCGGGTCAGCGCCAGCACGATGACCACGTTGACGAGGCCCGGCCCCATCACCGCAACGGTGATGATGGCAAACAGGATCGCCGGTACCGACAGCACGATATCGACCAGCCGCATGATGACGATCTCGACCCAGCCGCGATAAAAGGCGGCGATCATGCCCAATATGCTGCCGAGCGTGCCGGACAGGAGGACCGAAGAAAAGGCGACGAACAGCGAAATCCGTGCGCCGTAGATCAGCCGGCTCAGGACATCGCGCCCGAGTTCGTCCGATCCGAGAATATAGGTGACGCCGCGCGAGACAGTGCCGGGTGCCTTCAGCCGGGCAAGAAGGTTCTGCGTGTTCGGATCGACCGGCGCCACCAGCGGTGCGGCGAGCGCGAGCAGCACCATGGCTGTGATGATTATGAGGAAGGGCAGGGCAGCCCAGGGTATATTGGAGGACCGTGCCGGTTTGGTGGGCGCGACAGATTGTGGTTGCGCACTCATGAGCCGGCTCCCATGCGGATGCGCGGATCGATCAGGCTGTAAAGCAGGTCGGCAACGAGATTGAGGCCGATGGCCGTGATCGCGCCGAGCATAACCACACCCTGCACGACCATGAAGTCGCGGGCGGTGATCGCCTGTATGGTCAATTGTCCAAGCCCCGGCCAGGCAAACACCGTCTCGACAATGACCGCACCGGCCAGAAGATTGGCGATCTCCAGCGCCGAGACCGTCACGACCGGGATCGATGCATTGCGCAACAGGTGGCGGAAGATGATGCGGCGCATCGGCAGGCCCTTGGCGTGGCCGGTTCGCACATAATCCTTCTCCAGTTCGTCGAGCACGGCCGTCCTTGCAACGCGAGCGAACGTCGCCATCGACAAAAGGCCGAGCGCGATCGAAGGCATGACGATGCTCGACAGTTCACGCGCACCCGATGGCGGTGCCCAGCCGAGCCAGACGCCGAAGACCATGATCATCAGGATGGCGCTCCAGAAGGTCGGCATGGATTGTCCGGCAAGCACGAGGGCGGAAAGCAGCCGCGCGATCGGCCTGCCGCGGCGGATCGCAAGCGTGATGCCGACCGGAATGCCGATCCCGAAGGCCACCACCAGCGCACCGGCGGCCAGCATCAGCGTATAGGGAACGCGGGTCCAGATCAGTTCGGCGACCGGGATGTTCTGCACGTAGCTGCGCCCGAGATCGAAGAACATGAGGTTGCTGATATATTCGAGATACTGGATGGCGACCGGCCGGTCGAAGCCAAGCGCGATCCTCATCCGGTCGACATCCGCCTGCGAGGCATCCATCGGCACCAGCAGCAGAACCGGGTCGCCAGCCAGCCGCTGCAGGAAGAAAATCAGGGTCATCACGCCGAAGATGGCGATCAGCGCTTGAAAAAGGCGCTTGGCAAAGAAAATCGGCACTTGCTTTTCCGCTGGTTGGGAGGGCAGCGATCCGACGATTGCAGATCGCTGCCGGCTTCCATCAGTCGTTCCAGGACATACGGTTCAGGAACATGCTTTCGTTGGCGGTCGGCTGCCATTCAAGGTTTTTGGCTCCGCCGTAAAGAACGGCAGCTTCGTAGAGCGGTACCATCGGCACGTCGTCGGCGACAAACTTGGCGACGCCGTCATAGGCCTGCTGGCGTTCCTTGTCATCGAGCGTATTGCGGGCGGCGACAAGCAGCGCATCGATCTTCGGATCCCGCAGTGACGACCACGAGCTTGAGGAATGCAGAAGCGGGAAGAGCACGCCGTCGACATCCTGGCAGGCGCAGGACCAGCGGCCGAAGGCGAAATTCGCCTGCTGCGCCGGTTCGCTCTGGGCACGCTTCAGATACGCGGCCATGTCGGTCAGCTGGATATCGACATTAAAGCCGACATCGGAAAGCATCTGGGCGAGCGCCTGTACGATACGCTGGTCGAAGACAGGCGAGGTCGCAAACGAAAGCTTGGTCTTGCCGGCGCCTGTCTCCTCGACGATCTTCTTGGCGCCTTCCGGGTCGAATTCCACGTTCTTCAGGTTAGGCACGAAACCGAAATAGGTATCGTTCGCCATCTGGCTTGCCGGCTTGTCGAAGCCGCCAAGCAGGCCTTCGACAATGCCCTGCTTGTCGATCGCCATGGCGACAGCCTGGCGGACTTTCGGGTTGTCGAGTGGCGCGATTGTCGGGTTGAGCTTCAGATAGGCGATACGCTCCGTCAGCGCACTCAGCACCTTGGCCGAACCACTGCCTTCCAGCTGCTTTGCCTGGTCGGCATCGAGTGTCACGATCAGATCTGCATTGCCGGCCTGGAGATCGGCAAGGCGCGTTGCGGCATCGGGAACTGCGCGAAATTCGGCCTTTTCGAACGGTCCCTTATCGCCCCAGTAATCGGCATTGCGGGAAAGTGCGACCAGCGAGCCGCGGTCCCAGCGGTCGAACTTGTAGGGGCCGGAGCCGACGGGTGCCGCATTGAAGGCGTCGTCGCCGATTTTCTCGACCACATGCTTCGGCACGATCGACAGCTTTACCAGCTGCGCAAGCAGAACCGGATAAGGTCCGTTCGTGGTAATCGTGACCTCGTTCTCGCCTGTCACCGCAGCCGACTTGATCTTGTTGAACTGGCTGAGCTGCGGGCTCTTGAAGGCCGGATCGATGATCCGCGTGACCGAGAAGGCGACATCCTCGGCGGTCAGTTTCTCGCCGTCATGAAACTTCACGTCGCTGCGCAGCTTGAAGACGACTTCGGAAGGAGACTTGTATTCCCAGCTTGTTGCGATCTGCGGTGCGATCTTTCCCGCATCGTCGCGAGTGATCAGGTTGTCGAAGACGTTGCGGTAGACGTAATAGCTGTCGGGGTTCCACTGCTTCTGCGGATCGAGCGAGGATGGCTCGTTCACCAGATCGACGACGAACATGTCCTTGGCGCTCGCGGGGCCGCTAAGGAAAGTTGCTCCGCCCAGAGCGGCGGCAAGCAGAAGTGCCGAAGTAATACGTCTCAAACCTGGCATTGTCAGTTCGTCCTTGTTCGTTCCTGGTTCGGTTGAAATTCATTGGTCTCGGCCTTGGTCCTTGCGGCCCGCTTGCGGCGGGTGACCGGTTCGTTAAGGATGGCCGAAGATTCAAGAAAGCGTGCTGCAAGATAGGCTTCCAGCTGGTCGGTCGCTGCGGCGAAATGCGCCCTGGCGCCTTCGCTGTCGCCAGCAAGCATGCAGGCTCCAAGTGCCGCACGGTCGGCTCCCTTAAGCTTTGCCGTGCTGCGTGCCTCGAAGAATGTGACGAGCCGCGCCGAACGATCCCAAAGGTCGAAAAGCCAGCCGCTCACCGTCGGCATGTTGAGCCGTGTTGCCAGCAGTGAAAGCAGGTCGCGTTCGGCGCGCCGCAGCGTTCCCTGCAGATCGAGCGACGGGTCGCTGCGTCCGTGAAGGGCAGCATACATGTCGCACAGCTTGGCCACATGTGCCTGGTCCGCCTCGGTCAGTTTCACCTCCGCCAGAATGGCTTCCAGATGCCGCCGCCCGGCAACGATCTCGCGAATCTCGCCGGCAGAAACCGGGGCGACCTGCCAGCCGCTTCTGGGTGCCGCCGTCACAAGGCCGCTCGCCTGAAGGCGCTGCAGGGCCATGCGCACCGCACCGCGGCCGATGGCGAACTCATCGCAAAGCCGGGCTTCCGAAAGCACTTCGCCGGGCTTCAATACGCAATGCACGATTGCACTGCGCAGCGTCTGTTCGGCAGAGAGACCTTTGCCCAGACCGGGCACCGGCGACGAATAGGCATCACTATCAAGCATTCTGGTATCTCAATTCGTTATTCTGGCAGCCGAAATGGCCGTCCTCTGATCCCTTCATCGTCAGATTCACGAAACTTGTCAAAGCTGATTCCTGGAGCCGACCGTGTTCGGCCATACCCTCTAACCTTCAGCTCTTCCGGCTTTCTGGCATCAGGCTGTTCACCTCGACAATCAGGATTGCATAGCGAAATTTAAGATGTCAACATGAGTTTATGAAATGTCATTTATTTTAATTGACATCTCAGAATTAGAATAAAGTTGCATGACCTGTGCCGGTCTGCAGTTCAAGCTAAGGCGTTTCGAGAACTGATTTTCGCTGATAAGGGGAACAACTCATGCGATCACACAGGCATATTCTCGCTGGCATCATTTTCGCCGCAACCAGCATTGCATTACCGTTACAGGCTTACGCCTCTAAGGATCTTTTTGTCATTGATCTGCCGGGTGAGCCGTCGTCGCTTGACCCGCATGTCCAGTGGAATCCAGACAGCTACAACGTCTATCGCAACGTCTTCGACAACCTCGTCACGCGTGATGACGAGGGCAAGATCGTCCCGCAGATTGCCACCAGCTGGGACTATCTTTCCGACACACAGATCCGCTTCAAGATCCGCGATGACGTCACCTTCCATGATGGGACTAAGCTGACGGCCGAAGATGTCGCCTTCTCGGTGAAGCGCATCACCGATCCCGCCTTCGCCAGCCCCCAACTCGGACAGTTCAACCAGATCACCGATGCGGTCGCTGACGATCCGACGACGATGACGCTGACCACCAACGGCCCGTATCCGCCTCTCTTCGCGCAGTTGGTCAAACTGTCGATCGTGCCGAAGGCCGTGGTCGAGAAAGTAGGCAAGGACGCCTTCAATCTCAGCCCTGTTGGCTCTGGCCCGTACAAGTTCGAAAAATGGCAACGCGGCGTCGAGGTGACGCTCGCGCGCAATGAGAGCTATTGGGGTGACAAGGGAGCCTTCCCGAAAGCCGTCTTCCGCGCCGTGCCGGATGCCGCTACCCGCGTTGCCAATCTGCAGGCTGGTGCGAGTGATCTTGCGACCTATCTGAACGGCGACCTTGTTGCGCAGATCCAGTCGTCGGGCAAGGGCAAGGCGCTGGTCGGCAATACGGAGCGTGTCGCCTATCTCGGCATGAATGTCACCAAGGCGCCGCTCGACAAGCCTGCGGTTCGCGAGGCAATCGCCATGGCGATCGACAAGGTCGGCATTGCCGAGGGCATTCTCGCGACCGGAGAAAAGCCGGTCCCGGAAATCGCCTCACCCGCCCATATGGGCTGGGTCGAAGGCATCGAGGCGCCGCCTTTCGATGCGGCCAAGGCAAAGGAGATCATCTCTTCCACGCCCGGCGCGGACACACCCATCAAGCTCCTGACTTCGCCGGTCTACGACCAGCGCGTCGTGCAGGCGATCCAGCAGATGCTCAACGATGCCGGCATGAAGATCGAGATCGAGATGACCGACATGCCCAACTGGCTGAAGCAGATGCAGGGCGGCCCGAGCGTCATTCCCGCAATCGCCTTCAGCCGTTGGAGCTGCGGATGCCAGGATGCCGACGGAATTCTCTATCCGCTGCTGCATTCGTCGAGCGGCTGGTCGAGCATAAAGAATGCCGAGATCGATGCAGCGCTCGATCTGGCCCGCAAGTCGCTGTCGCAGGACGAGCGACTGGCCGCCTACAAAAAGGTGCATGAGAAGGTGAATGCGAAAAACCTCATCATCCCGCTCTATCAGGCCTCAGTCGTCTACGGCGCCGCCGAACAGGTCTCCTTCACGCCGACGCCGAACGAAAGCATTTTCCTCAACCGGATCGAATGGAAGGATTGAGCGTCGCCTCGTGGAGGAGGTTGTCTCGACCTCCTCCAGCGATATTTACGCTCCCCCGCCGAGCCGGGATTGGTTGGTGCGTGACGATCGACAAAAGTGCTCCGCGAAAAATCATTATATCCGGATAAATATAACGCTGGCCAAGGTGGCGCGTCTCGATATATTTGCCGGGATATTTCGATGATTGAGGGAGCCTGACAATGAAAATCGTTGACCGTCGCTGGATCAATAAAGCCGTAGTTGCGGCCGCAATGACCTTCACCGTCATGGCATCGGCCATGACGCCTGCCTCCGCGCAGGAAAAAGTCACCGTATTTGCCGCCGCCAGCATGAAAAACGCGCTCGACGCAGCCAACAAGGCCTGGAGCGCTGAAACCGCTAAGGAAGTGACTGCCTCCTATGCGGCAAGTTCGGCGCTTGCAAAACAGATCGAAAGTGGTGCGCCGGCAGACATCTTCATCTCGGCCGACCTCGACTGGATGAAATATGTCTCCGACAAGAAGCTGGTGAAGGAAGACACGAAGTCCAACTGGCTGGGCAACCGCATCGTGCTGGTCGCTCTGAAGGAAAATGCAAAGCCTGTGGATATCAAACAGGGTTTTGACCTTGCAGCTCTGCTCAACGGCGGCAAGCTCGCCATGGGCGCTCCTGACAGCGTTCCGGCCGGCAAATACGGCAAGGCGGCACTCCAAAAGCTCGGCACCTGGGCATCCGTTGAAAAGAGCGTTGCCGGTGCCGAAAGCGTGCGTGCCGCACTTGCACTCGTCTCCCGCGGTGAAGCGCCTTACGGCATCGTCTACGCAACCGACGCCGCCGCCGATCCGGGTGTTGCCGTCGTCGGCACCTTCCCGGAAGAAAGCCATGCTCCGATCATCTACCCGATCGCTATCCTGTCCGAATCCAAGGCGCCGGATGCTAGCGCCTATCTCGACTATCTGAAGTCCGCCAAGGCCGCTCCCTTCTTCGAGAAGGAAGGTTTTACGGTTCTGAAGTAACGTCTTGAACAACAGGAAATGGCGGCTTCCGCTTCAGCGGAGGCCGTTTTCATGCGGAGTGGATCGTTGGACTGGCTGGTATTGAGCGATGAGGAATGGGTGGCGATCAGGCTCAGCCTCTGGGTCTCCGGCATTGCCATGATCGTCAGCCTGCCCTTCGGCATCGTTACCGCCTATCTCCTGGCGCGGGGAAAATTCTGGGGCAAGTCGATCCTCAACGGCATCGTCCATCTGCCGCTGATCCTGCCGCCTGTCGTTACCGGTTTCATGCTGCTCGTGCTTTTCGGCCGCCGCGGCGTCATCGGCTCTTTCCTCAACGAATATCTCGGCATCGTTCTTTCCTTCCGCTGGACGGGGGCTGCGCTTGCCTGCGGCGTTATGGGGTTTCCGCTTATGGTGCGCTCCATCCGCCTGTCGATCGAGAGCGTCGATCACAAGCTGGAGGAGGCCGCCGGAACGCTCGGCGCAAGCCCTGCCTGGGTGTTTCTCACCGTCACGCTGCCGCTGATCCTGCCCGGCATCATCGCCGGCATGATCCTCGCATTTGCAAAGGCGATGGGCGAGTTCGGTGCGACGATCACCTTCGTCTCCAACATTCCGGGCGAAACGCAGACGCTGTCTGCGGCCATCTACACCTTCACTCAGGTGCCGGGCGGCGATCTCGGCGCCATGCGCCTCACCATCGTCGCGATCGTCATTTCCTTTGCCGCATTGCTCGCGTCGGAACTGCTTGCTCATGTCGTTGGAAAGAGGGTGAGCCCGCAATGACCCTTCTCGTCGAAGCAAGACAAAAGCTTGGCGCCTTCTCGCTCGACGCCGGCTTTTCATCCGAAGGCGGGGTCACCGCGCTGTTCGGCCGCTCGGGGTCCGGCAAGACGTCGATGGTCCGGATCATCGCGGGTCTTTCGAAACCCGACCATGGTCGGCTGGTGATCGATGGCGAAGTGCTGGTCGATACGGAAAAACGCATTTTCGTGCCCAAGCACAAGCGGCGTTTCGGCTATGTCTTTCAGGAAGGCCGGCTTTTCCCGCATCTCTCGGTCCGCCAGAACCTCACCTATGGCCGCTGGTTCGCGCCAAAGAATGCACAATCGGCCGAGTTCGACCGGATCATCGACATGCTTGGCATCGATGCGCTGCTGGAGCGGCGGCCCGGTGGCCTGTCCGGTGGCGAAAAGCAGCGCGTGGCGATCGGCCGTGCCCTGCTGTCAGCGCCGCGCCTCCTGTTGATGGACGAACCGCTCGCAGCACTCGACGAAGCCCGCAAGGCCGAAATCCTCCCCTATCTGCAGCGATTGCGCGACGAGACGGCAACGCCGATCGTCTATGTCAGTCATTCGGTTGCCGAGGTGGCGCAGCTCGCCGACAAGGTGGTGATGATGAAGGATGGCCGGGTCGAAGCAACCGGTACACCATCCGAAATTCTCTCACTGCCATCCACCGACCGACGGGAAGCCGGTGCGGTACTGTCCGGCACAGTTCAGATGGTGGATACCGCGCACGGCCTTTCAACGGTCAATCTTTCGGCGGCCAGCATGACTGTGCCGACCGCAAGGCTTGTCGCCGGCCAGAACGTGCGCATTCATATTCCCGAACGGGATGTGATGGTCGCGACGATCCGCCCGGAAGGCCTGAGCGCGCTCAATATCATCGAAGGACATGTGTATTCGATCGAGCCGGATGGCGAGGGAATGGCGCGTATCCATATCCGCTCAGGTGACGATATCGTGCTTGCCCGCATCACCAAGCTCTCGGTGGAGCGGCTGCAGCTTGCCGTCGACAAATCCATCTTTGCGGTCATCAAGACGGTCGCTCTGGAGCGATAGGATACACTGTCGGAAACTGAGGGTAATCGATTTTCGTGCTCGCCGAAGGATTGACCGAGGATTGATAGCGATCAATCTATAGGCGCAATACTGCTTCGGCTCGGGAGGACGATGCACAGCCATGTTATCCGAAGGCCGAAAGAAAAATCGCGTCACGCTGCTGGATGTTGCCCGTCATGCCAGCGTCTCGCGCGCAACAGCGTCGCTCGTCATCCGCAAGAGCCCGCTGGTCAGTACCGAGACCCGCGCCAAGGTCGAGGCGGTGATGCAGGAGCTCGGTTATGTCTACAATATGGGCGCGGCAAGGCTCAGGGCCGATCGCAGCCTGACGATCGGCGTCGTCATTCCAAACCTCGTCAATCCGTTCTTTACCGAATTGCTCGCCGGCATCGATCGGGTCATCGATGCGGCCGGCATGGTGGTGATCCTGGTCAATAGCGGAGACCTCGTCGCCCGTCAGGAAACATTGCTGACGCGCATGCGCGAACACGGCGTTGATGGCATCATTCTCTGCCCGGCCGCTGAAACGGAGATGTCGCTGGTCGAGAAGATGGTCGAATGGGACCTGCCACTCGTCCAGGTCCTGCGCCGCGTTACCGACGATTGCGATTATGCCGGTGTCGATTATGCTTTTGGCATGCGCCAGGCGGTGGATCATCTGGCGGAACTCGGGCATCGGGATATCGCTTTCGCCCTGCATGGTCCGGTTCATTCGGCCTACCAGGAGCGGGTCGACGGCTTTCGTGACGCAATGCAGGCGCGTGGGCTCGACCCCGAAAATGTCATCCGCGTGCCGCACCAGATTGCCGCAATCGCGGAGGCCGCCGGATTGTTTACCGAAGGTTCGCGTCGATCGAGCGCAGTCGTCTGCTTTAACGATGTCGTCGCTCTCGGCCTCTCTGCCGGGCTCTACGATCTCGGCATCAGCATTGGTCGCGATTTCTCGCTGGTGGGTTTTGACGATGTCGCGGATGCCGAGGCAATGCGCCCGCGCCTGACATCCGTTGCAACCTTTCCCGAAGCGATCGGGGAAGGAGCTGCAAAGCTGCTTCTGGATCGATTGGCCCAGCCGGATCTGGCGCCTCGCAAACTCGTGAAGGCACCGCAACTGCATATTCGCCAATCAAGCGCCATTTGGCGTGGAAGCAGCTTGGGAAGACAGCAAGAATCGGGTTGACGCTGTCGGACAACTGATTTAGATCGATCTAAATCGTCGCATGGAGGTGCGGCATACGAGCGCGGAGGAGCCCTTGTACACTTTCAATTTCGAGCCCGTATTGGCGGGTTTTGACAAGCTCCTGCTCGGCGCCTGGGTAACGGTGCAGCTGTCCTGCGCGGCGATGGTGATCGGCCTGATCCTGTCGATCCTCTGTGCCGCCGGCAAGACGTCGCGGGTTGCGCCGCTGCGCTGGGTCATCGATGCCTATATCGAGATCATCCGCAACACGCCCTTCCTGGTGCAGATCTTCTTCATCTTCTTCGGCCTGCCGTCGCTCGGCATCCGGTTGTCGCCCAACAGTGCGGCACTCGTCGCGCTGGTGGTGAATTTCGGCGCCTACGGCACGGAAATCATCCGCGCCGGCATCGAGTCGATCCAGAAGGGCCAGGTCGAGGCAGGTACCGCGCTCGGCCTCTCCAAGCTGCAGATCTTTCGCTACATCATCATGAAGCCGGCGCTCCGGACGGTTTACCCGGCGCTGACCAGCCAATTCATCTATCTGATGCTGACCTCCAGCGTGGTCTCCGCGATCTCCGCCGATGATCTGGCTGCTGCCGGCAATGACCTGCAGTCGGCGACCTTCGCCAGCTTCGAGGTCTATATCATCATCACGGCCATGTATCTCATCATGTCGATCGGGTTTTCCGCGGTCTTCTCGATGATTGAAAAGGCCGCCTTCAGATATCCGTTGAGCCGCTGAGGAGGGCCGGATCATGCTTATCAGACCTTTTGGCATCAACGAGTTCTGGATCATCGTCATGGCAGCGCAGTGGACGATTGCGCTTTCCGCAATCGCCTTTGCCGGCGGTGGTGTCGGTGGTCTGCTGATCGCGCTTGCCCGCGTCTCCGATGCGAAATGGCCGCGGCTGCTTGCCACCGGTTTCATCCGCGTCTTCCAGGGCACGCCGCTCTTGATGCAGCTCTTCCTGGTGTTCTTCGGCATGAACATTATGGGCTTTGCCATCAATCCGTGGATCGCGGCGGCCGTCGCGCTGACCCTGCATGCCAGCGCGTTTCTGGGGGAAATCTGGCGCGGCTGCATCGAGGCGATCCCGCCCGGCCAGCGTGAAGCGGCAACCGCCCTTGGCCTGCGCTATGTCAACCGCATGCGCTACATCATCCTGCCGCAGGCAAGCCGGATCGCGATTGCCCCGACGGTCGGTTTTCTGGTGCAGCTGATAAAGGGCACCTCGCTTGCCGCGATCATCGGTTTCACCGAGCTCACGCGTCAGGGCCAGATCATCAACAATGCGACATTCAGCCCGTTCATGGTGTTCGGCACCGTGGCTGCAGTCTATTTCATCCTGTGCTGGCCGCTGTCGCTGCTCGCACGTCGCATGGAAGTGAAGTTTTCCCGGTCGACAACGCGTTGACCGGTCCTTAGCCGGCGGGAGGATGCCGGTGGACAAGAAAGGGTAGGAACATGAGCATTTCGAGACGCATGGCAATGGCCGGCATCGGCGCCGCACTGGTCATAGGGGCAACCGCTTCGTTCGCATCGGCACAGACGGTCGAAACCATCAAGTCGGCCGGCACGGTCAAGATCGGCATGATGGTCGACTTTCCGCCATTCGGCATCATGAACACGTCGAACGAGCCGGACGGTTATGACGCCGACGTTGCCAAGCTGCTCGGCAAGGAATGGGGCGTCAAGGTCCAGATCGTTCCGGTCACCGGCCCGAACCGCATTCCCTACCTGCAGAGCAACCAGGTAGACCTGCTCGTCGCCTCGCTCGGCATCACCGAAGAACGCGCCAAGAATGTAGACTTCTCGCAGCCCTATGCCGGCATCTCGATCGGCGTCTTCGGCGCTTCCGACACCAAGGTTTCCAAGCCGGAAGACCTGTCGGGCAAGACGATCGGCGTCGCCCGTGCATCCACGCAGGATACGGCCGTCACCAAGGTCGCTCCGAAGGACGCCAAGATCCAGCGTTTCGATGACGATGCCAGCGCCGTTCAGGCACTGCTGTCCGGTCAGGTCGAACTGATCGGCGTTTCCAACGTCGTCGCCACCCAGATCGAGCAGGCAGCTCCGGGCCGTTTCGACCAGAAACTGCAGCTCAGCCAGCAGGTTCAGGGTATCGCCGTTCGCAAGGGTTCGGCTGAATTGTTGACCGCTGTCAACGCTTTCGTCGAAAAGGCCAAGGCGGATGGCGAGTTGAACAAGATCCACGAAAAGTGGCTCGGTTCGCCGCTGCCGGATTTCGTCGCCAAGAAGTAATTTAAGACTGAAGGAGTTCCTCGCATGACCGAGGCAAAAGCGAACGCAACAGCGGCGGCCGTGCGCGGGACTTCCGATCTGGCCGTGCATATGGAAGGCGTCAACAAGTGGTATGGCGCCTACCACGCCCTCAAGGACATCAACCTCGAGGTCAATCGCGGTGAGCGCATCGTCATCTGCGGGCCGTCCGGCTCGGGCAAGTCGACGCTGATCCGCTGCATCAACCAGCTGGAAATCATCCAGCAGGGCCGCATTGTCGTTGATGGTCACGACCTGACCGCCGGCGGCAAGAATGTCGATCTGGTCCGCCAGGAAACCGGCATGGTTTTCCAGAGCTTCAACCTCTTTCCGCATATGACCGTGCTCGAAAACTGCACGCTCGCGCCGATGAAGGTACGCGGCATTTCCAAGGCCGAAGCCGAGAAGACGGCGCGTCGGTTCCTTGAGCGTGTCCGCATTCCCGAACAGGCTGAAAAATACCCGGCGCAACTTTCCGGTGGCCAGCAGCAGCGTGTGGCGATTGCCCGCGCGCTCTGCATGAACCCGAAGATCATGCTGTTCGACGAGCCGACCTCCGCGCTCGACCCGGAAATGGTCAAGGAAGTGCTCGATACGATGATCGACCTTGCCAAGGAAGGCATGACCATGCTTTGCGTAACGCACGAGATGGGATTCGCGCGTCAGGTGGCCGACCGGGTGATCTTCATGGATCGCGGTGAAATTCTGGAAATGGGGCCGCCGGATACATTCTTCGAAAACCCGAAGAACGAGCGTCTGAAGAACTTCCTCGGCCAGATCGCCTGATCCAAAATCGATAAGGATACTGCAGATGAAACCGGACCTCCTGCTTCTCGAACAGATGATGAAGCCGATCGAGGAACAGCTCGATGCGCTCTACACCGTGCATCGCGCCTATGACCCAAGCCAGAAACAGTCGATCGAGGAAGCGCTGCCGCGCATCCGTGCGGCTGCAACCGGCGGCGGCGGCGGCATTTCCAAGGAGTGGATCGAAAAGCTGCCGAACCTCGGCGTTGTCGCCGTCAACGGCGTCGGCACTGATAAGATCGACCTGAAATTCGCTCGCGAGCGCAATATCGATGTCGCGACCACGCTCGGCGTGCTGACCGATGATGTCGCCGATGTCGGCATCGCCCTTATCCTCGCTACTCTCCGCCAGGTCGTTGCCGGTGATGCCTATGTCCGCAGCGGCAACTGGAAGAAGGGCGGTTTCCCGCTCGCCACCAGCCCCAAGGGCAAGAAGCTCGGCATTCTCGGCCTCGGCCAGATCGGCAAGGCCGTCGGCCGCAAGGCGGAAGCCTTCGGCATGGACGTTCGCTACTGGAACCGCTCGCCGGTCAAGGACACGAGCTGGAAAGCCTGCGCCACGCCGCTCGATCTCGCGAGCGACAGCGACGTTCTCTGCGTCGTCATCTCCGCCAATGCCGAGACCTTCAATATCGTCAATGCCGAGATGCTCGAAGCACTTGGTCCGAACGGTTATCTCATCAATATCGCCCGTGGCACGGTGGTCGATGAAGACGCGCTGCTTGCGGCCCTGACCTCCGGCAAGATCGCCGGTGCCGGCCTCGATGTTTTCGTCAACGAGCCGAATATCCGCGAGGAATTCTTCACCGCGCCGAACACCGTGCTTCTGCCGCATGTCGGCAGCGCGACGCATGAAACCCGCATGGGCATGGGCGAAATGGTCCTGAAAAACCTTGCTGCCTACTTCGCCGGCGAAAAGCCGCCGACCACCGTCAACTGAGGATCGCCAGCGATGATCATCCGTCAGGCATTTTTCGAAGGCTCGATCCATGCCGGCAAGGAAGGCGCCTTCAAGGCCTATGTCGCGGAAAAGCTGATGCCGATGTGGTTGGCTTTTCCCGGCATCCGCGAGGTCAAAGTCCTGTACGCCGTCGAACGGGACGAGGGCGCTCCGCCCTTTCCGATGGTGCTCTGGACCGCCTATGACAGCCGCGAGGCGCTTGCCGCCGCGCTGGATTCTGCGGTTCGCTACGAGAGCCGCGAGATGACCAAGGGCCTGCTGGAAATGTTCGACGGACATATCCATCACCACGTCTTCGATCTCGCGCACGGATAAGAAGATCACATAGCCCGGCTGGTTTTCGGCAGCCGGGCTATGAGCAATTCCAGCAAAAGTGGGAACCGGTTTTGCGTCCGGAATTGCGTTCAGAAAAAAAGTCGATAGAGCGGTTTCGCCTATCACGGAAAGGCGGAGCCGCTCTATCGCGTTACGGCCGGTCGATCGAGCCGTGACGAATTCGCGTATTGCCGAGCGGCCCGCGCGTAACCGATACGCCGCCGCATTTTTCCGGACCGCAGCCGCCGACAGCCGCCCGCCCGCCGCCATTCGGGCCTCTGGTCACGGCAGCCCCGCCGCAATTTCCATCATGGCAGCCACCGGCTGCGGCCCTCGCACCACCATAGGGACCACGCGTCACGGTGGCAGCGCCGCATCCGTGATCTCCGCAACCGGCAACGACCGAACGCGATCCGCCGCCGATGTAATAGCGATCCCAATGCCCGTACCAGGGCTGCGAATGATAATGCGCGTCCCAATAGGCGACGCTGAAGGCGACCGTGGCGATGCCGACGACCGGCGCGATCGATGCGGTCAGCACCGTCGGGCGGCCATTATAAAGGACCTGGATATAGCTTGCCGCCACCCAGCCTCGGGCGCCCGACCCGCTGACATCGCACCACGACCGGTCTCCGGTGCAGCCATAGACTGCAAGCGAGGCACTCTGCGGCATGACCATCACCACCGGATAGCGCGTGCTTGGCCCGGCGCGCAGGTTGACGCTGGTCACCGCCACGCCGTTGATCGCGGCGGAGGCCTTGTTGAGGCCTCCGCAGGAGAAAAGCACTAGCAGCGCCAGTATCGCAAGTGACGCGGCTTTGCGCATCGCGGGCATCGATTGGAGGGCTTCTGCCGCCCGGATGTCGTGTGAGAGGTAGATTGCAGACATGGAAAGGTCGGCTCCTTGTATTGAGGGGAGGGCTGCTGAAGAGGCCGCCATTGTCCCGCGCCGGTTTTGAAGCCCTGTTTCAGCTTTGCTACAGAAGTTTGCAGGGCGCATGCGGATCGAGCCTGCGTCCGAGCGGCGCTGCAACAAATTGCAACAAATCCGAAATCGTCTCGAAATCGCAGTCCTGTCTGATAGGCTCATACTTGGCTGAATAGGCCCGGTCGGGTGATGGAGCAGCGTAAAATGGATGAACAGTTGAAAATTCTGGTTGTCGAGGACGACCCGGAAATTCGCGACCTGCTCGATGAGTTTTTGACCGGCGAGGGCTATCTGGTGCAGACGGCCGACAGCCCGCCATCGGCCGACCGGCTGGTCGAGCGCCGCTGGCCGGATCTGATCATTCTTGACCTGATGATGCCGCGCGAAGACGGCCTGTCGTTCTGTCAGCGCATCCGCGCGCGGTCTCAGGTGCCGATCATCATGCTGACCGCCAAGACCGCCGAGATCGATCGCATCGTCGGGCTGGAATTCGGCGCCGATGATTATCTCGGCAAACCCTTCAATCCGCGAGAACTGCTCGCCCGCATGCGGGCCGTGATGCGCCGCACGACCGCGAAGGGGATTGCGTCGGATCCGGGCAATTCAGTCAAGCGCTTCGCCGGTCTCGTCGTCGATCCGCAGGCACGCAGCATCATGACTGAAGACGGTGCGAGCGTGCCTCTCACCACCACAGAATTCGATCTTCTCGCCTGTTTCCTCGAACGGCCGAAGCGAGTTCTCTCCCGCGACCAGTTGCTCGATTTTACCCGCGGATCGTCCGCCGAGACCTATGATCGGACGATCGACGTAACGATCTCGCGCCTTCGAACCAAGCTCGCCGCCTGCTTGCCCCCGGATGTCCGGGTCATCACCACCGTGCGCAATGTCGGTTATCTGTTCAACCCGACTGTGACGGACGGCTGAATGTTGTTGAGAAAGATCGGCATTGTCGCCCGTATTGCGCTTATCGTCACAGCTGCGCTGTTCGTCAGCCAGTTGTTCGTGGTGATCTCCTATCTGCATGGCGAGCGATCTCCACCGCCGCCTTTCGCCATCGCAAAGCGCATTGTCGCCGTCGTTCGACTGCTGGATGAAACCGAGATCCGTAACCGTGAGGATGTGCTTGCTGTGTCGAGCGTCTCCGGGTTCCAGGTCTCGGTGATTTCCGCCATGCCCGAAGGCTTCGAGGATGACTTCAGCCTGGGACGCATGGGCGTGCTTACCCGAAAGATGATCGATGATCTCGAGCCCGGGCGGGTCGTCCGGGTGGGCGCGGTCCGATCCGGCGAGCACCGGCGCAATTCATCGCTGATGACATTCGTCGTCGGGCTCAAATCCGGAGAGATCGCTCGGTTCTCGGTTTCCGACGAGACGACATTGCGGGTCTGGAACTTGCCGGTCGGTTTTCTCGCCGGTTTCTTCGGCATTGTCGTCGCGATCATCGCCGTCCTTGCTGTGGCGCGCGAAACGCGGCCGCTCGCGCGGTTGGCACGAACCGTCGATGAACTCGGAAACCGCATCGAGCCGGTTCAGGTGAAGGAGAGAGGGGCAAGGGAGCTTAGAACCCTGATCCGGGCGATTAATGCCATGCAGGGGCGCATCCTTGGCCTCGTCAACAACCGCACCCTGTTTCTCGGGGCGATCTCGCATGACCTCAAGACCTATCTGACGCGTTTCCGCCTGCGGCTGGAGATGATGCCGGCAGGCACCCATCGAGAAAAGGCCATTCATGATGTCGAGACGATGGAGCAGTTGCTGAACGACGTGCTTCTGTTCGCCAGTGAAAGCTCTGCCGGATCCGAGAAGGAGACGGTGGAACTGAATGCAGCGGTCGGCACCTCGGCCATGGAAGTCGCTCCCGCCGGAGATGCCGTTCACCTGGCCCTGTCTGCTGATCCCCTCAATGTCCGGCTGCCGCGAAAGGCGCTGCGAAGGGTGATCGACAATCTTCTGTCCAACGCTTTGCGCTACGGCACGCATGCCTGGATAAGAACCGAAAGATGTGATGGCATGGCCTGCCTGATCGTCGAGGATGACGGGCCGGGGATCGAGGAGAAGGATATGCCCTTCGTCTTCGAACCCTTTTTCCGCGCTGAACCGTCGCGAAACCGGAGCCATGGCGGCACTGGCCTCGGCCTTGCCATCGTCAGGCAAATCCTCGATGCGCATGGCGGCACGATCACGCTTGAAAACAGGAGGGCAGGTTCCGGTCTTGTCGCCACCGTCTGTCTGCCGGTCGAAGGAGCGGCGCGCTGAGCGGCGCGCGTTGATAATCGACGGCTACTTCAGGCGTCTTCGGCGGCATAGGCCTCCAGCAGGCGCGACGTATCCATTCTTAGCGCGTCATTGGCCTGCAATATGTCGGCAAGGCCGCGCTGAACGATATCCTGAAACGCTTCCAGATCCATGATCAGATCGTTCACGACGGCGACGCTCAGCCGCCCCGATTCCACCTTGCCCATGATGCGGATTGCCGCGAGGCCGGAGGCCAGCCGCTTCATCTCGGAAACCATCTGGAAGAAAATCTTCAACTCGTCCTCGATGCCGGTCAGGCTCTTTAATGCTTCGGCCTGATAGGTCGACTGCTGCTGGTCGAGAAAATTCTTCTCGGTCGCATGGTCTACCCCCTCGATGGGGACTTCATCTCTGAAACTGCAGGCGATCTCCCGCTGCACATAGGATGTGGCAAGCAGAAAAGCCCCGACACTAATTGTGTGTGACACGGTTCGGGCGGCTTGCAGAAAGCCGTCCAGCCCTCGCTCTATTTCCTCCGACAGCGTGTTGTAATTCGTCGAGATGGTTGCAATCGCCGCACCCGCTTCACCGATCTGGCCTGCATGAACCAGCAGGTTGAGCGGCACGAAGCGGTAGGTGAGATACCCTTCAGAGATCTGCTGGGCCGCGGTCAGCAGCCGCGCGGCAGAGGGCATCAGTCGTCCATAAAGCGCAAGTGTCTGCCGCGACTGTTTCTGCAGGTTCACGTCGCGCAGCGAGAATTCGGCAGAAAGGCTTGTTGCCATGAAGGCATCGTAGGTTTCGAAACCGAGAGCCGAAAGGCGCGTCATCAGTCGCGCCGCACTTTCCGCCGGTGACAGCTTTTCCTCTATCTCCATCCGGGCAAGGGCAGCATATTCCGCCTGAACGATACCGAAGATGGGGCTGCTCGGCTTGATGCGAACGGAAAGATAACCGCCTTCGCATGGGGTTATGATGGCATAAACCCAGTAGAACCGGCCGTCCTTGCTCTTGTTCTTTACATAGGCGCCGGTTTGGAGACCTTGTTTCAGACGATCCCACAGCAACCAGAATACGGCACGCGGCACGCCTTCATGGCGAATGATGTTATGGGGCTTCCCCGCAAGCTCGCTCCAGGAATAGCCGCTTATGCGCTGGAACACCTCGTTGCCGGACTGGATCTTCCCACGCGTGTCCGTTCTGGAGAAGAAGATCTCCGCAAAATCGAACGGGATTTCTATTTCGCGATATAATTGCGAATGATCGTGAAACTCTGAAACATCCATGAATTAAACTTTCGCCGTAAGAAATACCCTCCCTATTCCCTAATTGGGTTTCTTGCATCGAAATGAACTACTGTCATTCCGGATTTTGACCGAAACTGACGATGATCAAATCTGCGACAATGTTTCAAATTTTAACGATTGCGGCCTCGAGAAAAGCCGCGTTTTTCGCTTCCTCGGCATAGGTCTGAAAATGCAGCAGCAGTTTCTGCGCGTAGAGGGGAAGCTGCTGCTGATTTCTCACACAGACATAGAGTTCGCGTTCCGCCCAGCCGTCGGCAATCTCAAGCGTCCGAAAACCCATGTCACGGCCATACCGCCGGGCAGCACTTTCCGGTACGATTCCAAGGCCCGCGCCACATTCTACAATTCGGCAAAGCGACTCGAAGTTTTCGACCCGGATGCGGATATTCGCTCGTCTGCCAAGCTCGGTGGCTAGCCGCCGCAGGAATTGCGACAGGGCGACCGTCGTGTTCAGCGCGATCAGCGGATGATCCAGAATTCGCGCATAGGCAACCGGCCCTTCCAGAGCCCAGTCGCCCGGGACGATCAGCACCAGCCTGTCCGGCACGAAGCGCCAGCGCTCGAGACCGGTCATGTCCGCCGAAGATGCGACAATGCCGATATCCGCCTCGCCGTTTCTCAGCAGGTTGACCACTTCCATGCTCGGCTTGTCGGTGACGGTGACAAATATATCCGGGTTCTGCCGCAGGAATGATCCGAGCAACTTCGGCATGTGCTCGGAAAGCATGTTGGTGTTCGATAGCAGGCGGATCGTCCCGCCGCGGCCTTCCGAAAAGGCATCGAGTTCGATCTCCAGCTTTCGCGTATCATCAAGCACCTTGCGCGCATGGCCGACCAGTATGTCGCCTGCAAGCGTCGGCCTGATACCGCGCCCGGTCCGTTCGACGAGAGGAAGCCCGAATGAATCCTCCATTTTGCGCAACCGCGCGCTGACCGCCGCCACCACGATGTTGTTCTGCAAAGCTGCCGCAGTCAGGCTTCCGCCCTCGACGGCAGACAAAAAAATCCTGAGATCTGTGAGGTCGAATTTCATGGCTACAAGCTTTCACAATTGGTGAAGGCTGTTTGTACGACAAACCGACTACACAAGCTATCTTTTGCGGCGCTATGACACAAATCAAGTCGCGCCGCGACACATCGACACGCCTCAGGTTTAATCCTGAACCCGTTAATCAAGCTTTTTTGTTCAAGAATTGCTTCAATACGAGTGGCATTCTCCCGATGTGCCACCCCGGTTTGCGGCGATGAAGATCGGCCCTGCGTGTGGGAGGCACGTCTGGAACCGATATTGATTGTTCATGCTTGATGAAAGCACGGGGATATATGCCTAAGCCTCCTGTCTCGCCCGGTACGTCTTTCGGCGGCACTTTGTTTGCGCCGATTTCCGCATCGCTCCGCCCCGCAATTCTCTGTCTTTCCGCGCTGGTCGCAACGGCCGGCGCGAGCTTCGCAGATGAGACTTCCGATCTCGTGGCGCGCGGTCGTTATCTCGCGACGGCCGCCGACTGTGCCGCCTGTCACACCGCGCCGCATGGCGGTACGCCCTTCGCCGGCGGCTACGCCATCGACACGCCGCTCGGCAAAATCTTCTCGACCAACATCACGCCGTCGAAGGAAGATGGTATCGGCACTTACAGCGAAGAGGATTTTTCGCGCGCCGTGCGTGAAGGGGTCGCCAAGGATGGCAGCCATCTTTATCCCGCAATGCCGTACACGGCCTATGCCAAGATCACCGATGACGACATGAAGGCGCTCTATGCCTATTTCATGCACGAGGTGAAGCCGGACGACCACAAGCCGCAAAAGACCGAGCTGCCTTTCCCCTTCTCGATCCGCACCTCGATGGCGGTCTGGAACCTGCTCTTCCTCGACAAGACCCGCTTCCAGCCGAACCCGGCCAAGTCCGCCGAATGGAACCGCGGTGCTTATCTCGCCGATGCGCTGGAACATTGCGCCACCTGTCACACGCCGCGTAACGCCTTCATGGCCGAAGACGCGAGCCAGGCGCTTGCCGGCGGTTCGGTCGGTTCCTGGTATGCGCCGAACATCACCTCCGACAAGGTTGCCGGCATCGGCGGCTGGTCCGACGATCAGCTGATCCAGTATTTCAAGACCGGCAATGTCCCCGGCAAGGCGCAGGCCGCCGGCCCGATGGCGGAAGCCGTCGAAAACAGCCTGCAGCATCTCTCCGACGACGACCTCAAGGCGATCGTCACCTATCTCAAGGACGTGCCGGCGATCGGATCGGCTGAGACGACCTCGCGTGCCGATTTCGGCAAAGCTTCGGTCGAGGTTGAAGCTTTGCTGCGCGGCCTTCCCGGCCAGTCGCCGGAAGAAAACGGCTACCACATCTTCAGCGGCAGCTGTGCCGCCTGCCATCAGGTGGAAGGGCAGGGCAACGATCATTATCCATCGCTGTTTAACAACACCGCGACCGGCGAGGACCGTCCCGACAACCTCGTCTCGACCATCCTTTATGGCCTGCATCGCAAGGTTGGCGATCATGTCGCCTTCATGCCGGCCTTCGGTGCCGATGCGTCCTATACGGATCGCCTGTCCGACAAGGACATCGCCGATGTCAGCAATTATGTGCTGGAAAACTACGGCAATCCGTCCGTCAAGGTGGCGCCTGCCGATGTGGCACGCATCCGCGATGGCGGCGAGAAGCCTTTGATCGTCAAGCTCGCGCCGCTTGCGGCTCCCGCTGCGATCGTCGCTGCCGTCATCGTGCTTGCCGTGATCGTCTGGCTACTGTCGCGCCGTCGTCGTTCGCGCCCGGCGCTCGGCTGAGCCCTGCATCGCTTTTCCTTTTCGCATTGAACGCTCCCCCGGAGATCCTGATGCCTTTTGATCCTTCCTCCCCGGCCATGTCCGGCCCCAATCTCTCCCGCCGCAGCCTGTTGCGCGGCACTGCCGCCCTCGGTGGTCTGGCCGTTGCCGCAAGCTTCGCCGGCCCGATCTCGGCTTTTGCCGCTGACGACAGTGCCGCATCGTTTACCCAGCTGTCGGAATTCCTGACGGGCTACACGCTCGATCCGGTTCTCGGCGGCCGCTTTCTTGCGGCATTGAAGAAACGCGATGCCGGCCTGGATGCAAGCCTTACGGCGCTCTCCCAGCTCATCAAGCAATCCGGCGTGCCGAACATGGATGGTTTTCTGGCGCTGACTGGTACCGATCCGGCGCTTATGAAGACGGCCACCAAGGTGGTTTCCGCCTGGTATCTCGGCGTTGTTGGTGAGCCGGAAGATGCTGAGCTGATCACCTATGCCGATTCGCTGATGTACCGCCCGACCAAGGGCCTCCTTACCGTCCCGTCTTATGGTCCCGGCCCCAATGCCTGGGGACCGAAGCCCGGTAGCAAGATCTGACAGGAACAAAGACAATGGCTAACACATCCTATGATGCGGACCTGATCGTTATCGGCTCGGGCGTCATGGGCGGCATCGTTGCCGCCAATCTCGCCAAGGCAGGCAAAAAGGTGATCGTTCTGGAGGCCGGTCCGCGCGTCAATCGCCGCGAGATCGTCGAGACCTACCGCAATGCGCCGGTCAAGCTTTCGCTCGCCAATGCCAAGCTGCAGGGCGCAGGCTCGCCCTTCCCGAGCATGCCCTGGGCGCCGTCCACCTATGGCGACTATCTGCAGTATGAAGGGCCGGTGAAATACAACACCTCCTATCTGCGCGTCGTCGGTGGCACGACCTGGCATTTCGGGTCGGCGCTGTGGCGGATGATCCCCAACGACTTCAAGCTCCAGTCGCTTTATGGCCGCGGCCGGGACTGGCCGATCGGCTATGACGATCTGGAGCAGTATTACAACAAGGCCGAACTGGAACTCGGCGTGACCGGCACGGACGGCCAGGACGAGAGCGGACAGGGCGGCGGACCTATGCCACCCCGCTCCATGCCCTTCCCGATGAAGCAGCTCAACAGCAGCTACATGTTCGACACGCTGGCGGAAAAGCTTTCGGTCGGCGGCTTCAATCCGGTGCTCGAACCGCATGGCCGCGCCTCACGCCCTTACGGTAACCGCCCGGTCTGTGCCGGCAACAACAACTGCAATCCGGTCTGTCCGATCGGCGCCAAATATGACGGCTCGATGCATATCGACGAGGCAGAGCGCCATGGCGCCAAGCTGCTCGACAATTCGCCGGTCTACAGGATCGAGGCCGGGGACGACGGCAAGATCGTGGCGATCTGGTACAAGAAGCCTGACAATTCCGAACACCGGCTGACGGCAAAGTATTTCGTGCTGGCCGCCTACGGCATCGAGAGCGCCAAGCTTCTGCTGATCTCGACTTCGGAGAAATATCCGAACGGCATCGCCAACTCCTCCGATCAGGTCGGCCGTAACCTCATGGACCATACCGGTATCAGCATGAACATGCTGACCAAGGAAGACATGTGGCCGGGCGAAGGTCCGACCGAGCTTCTGGTCTATCTGAACCAGCGTGACGGCGAATTCCGCAAGGATTATCCGAGCTACAAGATCAAGGTGCGCAATACCGTTCCGACCGCGCAGATGACCGAGGGTTTCATCAAGAAGGGCATTCTCGGCTCCAAGCTGGACGAGCAGATCCGCAAATATTCGGCCCGCTCGCTCAACTGGGCGATCGATTTCGAGCCGCTGCCGCTGGCGGAAAATCGCGTCACGCCGTCAAAGACCAAGTTCGATGCGCTCGGCATCCCGGTTCCGGTCCTCTATTACTCGGTCACCGACTACTGGAATGCTGGCCGTGACCGTGGCCTGCAGGATCTAAACAAGATCGCCGAACTGCTCGATGCCGAAGTTCTGTCGACCGACGTCAAATGGCAGAACCGCCAGCACGTCATGGGCACGACCCGCATGGGCGACGACCCGACCGATTCCGTCGTCGATCGCGATTGCCGCACGCATGACCATCCGAACATGTTCATCGCCGGCACCAGCGTCATGCCTTCCGCATCCTGCATGAACCCGACGCTGACCGGGGCGGCACTCAGCGTTCGTATTGCAGAGCAGTTGATCAAGGAAATCTGACCTGCGCTGGAAGGCGGTCAGAGGACGAAGCCTGCACGATGACATGATGACATCGTGCAGGCTTCTAACCGCCATCATGGCGGCTGGAACAAACGGTGGATATTTGCTGCCGCGGCGTCAAATGAAGATTTTGTAATTCACAGTCATGTTCGGTTGAAGTGGCCTTGGGCTTCATCCACAGGAAGAATTAGAAAGTGCGAATATTGCATATTCGCTTGTGATGAGCTGAAACTAACGGGCAGAGAGCCGCAAAACAAAGACACCGAACAGATGCGTGGATCTGCTCGGTGCGAGAGAATAGCACGGGCGTGACGTCCGGGGACGTCACGAAGGATGTTTTCAGCCGGCCGGATGCGGAGCCGGTCCGCGATCGCCGTCGAGACCGGTGGCAACCACCGAGACGCGGAATTTTCCGTCGAGGTTGCGGTCGAAGATCGCGCCGACGACGATATCGGCATCGGCTTCTACCTCGTCGCGGATGCGGCTTGCCGCTTCATCGACTTCGAAAAGGGTCATGTCCGAACCGCCGGAAATCGAGATCAGCACGCCCTTGGCGCCTCGCATCGAGATGTCGTCGAGAAGCGGATTGGCGATGGCCAACTCTGCTGCTGCGAGCGCACGATTGTCGCCGGAGGCCTCTCCGGTGCCCATCATGGCGCGACCCATGCCGCGCATGACCGATTTCACATCGGCGAAGTCGAGGTTGATCAGACCTTCCTTGACGATCAGGTCAGTGATGCAGCCGACACCGGAAAAAAGCACACGGTCGGCGATCATGAAGGCGTCGGCAAAGCTGGTCTTGGCGTCGGCGATGCGGAAGAGGTTCTGGTTCGGAATGACGATGACGGTATCGGCCGCATCGCGCAGTTCCAGGATACCCGCTTCGGCCGTTTTCATGCGCCGCTGGCCTTCGAAGGTGAAGGGTTTTGTGACGACAGCGACGGTGAGGATGCCGGCGGCGCGCGCGGCGCGGGCGATCGCAGGTGCCGCACCCGTGCCGGTGCCGCCGCCCATGCCGGCGGTGACGAAGCACATATGCGAACCGGCAAGATGATCCATGATCTCGTCGATGGATTCTTCAGCGGCAGCCCGCCCGATATCGGGCAGCGAACCTGCGCCGAGACCTTCGGTGATCTGGGCGCCGAGCTGGATGCGGCGCGACGCCTTGGACGTCGCCAGAACCTGTGCATCGGTGTTTGCCGCGACGAACTCCACACCGCGGAGTTCCTCTTCGATCATGTTGTTGATGGCGTTGCCACCGCCACCACCGACACCGATGACGGTGATCTGCGGTTTCAGTTCGACCAGGCCGCTTTTCATATCCGTCAAGCTCAGGCTCCTTCAAATCTTCCTGTCGTCTCTCAAGGACGACGAATCGGCCGTCAAATTATCTGTCGATTGCGTCGGAAGCTAGAAGGAAGCGAGAGGTGAAACGACTATCTGATGGCGCGCATGGCCTCGATGAACTGCTTTGCCTTCGCACCGACCGCCTCAGCGCTGTCGCCGGGCTTGTAGAGCGAACCGCCGATGCCGAAACCGGCGGCACCGGCATCAACGAAAGCCTTCATGTTGTCGGGCGTCACGCCGCCGACGGCGAGGACCGGAATATCCTTCGGCAGCACGGCTTTCCAGGCCTTGATGACATAAGGCGGAATGGCTTCGGCTGGGAAGGCTTTGACGCCGGTGGCGCCTGCGCCGATCGCGGCAAAGGCTTCCGTCGGGGTGGCGACACCGGGCAGGCTGACCATGCCCTTGGCGACGCTCGCCTCGATGACTGACAGGTTGGCGTTCGGCGAGATGATGACCTTGGAGCCGGTTGCGGCGACATCGGCGACCTGGGCAGGCGTCAGCACGGTGCCTGCACCGATCAGCGCCTTGTCACCGAAAAGCTTCTGCAGCTTTTCGATGCTTTTCAGCGGATCGGGCGAATTGAGAGGCACTTCGAGAATGCGCCAGCCGGCCTCGATCAGCGTTTCGCCCACCGCCTCGACCTCTTCCGGCTTGATGCCGCGGAGGATGGCGATCAGGTTGCATTCTTTCAGCGCGTCGTGGAGGTTCATGGGAAACGTCCTTATTTCGTCAATTGCAATTGGCCGGCGATTAGCTGCACGCCGCGTTTGGCGGCATCCGCCGGGCTTGGGATCACGGTGAGATTAAAGAGTGGCGCGACACGACCGTAACGGCTGTTCAGCACATTGTTGCCGACAATGCCGATCGCTTCGCCGGGGATGAGCCAGCCGGCGGCGCGGGCCTGGCGAAATTCGGAACCGATGACGAGGCCGGAGACGTAATCGCCGATATCTTCGGCCTTCAGGACGCCGGCGAGTACGCCAGTACGGGCGGAAAAGACGGCGGACAGAAAGGCATCGGCGGCACGGGCATCACTTGCTGCAAACTCTGCGCCGAGATCGAAGGCAGACCAGACTGGTTCGGCTCCGGGGGCAGGTTCCAGCGCCTTGGCGATGAAGGAATGTTTGGTGAGAAGCGAAAAGACCTCGCCCGTCGCATAGGTCTGGAAACCGGCGATGCGGCCTCCCTCGACGCGTGCCCATTTGCTGTGGGTGCCGGGCAGGACAACGGTGCAATCCTTGTTCAGACCGAAACCGACGATCTGCGTTTCCTCGCCGCGCATGACGTCCGGAAACGGCTTTGCCGCCGGATCTCGCATGCCAGGTAGAAAGGTGACGGTTGCGCCGTTCTGAAGCGTCAGTTGCTTCGTACCAGCGGCAAGCTCCGCCAAGCCGGCAGGCGCATCCACGTAAGGAACTTCGATCCAGCCGTTGCGGCTGGTGATCATGCCCGATGCGATGACGGGAAGCGGGCCGTGAGAGGCAAACCAGCTGCCGACGGTTTCCATCAGTGCAGCCTCAAACGCGCCGTCCTTGACAAACTGGATGCCACCGCTCGTCGTGTCTTGGGTGTCGAGCGTCTCGCCCGTTTCCGACACGAGTGCTGCACGCAGCGAACTCGTGCCCCAGTCAAGGATGATCGACACAGGCTTAGGCATACCGGATTTCCTCCCGAGATTTATTGCGCCCTTCGATAGCGCGGGGGCGGTGCGGCTGTCGAGAACAATCGTCAATAAAGTCATACTTATCGGTATGATCTGGACAGGATGGACGCCTGGTTTTCTGCATACCTTCCAAAACGGAATAAGCCCTTGGTGATCATGAGATTTGTATCGTTGGCCTTGGCCAGAAGTCGGACGGGGCGCTGAAAGCTGCCTCGTAAATTAGTTTATAGGTGACACCTCTCAGCGCCCCGTTCGGCAGTTTTTATCCACGACTCCGATCCCTCTGCCGTTGCCTTGCCGGATGATGTTCGTCTGGCGCCACGAAACACGGACGGAACGACTTACCGCCAACACCTCGCTTTGCCGCCGCCGGGCTTTCCGTTTTCACGGACGGACTTTTAAAGCCCGGCGAAACCATCCTTGAGGCCACCATGTGTGCCGCACAGGCACATCCGACGCGCCGTTCGGGCATCAGAAGCGGCAGGCCGGTCCGAAAACCTTGCCGCTTCCCCCGTGTCGCCGGAGGGAGACCATTTTCCGCGGACCCCGGTGATGGAGAGTTACGTCCTCTCTCCACCACCAGCGCCGATCCCGCCTCGCCGGCACGACTGCCGGTGTATCCGTGACGGAACGGGGAGATTGTAGGCACGAGGCGAGGGGGCGGGGATGAAATTTGTCCAAGTGATTGAAATGATTGCAGGGAGGTTCGAAATCATCCCCGACCTTTTGCCGGATCTCAAGGAGACCGTCTTTCGGAACGCTTAGCCGGCATCTCGTTTGCTGAGGTCTTTGGCAGCAGTTGCCCGCGATGACCGGTATCGGCCCATTGCGGTCATTGGATCCGTGCACCTGGGCCTCGATCCCGTCCCGGGCCCGCAAGGTGGCACCAGCGTCCTGCAGGTTTGATTAACCGTGCTAATTTGCGCGATTGTAATGATGCGTATGTTAGAAGCCGCTCATCAGTTGATGGGCGAACTTATGAATATACACATTGCGTGGCGCGGTATCCGGAACTTCATGTCGGTGCAAAACGAGAACCCTGAGCTTCTCAAAGCTCAATATCGGGCCTTCACGCGACAAATGCCGATGATGTATTTCATCCTGCTCTCCAGTACCTGGGCGCTTGCTATGACGCACATGCGGATCGCGCCCGCGTGGTTGACACTTGGCGTGCCGGTGCTGCTTACGGGCTGCTGCCTGCTAAGAGTGATCTTCTGGCTACGAACCAGGAATTCAGATCCATCTCCAGACCTTGCACATGCTGCACTCCTGCGCACCAATCGGCTTGCGGGCGGCATTGCCATGGCTTTCACACTCTGGTCTTTCGCGCTGATCCCATATGGCGATGCCTACACCCGCTCGCATGTCGCCTTCTACATGGCCATTACCGTCATCTCTTGCATCTTCTGCCTGATGTATGTGCGTTCGGCGGCCTTTATCGTGACACTCATCGTCAATGGCGCATTTATCGCTTTCTTCGCCTCGACGGCACAGCCAACATTTGTTGCCATTGCGATCAACGTCTTGCTGGTTTGCACCGGCATGATGTCCATCCTGCTGACGAACTACCGAAACTTTGAAAGTATGGTGGTTTCTAAGCAGCAAAGCGAGGCTCTGAGCTGCGAGAACTTCAGGCTCGCCAACCTGGATAGCTTGACCGGACTTGGCAATCGGCGTGCGTTTTTTGCAGAACTGGAAACCGAACTGGCGAGGGCGCAAGCTGACGGAGTGCGGTTGGCTCTCGGCGTCATGGATCTCGACGGTTTCAAGCCCGTCAACGACCTTTACGGCCATTCGGTTGGTGATCGTCTCCTGGCAGAGGTTGCCGCACGCCTATCTATCACGCTGACGGCCAGCACGGCTTTCAGACTAGGTGGTGACGAATTCGCGATCATCGCTCCTCTACCGCCGGAAAATACACAGATGGTAATAAATGCCAACGCCATCGCGGCCAAGTTGAGGGAGCCCTACCGTTTACCGGAAGGTACGGTGCATATCTCGGCGTCAATGGGGATCGCAGTGTTCCCCGAGCTTGCGCTTAACTGCGAGCAGCTTTTCGAGCGCGCCGATTATGCGCTATACCACGCCAAGAAAAAGCAGCGCGGCGGCGCGGTGTTGTTCGACTCTGATCATGAATATCAAATCAATTTCGAGGCGAAGATAGAAAGCGCACTGAAGCAGGCCGATCTCGAAAACGAGCTGTCAGTGGTCTTCCAACCGATTATCGATGTCCGTGGCCCGCAGACGATAGGTTTTGAAGCTCTGGCACGCTGGGATAGCCCACAGCTTGGTAAAATCTCTCCAGCCTGCTTTATCCCTATAGCAGAACGAGCGGGAATCGTCGGCTCACTTACGAAGCCGCTCCTCTGGAAGGCGTTGGCCGCGGCCTCGCTGTGGGGACCATCTCTGCGCCTGTCGTTCAACCTGTCTGCCCACGACTTGAACTCCAACGACAGCGTCTTAATGCTGGTGGGCATCATTCAGAGAAGTGGCTTTGATCCCAAGCGCCTTGATCTCGAGATTACCGAAACGGCTTTCGCCCACGATTTTGAACAGGTCACGCAATCCGTCGAGACCCTTCGAAGACTGGGATGTGGGATCTCGCTTGATGATTTCGGAACCGGATACTCAAGCCTCACGCGCCTTCACGCCTTGCCGCTGACAAAGTTCAAGATTGATCGCAGCTTCGTCAAGGACCTGCATTTGCGGCCGTCCAGCTATAAGATCGTGAAATCTCTGCTGGCACTAAGTGCAGACATGGGGTTGGATTGCGTGATCGAGGGTGTCGAGACGGAAGAAGAGCTCGCGGCTCTCACAGCATTGGGCGGGACAAGTGTTCAGGGCTATCTGTTCGCTCCACCACTGCTGGAGCACGAGGCCGCAAAGTTCGCAGCCGAACCCAGTGGCGCCAACCTCAGGATTGCGGTCTAACGGCACCCTTTATAAAGCCGGCTGCTCCGGGCGACTTCCTTGACGCAAGAGAGAGTTTACCCGCGGCGCGGCCTCTCAAAAGCCCTGGAACAGAAAGTCGGTGGCTGCGGTGATTTCGGCCGAGTGGTGGGAGAGATCAAGGACGGACTCACCAATGAGCCGTTTCGGTACCGAGGCCATCGAAGGGATGAGGATGTAATAAGCTTGCCCTTCTATCTCGACGCGAGGACTCAATTTAACGAATACGGGTCCGATCTCGACGACAGGAACAAGGGGCGCGACAACACGGGTCTCTAAGGAGTCAAGAAGATCAGCCTGCAGATCCATGATAAAGCCATCACGGCCCTTGAGCTTGTGGATATGGAACCGGGTCATCAGAACGTGCGATATTCTTCGAGTGGCAGGCCGTTCTTCTCGACATATTCGTTGTAGACCCGGATCGCCTCGGCATTTTCTTCCAGCCAGCGACGTTCGCGCTCGGCCTTGACGGCCTTGGCGATGCCGTCTTCGGCGGCACGCGAGAGATTGATATCCAGCTCGCGCGCCTGGGCGAGAAGCGTGCTATCGAGCGAGAGGTTGGCGGCTTTGCGTGCGGGTGTCGGCATAGAGAACCTCCAGAATATACGCAGATTATATGCGCATATTTTCTTGATGCAACGCGTGGTCATTTCAGCCTGATGTCGCCAAACGAAAAAGCCCCTCGCTGGTTGGGCGAGGGGCCAAAGGCTGGAAAGTCAGATCGGAGCTCAGGTAACTCCGCCTTTATGACAGCATAGTAACATAAGCAAATCGTCACCCAAACAGGTGACGCAGTTGCAATAAGCGCCACATTCACCCTAGGGTAATGTAGGACAGCGGCAGAAATGCAATCGTGACCGCAAGGCAAACAATCGCAGTCCTGACGAGCCGTGCCCGGCGCGCCTTTCGAGCATCCCACTCGTAGACCATGTTTTCTCCCTTTTTATGCAGGAACCACAAGGCGAAGCCTCAATGGTATCCAGATGCCTCCATCTGCGTGAAGGCAAGGGACTACAATATTGACCGAAGCTTGCGCGGCGCAGGTTCAATCAGGGCGCGAAGGACGGCCTATTTCTCGGGAGCGAGAATGCAGCACTGCTCCGGCACTGGGACGAGAACCGCCTTGGCGCCGGGTTCGAACAGCTCCGAAAGGGCTCCGTTCGCGGTGATCTCGCCGGCGGCCGTCTCGCATTTGTACTGGTACGCGCGGCCGAGATAGGTGCGGGTGCCGAGCGTGGTCGGAATGCCTTCGCCCTGGCCGCGCACGACCAGACCATCGGGGCGGGTGGCGAGCACGAAATCGTCCTTGATCGGGCCGAAGACATCCTGCGACAGGTGCAGTTTCGCGCCGCCTGCGGCTTCCACTGTCACGATTGCACCATCGCGTGCGACGGTTTTCATCGGGATCAGGTTTTCGAAACCGACAAAACGGGCGACGAAGGCGTTGGCCGGCTTCTGGTAGAGCACTTCGGGCGTATCGAGCTGCATGATGCGGCCGGCATTCATGATCGCCACGCGGTCGGAGATCGAAAAAGCCTCTTCTTGATCATGAGTGACATAGAGCGAGGTCGTGCCATTGGCTTTCTGCAGCTGGCGGATCTCGACTCGCATGTCGACGCGCAGCTTGGCGTCGAGATTGGAGAGCGGCTCATCGAACATCAATAGCGGCGGTTCGATGACGAGCGCGCGGGCGAGCGCGACACGCTGCTTCTGGCCGCCGGAGAGTGCGCCGGGCAGGCGGTCGGCAAGATTGGCTAGGCCGACGCGTTCCAGCATGGCGGTGGCGCGCTTTGCCCGGTCGGCGGCGGAGATGCCGCGCTGCTTGAGGCCGAAGGCGACGTTTTCCTGCACAGTCAGATGCGGGAAGAGCGCGTAGTTCTGGAAGACGAGGCCGATATCGCGGGCATGCGCGGGGAGGGTGGTGAGGTCACGGTCGCCGAGCTTCACATGGCCGGAGGTCGGCTGCAGGAAACCGGCGACGATGCGCAGCGTCGTGGTCTTGCCGCAGCCGGACGAGCCGAGAAGCGAGACGAGTTCGCCGGCCGCGACCGAGATCGACAGGTCTTTGAGGACCTGAGTCTGGCCGTAATGGGCGGAGAGGTTTTCGATGGTCAGCGATACGGTCATGGGATCGGGGCGTTCTTGTCTATTTGGTCAGGAAGGTGAGGCCGAGGGTCATCTCGACGATGGCCATGACGCCGACGGTGACGAGCATCAGGAGCACAGACACCGAGGCGATGGTCGGATCGAAGAACTGTTCCATATGGGCCAGGATCTGGATCGGCAGGGTGGAAATACCGGGGCCGGTCAGAAACACCGAGATCGACACGTCGTTGATCGAGGTGATGAAGGCGAGAATGAAGGCGGCAATAACGCCGGCGCGGATATTCGGCAGAACCACGGTGAAGAAGGTCTTGAGCGGCGGGCAGCCGAGGCTGATGGCCGCCTCTTCGACGGAAAAGTCGAAGGAGGCGAGCGAGGCACCGACGACGCGCACCGAATAGGGCAGCACGAGCAGCGCATGGCCGATGATCAAGCTCGGATAGACGGGCAGGCCCATGCCGATCGTGACCGATTTTAGGAGCGAGAAACCGAAGACGATTTCCGGCACCAGGATCGGTAAAACGAACAGGGTGCCGAGCCATTTCGGCAGGCCGATACGGTAGCGGTTGAGCGCATAGGCTGCCGGAATGCCGATCAGGAGAGATAGGCCGGTGCCGAGGATGGCGACCTGGAAGCTGGTGATTGCCGTGTTTCGGAAGGCGGAGATTTCAAAGATGTTCCAGAACCAGCGGAGCGTCAGGCCCTGGGGCGGGAAGGTGAGGTAGGTCGTGTCGCTGAGCGAAGCGCCGATAATGATGACCAGCGGTGCGAGCAGGAACAGGAAGACCAGGATGGCGAAGGCGCCAAGCAGCGGGTGGATACGGGCTGTCATGGTCGTTACACCGCCATCGGGTTGAGACGCCGCGCGATGCGGCTCATGATCGAAACGATGGCAATGGTGATGACCACCATGATTGCCGCGATGGTGGAAGCGCCGACCCAGTCGAAAGTGACCATGGCGCGCTGGTAGAGAAGCGTGCCCATCATCATCATCTGCTCGCCGCCGAGGAGCTGCGGGGTGGCGTAGGAGGTGAAGCTGCCGGTGAAGACGAGGACCGCACCGACGATGAGGCCGGGGACCGCGAGCGGCAGGATGACCTGGAAGAAGGTGGCAATCGGCTTTGCGCCGAGCGAGGCGGAGGCTTCCACCACATCGCGCGGGATGCCTTCGAGTACGCCGGTCAGCGTCAGGATCATCAGCGGCACGAAGAGATAGACCATCGCGACGATGACCGAGCCTTCGGTATAGAGCATCGACAGCGGTTCGGAGATGATGCCGAGCGACAGAAGCGAGCTGTTGAGGATGCCGTTCTTGCCGAGAATGATCAACCAGGCAAATGAGCGTACCACGACGCCGGTCAGCAGCGGGAAGACCGCGGCGATGATGGCGATCGATTTCAGCCGGCCGGGCATCTGGGCGATGACGTAAGCCGTCAGGAAGCCGATGACGAGCGATATCGCCGTGGTGATCAGCGCGATCCTGAGCGTCCGGTAAAGGATGTTGGTGCGGAACCCACTGTTGAAAAAGGCGGTATAGGTGGAAAATACGCCCTTCGGCTCGCCGAATGTGGTGGCGATGGTGAGGACCACGGGAATGACGAGCAGCAGCACGACCGCAATCGTCGCCGGCAGTGTCAGTCCCCATTTGGCGAACTTGTTCATAAGTTTCGTCTCGATTTCGCTCGGCCCCTCATCCGCCTGCCGGCACCTTCTCCCCGCAGGCGGGGAGAAGGACGGGTGTCGCATCCGTTCTGCCACATTTAAACGTCGAGTAGGGCACGTTCCCTCTCCCCGCAAGCGGGGAGAGGGTTAGGGTGAGGGGCAATTTTACGCCGAGCTTACTGCGCGAACAGCTCGTTCCACTGGTCGATCCAGTCGGTCTTGGCTTCGTTCATCTTGGCATAGTCGATGCGCGACAGGCTGTTGACCTGTTCGGCGCCGTAGGTCCACATTTTTGCCTGTTCCGGCGTCAGCTCGACCTTGGTGTTGATCGGAGCGTCTACGCCCTGTTCGGCTTCCTTCTGCTGCACTTCCTTCGACAGCACGAAGTTGATGAACTGGTAGGCAAGCTCGACGTTTTCCGAACCCTTCGGGATATTGACCGTGTTGACGGTGGCGATGTCACCATCGGTAAGCTTTGCCCAGGTCATGGTCGGGACCGCTGCCTGCATGGAGGCGAGCGTGAAATCCTGGGCGATTGCGACGCGCACTTCGCCGGTGGAGATGAGGTTCACCAGTTCGGAACCGGTATTGTAGTTCTTCACGACGTTCGGCTTCAGTTCCTCGATCGCCGAGAATGCAGCTTCGCTATCCTCGAACGCATCCGTGCCGCCATGCTTGCCAGCCTGCAGCACGACCATCGGGCCGGCCGTGGTGGTGATGCCCGGCAGCGAGATCGACTTCTCCAGATCGGCGCGCCACAGATCGTTCCACGAGGTGATCGGCGGATTGACCTTGGCACTGTCGTAAACAATGCCGACGCGGCCAATCGTGTAGGCCGGGCCGTACTTGCCCTGCGGCTGGCGGCCGAGTTCGTAGATATCCGCAAGGTTCGGGATCTTGGCCGGGTCGATTTCGAGGAACTGGCCCTGTTCGATGCCGAGCTGCGAGAAACTGTCGGAGAGGTAGATGACGTCGACACCCTTGCCGTCGCGCAGGCGCAGCTTGTTCAGGCGGTCGGCATTGTTGCCGGTCTCGAAGACGATGTCGCAGCCACAGATCTTTTTGAAAGGCTCGATGATGTTGGCGTTCATCTTCTCGCCGTTATAGCCCCACCAGGAAATGGTGAGGGTCTTCGACTGGGCGCTGGCGGCGGACGCGCCGGCGAAGGAGGCGATGACGGCGACAGCCGACGCGCGAAGAAGACGGGAGACGTTCACGGGACGAAGACCTTTCGGAATACCGGTTGACCGGGAATACCCCCGGACTTTGGGGGCAATTCTATTTTTTGAGCGATCGGCTCGCAAGCCTGTTTGGCGGGCAGTCCACTTTTTTCAAGGCGCATTTACTGTGGTTTTTGCCGACAGGAGAAAGTTTTTCGAAAAAAGCCCCTTGCAGCTCTAGTCACTAGAGGTCCTAGAAGAACTACTCGAAGTTATGGCGGAGAGTGACATGTCGGATAGCCGGACGAAAGACGGAACCTCGCATCAGGCGCGCTACAAGGTTGGCGGCATGGATTGCGCCAGCTGCGCGGCGAAGATCGACACTGCGGCGCGGCGCATTGCGGGCGTCGAGGATGTTTCCGTCTCAGTCGCTGCCGGCACGATGACGGTGAGCCACGATGGCAGTGCCGATCTTGCCGCCATGGAGAAGAAGGTTTCCGGGCTTGGCTATTCGCTCAGGGCTTTGGGGAAGAAGGGCAGGGCAGAGGGGGGCGTGCCCTCCTCTGTACTGCCGGACCTCTCCCCCTCAGGGCGAGAAAATGCCCCGTCGCACGACCACCACGAGCATGGCCCGGGATGCGGCCACGATCATCACGGGCATGACCACGCGCGTCATCATGGCGGTGGACACGATCACGAGGATCACGACCATGATCACGCCGAAATCGAGGGCCTGCATGGTCACGATCACGCGCCGATGGATGGGCCATGGTGGAAATCGAAGAAGGGGCGGCTGACGATCGTCGTCGGGCTGGCGCTTGTCATCGCCTACGGCCTTGGACATCTCATTCCGGCTTATGACAGCTATATTTTCACTGCCGCGATGCTGATCGGTTTGGTGCCGATCGCGCGACGGGCGATCATGGCGGCTTTTGCAGGCACGCCGTTCTCGATCGAGATGCTGATGACGATTGCCGCTGTTGGTGCCGTCGTCATCGATGCCTCGGAAGAAGCGGCCGCCGTCGTTTTCCTGTTTCTGGTCGGAGAACTCCTGGAAGGCGTTGCCGCCGGCAAGGCGCGTTCCAGCATCCAGAGCCTGACGGCATTGGTGCCGAAGACAGCTTTGCTGGAGGAGGGCGGCAAGACACGCGAGGTGCCGGCCGAAAATCTTACCGTCGGCTCGGTCATTCTGGTGCGGCCGGGCGACCGGATTTCCGCCGATGGCATCATCGTTGCCGGGACAAGTGCGATCGACGAAGCACCGGTGACGGGCGAAAGCACGCCGGTTTCCAAGAGTGAAGGCGAGCAGGTGTTTGCCGGGACGATTAATGGCGATGCGGCTTTGCGCATCCGCGTGACGGCTGCAGCCGAGGACAATACGATTGCCCGCGTCGTGCGGCTGGTGGAAGAAGCGCAGGAAAAGAAGGCCCCGACCGAACGCTTCATCGATCGTTTTTCGCGTTATTACACGCCGGGCGTCGTGGTCGTGGCCGCACTCGTTGCCATTCTGCCGCCGCTCGTTGTCGGCGCAGACTGGAGTGAATGGATTTATAAGGGCCTGGCCATTCTTCTGATCGGTTGCCCCTGCGCTCTGGTCATCTCGACGCCCGCTGCAATCGCCGCCTCGCTTTCATCCGGTGCGCGCCGGGGCCTGCTGCTGAAGGGCGGTGCGGTTCTGGAAACGCTCGGCAAGCTGACGGCCGTCGCCTTCGACAAGACCGGGACGCTGACCTCGGGCAAGCCGCAGGTGACCGACGTGATCGCCTTCGGCCGCAATGCGGATGACGTGCTGCGGATCTCGGCGGCGCTGGAAACAGGTTCCAGCCATCCGCTGGCAATGGCGATCCTAGCAAGGGCTGCCGAATACGAACTGGACATTCCAGCGGCAAGCGCGGCGAAGGCACTGGGCGGCAAGGGCGTGACGGCAATCGTCGAGGGCGAAGAGGTGTTTCTCGGGTCGCCGAAGGCGGCGGTGGAGCGCGTGTCGCTGCCGATGGCGCATTCACGCCGAATTACCGCTCTCAATGATGAGGGCAAGACGGTTTCCGTGCTGGTCGTCGGTGGCGTTCTGGCGGGCGCGATCGCCATGCGCGATGAACCGCGTGCCGATGCCAAGGCCGGGTTGAAGCTGCTCTCCGATGCAGGTGTCAAGACGGTGATGCTGACCGGCGACAATGCCCGCACGGCAGGAGCGATCGGCAAGGATCTCGGGATCGAGGTGTGCGCCGAACTGATGCCGGAAGACAAAAGCCGCATCGTCGGCGAACTGCAGCGCGAGGGATTCGTTGTCGGCAAGGTCGGCGACGGGATCAATGACGCGCCGGCGCTCGCAGCGGCCGATATCGGCATCGCTATGGGCGGTGGCACCGATGTGGCGCTGGAGACGGCCGATGCGGCCGTGCTGCATGGCCGGGTTTCGGACATTGCAGCCATGATCGACCTGTCGAAGCGCACGATGCGCAATATCTGGCAGAACATCACCATCGCTCTCGGGTTGAAGGCCGTGTTCCTGGTGACCACCATTATCGGCGTCACCGGATTGTGGCCGGCAATCCTAGCCGATACGGGGGCGACAGTGCTGGTGACGATCAATGCGCTGAGGTTGCTGCGGCGATAGCTGGTATTTACGCGCTACGACGGATCACGACGGGGGCTATGGGCTCGGCTTCTGGCCGGGCAAGCTGGATATCACTCGAAAGGATCGCGCTGCCGCGATGGGACGCCTTGGCATAATAAAGTGCGGCGTCGGCTGCACCTAGCGCCGTATCGCAGGATGTCTCACCTTTTTCGACCAGTTTGATGCCGAATGAAGCCCCTATCGACACATCACCCTTAGATAGTCCGATCGGTTGCGTCAGCGAGTGCGAAAGATCCCGGCAGATGTTCTCGGCCTCACTTGCAGAAACCTCCGGCATGAGGATCGCAAATTCGTCACCCCCCAGGCGGAAGAGCCTGTCGGCCTGGCGGATGCCGGCACGTAGCCGAGATGCGACTATCTTCAACAAGTCGTCGCCCGCCGCGTGTCCGTAGGTGTCGTTGACCGATTTGAAGCCATCGAGGTCGAGGCAAATAACGGCGAGGGGTCCCTTTTCGCTCAGCGACCTGAATTCCGGCTGCAACAGCGCCCGATTGGCGAGGCCTGTCAGGAAGTCGTGTGTCGCGGCGTGGCGCATGCGTCTTTCGCGCAACAGCAGCGTGCGGGCGGCGTTTCTGGATATACGGACCGCGAATATGCCCGTGGCCAGCAAAAGTATGCCGACGGTGATGAGCAACGGAAGCGAGCGGTACATAAGGTCGGCGGCCGGACTTGGCGGGCGCCAGGACAGGACCTGCGGTTCGCCACCCGGGCCGACCGCGATCTCGACATGAGCGCGATCCGGCGCGACACGCGCAAGCGTCCCCATCCGTGAATCGTCGAGCAGGAAGCGGGTGCCGAAGAATTCCTGAATGGTGCCGGTGATTGGCATGGCGGTGATCAGGATCGGCGCGCGTTCGCCCTTCGGCCTGGCGGTTCCGAAATCCGGCTGAAACAGCGCAGCCGTCATCAGCACCGCATCGTCTCCCAGAACTTCGATCCGGCTGATGCTGACCGGTTTCGGGATGCCCTCGATGACGCGTCCAATTTCTCTGGATCGGACATTTGCAACCAAGGCAGCCGCATCCTTGACGACGGCAGGAATGCCGCGGGTGAAAAAGCCGCGATCCTTCACACTGTCGTCCGCACGGGAATAGATCAGCTGATCGTCGTGGTCGAGTACTGCGACAAAGCGGGTACGGGATGTTCCGATGAGAGAGGCGCCGATATTGCGGTCGGTCCATTCGAGATCGAAGCTGTTATCGATCTTGGAGATGGATTCATCCCATATGGTCCATGCGGTCAGCGAGAACTCGATGTCGCTGATCCACAGGTCGATATTGTGCTTGACCAGCGTCTCCTGTCGCTGGCGAAGATCCGCGTCGATCTGGGCAATGCCCACATAAGGGATTGTCGCCATGCCAGCGATGAGCACCGCCACCGCAATGATGGCCGGGCCAACCAGCCTGAAGTGAATGAAGCGCATGAGAGTGGAAACGCCGTTGGGAATTGGCTTATGTCAATAAGGCGAGTATCGGACGCAAGTTCTTAACAATGGTGTTACTATCGGGCCTGCCCACGCGATAATCATCGATTATTTTATTAGCTTCCGCTGGCGAATGCCGGCGAAGTGAACGACTCGTAAAGATTGCATTTAGGTTTTTTCGGTAACGTCCCGTTAGTCAAATCCCGTGTTGCGCCTGAAAACAGGCAGTCAGGGCGGGATCGGTGTTTTGCGTACGGGTCATCATGCGTTTTTCTGCTGCCACTTCGGCCATCATCGCCACCTGTATCGGCTTGTCCAGCTGTACCTCGTCCAGCACAGAGACAGCGCTGACCGTACCGCCCGCGTCAGTCAAGACCGCGCGGGTCGCGCCGTCACAGGCAATCGTTCCGCCGTCAATGCCGGCAGCGTCTGTTCCTTCAATCGATCCGACACCGGTTGCGGCGATCACGCCGCCGGCCGGCTTGAGAGATCCGCATGAGCTGGCTTGGAATGGCGGTGCACACGAAACACAGGCATTCGACGGCTTGGCAACCACTGTCGGCATGCCGGTGCCTGCCGAGCGCCCTGTCGCCTCGCTCAGGCCGGCACTCAATTCTTCACGCAGCCAGCCACCATATAGCCAGCCAATGCCGCCTTCTGCAGGTTTCCAGCGTCTGAAGGTTTACGGCCACCGCTTCAGTGATGCCAAGCCGATGAATTTCGGCCGGGTCGCGCCCCGACACTTTGCCGTGCATGGCGTCGACGTATCCCGCTGGCAGGCCAATATCGACTGGGCGAGACTGCGCACCCAAGGCGCCAACTTCGCCTATATCAAGGCGACGGATGGCGGTGACCATATCGATCCGATGTTCAGGACGAACTGGAACAGGGCTCAGCAGGCGGGCATCCGTCGCGGCGCCTATCATTTCTTCTACTGGTGCCGTACCGCCGGCGAGCAGGCCGACTGGTTCATCCGCAACGTCCCGCGCGATCCTGATGCGCTGCCGCCTGTGATCGACGTGGAATACAATCACCAGTCCGACTGCAAGATGCGGCTTTCGACCGAGCGGGTGCTCGAGAAGATGCAGGTCTTCATGGACAAGCTGGAACGCCATTACGGCCAGCGCCCGGTCATCTATACCGCACCGGATTTCTACAAGGATCACCTGCGCGGCCAGTTCCGTGACTATCCTTTCTGGCTGAGGTCGGTGGCCGCTCACCCGTCAAAGATCTACCCGGATCGCAAGTGGCTGTTCTGGCAGTATTCGGGATCGGGCCTGTCGCAAGGTGTTGAGGGCAAGATCGACCTCAATGTCTTCAATGGCGGCGTTGAAGGCTGGCATGACTGGGTGGAGCGATCCACCGGTGCCGGGAGCGCCGTCGCGCAGCGCTAAAAAAATAGACAGATAAGATGGAGAAAGCCCCGCGCCGGGATGCTGAACAGGGCGCGGGGCTTCTTTTTGTCCGGAAAGGGCGGGGCGGACTGACGAAAAGGTCAGTTGCCCTGTGCCAGAGCTGGTCCACTTTGCTGCGCGAGGTCAATGCTGGCAACGACCGACATGCCGGGGACGAGGCTATCGGTAAGTGGTTGGTTCGGCTCTATTGCGATCCGGACGGGAATACGCTGGGCGACCTTGGTGAAATTGCCGGTCGCGTTATCGGATTTGATGACGGAGAATTCGGAGCCGGTCGCCGGCGCGAAACGCTCGATACGGCCCTTGAGACTCTGGTGCCCGAGAGCATCAACCGTGAAGGTGACCAGCTGGCCGGGCTTCATTCCTTCGAGCTGGTTTTCCTTGTAATTGGCGACGACCCAGACATGATTGGGCACGAGCGATGCGATCTGTGTGCCGATCGAGACGTACTGGCCGAGGCGGCCTGTCACTTCACCGAGCTCGCCGTCCTGCGGGGCGGTGATGCGGGTGTTCTGCAGGTCTATATCGGCAAGCGCGACGGAAGCCCTGGCGCCCTCGACGGTCGCTTCCAGCGTCCGGCGGTTGACGACGATCGTGTTGAGGTCCTGCTCGGCGACGAGGACTGCCGCGTCTGCCTGGTGAACCGATGCCTGGGCCTGATCATAGGTCGCCTGGGCTTTTTCGAAATCGCTCTGGGTCGAGACATTGCTCTTTAGGAGCGACTGGGTGCGGTTATAGGCGGTCTTGGCCGCATCGAAGGCGGCGTTGGCACTTTCGACGGCTGCCTTGGCCGAAACGATCTTGGCGTCAGCCGACTTGCGGCTCTGCTCGGAATTGGCAAGCGAAGCCTCGGCCGATGCCAGGGTGGCCTTCGCCTGTTCCAGCTTCTGCGTGTAGATGCGGTCGTCTATCCTGGCAATCAGGTCGCCTTTTTTGACCCTCTGATAGTCCTGAACAGGCACTTCTACAATATAGCCGGCGAGCTGCGGGCTGAGCAGGGTAACCTGGCCACGCACATAGGCATCGTTGGTGGTCTCGATAGAGCCCTTGAACGGCGGCAGGTTCCAGACATAGAGCACGATGAGGACACCGGCGATGCCGACGGCAGCCGCGAGATAGGTGGCGAGAGAGCGAAATACGGATTTCATGGTCTTTGACTTGTGTTTTGGGCCAGGTTGCGAGCGTCAGGCAGTTTGTGGGGCGTCTGTGCTGTGCAGGAACCGGTGGCGGTTATTCCAGAGGATGTGGAGCAGCAAAAGGCCGATGGCCACTGCCGCGAGAACGAATGTCGCGAAGAAGGCGTCGTTATAGGCAAGCACATAGGCTTGCTGCTGGACCTGCTTGGCGAAGGTGCTGGTGCCCTGGATCGTGTGCTGCGTGGCATCCGAGCCGGTGCGGCTATAGGCGGAGACGTACTGGTTGATGCGCTGCACGACGAGCGGATCGGTGGGCAGGAGGCGCGAGGTCAGGATGGCGGAGTGATATTGCTCCCGCCAGGTGACGAAGCTGCCGAACAGGGCGCTGCCGATGAAGGCACCGACTTTCTGGGTAAAGAGAAACACAGCGATGAAGCTGATGATGTAGGTCAGGCCCTTCTTCAGCGCGGCGGCAAAGCCGACGGCCATGGCCGGAGGAAGGAAGAGGCCCGAGCCGAATGCGATCAGCGACTGGCTGAGCAGCATCTGGTCCGGACGCGTCAGAACCGTTGACTGGCTGTCCATGAAGGTACCGGCGGCAATCAGGATCAATGCGAGCAGATGGATGGCGGCCTCACGACCGGGCTTCATGAAGACCGCGCAGAGCAGGCCCGAGGCAACGCTCGCAATCAGCACCGCCCAATAGAGGTGAGCCATCTGCTCGTTGAATAGGCCGAGCTGGCGGAAGAAATTGATCGCGCCCGTCGACTGTTCGGTGAGCAGCATGCGGAAGACAAGCAACACGCCGGCGAAGTGGACGATCTCCCAGGAGCCTATCCAGCGCACGTCGATCAGGTTGTTCTTGCGATTGAGCTCCAGCATGATGCAGAGCGTGCCGCTGACGATGCCGGTGATCAGCACCCAGGCGAGCCAGTTGGCTTCCAGCCACCAGTAGAGGCGGCCCATGGTGAAGAAGACCGCAAGACAGCCCATCGACGTGGCGAGCAGGCCGTAGCTCACATAGTCCATCGATGAGATGACCTTGGCGCGGGGCGGGGATGTCAGCGGCAGAATGTAGATGAGGCCAAAGACGATCAGCGCCAGGGCGAGCTCGACGAGATAGAGGCCGCGCAGGTCGTGAATATCGAGAAGCGACGGCGAAATGAGGCCGGCGATCGGCGTCGACAGCGACAGGCCGATCAGGGCGAGGCAAAGACCGATATTGAGCTTCTTCTCCGGTGGAAAGATTTCCAGCATGTAGAGGAAGGCCATCGACGAGATCGGCGCTGCCGCCGCACCGGCGAAGAAACGAAGTGCGATGCTCAAGCCGAGATCATTGACCCACAGATGCGCAAGGCTGATGATCACGTAAGGGATGATCGCCAGCTCGCAGAACTGGCGGATGCCGTATTGGGTGCGGACCTTGAACAGGAACAGGCCGAGGCTGGCGTTCGGGAAGAGATAGGCTGCCATCAGCCATGCTGCTTCGTTCTGGGTCGCTTCAAGCGGTCCGGCGATCTGCTGCAGGTTGGTCGAGATCATCGCCGTGCCAAGCCCCTGCATGACGGCGGCCGTGAGTGACGTAATTGCATAAAGAAGTGCGATCGGTAACGGTTTCGGCACGAAAGGCGGTGGGCTTGCAGGAGCGGGGGCCGGCGGTGGCGCCTGCACGTCGGCTGCCGCAGTTTCCAGCCGCTCGAGCTGCGGCTCTTCGCTTCTCACAGTGGCCTCACGCGTGGACATCATCGACCTCCACATTGGAGACGTTTTCGGAGATCCGTTCCATCAACGCGATGGCTTGCCTCAGCTCGGCCTCGTCAATGCCCTCAAAGAACTGATGCCGGATCTGGTCTGCCAGCGCACGCACGAAAGCGGCCTGCTCTTCTCCGTGTTCGGTCAGGGCGATGAGCTTGACGCGCCGGTCGTTTGCATCGGGGCGGCGTTCGATCAGCCCGTTCTCTTCCATCCGGTCAAGCAGGCGCACAAGCGTTGCCTGTTCCAGCTCCAGATCGCAGGCGAGCTCCGTCTGGGTCATGTTCTGCTTTTTCGCCAGACGGAAAAGCGCACGCGCACGGGGATAAGTGAGCCCGTGGGCGGTCACCTTCTTGTTGAAAGTCGTGCGGATTTTGCGGCTGACCTTGGTCAGCTCCTCAAGGAATTCCGAGGCTGTTTGATCGATATAGGGCATTATGGTTAGCACACTAAGATTATCTATGGCATTAGTTAGCACCCAAAGTATTCAATTTCAATCCTTGACCATGCGCAAATCAGGCCTCCAGAATTTGCATAGGTCGCAAGAATTTCTGCCCGATCGCGCGTCAGCGAGCTTATAGGGTCAGCGCAAAAGTCCCTGACCACCATCGACATAGACCGGAGTTCCTGTGACATGCCGCGACTGGTCGGAGGCAAGGAACAGGATAACGGAAGCGACGTCCTCGCTTCGACCCGCCTTGCCGCCGGTGATGGGAATATCGCCGGTGGGGAACTCCACCGGAACGGCAGTCTCGTTTTCGCCACGCACTTTTGTGTTGTTATTGATGCTGGTCTCGATAGCGCCCGGGCAGACCGCGTTGACGCGAACCCGGTGGCGACCCAGTTCAAGCGCCAGTTGCTGGACGATGGCCACTTGAGCCGCTTTTGTCGCGACATAGGCCGTTGCACCCGGCGTATTGAAGGTGCGATTGCCATTGATGGACGATACGACGATCACCGAGCCGCCCTGCCTTTTCAGATGCGGGATGCTGGCATTGAGCGTCAGATAGGTGCCGCGCAGGTTGACGCGGATCGTCTGGTCCCACTCATCCGGCTTGAGATCATCAATCGGCGCCCAGACGCCGTTTATGCCTGCATTCGCCACCACCACATCCAGCCTGCCGGTCTCCGCGACCAGCGTTTCCACGGCGTGGTGCATGGCTATTTCATCCGCGACGTCGGCGTTCAAAGAAATGGCTCTGCCGCCGGTGACCTCGATCAATTCCGCTGTTTCGTTAAGTTCGCCGGGCGTGTGGCCCAGAATTCCCACGACAGCTCCGGCTTCTGCCAGCTTGATTGCAGAAGCGCGGCCGATGCCCGAGCCTGCGCCGGTGACCAGAGCGACTTTCGACTGAAATTCCATCGGCGATCCTTCCGTTTCGGGCAGTGGTCCAACCGCCGCAACGAAAGAGACAGGCCAAAGTTCCGGTCAAGCCGGATAGGTTTCACCGAGAATGCGAAGGCCTTCGGCAAATTTTCCGCCATCGCCGCCCATCTGGCGCATCTGAGCGAGATTGTCGGTGAGGTCGGCCCGTTTGACCGGGCGGGCCAAAGGGCTTTCGATCGAACGGCGGACGAAGTCGAAATAATCCTCGCCGTCACGCTTGCTCATCGCATCGACAGCATCGATGACCCTTTGTGAAAAACCTTCTTCGCGCAGCCGCTCGAAAGTCCAGCCGGGGCCTTTTTCGACGACGTCGTGAAGCCATGCGACCAGCGTTTCATCCTCTCCCGTTACATGCTCGGCCACACGCCGCACATGATCGATGAACGGGCCGCCCGTTTTGCTGGACTGCCCTTCATGCGCCTTCGTGGCGATGTCGATCGCTTTTTTCAGTTGTGCTTCATAGGTCATCGGGATCTCACCGTGCCATGTTTTGTGCTGGTGAGCAGGCATATCAAAGCAACGTACAAATAGCGATACGGATCAGATACGGTCTTCCTCGAACTGCTCGGCGCCATCCAGCGGTGACAGCCAGTCTTCACGGCGCTTGACCCATAATTCATAGGTTGGCTGGATATCGGTCGGAGCCATGTCCAGTGTGCCGACCCGGATCTCGACCTCATCCTCGGCTGGTTCGGAAAAGATGCGGGCGCCGCAGTTCACGCAGAAGCCACGGCCTTCATAATATCGAACCTCTCCCGATGCCTCGAAGGCATGTGCGGGCCAGATACCGAATGTGGCAAAGACCGAACCGCTTTCCTTGCGGCAATCCATGCAATGGCAAAGCCCGATGCGAATGGGGTCCGATTTAACTTTGTAGCGGACCTTTTCGCACAGGCAGCTTCCGGAGCGGATGATCATGATGCCTCCTCAATCCTCACAGGCTTGAGATAGCGTCTATGCGCGCAACGGCCAGAGGGGATTTCCAGACCTGCGGGCTCGACCTTATCTCGCCCTGGGATTTTTAACGGGAAGCCCAAGGCTACCGGATATTCAGCGCCATGCGTATGTCATCCTCGTTTTCCAGCCGCTGAACGACCACTCCATACCAGCCGAGACCGTCGTAATCTTCGTAACCGAGCGTTCGAGCATAGGCGACGATCGAGCCGTTATTGTCGTAATAGCTGCCGGATGCCTGGCCTCCCGGATTGACGAGTGCGAAATGCGTGAACAGCAGGGCGGGGTTTGTCGTTGCGATGACGCGGCTGTTTCCGTCGAGCAGAAGGACGGTGGTCTTGTCCGCCACATGCGGCGGAAGGTTTGCTTCCTTCTCGACAATCGACTGGCCCTGGTTTTCCCAGTCGAAATAGACGCCGAGTGTACCCAAAAGCTCACCGTCGACTTTGCCCCCGTCACGGATACCTGTTGCATAGACAAGGGCCGTGCGGTTGTCATGCGGACCGGAGCGCTTCACCTCATCGACGACATAATCGTCCCCCGAGGCACAACGGCGGGCGGCAGCGAACCACGGTTCATCCGACAGCGATGTACCAATCAGCTTTCGCTGGAATTTCGGGTTCGCCGAGGCGATCACCTTGCCGGAAAGGTCGGTCATGACGAGATCGAGATAGACGGTGTAAAAGCGGTTGATGACACCCAGGCGTTCCGCTGCGAATGTGCGGCGCTCGGCGGACGGATCATTGAGGGCCTGCCAGAGCGCCGTATCAGTCGCCCACCAGCGGACATCGGCAGTGCGTTCAAAGAGGTTGCGGACGATCAGTTGTACGAGCGTCTGCGCGAGATCCGTGAGCCTTATGCCCTCCATCTCGTGAACCAGAGAATCGGCCATGCTGCGTGTCAGTCCAATGCGGCCGAGCACATTGCTTTCGAATTTGGAGGCAATGTCGGAGGCGATCTGCGCCAGTCGCTGTACCTCGTTGGCGACGACGGCAAATCCCTTGCCCATCTCGCCGGCACGCGCTGCTTCGATCAGCGCATTGATCGCCAGAAGCTTGATTTGCTTGACGACATGAGTGTTGTCGGCGCTGAAACGCTCGAGATCGTTGCCGATGCCGTCGGTTATGACCTGCATTGAACGGGGCGTTGCTGCATGCTGCTGCTTTTCTGCCTGTGCCGGTATCATCTTGCAGATCCTGAACTGAAAAGTGGAGATGTGACAATGTGTCTATATTTTGCACGCCATGGTTTTTGCTTGGTTAATGCTCAGCTTATTTGCTGATAATAAATGCTGTGATTTCCCGTAGCCTCTAAAGCATGGCCGGGTCGAAGTCGGACTGCTGCCAGGCAAAGAATTGCGCAGTGGATATTCTGCTGACGCTCTGGCGGATTCTGGCTGCCGGGAACTTGTACTGAAAGTGAGCGTTAGGCCTGCATCTTTTGATGGAGGTTGTCATGCATGCGCAGTTCCTCGCAATTCTGACAGCAGCATTGGTCCTTCCAATTGGAATGGCCGGTTCGGCAACGGCCGCCGAAGGAGAGTTTTTGAAATCCATCGATGGAAAATGGTCAGGCAAGGGAACAGTTCTGACCCGGATCGGCGGAAAATCTGTTAATGTGAGCTGTAATGTAGATTTTTCTGCAGGCGCTGACGAGCTTGCGATGCAGGGTTCCTGTCGCGCGCTTGCTGTCGTCAGCCGATCCATCTCCGCAGCGCTGAAGGCCTCCGGTACGCGTTATAGCGGAACCTATACAGGGCCTTCGGGCCAGCCCTCTTCGCTTTCGGGAACCCGGCAAGGTGATTCTATAAATCTGGCCGTGCGCTGGGCGAGGAATATCAACGGCGACCGTAAGGCGACGATGACAATCGCCAAACTTGGCGAAAACCGACTGCGGTTGCAGACCATCGATAACGACCCGGCAAGTGGCAAGTCGGTCGTGACCAGCAGAATCGATCTGAGCCAGTAACCGCGTCTCACGCCATTCATTCCTTCGCTAGTTCCGCGATATGGGAACATTCCAGGCGGTTACCGTGCTGTCCGAATGATATCGACTGTCTTGATCTCAAACCATCTCCCAGCGTCAACTTGCCTCATGGCTGCGGCGGGTTGCGCACTTCCCGTCAAATCCAACTGATATATAAGTATACACATCTTGCATGAGATGAGTTCTCTCATCGACCTGGACCGCTTTTAGGGGAGGCGATTTTGGCGGGTGCAAGGCTTTGGGTTGACGCCCGCCTTTGCGGGCAGCGTGGGGAGACGCGCCGAAAATGTTTCAACAGGTTTACGATCCGGTGGCTCAGTCGCTCGGACTGAGTTCGCTCTTTGCGGCCCTGCCGCTTCTGACGATGTTCGTCATGCTCGGAGGGTTCAGGCTGTCGCCGCAGCTTTCCGGTCTATGCTCACTTATCGTCGCGATGGGTGTTGCCATCATCATCTACGGCATGCCGGTTTCGGTCGCCGCCAATTCCGCGCTTTATGGTGCGGCATTCAGTATTCTTCCGATCATCCTGATCATCATCAACGCCATCTGGATCCACAACATGATGGTGAAGTCGGGATATTTCGACATCCTGCGACGCAGTTTCGGGGTGATCAGCACCGACCTGCGTGTACAGTCGATCATCATCGCCTTCTGCTTCGGCGGCCTGCTCGAGGCGCTTGCCGGTGCCGGTACGCCGATTGCGATTGCCGGCGTGATGATGGTGGCAATCGGCATGGATCCGCTGAAAGCCGCACTCTGCGCGCTTGTGGCCGATACCGCGCCGGTTGCCTTCGGGGCACTCGGCGTGCCGATCACCACATTGGCTGCCGTATCCGGCCTGCCTTATGACGAGCTGGGCGCGATCATTGGGCGCCAGACGCCGATCCTTGCAATGTTCATTCCGCTGATCCTCGTCTGGATCGTCGACGGCGGCAGAGGTCTTCGCCAGACATGGCTGCCTGCGCTGGTTGCCGGTTTTGCTTATGCCGTGACGCAGTTCGTCAGCTCGTCCTGGATATCTGTGCCGCTGACGGACGTTCTCGGCGCGCTTGCCGGTGCTGCGGCACTGGTCGCCTTCCTGCAGGTGTGGAAGCCGAAGGAAACTGTCGAATGCGCCATCGTCAATGAAGGCGAAAACTCGAAAATCCCGTTCAACAGCCGCAGTGTTTCGATCGCCTTCCTGCCCTATGTCGCGATCATCGTGATCTTCACGCTGTCGCAGCTCGGGCCGATCGCCCAGGCTCTGTCTGCCGGAGTCAGCAAGTTTGCATGGCCGGGGCTTGCCATTGTCAATCCGACCGGCGGGGCTATCGGCACGTCGCTGTCACTGCCATGGCTGCCGGGTACCGCCACGCTTCTCGGCGTCGCCGGCCTGTTCTCGATGCCTTTCCTGAAGGTTTCGGGCGGTGAGGCGGTGCAGACTTACGGCGCAACGCTCAAGCAGCTCAAATGGGCCATTCCGACGGTTCTCTGCGTGCTCGCCGTCGCATTTGTCATGAACTTTTCCGGACAGACCATCACGCTCGGGCGCTGGCTCGCCACGACCGGACATGCGTTCGCATTCCTGTCGCCGGCCATCGGCTGGATCGGCGTGGCGATTACCGGATCCGACAATTCCGCCAACGCGCTCTTCGGTGCTCTGCAGGTCGCGGCGGCTCATGAAACCGGCCTGTCACCCTCGCTTCTGGCTGCGGCCAACAGCTCCGGTGGCGTGCTCGGCAAGATGATTTCACCGCAAAGCCTGACAATCGGCGCCGCTGCGGTCGGCATCATCGGACGCGAAGGGGATATTTTCCGCAAGACACTTCCCTGGAGCATTGCACTGACGCTCGTCCTTTGCGCGATCGTCTACCTCCAAACGACACCTGTGCTTTCGTGGATGCTTCCATAAAGCTTTGGAATTGATGGATAAATAGGAGAAATAACGATGGTTTACAAAGCAACCAACAAGTCGAAATACTGCTACACGATCGAGGATATTCCGCTGGTGCCGCTGACCGAACAGTCCAGCACGCGCTTCGTCGCTGCAGGCCCCGCCCTGCTCAGCTTCATCACCAACCCTCCCGGATGCGTATTTCCGATGCACAGCCATGAGGCCGTGCAGATCCTGGTCATTCTCGAAGGCACGGAAGAGCATACCTGCGGCGATGAAACCTTCCTGATGGAGGCCGGCGATGTCTGCGTCCATCCGTCGAATGTGCCGCATGGCGGCCGCACGACGACCGGCTTCCGTGGCATCGACATCTTCGTTCCGCCGCGGGAAGACTACCTGCAGCTGATGGCCAAGCATGGCCTTCCAATCGAGGGTCCTAAGTGATATATTAAAATTCAATAGGCTGTCTCTGGCGACCCCTAAGCGCTTTGATGGCTTGATCGGAGGAGCGGATACGGGCGGGGCTGATCACCTCTCCAACTCCGCTCCTTTGTCTTGTCCAAGACGTGGAATTGCCGGCGGCCTATTGGTTTTTGAAGAACGTAAAAGATATTGGAGTGACAAAGATGACGGGTTCGAATTGGAATTTCAGCTTGCCGACCGCGGTTCATTTCGGTTGGGATCGCCTGTCGACCCTACCCGATATGATTTCGAATTTGGGCGGCCGTCATGTGTTTGCGATGATTGGACGCAGCTTTCTCAACCGCGTCGGCGAGGCCGGATTGAAAGAGCTGGTCGGTTCTGCCGAACTCACCATCTTCACTGATATCGAGGAAAACCCGTCGATCCTGACGGTCGATACCGCCGCGGCCCATTGCCGGGACAGCGGTGCAGATGTCGTCGTTGCCATCGGTGGCGGCAGCGTACTGGATGCGGCCAAATGCGTGGCGCTGCTGCAGAAGAATGAAGGCTCCATCCGCGATTATCTTTACCGGGTGAAGAAGCCCGCAGGTCGCGGCCTGCCGCTGATTGCCGTGGCGACGACGGCGGGGACCGGCAGCGAAGTGACGCCGTTTGCCGTCGTTACCGACAAGGAAAAGAATGCCAAACCGGCGATTGCCTATCCGGAGTGCTTTCCGGATCACGCGATCGTCGATCCCGCGCTGACGCTCAGCATGCCGACGGCTGTGGCGGCGTCCACCTCGCTCGATGCGATGACGCAGGCGCTTGAAGGGTTCTGGTCGACCCGCGCCAACGACATGACGCGGGCGATGGCGTTTCGCGCGATCGTGCTGATCTTCCGCAATATCGAGGCGGCCTGCCTCGACAAGGACCGTGATGCGATCGAAAAGGTGACGCTCGGCAGCGTGATCGGCGGAACGCAGATGGCGATGATCGGCAACACGGCGCTGCATCCGCTCTCCTATCCGCTGACGCTGGATTACGATCTACGGCACGGACTGGCCTGCGCGATCTATGTTCCGGCCTTCCTGCGTTTCAACAAACCCGAGCTTGGGCCCTGGTTCGATGACCTTCTGACGGTTCTCGGTTTCGGGATGGTCGAGGAATTCGCGGACGCTTTCGAAGCGAAGATGGAGAAGCTCGGCGCGCCGACACGTCTCTCGGAGCTTGGCGTGACGCGCGAGGCGATCCCCGATATCGTCAAGAACGGCGTGGGCCGGTCGACGGATTTCAATCCGCGCACGCTGACCGCGGAAACCATGGTGGAAATCCTCGAAACCATGCTGTGATCTGAGCGCACCGCGCCTTTGACAAGCCAATCGCTGCCGGGCCATGCTCGGCAGCAAAGAGGGGCGGATTCGCAAGTGCGGCCCGCAATACCAAGAACAAGTGGTGAGAAGGTCTATATGGAGGATACCAATCCCCCGCAGGAGCAGCGAAAAAACCTGGCGAGCATACGCGACGAACTGGACCTGCGCAGTGCCAGCACCTCGGCGCTGATCTATCAGGTCCTGTGGAACGATATCGTGTCGCTGCGCCGTTATCCGGGCGACCCCATCCTGGAAAAGGAGATCGCCGCGCAGTTCGGTGTCAGCCGCACGCCGGTGCGCGAGGCGATCCTGCGGCTGTCGAACGAAAAGCTGATCGAGATCCTGCCGCAATCGGGAACGTTCGTTGCGCGTATCGCGCTCGATACGCTGCCGGAGGCGATCGTTGTCAGAAAGGCGCTGGAGGACGTGACGGTGCGGGCAGCGGCGGTGAAAGCCAACAGGACGCAGATCGCAACGCTGCGCGCCAATCTCGAATTGCAGAAGGTCCAGGCGGCGGAAGCCGATTACGAAGGGTTTCGCAGGACCGACGACCTGTTTCATACGCTGATTGCCGAGGCGGCCGGATATCCCGGTATATGGGAGATCATCAAGTCGGTGAAGATCAAGGTGGACCGTTATTGCCACCTCAGCCTGCCGAAGCCGGGCCGCATCGCGCGGCTGATCAAGGAACATACGGCCATCTTCAATGCCATACGGGACCACGATCCCGACCGCGCGGCAGATGCCATTCACGCCCATCTCGATGCCATCATGACGGGCGTCGAGATGCCGGAAAACCTTGCGGTCTTCACCGTGACGCGGTGAGATTGCCCGGCGCCTCGGCGCCGGGATCGCTGTCACGGGATGTGACGCAGCCACTCCTCGCGGCTAAATTTTTCGGCCGCAAGCTCTTCCGCCGCCGCGTATTCTTCTTCCGAAATCGTGCCCGGCGTGCCGCCGTTCAGCGAAACGAAGGTCTCCTTCATCCGGCGGATGATTTCCTCGCGCGGCAGGCCGGTCTGGCTGCGCAGCGGATCGACGCGCTTCACCGCACTGGTCGTGCCCTTGTCGCTCAGCTTTTCGCGGCCGATGCGCAGGACCTTGACCATTTTTTCGGCATCCATGTCATAGGCCATGGTGACGTGATGGAGGACGGCGCCGGAGGAAAAGCGCTTCTGCGCCGCGCCGCCGATCTTGCCCTTGGAGCTGGAGATGTCGTTGAGCGGCTTGTAGAAGGCGTCGATGCCGAGCGACTGCAGCGCTTTCAGCACCCAGTCGTCGAGGAAGGCGTAGGAATCGGCAAAGCTCATGTCGCGCACCAGCTCTGCCGGTGCGTAGAGCGAATAGGTGACGCTGTTGCCGGGCTCGACCAGCATCGCGCCGCCGCCGGTGACACGGCGGACGGTTTCGATGCCGAGTTCCGCCGTGGCTTCCATGTCCACCTCGTTGCGCAGAGACTGGAAACCGCCGAGAATGATGGCGGGGCGTTCCCATTCCCAGAAACGCAGGCAGGGGCCGCGGCGGCCGGAAGCGACTTCCTTAGCCAGAACCTCGTCCATCGCGAGATGCATGGTGGGGGTGAGCGCAGGCGTTTCGATGATCTGCCATTCGTAATCACGCCATGTGCCGGTGACGCCGAGCGCGCGACGGATGGCGATGGCGACGGCTTCCGGGCTGAAGCCGATCATTTCGGCGCCGGGACGAAGACCGGTGCGGACAGCGGCGATGATGTCTTCCACCGTGGCGGATGCGGAAAGGCCTTCGAGGGAGGCGCGGATGTCGTCCAGCGCTTCTGCCGGTTCGAGGAAGAAATCGCCCGAAACCTGAACCTGCGAGAGGCGTCCGTCGGCAATTTCGAGATCGACGACAACGAGCTTTCCGCCCTGAACCTTGTATTCACCGTGCATCTTCTGGCTTCCCAATCTGAAACTGTCTGCTTTTCGCCGCCCACTTACGGAAAGGAAACGAGGTCTCCGTAAAGCGAGCGAAGCTTTGCCTTTACAGCGTCAGAACCGCGGTAGATGTCAATGAATTTGCGCAGGCGCGGATCGTCGCGCATGTCGGGCCGGGTGACGAACTGGAAGGCGTAGATCGGGTCGTTTTCGAAGATCAGGCCGGAGGCCGGATCGAGACCGGCGAGCTTGGCGAAGGTCGGATAGGTGGCGGCGGCATCGACATCGTCAAGCGCGCGGGCGATCTGCGGGCCGTCGAGCTGGGTGATCTGCAGCGGCTTCACCCACTTGACGACGTCTTCGAGCGTGGCGCGATGGCCGGTACCGGGCTTCAGTTCAACCAGCTTGGCCTGCTGGAGGAGGAGGAGCGAACGACCGGTGTTGACCGCATCTCCCGAAAACGCGATCTGGGCATTGTCGGGCACGTCTGCCAGCGACTTGTATTTCTTCGAATAGAGGCCGAAGGGCGTGGCGTAGGCAGGGGCGACGGCGACGAGATCGCGGCCGCCGGCCTGGTTGGTGAATTCCAGATAGGGGATGTGCTGGAAGAGGTTGGCATCCATCTCGCGATCGGCGACGGCCATGTTCGGCGTGTTCCAGTCGTTGAACTCGGTCAGTTCGACCTTGAGGCCTTGGGCCTTCGCCTCCTCGACGGCCACTTCTGCCGCCTGATTGGAAATGCTGGTGGCAAGCGCGATGCGCAGCGGCTTGTCGTCCTGCGCCATGCTGGCAGAGGCGGTGAGGGAGGATGCGATGAGGATTGCTGCCGAGAGAATATGCCGGAGAGAGACCATGGATGTGCTCGCAAATGGGGTAGGCGCGGCGGCACTGTCACTGCACCGCAGTTTTGCGGTGCTTTACCTCTGTTTGGCGATGCAATCCATGGGGGAAATAAAAATTATACTCGTTGAGTCAAGTTTTTCGATGGGAGCGAAGTTGCCGACGCTTTTTCCGGTAGCCGAGGATTACTGCCAAAGCTGCTTTCGGGGAAGTTGGGTTGCCGCTCATGGTCCAAGCAAATCTCGGCGACACTGAACCGTAAGCCTTGCCAGTGATCTGGACTACCGACATTGCCGTCGGTAGTCGGTAGACGAAAAATCATAGGCCCATGGCCTTCAGCTCCTGCAGCGGCGGGATGGTGTCGAACATGTGCTGGTCGAGGCGATCCCAGATGATGCCGCAGGTCGGCTTGTGTGGGCCCGAAACGTTGATCGCGCGGGTGGGTGTGAAGATCACGTCGACGACGGTGTCGTAGACATCGGGGTTGAGCTTTTCCGACAGGACCTGGCAGTCGTGGACAACGGCGGCGCAGGGGGTTTCGACGGAAATCTTGCCGAGCTGGTAGAGCATGCCCCATTCGGCATCGAAGAAACCGTGACCCTTGCCGAAACGCACGCCTTCCAGATTGATCGCACCGGTGCCGGTGACCATGTAGTCAACATTCGGCAGCTTGGTCTGGATATCGGCAAGCGTCATGTGCTCACCAACGCGTTCCATGCCGTCGAGGGTCGAGGCATAGAGATAGATTTCCGGTGCGATCTTCTTCGGATCGAGAAGCCAGAAGCCGCGCTTGATCGAATAGGTGGTCATCAGCACCAGCTTGCCATCCTTCAGCGCCTGAAGGCGCAGGCGGTCGAGGCAGTTGTCGGGCGTGATGAAGATCAGGCGCGCGTCACGGTAATAGGGGTTGTCGAGTAAGCGCTCGACGGCCGCCTCACCGCCCTCGAAATCGGCGATGAATTCGCCGAAATCGAAATGAAAACGGCTGTCGGCGACGGCGACCTTGCGCAATTCGGTCCAGACCCGTTCGCGCACGGAAGACTTGTGATCGGCGATTTCAGCGTAATTGGACGTCTGAGAGGACATGGGGGTGCTCCTTTAAAACTTTAGGCGGCCGGCTGCATGCCGCGTTTGCGCAGCACCTGCCGTTCGATGACGATGACGATTTGATAGAAGAGAACCGAGATGAGGACCGAAACCACGGCGACCGTCCAGATCATGCCGTAGTCGAGATAACCTCGCGACTGGTTCAGAAGATTGCCGAGCCCGGTGCCGGTGGCGAGCCATTCGGCGATCATCACGCCTAAAAGCGCGCGCGGAACGGCAAGCCGCATGGCGGCGAAGAGATAGGGCAAGGATGCCGGGATGGAGACCAGCCGAAGCTGGGTAAACGGGCTTGCGCCATAAGCGCGCACCACATCGAGCGCCCCGCGCGACACCATGCCGAGGCCCTGCGCCAGCGTGACGAAGGCGGGGAAAAAGGTGACGGAGATGGTGATCCAGAGGATGACCGAGGGGCCACGACCGAGGAGGAGGACGAGCAGCGGTGTCAGGGCCACAAGAGGCATGGTCTGCGTGACGAGCGCCACCGGCATGAACGAGCGGACGATGCCGGGGCGCACGACCGAAGCGAGGGCAAGCGCGAAGGCGAAGGCGAGGCCGGCGGCCATGCCGATCAGCGTCATCGGCAGCGTCTGGCCGAGCGCTGCGAGAAGGCGGGTTTGCGCCGAGGTCGCGGAGGGGGCGATGAAGAGATAGTCGAAGACGCCAGCTGGAGTTTTGGCGATCATGGCCGGTGTGCCAAGGATTTTGAGCAGCAGCCACCAGACGATGAAGGGGAGTGCGATCGAGGCGAGTGTGATGGCGATTGTGGAAAGCCAGTTGCCTTCGGAACGGATGCCGGGCGGCGTTGCCGCGACGGTGACGGCGCGGGTGGAACGGGTGAGGCGGGCTTCTATGAGGGCGAAAATGCCGTAGGCGATCAGCGCGATGGCGGTGGCAGCAAGACCGATGCCCCAAAGACGGGCGGGATCGGCACGGCCGAGCGAGCCGATCAGATAGGCACCGAGGCCGAAACGGCCGCCGCCGCCGAATTCTGCCAGGATCGAGCCAAGCACGGCGGCGGGGGCCGCGATCCGCAAACCGGCGAGGATGGCGGGCAGGGCGGCGCGGATTTCAACGAGGTGCAGGAGGGCAAGACGGCCGCCGCCATAGGCGCGAACGACATCGAGCATGCGCCGGTCGGTCTGGCTGATGCCGGTGACGGTGGCGCTCATGGTGACGAAATAACAGCCGAGGGCCGCGAGCACGACGCGCGGCGTCATGCCGGAAAAGGTCAAAACCAGGATCGGCGAGATGGCGATCGGCGGCAGGGCGAAGATCGCGACATTGAGGCCGCGGCCGAGTCGTGCTGCGACCGGCGAGACGGCGAAGAGAATGCCGGCGAGGATGGCGAGGCCATTGCCGATCAGGAAGCCGAGGGATGCGCCCTGAAAGGTGGCAAGGATATGCAAGGGATAATCACCGCGATCCGACCAGAAGCGGATGAGGACTTCGGTCGGGGCAGGCAAAGCGCCGCCGGCGACGAGCTTGAAGCGGCCGAGAACTTCCCAGAGGACGAGCAGGATCGCCGCGTTTCTGAGTGCGGACCAGTGGCGGAAGCCGGGTTCGCCTTTGGCCTTCCCAAAGGGCGTTCCATGCGGTGTTTTCCTGCTGGTTCCGGAGGAAGCTCCAAGCGCCGTCTCAGTGGCCATCCAGAGCCTCCGCGACCTGATCTTCGAGCGCGTGGAATTCCGGTGTGGTAAAAATTTCCGGCAGGCGAGGGCGGGCGAGCGGGATATCGACAACCTTGCCGATGCGGCCCGGTCGGCTTTGCATGACGACGACACGGTCGGCGAGGAAGACGGCCTCGTCTATGCCGTGGGTGACAAGCAGCGTCGTTGCGCGGTTCTTCATCCAGATGCGCTGCAGCTCGATATTCATCTGGCGGCGCAGGATCTGGTCGAGCGCGCCAAAAGGTTCGTCGAGGAACAGGACTTTCGGATCGGTGACGAGGGCACGGGCAATCGCCACGCGCTGGCGCATGCCACCGGACAGTTCGCCGGGCAGCGACTTCTCGAAACCCTTGAGGCCGACGAGGTCGATCAGGCCGGCGATCTTTTCGGCAAAATCGGAGCGCTTGCGGCCGAGGACGTCGAGAGGCAGGGCGATATTGTCCTCGACACTGCGCCAGGGCATCAGGGCCGCGTCCTGGAAGGCGACGCCGGTGAGGCCGGCTTTTGCCGCCTGCTGCGGTTTCATGCCGGCAATGCCGATCTCGCCAGCGGTCGGCTCATCGAGACCGAGTGCGAGGCGCAGCATGGTGGACTTGCCGCAGCCGGACGGGCCGATCAGCGCGGTGAACGAGCCTGCCGGGCAATCGAGAGAAACATTGTCGAGCGCCTGAACGACAGTCCCGCGCCCCTGAAAGGAGCGCGAGACAGTTTCAAGCGTGATGCCGGTATTCGAGATCATCAAACTTCTTCGAGAACGGTGGTGTCGAAATATTCGCGCTTGGCGGTGATTCCGACGGCGGCGAGCGCCTCGATATTGGCGGCAATCGCTTCGTCGCTCATCGAGAAGATGCCGTTGGCGTTTTCGATCAGCGGCTTCTGCGCAGTGTTGAAATAGACCTCGTTTTCGATCGAACGGCCGGTGCCCTTGAACCAGGTGTCGGCAAAGGTCTTGGGGAAGGCAGCCGGGTCCTTGAGGTTTTCTTCCCAGCCCTTGCGGCTGGCCTTGACGAAGGCAACGATTTCCTTGCGCTTTGTCTTCAACACTTCTTCGGTGACGACGACGGTGTCGTTGAAGATGGTGAAGCCGAAGTCATAAAGCAGGAAGGAGGTTGCTTCCTCGCCGGCCTGTTTGATGGTGAAAGGCACGTTGGTGGTGAAGTCGACGGAAGCGTCGATCTCGCCCTTGATCAGCGGGGTCGGGTCGTAGGCGTAGGGCACGATGTTGACCTGCGCGCGGTCGATGCCGGAGATCTTCAGCATGGCTTCGACCGAGATGACGTTGACCGGCGGAACGGCGAGCGTCTTGCCGATCAGGTCCTTCGGCTCCTTGATCGGGTTCTTGGCCAGAGACACGATGCCGATCGGGTTCTTCTGGTACTGGGCGCCGATGATCTTGAAGGGCGCGCCCTGTTCGACGATCGCCTTGATCGTGGTGTCGGGCGTCGTCAGCGTCAGGTCGGCCTTGCCGGCGATTATCGAGCTTTCCGGGATGACGTCCGGGCCACCGGAAAGATATTCCAGCTCAAGGCCTGCTTCCTTGTAATAGCCCTTGTCGGCGGCGAGGAAATAACCAGCGAATTCGGCATCGTTGATCCACGAGGCCTGGAAGTTGAACGGGGTGGCGGCGGAGGCCATGTGGCCCATCATCGGCATGGTCGCGGCAGCGCCCATCAGGCCCATGAAATGGCGACGGTTGAGGGAAAGATGCATCGGGCTGTTCCTTATTGTCGGGGTGAAGTCTTGAAATCCTGGGTCAGGCGATGCCGCGCATGCGGGCAAGTTCTTTCAGCGGCGGCGTATCGGCGATCTCGTCACGCGTCAGCTGCTCCCACTTGATGCCGCGGGGGCGCCGGTTGTGGCGCTCGACCGTTGCAAGGCGGCTCGGGGTGGCGATGAAATCCACCTGGATGTCGGTTTCGCTGGGGCTCAGCTGTTCATCGACCACCTGCACGTCATGGACGATTGCCGCGACCGGCGTCTTTTCGTCTACGAGGCCCAGATCGGTGAACATGCCCCATTCGAGATCGAAATAGGTGTGGCCCTTGCCGAAACGAATGCCGTCCTTGGTCACCGCCGATGCGCCGGTGGCAAGCAGGTCGAACCGGCCGATCCCGGTCAGTTCCTCAAGGCTGATGGGGCGGGCAAAATACTCCATTCCATCCAGCCATGCCGCAAATGGAGCGGCTTCCGGCGGAACAATGCCGGGGGCCATGTAGAGAAAACCGCGCTGCATGTTGTAGGTCGACATGACGAAGGCTTTGCCCTCGACGATCAGCCGACGGCGCAACTCGGTCATGGAATTGTCGGGTGTGACGAAGGCGAGTTTGGAGTGGGCGAAGGCCGGCAGGGCCGTCAGCCGATCGGTCGCCTGCTCGACGCCTTCGAAATCGGGAATGAACTCGCTGAAGCTTAGATGGAAGCGCGTGTCAGGGCGTGCGACAGCCTTAAGGTTGTCCCATATTCTCTGACGGATGACGCGTGGTTGTGCCATCATGGCCTCTGTTTCAATGTTTCATAATTGTGAAACAATAGTTTCATTGTTGCAAGAGGGGTGCTAATCTTTTTATGCAGAGCGGCAAACCGGAGAAATCATGGCCTCGCGTCTCGTCTTGCGCATTCAGGAACGCTACCAGCGGCTGACGGCCGGTGAGCAGAAGCTTGCCCAGCTGATCCTCGACCGGCAGGACGATATCCTGACCCATTCGGCAACCGAGATCGCAGAGATGGCCGGAGTATCGAAGGCAACCGCCGCGCGTTTCTTCCAGCATCTCGGCTATGCGGATTTTAACGAGGTAAAGCTTCAAGCGCGTGAAGAGCGCAACCGCACGGAGCCATACGGCTATTCCGTGACGCAGTCGGAACAGGTGGCGCTCGGGCGGACGATCGGCGCGCATCTGGAACTCGAGTTGAAAAATCTCACCAAGACATTCGAGGAGATGCGCTCCGACAAGGTGCGACAGGCCGCCGAACTGATCGGTGCTGCGCCAAAAGTGTGGGTTCTCGGGCTTGGTGTGGAAGAGGGCGTGGCGCGCTATGCGCGGCTGGTCTTTTCGCGTCTCAGGCACAGCGTCATGATCCTCGGCATCAACCAGGGATCCTGGGCGGAAGATCTTGCAATGACCGGGCCGAAGGACGTACTGCTTCTGGTGACCTTGCCACCGCACCAGCCGATCCTGAAACCGATCCTCAGCCATGCTGCGACGAGCCGTCTCAACATCATCACCATTACCGACCGAAATTCGATGCTGGAAGCGCAGCGATATTCGAATGTTGTATTGCCTTGCCATGTGGCGAGTTTTGCGCTCGGCCCCTCGCATACGACTATTCTGAGCACAGTGAGGCTGCTGGCGCTGACCTATGCGGCGCATGCCGGGCGTTCGGCCCAGCAACGCGCCGAGATTATTTCGGCAATCCATGAAGAGCTTGGCGATCTTTACTGATCGAATGTTACGTTTTTGCTTCATGAGATCCCGCGCATCCTTACCAAGATTTAATCCGCAGGCCGCTGTGTTCGCTGGCTTTTCGCCGTTTTGAGCGCAATATCCTCCTCCACAGAGGCAAGGCCCTGATGGAGAACTACCGGCATGAAGAAGATCTGGATCGTGGCTTGTTTTGCCGTAGTGGCAGCTGCCGGATGGCATTTTCGAGCGCAGCTTCCCTTTCTCGATCAGCTCAATCCGCAAGCTTCGGCGGATAAGACGGCAGCAAACGAGCAATCGCAGGATGGTGGCCGGAACGGGCAGCGTGGGCGAGGCAATGGCCAGCCCCCTGTAGTCAAGACCGTTGCTGCCGTGAAGATGACTTTGCCGCTCGATGTCACTGCCACGGGCGCAGCCGTTGCCGATGAAAACACCACGATCGCAGCGCAGGAAGCTGGAACGGTGCTTTCCATCGCCGCGCGTGATGGTGATGTGGTCAAGGCCGGCGACCTGATCGCCAAGCTGGATGATCGCAGCCTCGTGGCGGCACTCGACAAGGACAAGGCACTGCTGGCGCGGGATCAGGCAACGCTGAGGGGGGCCGAGACCGCGCTTGCCCGGGCGAAAACGCTCGTCGATCGCAGTGCCGGCACGCAGCAATCGGTCGACGAGGCGCAGGCCACGCGCGATACCAGCGCCGCAACGGTCCAAAGCGACAAGGCAACGATCGCAGCCGATCAGGTCAATTTAGAGCACACCGAAATCCGCGCGCCTTTCGAAGGGCGTCTCGGCGATATCGCGGTCAGTGTCGGTGCCTATCTCGGGGTCGGATCCACCGTGGTGACGATCGAGAAATATGACCCGATCTATGTCAGCTTCCATCTGCCGGAAGGGTATCTCGGCGAATTGCGCCGGGGATTTTCGGGTGGTGAAATTACCGTCGATGCGCTGCCTCAGTCTTCGTCGGATGAGGTCGTTTCCGGCAAGCTCAGCTTCTTCGACAACACGGTGGACACGGCCTCGGGTACCATTCTGGCAAAGGCGCAGTTCAATAATCCGGGTGGAGAGCTATGGCCTGGCCAGTCCGTCAACGTGACGGTGCATTTCAACGGCGGTGAAGAGAATATCGTGGTGCCGACCGTTGCGGTCAATCCGGGTGCCGACACTCCCTTCATCTACACGATCGGGGATGACAGGAAGGCCCACAAGACGCTGGTGACGGTTTCCCGCTCCAACGGAAGCGATACGGCAATCACCAAGGGGATAGAGGACGGTGCTCACGTCGTCGTGGAAGGGCAGTCGCAGCTTGCCGATGGGGCGACGGTTCATGAGGATTTTTCGAACGCCGGCCGGGAAACTGCCTCGGTCAATAGCGTGATTGAACCGGGGGCAAGCAATTGATCTCCGAATTCTGCATTAGGCGTCCCGTCGCCACCACGCTTCTTGCCATCGGCGCGATATTGGCCGGTCTTGCCGGATACCGGATGTTGCCGGTCGCGGCGTTGCCGCAGGTGGATTTTCCGACGATCAATGTGTCCTCGTCGTTGAGCGGTGCTTCGCCCCAGACGATGGCGACGGCAGTTTCCACGCCGCTGATCAAGAAATTCGAGACCATTCCGGGCATCAGCGAAATCAGCGCGACCAACTCGCTCGGCAGTTCCTCTATCGTGCTGCAATTCGATCTGAGCCGCAATATCGATGCCGCCGCCGCCGACGTGCAGGCGGCGATCTCGCAGGCAAGCCGGCAATTGCCGGACAACATGACGACGGCGCCGAGCTATCGCAAGACCAACCCGGCGGATGCGCCGGTGCTGCTTCTGACCGTCAAAAGCGACAGCCTGCCGCCGAGCAAGGTGGACGAGATCGCCGAGAACGTCATCTCGCCGATGCTTTCGACACTGCCCGGCGTTGCCGAAGTGTCGATCTTCGGGGCGAAGACGTATGCCGTTCGTGTCGAGGTTGACCCGGACAAGCTGCAGGCGCGCGGGCTCGGTGTGCAAAGCGTGACAAACGCGATCGAGGCCGCCAACAGCCAGGCGCCGGTCGGCTCGCTGCAGAATGGCAGCCAGAAGCTGACGATCAATGCCGACACCCAGCGCACCAACGCGCAAGAATTCCGTTCGCTGGTGATCGCCTCGCCCAACGGTGCGCCGATCCATCTCGGGGACATCGCGCGGGTGGAGGACAGTGTCGAAAACCTCGATGCGGGCAGCTGGTATGACGGCCAGTCGGCCATCGTGCTTGCCGTGCAGCGCCAGCCGGATGCGAATACGGTTGCCGTCGTCGATGCGGTGAAAGCCAAGCTGCCGGCGCTGACGGCAGAGCTTCCGGCATCGGTGCAGCTCAATGTGATGAACGACTCGTCCGTTTCGATCCGTGAATCGATCTCCGATGTGCAGTTCACGCTCGGGCTGACGATCGCGCTGGTCGTGCTGGTGATCTATCTCTTTCTCGGGCGTGTTTCGGCGACGATCGTGCCGGCGCTTGCGGTGCCGCTGTCGCTGGTCACGACGTTCGGGGCCATGTACCTGCTCGGCTACAGTATCGACAATATCTCGCTTCTGGGGCTGACGCTTTCCGTAGGCCTCGTGGTCGACGACGCGATCGTGATGCTCGAAAACATCATGCGGCATATCGAGGACGGCATGCCGGTGCGGCAGGCGGCGCTGCAGGGGGCCGCGGAGGTCAGTTACACGATCGTCTCGATGTCTATCTCGCTGATTGCCGTGTTCATCCCGATCTTGCTGATGGGCGGGGTGGTCGGCCGGCTGTTCAATGAGTTCGGCATGGTGGTTGCTCTTGCGATCGTCGCTTCGGCCATCGTGTCGCTGACGGTGACGCCGATGCTCGGATCGCGGATGTCGGACCGGCATCACCGCCCGAGCCTGATCGTCAGGATATTCGATCGCGGTTTCGACAAGACGTTGCGCGGTTATGATCGCTCGGTTGGCTGGTGTCTCAGGAACCGGACGGTGATCATGCTGGTCTTCCTGGCTTCGGTCGGTGGCTCGATCTACCTGTTCAAGACGCTGCCGAGCAGTTTCTTCCCGACCGAGGATATCGGCCGGCTTTCGGTTTCGACCCGCGCGCGCGAGGACATTTCCTATACGGCGATGCGCGACCTGCAGGCGCAGGTCGTGGCTGCGATCCGCGCCAACCCGGCGGTCAACCACGTGACTTCTACGGTCGGCGGCAACAGCCGAAGCCCACTCAATAACGGCACGATCTTTGTCGAGTTGAAAGACCGCGACGCAAGACCGCCATTGCAGCAGACGCTGCAGGAACTGCGGCAGGCGACGGGCAAGATCGCCGGTATAAGAGCTTTCATCACGCCGCAGCAGAGCCTGCGTTTCGGCGGGCGCAGCACGGCCAGCCAGTACCAACTCGTCGTCCAGGCCCTGAAGGTGGACGATACGAATGAATGGTCTGGCAAGCTGCAGGATGCGATGCGCAAGGACCGGCAGCATTTCACCGACGTGACGTCGGATGCACAGAACAACGCGATCGAGGCCGATATCAAGGTCGATACGGAAAAGGCTGCCCGTTTCGGCATTACCGACGACACGTTGCGCAAGTCGCTGCAGATGGCGTTCGGCGGGTATAATGCTGCTGAAATCCAGTCGACGGGTGACAGTTACGAGGTGATCGTCGAGTTCGACACCAGCCGGCAGTGGAACGACCAGTTGCTGCAGCAGGTGCGGGTCATGTCTTCCAACGGCACGCTGGTGCCATTGTCGAACTTTGCCCATGTGGAGCGGAAAACCGCGCCGGTGACGATCAGCCAGACCGGCCAGCTCGTTTCAACGACGATTTCGTTCAACCTGCCGGAAAATGTCTCGCTCAGCGATGCGACGGCCGCGATCGACCAGATCAAGGCATCGATGGATATGCCGGCCGACGTGTTCACTTCATACGGCGGCACGGCGCAGATTTTCCAGCAGAGCCAGGGCAATACGCCGCTGCTGATCCTTGCGGCGGTTCTCACCATCTATGTCGTGCTCGGGGTGCTCTATGAAAGCTTTATCCACCCGCTGACCATTCTTTCAGGCCTGCCGGCGGCGGCGTTCGGTGCGCTTCTGGCGCTGAAATTGTTCGGTTTCGATCTCTCGATCATCGCATTGATCGGGCTTCTGATGCTGATCGGCATCGTCAAGAAGAACGCCATCATGATGATCGACGTGGCGGTGGAGACGATGCGGGAGAAGGGGGAGAGTGCCGCGGCCGCGATCCATGAGGCAAGTGTGCGGCGTTTCCGGCCGATCATGATGACGACCTTCTGTGCGCTGCTCGGTGCCCTGCCAATCGCGATCGGCGGCGGCGCGTCTTCGGAGCTTCGCCAGCCGCTCGGCGTCGCGGTGGTCGGCGGTTTGATCGTCAGCCAAGCGTTGACGCTGTTCATCACGCCGGTGATCTTCGTCGAGATGGACCGTTTCGGCCGGTTCCTCAGCCGCCTTGGCCGGCGGAAGGACGAGGATCGGACCGAGAGCAATGACGACCACCGTCCGGCAATCGCTGCGGAATGACTATCTGAGGAAACGTCTGAAACGGCGTAGCGCCAGCCAGAACAGCACGGAGCCGATGACCAGCAGCGCCAGAAGCTGCGGCCAGACGACGTCGAGCTGTGCGCCGCGGAACAGCACTGCCTGGGCGAGGATGACGAAATGCGTATTGGGGGCGAGAAGCATGATGTACTGGATGATATCCGGCATGCTTTCGCGCGGTGTCATAGCGCCCGACAATACCTGAAGCGGCAATAGCACGAGGATCAGCAACAGGCCGAATTGCGGCATGGAGCCTGCGACGGTCGCTAGAAATATGCCCATCGAGGTAGTGGCGAACAGGAAGAGCGCCGTGCCGAGCAGGAAGACGGCGGGCGAGCCTTCGATCGGGATTGCCAACAGCCCTTTGACGATGACGAACAGGGCGAAGCTGGAGGCCAGAAGCACGACGAGGCCCATCGACCAGATCTTGCTGATCATGATTTCCGTCGGCGTGACCGGCATGACCAGCAGATGCTCGATCGTGCCGTGTTCGCGTTCGCGGATGAGGGCGGCACCGGTCAGGACGATCGACAGCATGGTGATCGATGTGATGATGTTGGTGATCGAGCCGAACCAGGATTTGTCGAGCGACGGATTGAAGCGTGCCCGGAGCGTGAGATCCACCGGGACGCTGCTTGCGCCGCGGTAACGATTGAGGAATTCGCCGACCTCGTTTGAAACGATCGTCTGGATATAGCCGCTGCCGCTGAAGGCCTGGCTCATGCGGGTCGCATCGACATTGAGCTGGATGACTGGCTGCTGATTGGCCAGCACATCGCGCTGGAAATCCGGCGGGATGTTGAGCGCGAATGTGTCGAGACCGGCATCCATGCGGCTGTCCATCTCGGCGATCGAGATCTGTTTCGGGGGGACGAAATAGGGAGGCATGAAGGCGGTACTGATGCGGCCCGATAGCGGCGACTGGTCCTCATCGACAATGGCGACGGCGGCATTGTTGAGCGTCTCGGGCATGGCGCTCGAGCCGGTATAGATCTGCAGACTGAAGGCGTAGACGATCAGCAGAAGCAGCATCGGATCGCGGGCGAGACCACGCAATTCCTTGAGGCCGAGCTGAAAGATGTTGGACGAGAACATGGGTCAGCTCTCCTGCTTCTTGAGAAGCACCGCTCCGAGCGCGGCCAGAATGGGGATGGCGATCAGAAGCGGCACGAAGGAACCGGCCAGCCCGGCGAAATCGAGCGCCTTGGAGAATGTGCCGCGCGAGATCGTCATGAAATAGCTGGTCGGGTAGATCTGGCCGATCAGGGCGCCCGCACCCTGAAGCGACGAGACCGGGTCGGTCATGCCGGAATATTGGGTGGCCGGGATCAGCGTCAGAAGCGCTGTCCCGAAGATCGCGGCGATCTGGCTCGACATGAAGGTGGACATCAATATGCCGATCGAGGTGGCGATGATGACGTAGAGCAGCGCAGCCGTCGCATAGGTGATGAAACTGCCGGTGAAGGGCACGCGAAAAATCAGCGTGGCGAAGGCGACCAGCAGCAGGAAATTCAGCATGCCGAGGACGATATAGGGCAATTGCTTGCCGAACAGGAATTCCAGCCGGGTTACCGGCGTCACGTAGAGATTGATGATCGAACCCAGTTCCTTTTCCCTGACGACGCTGAGAGCTGAGAGCATGGCGGGGATGAGGATCAGCAGAAGCGGGATGACCGCCGGCACCATCGCGACGAGGCTTTTGACGTCGGGATTGTAGCGGAAGCGGGTTTCGATGGAGAAGGCCCCTTGCGTGGCCGCGGCCCCGTTGATCTCCTTCGCCTTGCGGTTCAGCCAGTTGGCATGCATACCCTGCACATAACCGCTGACGGTTTCGGCCCGCTGCGGCATGGCGCCGTCGATCCAGGCGCCGATCTCGACGGTGTCGCCGCGCAGCACGTTGCGGCCGAAGCCGGGCGGGATCTCGATCGCCAGACTGATCTCGCCTTCCCGCATCCGCTTGTCCATGTCGGCATAATCGCGGATCGGCTCCTTCTCGATGAAATAGCGCGAGCCGGCGATATCCAGCACATAGTCTCGGCTGATCGTACTGTCGTCGCGGTCGAGCACGGCAAATGTCAGGTCCTCGACATCCATGTTGATGCCGTAGCCGATGACGAACATCAGGATGACGCTGCCGAGCACGGCGAGCGTGGCGCGGATCGGATCGCGCTGCAGTTCCAGTGTTTCGCGTCGCGTATAGCTGAACATGCGGCGGAAATCGAAGAGGCGGCGCTTTTTCTGGGCGTGGGTGTCGTGCGAGAGGACCAGCTTTGCTGGAGCCGGATCAGCTTTCTTTTCAGTCTTGTCGGATGGCGTGATGCCGGAAGCCTCTTCCAGATAGGCGATGAAGGCTTCTTCGAGCGTTGCGGCATTGCGGCTTCTGGCGATCCCGTCCGGCGTGTCGCTGATCAGCACCTTGCCGGCATGCATGAGCGAGATGCGGTCGCAGCGTTCCGCCTCGTTCATGAAATGGGTGGAGATGAAGATGGTGACGTTATCCTTGCGGGAGAGATCGGCAAGGATCTGCCAGAAGGCGTCGCGGGCGATGGGATCGACGCCGGAGGTCGGCTCGTCGAGGATCAGCACATCCGGCGCATGGATCATCGCAACCGCAAGTGACAGGCGCTGACGGATGCCGAGCGGCAGGCCATCGGGCAGCGTTTCCATCACATCGGCGAGGCCGAAGCGGCTGGCCATCTCGTCGATCCGCGCCGGAATCTTGTCTTCCGGCAGCTTGAACAGGCGGGCGTGCAGGTCGAGGTTCTGGCGGACGGTGAGTTCGCTGTAGAGCGAGAAGGCCTGGCTCATGTAACCGACGCGGCGGCGCACGGCCATGTCGCTGGCATCGACCGTGCGGCCGAAGAGCTTTGCCTCACCTTCGCTGGCGGCCAGAAGCCCGGTCAGCATTTTCATCGTCGTCGACTTGCCGCAGCCATTGGAGCCGAGAAAGCCGAAGATCTCGCCGCGCGGGATCTGGAAGCTGACATTGTCGACGGCGGTAAAGCTGCCGAAGCGCATGCTGAGATGGCTGGCCTCGATGGCGTATTCCTCTGCACCGTCATGCTGGCGCGGCGGGATGACGACATCGACATGGCCGCGGCGCTCGGCTTCTGGCAGGAGTGCGATGAAGGCGGCGTCGAGATTGTCGGTGCGGGTGCGCGACAGCAGTTCGGCCGGCGTGCCGGTATCGAGTACCTTGCCGGCATTCATCGCGACAAGCCAGTCGAAGCCGGCGGCCTCTTCCATATAGGCGGTGGCGACGATGACGCTCATGCCGGGGCGGCCGGCGCGGATCGTATCGATCAGTTCCCAGAACTGTCTTCGGGAAAGAGGGTCGACGCCGGTCGTCGGTTCGTCGAGGATCAACAGATCCGGATCATGGATCAGGGCGCAGCAGAGGCCGAGTTTCTGTTTCATGCCGCCTGAAAGTTTTGCGGCAGGCCGGTCGGCGAAGGGGCCGAGGCCGGTGCTTTCGAGCAGTTCCCTGATGCGTGCTTCGCGCTCGGCCTTGTCCTGGCCGAACAGGCGGGCGAAAAAGTCGACATTCTCGAAGACCGACAGGGTCGGGTAAAGGTTCTTGCCCAGCCCTTGCGGCATATAGGCGATCTTCGGGCAGGTCGCATCGCGATGGCGGGCATCCGCCATGTCACCGCCGAGCACCTCGACCTTGCCCTTCTGGATCGCGCGGGCGCCGGAGACGAGCGACAGCAGGCTCGACTTGCCGACGCCATCCGGCCCGATCATCCCGACCATGCAGCCGGAGGGTATATCGATCGACACGTCATCGAGCGCGACCGTCTTCTTGTAGGCAAGCGATACCTGCTGCAGCCGGACGACCGGCTTGCTGTCGCTTGGGGCGTGTTTGTCGACGGCGTCCATATCGGCGCCGTCACTTCACGAGGTTGCGTTCGAGATTTTCCGGCCATGCAGCCTGCGGATCGAGCCGGACATAGGCCATGCCGGGCAGGCCGGTCTTGACGTACTGGATGTATTTCTGGAGCAGTTCCTGCGGGATCTGGGCGCGGACCCGGAAGGTCAGTTTCTGCCGCTCCTCTTCCGTTTCGACCGTTTTCGGGGTGAACTGCGCGACATCAGCGACGAAGGAGACTTTTGCCGGGATCGTGTATTGGGGCGCCGCGTCGAGGACGAGGCGGACGTCGGAGCCGATCGGGGTCTGGCCGGCCTGCGCGGTGGGCAGGAAGAAGGTCATGTAGACATCGCCGAGATCGACGAGATTGAGAACGCGGCCGCCGGCGGACAAAACCTCTCCCGGTTGGGCGACGCGGTACTGGACCCGGCCGTCGCGCGGCGATGTCAGCGTGCTATCAGCGATATCGGTATCGACGCTGTCAATCTGGGCCTTGGCTGCATCGACCGAAGCCTCTGCATCGACAACCTGCGCCTTAGCGGCGTTGATTGCCGCATCGGATGCCGCAAGCGAAGCTTCCGCGGAGGCGAGCGTGGCACGGGCCGCCTGTTCGGCCGCCTCGCTGTCATCGACCACCTGCTGCGAAACGGTATTGTTGGCGAGAAGCTGGCGCGAGCGGGCATTGGTCTTTTGCGCCGAGTCGAGCTGGGCCTTGCGCTGTTCGATGACCGCGAGGGATGATTTCCGTTCAGCCTCGCGCTGGGCGACGAGGCTGTGAGCGGTATCGACGGAGATCTCGGCGCGGCGAAGCTGCGCCTGCGCCTGACGCTTGCTGGCTTCCAGCTGGGCAGTATCCATCTGGGCAAGGGTTTGGCCCGCCTTGACGAAATCACCCTCGCGGACCAGCAGCTCTTTCAGTCGGCCGGCTGTCTTGGTGGAGATGTCGATTTCCACGGCTTCAATGCGGCCGTTGCTTGAGGTGAAGCCTGCCGGAAGGCTGTCGCTGCGGAAGACCGTCCAAGCATAATAGCCGATGGCAACCAGCACGACGGCGATAGCGCCCCAGACCCATCCCTTTGCGGATTTCGTCATCACTGCCCCCAGGCAATTGCAAATGTTCCCGTGACGATAGACTTATCGCGTCATGGCGAATTGACCACGGTCAATGCAACTTTTTGCTGAATCCCGTTTCCGGATTTCAGTGAGGCTGGTTTCCCCGGATAAAGACATCGATGCAGCGCCGCAGATGGCGGTTGCGATCCGCCCGGTCCTTCCAGTCGCGGCTACCCGGCCCGGCCATGCCGCCGAACAGGAGATCCATCAGCATCCGGGCACCGCTCAATGTGTTGTCGATCGCAATCGTCTTGCGGGCCACCTGAAGATCGAGCCATTCCGCGAGAAGCTTTCGTGATCGGTCGACACCCTCCCGGTGCAAAATATCGACCAGTTCGGGAACCTGCTGCGATTCCCGTATGACGAAGGAGATGAAGGCTTCGCGTTCCCGTTCCGCTACCTCATCGATGTCGATCATGAAGATATCTGCTAAAACTTCATCGACGGGCCTGTCTTCATCTTCGGGGCGCGGCAGAGCGAGCATCATCCGACGATGGGAGCCGACGACCGCGAGGAACAGATCCGCCTTGCTTTTGAATACCCGATAGAGGGTTTGCTTGGAGATATGACATCGCGCCGCCACGATATCGGTCGTGGTGCCGCGATAGCCGAGTTCGACGAAGGTGCGCTGGGCCTCCTCGACGATCGCCTGGCGGCGCTCGTCGTCGCTCTGCGTTTTCGGGCGTCCCCTTGAACGTTTGATTTCGGGCATCGTGTCGTTGTTATCCATCAACCGCAGTGTCGGCTGTTCGCCGGCATCACGCAAGAGCCGCCACCGGATCAAGCCGCGACGCGTTGCGTGCCGGAAGATAGCCGAAGGCGATGCCGATGAGGCAGGACGAAACGACTGCAAGAACGATGGGTGCAGTCGTGAACACAAGGCTGAAGCTCGAACCGAACAGGCTGAATGTCGCGCCGAACAGAAGCGCGAGCGCCACGCCGAGCACGCCGCCGATCAGGCAGACGAGCACGGCCTCGATCAGGAACTGCTGCAGGATATCCTGTCGTCTGGCTCCGACCGCCATGCGCACGCCGATTTCGCTGACCCGTTCCGACACCGAGACCAGCATGATATTCATCACACCGATGCCGCCGACGATCAGTGAGATGACCGCGATCGCGCCGATCAGCAGCGTCATCGTTTGTGTCGTGCTGGTGATGGTCTGGCGGATGTCGTCGGTATTTAAGACGAAAAAGTCCTTCGTGCCGTGGCGGCCGGTGAGGAAGGTGGTGACCGCCTGTTCGGCAACGCTCGTGTCGGCATCGTCGCTGATCCTGAGCGTGATGCTGCGCAGCGACTGGTCGCCGGTGAAACGGGTCTGAACGCTGGTATAGGGCAGGTAGATCGAGAGATTGTCGCTGGAGCCGAAACCGCCCTGCTGCGACGAGATCACGCCGATCACCCGCGACGGCACGCTTCCGGCCAGAAACACCTGGCCGATTGCCTTGGCTGTATCGCTGCCGAACAGGGTCTTTGCCGTGTTTTCATCGATGACCGCATCCTGTTCCATGGCCTGCACGCCGGCATCGTCGAAGAAACGGCCGGCGACGAGTTTCGACCCCTTGACCTCGAAATATCTGCTGCCGACGCCGTTGATCAGGGCGTTGGCTTCGGTTGCGCCGAAGCGTGCTGTGGTGCTGGTGGAGACCGTCGGCGTCGCGGCGGCGATATAGGGCAGTTTCGCCAGTGCATTGGCGTCGGAGACGACAAGGGTTTTCACCCGGCCGGAGCGCATGTCTCCGAAACCGGTGCCGGGAAAGACTTCCAGCGTGTTGGTGCCGAGGCTGCTGATATTGGCAAGCACCTTCTGCTGGCTGCCGGTGCCGAGCGCGACGACCGAGATAACCGAGGCGATGCCGATGATGATGCCGAGCATGGTCAGGAAGGAGCGCATGCGATGCGCTTTCAGCGCCTTGCAGGCCATCAGGAAGGCTTCGCGAAAACGGTCGAGGCCTGCGCAGACGCGGTTGGCAGGGGCGGGGGTTCGCGGCGCTGTTTCCTTTACCGGAGCGGGAAGCTCCCTGAAGCGGGTATCGGAAATGATTCGGCCGTCGGATATTTCGATGATACGTTCAGCGCGGGCAGCAACCGTCGCATCATGGGTGACGATGATGATGGTGCGGCCTTCGGCATGCAACTCGTCAAGGATGCGCAGGACCTCCTCGCCGCTTGCCTTGTCGAGCGCGCCGGTTGGCTCGTCCGCCAGGATCACGTCGGCATCGTTCATCAGCGCGCGGGCAATCGACACGCGCTGCTGCTGGCCGCCGGAGAGATGGCCCGGCCGATGCTCGGTGCGATCCGCCATGCCGAGGCGTCCGAGCAGGGCGGCTGCCCGTTCACGCCGCTGGCTGCGGTCGCGGCCGGCATAGACCGCCGGGATCTCGACATTGGAGAGCGCCGAGATTTCGTCCAGCAGATGATAGCGCTGGAAGATGAAGCCGAAATGCTCGCGCCGCAGTGCCGAGCGGTCGTCGTTGTCGAGGGCCGAGGTTTCGCGGCCGGAAATCTTGTAGGTGCCTTCGGTCGGCCGGTCGAGCAGTCCGAGAATGTTCATCATGGTCGACTTGCCGGAGCCGGAGGCGCCGATGATCGCGACCATCTCGCCTTTTTCGATGGTCAGGTCGACGTCTTTCAGGACGGTGATCGTGCCATCGCCGGAAGCATAGTCGCGGCGCAGGCCGGAAAGCGAAATCAGGGGTTCGGTCATCGCTTGCCTCCCAATCAGAACATCGGCGGCGGGCCGCCTCGGCGGCTGGATGCCGACGGCGTGGCGGAGCCTTCGCTGATCACAACCCGCTCGCCTTCGGAGAGGCCGGACTTCACTTCGGCGGTGATCTTGTTGTTGAGGCCGATCTCGACCTTGCGGGCCTCTATCTTGCCGTCCTTCTCGACGCGGACCTGAGCGCTGCCCGTCGCGGCGGTTTCCGGCAGGGCGGAGGATGGGATGGTGAGCACATCTGCTGCCGAACCGAGGATGATATTGACCTCCGCAGACATGTAGGTGCGGAAACGGCCGTCTTCGTTCGGGATGTCGAAGACGCCGATATAATAGATCGCCGAAGAGGATGAGGACGACGAAGATGACGAGCTGGTGCTGGACGTGGCGACGCTGCTGTCATCGACGATCGATTCCGGGGCAGGCTCGATTGCCGCAAGCGTTGCGTCATAGGATCTCGCCCGGTCACCGATGACGTTGAAGCGCACCTTCTGCCCGGCTTCGACGCGGGTGATATCGGCTTCCGAAATCTCGGCGCGGACGGTCATGCGGGTCAGGTCGCCAAGCGCAACGATGGTGGGGGCTGATTGCGTGGCGTTGACGGTGCGGCCTTCCTGGTTGACGATCGCGAGAACCGTGCCGTCCATCGGGGCGCTGATCCGCGTATAACCGACATCCGCCTGCGCCGTCTCGACGGCAACCTCGGCCTCTGTGATCTGCGCATCGAGCGCCTCTATCTGTGCCGTGACGACCTTCACTTCGGCTTCAGCGGTCTGCAGATCGGCGCGGGAGCCTGCTTGTTTCTCGTAGATCGCCTGCTGGCGAGCGAGGGTGAGGTTGGCGTTTTCCAGCTCTGCGACGCGCTCGTTGCGCTGCGCCTGAACATTGGCAAGTGCCGCATTGGCGGTTTTCAGCGCGTTGTCCTGCGTAGTGGAATCAATGAGCGCGATGAGATCGCCCGCCTTCACCGTGTCGCCGACGGCAACCTTCAGCGAGGTAATGCGGCCCGAGGCCTGCGAACCGACGGCGACAAGCCGCGAGGGCTTGAGCGTACCGGTTGCCAGAACCGTCGATTCCACATTGCCGCGCGCCACGGGCGTAGTCAGCACTGCCGGGGTGGAGGCCGATGACGACAGTGTAAAGGCGGTGCCGACACCTATGATGACAAGCGCGATAAGCAGGAGTGGCAGGGCCGTCTTGAGACGCATTCGAGATACTCAACCTTTGTAAAACCGATGAGTACCGATATTGTTTTTCGCCGCCGGCCTGTCAACGCAGCAAAGATTAAATGATGTTCATGCTGGCGCGGTACGGCATTCACCCGCAGTAAACTCCCTGCCCGTTTTCAAATTTGTGGCTGCTTCTCATCAAAACTATGTTAGATTGGTGGCAGGCTGTTGCATCGGGCGGCATGGCCATGTCCAATGCTATCGAGGCGATTGTATTCGCTCGATAATACCGATCAAGATAATGATTTCATTATTTTATTTGTCGATTTTTGGTTTTGCGGATCGCTTGGGCGGTAATGACGCATGTTTCTGCGGGTTGTCGCAACGCTTCTTGGTTGAGCAATTCTGGCATGCAGTGATATGCCCTTGCTCAACCTCTGTGATATTCAAAATCAACTTGCGATAATTTATATACGTATTAGTTTGTATGTAAATTTTCTCCCCCTTCAGTTGGAGCTTTCCGATGCAAAAGACGCCGCTGCGCGCTCTCGCACTTTTGTCTGGTCTCGCATTTCTGGCAGGGTGCCAGCAGGAGCAGCAGGGGCAGGCCCAGCAGGCGCCGCCGCCCAGCCCGGTCGGCGTCATGACGATTGCCGCTGAATCCCTGCCGATCATCAACGAACTGCCCGGCCGCATCTCTCCGACAAGGCTTGCCGAAGTTCGCCCGCGTGTCTCCGGCATCGTTGTCGAGCAGGTCTTCGAGCAGGGCTCGCATGTCAATCGCGGTGATGTTCTTTACCGGATCGATCCGGCCACTTTTCAGGTTCAGGTCGATAGCGCCAAGGCTACCGTAGCACGTGCCAAGGCAGCCCAGCTGCAGGCGCGCCAGACCTCCGATCGTCAGCAGCAGCTGCGTCGCTCCAATGTCGCCTCCCAGCAGGAATTCGACAACGCGATCTCCCTGCTGGCGCAGGCCGATGCCGAGGTTGCTGTGGCCGAAGCGGGTCTGGCGCAAGCAAATCTCAACCTGCAATATTCGCAGGTTACCGCACCGATCAGCGGCCGCATCGGCCGTGCATTGATCACCGAAGGTGCGCTTGTCAGCGCCAACAGCACCGAAAATCTTGCGACCATCCAGCAGCTCGATCCGATCTATGCCGACTTCACCCAGCCGGCTGCCGACCTGATCCGCCTGCGCAAGGCGCTCGAAGACGGCAAGTTGATGACCGGCGACAATGAGGCGGAAGTAAAGCTGCTTCTCGATGACGGCACCCCCTACGCCCAGACGGGACGCCTGCTGTTCTCCGAAGCCGCCGTCGATGAGACGACCGGCCAAGTGACACTGCGTGGCGAATTCCCCAATCCGGACGGCGACCTTCTGCCGGGCATGTATGTGCGCGTCCAGATCCAGCAGGGTGTCGAGAGGGAAGCCTTTGCGGTTCCGCAGCAGGCGGTTCAGCGTGATCCGGGTGGTCAGGCAAGCGTGCTTGTCGTCGGTGAAGGCAACAAGGTCGAACAGCGCCGCGTCAATGTCGGTCGTGCGCTCGGCGATCGCTGGGTCATCTCGCAGGGACTGAAGGCCGGCGACCAGGTCATCGCGGATGGCTTCCAGAAGACTGCACCCGGCGCAACCGTCAATCCGCAGCCTTGGAACCCGGAAAAGCCTGCGGCAGAAGCCGCAGGCGCAGCGCCGGCAGCACAGAAGTAAGGACTCGATCGTATGGCAAGTTTCTTCATCGATCGGCCGATCTTTGCGTGGGTCGTCGCGATCTTTATCATGCTGGCGGGCGTGCTCGCTATCCCGATGCTGCCGATCGCGCAGTATCCGAATGTCGCACCGCCGCAGATCTCCATCTCCACCAGCTATCCTGGTGCGTCTCCTGAAAACATCTACCAGAGCGTCACGCGTCCGATCGAAGACGAGCTGAACGGTGTTCCGGGGCTGATCTATTTCGAATCCACGTCCGAATCCTCCGGCCGTATATCGATCAACGTTACCTTCGCTCCCGGCACCAATATCGGTGAAGCGCAGGTCGAAGTTCAGAACCGCATCGCCCGCGCCGAGCCGCGTCTGCCGCAGGCCGTTACCTCGCAGGGTATCCGCGTCGAGCGCGCCGGCACGTCGTTCCTGATGGTCGTCTCTCTGACCTCGACGGACGGCAATACCGACGCAATCGGTCTTGGTGACTATCTGCAGCGTAACGTTATCGGCGAAATCCGTCGTGTCGACGGCGTCGGCAGCGCCCAGCTGTTTGCCACCCAGCGCTCCATGCGTATCTGGATGGATCCCGACAAGATGGTCGGCCTCAGCCTGACCTCCGCGGATATCGTCAGTGCCATCTCGGCGCAGAACGCCCAGGTTGCCGGCGGCCGCATCGGTGCGACGCCGAACCCGATCGGCCAGCAGATTTCGGCCACCGTCAATGTCCAAGGGCAGCTCACCTCGCCCGAGCAGTTCGGTGCGATCGTGCTGCGCGCCAATCCCGATGGTTCGTCGGTTCGTCTTCGCGATGTTGCCCGTGTCGAAGTTGGTGGTGAAAGCTACAATTTCTCCAGCCGCCTGAACGGTCAGCCGAGTGCCGCCATCGGTATCCAGCTATCGCCGACCGGCAACGCGCTTGCGACCTCGGAAGGCGTCAAGGCGGTCATGGAAGAACTGTCAGGGTATTTCCCCGCCGGCGTACAGTATGAGATCCCTTACGACACCAGCCCGTTCGTGGCGGTGTCGATCGAGAAGGTTATCCATACGCTGATCGAGGCGATGATTCTCGTCTTCGTCGTCATGTTCATCTTCCTGCAGAACATCCGTTACACCGTCATTCCGGCCTTGGTCGTTCCTGTTGCGCTGCTCGGCACCTGTGCCGTCATGTATGCGTCCGGATTCTCGATCAACGTGTTGACGATGTTCGCGATGGTTCTGGCGATCGGCATTCTCGTCGATGACGCGATCGTCGTCGTCGAAAACGTCGAACGCATCATGGCCGAGGAAAAGTTGTCGCCGAAGGAAGCGACACGCAAGGCGATGGGGCAGATTTCCGGCGCCATCATCGGCATCACGCTGGTGTTGACGGCGGTGTTCGTGCCGATGGCCTTCTTCCCGGGCGCCGTCGGCATCATCTACCAGCAGTTCTCGCTGACCATGGTCGTGTCGATCCTGTTCTCCGGCTTCCTCGCGCTTTCGCTGACGCCCGCACTGTGCGGCTCGTTCCTCAAGCCGATCAAAGAAGGTCACCACGAGAAGAAGGGCTTCTTCGGCCTCTTCAATCGCGGCTTCAACAAGGCGTCCCACGGTTATTCGAGCACTGTCGGCGGCATCATCAAGCGCTCAGGCCGCTTCATGATCATCTATCTTGCGCTGGTCGCGGGTCTCGGCTGGGCCTATATCCAGCTGCCGACATCGTTCCTGCCGAACGAAGACCAGGGCTTTCTGATCGTCGACGTGCAGGCGCCGGCAGAGGCCAGCACCGACCGTACGATCGACGTCATTTCGCAGATCGAGAAGATCGCCATGGCGGAAAAGGCTGTCGATCGCATCATCGCGATCAACGGCTTTTCGTTCTCGGGTTCCGGTCAGAACGCCGGTCTCGCCTTCATCACGCTCAAGGACTGGAGCGAGCGCGGACCGGAAGACAGCGCCAATGCGCTGGCCCAGCGGATCAACGGCAAGATCTTCGGCATTCGCGATGCGATCGCATTTTCGCTGTCGCCGCCGCCGATCCAGGGTCTCGGTAACTCGTCCGGCTTCACCTTCCGCCTTCAGGACCGTGCGGGCGTTGGGCAGGCCGCTCTTGCTGCCGCGCGTGACCAGTTGATGGCGGAAGCTCGCAAGAGCCCTATCCTTGCCGGCCTTCGTATCGAAGGCATGCCGGATGCGGCTCAGGTGAACCTGCTGATCGATCGCGAAAAGGCCAACACGTTTGGTGTGACCTTCGGAGACATCAACTCCACGATCACCGCAAATCTTGGCTCTTCCTATGTCAACGACTTCCCGAACGCGGGCCGTATGCAACGTGTGACGGTGCAGGCGGACGGCAATCAGCGCATGCAGACGGCGGATCTTCTAAAGCTGAACGTCCGTAATGCCAGCGGCGGCATGGTGCCGATGTCGTCCTTCGCAACGGTCGAATGGATGCGCGGCCCGTCCCAGGTCGTCGGTTACAACGGCTATCCGTCGGTTCGTATCGCCGGCCAGGCCGGTCCAGGTTATTCGTCAGGTGATGCGATTGCGGAAATGCAGCGCCTCGCCGGGCAGTTGCCGAGCGGCTTTGGTTACGAATGGACCGGCCAGTCACTGCAGGAAATCCAGTCGGGTTCGCAGGCTCCCGCGCTGATCGGGCTCTCGATCTTGTTCGTCTTCCTGCTTCTGGCGGCACTATACGAAAGCTGGTCGATCCCGATTGCGGTCATGCTGGTGGTTCCGCTCGGAGTCATCGGTTGCGTGGCCGCGGTGATGATCCGCAACATGCCCAACGACGTCTACTTCCTCGTCGGGCTGATCGCGATCGTCGGTCTGTCTGCCAAGAACGCGATCCTGATCATCGAGTTCGCCAAGGACCTGCGCGCCGAAGGCAAGACGACTTACGAGGCGACGGTGGAAGCGGCGCATCTTCGCTTCCGCCCGATCCTGATGACGTCGATGGCGTTTACCCTCGGCGTCGTGCCGATGGCGATTGCCACCGGCGCAAGTGCTGCCAGCCAGAACGCCATCGGTACAGGCGTTCTCGGCGGCATGATCTCCGCCACCGTTCTCGCGATCTTCTTCGTGCCGGCCTTCTTCATGTTTGTCATGAGGCTGTTCAGCAAGAGCGCCCGCGCAGAACCGATGGGCGGCAAGTACGAAGCCAAGAACGGCACGTCGACACATTAAGATTGTTGCCCCCGGAAGCTCAGCTTTCCGGGGGTAACCACCACCTTGGCCCGATAGCGTGGAGTATTCGGGCATGATGGAAAGGAGGAGGGATGAGACGAACCAAGGCAGAGGCCGCCGAGACGCGCTGCTCGATCCTTGCGGCGGCTGAAAAACTCTTCTTCGAGAAGGGCGTCGCTACCAGCACGCTTGATGAAATCGCGACGGCAGCCGGCGTGACCCGCGGCGCGATCTATTGGCATTTCAACAGCAAGAGCGATCTGTTTCTCGAGCTTTACAACGCGGCCGATCTTCCGCGTGTCAACATGGCGGATGTCGATGCGCCATGCGATGACGGCCGCGATCCGTTGTCTCTCGTGGAAAAGATGGCATGTGACTGGCTGCAGGTGCTGGCCGAGGACAGGCATCGCCAACGGCTGCTTTCCATACTGCTGCGGACCAATTTCACGGAAGAATTCCAGCCGGTGATGGACGAGCTGGACAAGCTCGATCGTGAACATACGGGCTATCTGGAGAGCATTCTGGAGCGAGCCGCGAACGACAGCCGGCTCGCCGCTGCGTGGACGCCACATTCGGCCAGCAAGACATTCAAATGGCTGATGAAGGGTATTTGCTGGGACTGGCTGCTTTACGGCCAGAAGTTCGATCTCAGCAAGGACGGCAGTGACAAGGTCAGGAGATTGCTGGCCAGCTTTCGCAGCAACACGGTCTAGAGTCTAAATAACCGAAAAGCTGCCGGCATTTGCGTTGATGGCGCCGGTATCAACTCCAGCGCGGTCCTGTTCCCCGGCCATCCGCCAACCAGGCGACGCTCACCTGCAAAACGCTCGCCATCATCTCGAGGCGGTCGAAGAGCGGTTCTGAGCGGTCGTTTTCCCAATCTGACCACGTTACGGGTTCAATCCCCAGGGTCTGCGCCGCCTCCTCTACCGAGATATCCCGCGCATCGCGCGCCAGGGAGATACGGCCCCCCAGTGTGTCGTCAATGCCGTAGGCGGGCTGGAATTTGCGATTGCTCATCAGGTGTCCCCACAGGTGAAGTGCGGCCGCTCGTCCGGCGAGCGGCCGCCGCTATTCAGCCTTCGTCGCCGACCCAGGCCTTGATCTGGTCCGGATGGTCCTCGATATACTTCGCCACGGCCTCGTCGTAAGAGGTTTCCTGGGCGTTGAACATGGCGGCCTCGAGGTCATCGAGCGGCACCTTCATGCGCGACAGGAATTCTGCGGCCTTCGGGTTTTCGGTCTTGAAATCCTTCGAGGCGAGAATGTCGACATGTTCGGCTTCACCGAGCGACTTCTTCGGGTCGTCGATGTAGCGCAGCTTATATTTGCCGAACATCCAGTGGGGGCTCCAGGACGTGGCGACGAACCACTTTTCGCCACGCATTGCGCGGTCGACCGTCGTCAGCATTCCGGCTTCACTGGAAATCTGCAGCTTGTAGTCGTCGAGCGCGTAATCCTTCACGGCCTGCTGCGAAAGGCGTGTCAGGCCGGCACCGGGATCGATGCCCTGGATCGTACCGGAGAGCTTTTTCTGCACGTCCGGCTTCTTCAAATCCTCGATCGAGGCGATCTCGCTTTCCGGAATATAGGTCGGGACGACCCAGCCCAGCTTGGCGCCGTCATACACTGTGCCGAGCGTTTCGACACGGTTCTTCACCTTGTCGTAATAGTCGGCATGGGTTGCCGGCAGCCATGCCATCATCATCGCGTCGATATCGCCACGGCTGACGCCTTGGTAGAGAGGCGCCACGTCGGTCTGGACCAGTTCGACCTTCTGGCCAAGCTTGTCGGTCATCAGCTTGGCTGCAAGCTTGGTGACGAATTCGGCGTCGGACCACGGCGCGAAACCGAGCTTAACCGTCTTGGCGTCCTGCGCCATGGTCGGCATGACAGAACCGCCGACGAGTGCCGCGGCAAGTCCGAGCGTTGCCGTAAGTGTCGCCCTGCGGGTTGTGGAAAATGACTTGAACATGGATGCTCCTTCTTGGGAGTTTGAATTCGCGGGTTCGGCACCCGCATGGTTCGGCGCGGGATCGGCTCAGGCGGTCGCCGTTGCCAGTTGCTCGCGCTCGGTCTTTTTGAAAAGCACGCTCCAGAAGGCGGCGCGGGGCTTTCCGAGGGATTGGGTAAGCCGGTCGAGGATGACGGCCAGGATGACGACGGCAAGGCCGCCTTCAAAACCGGTGCCGACGTCGAGACGCTGGATGCCGGTCAAGACCGTGTTGCCGATGCCGCCGGCACCGATCATCGAGGCGATCACCACCATCGAAAGCGACAGCATGATCGTTTGGTTGATGCCGGCCATGATCGATGGCATGGCGTTGGGCAGCTGTACCTTGAACAGAAGCTGTGTCGAGGTGCAGCCAAAGGCATTGCCGGCCTCGATGAATTCGGCATGCACCTGGCGGATGCCGAGATTGGTGAGGCGCACGACGGGCGGCATGGCGAAGATCACGGTGGCGATCGCGCCCGGTACGGCGCCGAGGCCGAAGAACATCGCAGCCGGGATCAGATAGACGAAGGCCGGCATGGTTTGCATCAGGTCAAGGATCGGGCGAACGATGGTTGCGACCGTATCCCTGCGCGCCATGGCGATGCCGAGCGGGAGGCCGATCAGCATCGCCATCAGCGTAGACGCGATGACCAGCGACAGGGTTTCCATCATCGCGCTCCACAGGCCCATGTGATTGACGAGCCAAAGGGCAACGCCCGTCAGAATGCCGAAGCCGAGACCCACTCTCCAGAGGGACAGAAGGACGAAGATAGCTATGCCAATCGACAAGGGGATGCCGACGAGAGCGTTTTGAATATTGCCGGTCACGAAACCGATCAGGCTGGCGATGAAGTCGAGGACGGGCGAAAAGTTGTCCAGAACGTAATTGACGGCGGCGTCGATGCCGTCTCCGATATCGAAATTCATAAGTCTGTCTCCGGTGGTTGGCCGGTTATTGGGAAAGGCTCAGGATCCTGCTTGGCGATCAACTGGCGCGGTCAAGCGTTTCGAGCAGCGTCGACTTGCTGATGGAGCCGAGATAGCGCTTGGTCTCGTCGACCACTGGAACCGGCCACGGACTTGCGGCGACCTTGCCGAGGACATTCGACAGGGGCTCGTCGGCCGGGATAGGCTCGATCTCGGACAGGAATGCGCCGCGATAGGGATCGGCCGCCTTGGCCCGCATCTTTTCGATCAGCGAGGTCTGGCTGACGACACCGTGATAGGTCTTGTCGCGACCGAGAATGATCGCATATTCGCGGTCATAATGCTTCATCCGCTCCAGCGCCGCAGCAGCCGTGGTGCCTTGGCGATCGATGATGGTGATCTGCGTCTTGCGCGCGACATCGCCGGCCTTGAAGACCTGGCTTACATCGACATTGCGGAAGAAGGATCGGACATAATCGTTGGCCGGGCTCATGACGATTTCGTCCGGCGTACCGACCTGGATGACATTGCCGTTCTGCATGATGCAGATCCGATCGCCGATGCGCATGGCTTCGTCGAGATCGTGGCTGACAAAGACGATGGTGCGGCTCTGCTCGGCCTGGAGGCGAACGAGTTCGTCCTGCATCTCCGTGCGGATCAGCGGGTCGAGTGCGGAAAACGCCTCGTCCATCAGAAGGATGGTCGGCTCGCTGGCAAGCGCGCGGGCAAGGCCGACACGCTGCTTCATGCCGCCGGAAAGCTGGTCGGGCATGCTGTCGGCATAACCATCGAGACCGACGGCCTTGAGTGCGGAGAGCGCCTTCTCCTTGCGCTCGGCTTCACCGACGCCGGCGACTTCCAGCCCGAAGGCGGCGTTGTTGAGAACCGTGCGGTTGGGCAACAGTGCGAAGGACTGGAACACCATGCTGATATCGCGACGGCGGACATCGATCAGTTCGCGGCGGGACATCTTGGTGATGTCGCGGCCATCGATCTCGATCGAACCGGCAGTCGGCTCTATCAGACGGTTGAGAAGGCGAAGAAGGGTGGATTTGCCGGAACCCGACAGGCCCATGATGACGAAGATTTCGCCGGCCTTGATGTCGAAACTGGCATTGTTGACGCCGACCGAACAGCCGGTCTGGGCGTGGATTTCCGATTTTGTCTTGCCGGCGCGGACCATCTCCATGGCCTTTTCAGGCCGTTCGCCGAAAACCTTGTAGACATTGTTGAGACTGATCTTGGTCGAAGCCGGCTCAGCCGACGCGTCATTTTCAGTTGCAAAAGCCATTCAATACTGGGCCCGGGCTCGATAGCGCGGGCATTCTCCTTTTGTGATTTCCCGAATGCAGCGCCAGCATGATCGGCGCTAAGGATATCAAGACAACAAAAAGCGGCGAAACAATATCGCCGCCGCGGATATGAGCTGCAGCCGATGCGACGAAACGCATCGAGAAGGCTGCGAAAAACATGTTTGGCGGATCGATCGGGTTTTACTCTCGGCAATACCTTCGATCGGCCAGCTACGTTTCGAAAGGTAGGGAGGAGGGGTGTAAATGTCCATAAAAAAACACAATTCTATTAAGTGGAAGCCTTTGCGTTGCTGCCTGAATGTGTGACGATGACCTTAAATGACAGGGGCTTGCGGCTGTTCGGCCATGGGCGCAAAATATCGATCACGAAGCCGTGATGTGGTCGATCGAACCCTCTTGGTCGCATGGAAATCATGCCCGGCTGAGACTAAGCGTCCCTTCGGCGCGACGATGAAGAATGTCATGGATGCTTATTTGATGAGCAGTCAGTTTGCTTGACACTGTTTTGTGCGCTGCCTACAGAATTGACCATGCAAAAAGAGGGGATTTCCGTCCATGACGCATGAATTCAAACTGTCCCGCCGTGCACTGATCGCGTCGGCTACCGCCGTCGGCGCAAGCGCCTTTCTTCCTTCCATCGCGCGTGCTGCTCCGCTGAAAGTGGCCGGCATTCACGGATCGCCGGTGGAAAACGCCTGGAACTCGGTTCTGCATGCAGCCCTGCAGGAAGCCGCCAAGGAAGGCGTGATCGAATATGTCTTCTCGGAAGGCGTTTCGGGCACCGATTACGGCCGCGCGATGCGCGAATATGCCGAACAGGGCAACAAGCTGATCATCGGCGAAGCCTATGCTGTTGAAAGCGAAGCCCGCGAAGTGGCCGGCGAATATCCGGAGACCGCCTTCGTTCTCGGCTCCAGCGGCAAGCAGGCCGGCGACAATTTCGGCGTCTTCGGCACCTGGAACCACGACGGCGCCTATCTCGCCGGCATGCTGGCCGGCAAGATGACCAAGAGCAACACGGTCGGCGCTGTCGGCGCCATGCCGATCCCGGAAGTCAATATGCTGATCAACGCCTTCGGTGAAGGCGTGAAGGCTGTGAACCCGAATGCCAAGGTGCTCGTCTCCTTCATCGGCACCTTCTTCGATCCGCCGAAGGCGCGCGAAGCGGGTCTTGCCCAGATCGACGCCGGCGCGGACATCCTGTTCGGCGAGCGTATCGGCACGGCGGACGCCGCCAAGGAGCGCGGCATCAAGGCTGTCGGCTCGCTGATCGACTACACGCCGCGTTACCCGGAAACGGTATTCGCCAACGCACTCTGGGGCTTCCGTCCGATCCTCAATGCGGCGATTGCCGATGTTGCGGCTGGCAAGCCGGTCGGCAAGGACTATACGGCCTTTGGTCTTCTGAAAGAGGGTGGCAGCGACATTGCCTTCGTCAAGGGCGTAGCGCCGGCGGATGCCGAAGCTGCAATGGAAGCCAAGCGCGCCGAGATCAAGGCCGGCACGTTCGAAGTGCCGCGCAACATGAACGAGCCGAAGTAAGCCGAACCGATGCATGCCGACGCGACAGCACTTGCCGAAGCGATCGGCTGCGGAGAAATGACGGCGCGGCAGGCGATGGAAAGATCGCTTGCCGCAGCCGACAAACACGAGGCGCTCGGCGCCATATGTTATCTCGACGCGGAGCAGGGGCTGGCATCGGCCGATGCGTTTGACGCATTGCCGGAAGCCCGACGCAAATCCATGCCGTTCGGCGGCGTGCCGACGCTTGCCAAGGATCTTGGCGGGCCGTTCAAGGGATTTCCCGTCAGTGCCGGATCGAAATCCCTGCCGAGGCAGGGCGGCGAGGCGGATTCCGATCTCGCGGCCCGTTATCGCGATGCCGGTTTCTGTCTGTTCGGCATTACCACGACACCGGAATTCGGCCTGTCGCTGGCAAGCGAGCCGCTGATCGGCCCGATATCGAAAAATCCGCTCGATCCATCGCTGACATCCGGCGGGTCTTCCGGTGGGGCAGCGGCAGCTGTTGCTGCAGGCATCGTTTCGATCGCGCATGCGACCGATGCGGGGGGCTCGATCCGGGTTCCGGCCGCCTGCTGCGGTCTGGTGGGGCTGAAACCCGGACGCGGGGCGATGGCGGCGGGGCCGCTGTTTACCAACCATCTCGGCGGGATCGCCAGCGAGCTTGCCGTCTGCCGCTCGGTGCGCGATGCGGAACGGGCGTTTTCGGCGCTCTCCGGCTCGGCGCGCGGGCCTTATCCGCCGGTCGAGCAGGCAGCAGTCAAGGCCGGGAAGCTCAGGATCGGGCTTTTGGCGGAGCTTGGATCGGATTTTGCGATCGATCCGGTTCGCGCCGAGGCGGTCGAGGATGCTGCCCGTGCCCTGGAGGCGGAGGGGCATGAGATCGTTTCGCCCAGGTGGGGCGATATCCGCGCGATCATCGAAGCGTCGGGCAAGGCGTTTCGCGATGTGATTGCCATCAATCTCGCAAGCCTGGCGAAGCTGCCGGATATCGATGCATCCCTTTGGGAACCGATGACGCAGGCGGTTGCAGATGAAGGCGCGCTGATGAGCGGCGTTGCGGTCTGGGATCTGGTGCAGGCGATGGTCTATGTCAGCCGCGATCTGCATGCACTGTTCGACCGTTTTGACTGTCTGCTGACGCCGATGCTCGCCTCTGCGCCAAGGCCGATCGGGTCTTTCCCGAGCGATCACCGCGATACCGACCTGCATTTTGCCCGCATGGGCTCTTTCGCTCCGCTTGCGGCGATCGCCAATAGTTCCGGCTTTCCGGCGATTACCCTGCCTTTCGGGGTGGATAAGGCTGGTCTGCCCTTGCCGGTGCAGATGATAGCTCCTATGGGGCATGAGGCGCTGCTTCTGGCCCTTGCCGCAAGGCTTGAGGGTGAAGAGCGCTGGTCGCACCCTTTCCCAATCACAGGCCTCGACCGATGACGGATACCGTTCTCGACATCAGAAATGTCAGCAAGCGTTTTGGCGATAACCTCGCCAATGACGATATTTCGCTGTCGCTCGCAAAAGGCGAGATCGTCGCGCTGCTCGGCGAAAACGGCGCCGGCAAGACGACGCTGATGAGCATTCTCTTCGGCCATTATGTGCCGGATACGGGGTCCGTTTCAGTGATGGGGCAGATGCTGCCACCGGGCAAACCGCGTGCCGCGATCCGCGCCGGTGTCGGCATGGTGCACCAGCATTTTTCGCTGGCGCCGAACCTGACGGTGCTCGAAAACGTCATGACCGGGACTGAAAGCCTCTGGTCTCTCGGTTCGAATGTCTCTGCCGGGCGGAAAAAGCTGATCGATATTTCGCGGCGTTTCGGGCTGAAGGTCGATCCGGATGCGCGGCTCGGCGATCTGTCTGTCGGCGAGCAGCAGCGGGTGGAAATCCTCAAGGCGCTTTATAACGATGCGCGCATTCTGGTGCTCGATGAGCCGACGGCTGTTCTGACCAAGCTGGAAGCCGAGACGCTGTTTTCGACCTTGAAGGATATGGCGCGGCAGGGCCTGTCGCTGATCTTCATTTCCCACAAGCTGGACGAGGTGATGGCGACGGCCGACCGTATCGTCGTGCTGCGCGGCGGCAGACAAGTGGCGGAGCGCAAGGTGGGCGATACCAGCAAGGCTGAACTTGCCGAACTGATGGTTGGCCGCAAGGTGACGCGGCCGATACGCGAGGCTTCGACGCCGGGTGAGATCGTGCTGGAGGCGGCGGGTATTACCGTGCGTTCGGGCGGCGTGGACCGCCTGAAATCCGTCGATTTCCGGCTGAGGGCCGGCGAAGTGCTTGGCATTATCGGCGTGTCCGGCAACGGGCAGGCGGTGCTGGCGCAGCTTTTGAGCGGCACGATCGGCCGCAGCGCCGGTGATCTGGTTCTGTTCGGCAAGGGTGTCGGCGACCTGACGGTGGCGGACGCCGTGTCTTCCGGTATCGGGCGCATTCCCGAGGATCGCAATCGCGACGGCGCGATCGGCGAGATGGCGATCTGGGAAAATGCGGTTCTGGAACGGCTGCCGGAATTTTCCAAGGCCGGGCTGGTCGATCGCAAGGCGGGGATCGCCTTTGCAACGAAGATCATTTCAGCGTTTGACGTGCGCGGTGGAACGCCGACCAGCCGTATCCGGTTGCTTTCCGGCGGCAACATGCAGAAGCTGATCCTTGGCCGCAACCTGATCGAGCACCCGAAAATACTGCTTGCGGCACAGCCGGCGCGCGGACTGGATGAAGGCGCGGTGGCGGCCGTGCATGAACGTATTCTCGAGGCGCGCAAGGCGGGCACCGCCGTGCTTCTGATTTCCGAGGATCTCGACGAGGTGATGGCGTTGGCCGACCGTATTCAGGCAATCGTCGGCGGCCGGTTGTCGCCTTCCGTCAATGCCGAGGATGTCGATGCACGAAGGCTCGGGCTGATGATGGCCGGGGAATGGGGAGGCGCTGCCGATGCGGTTTGAGAGGCGCGAACATCGCTCGACGCTGCTGGTCATCGCAACGCCGATCCTCGCCGTGATTGCAGCACTTGCCATTGCCGGGGTGCTGATCGCCGCTGCCGGTGCGCCGGTTTTCGAGGCCTATTGGAAGATTTTGACCAGCGCCTTCGGCTCGCGGCTTTCGGCCACCGAGACGCTGACCCGCGCTTCGCCGCTGATCCTGACCGGACTTGCCGCTGCCGTCGCCTTCCGTGCGCGGCTCTGGAATATCGGCGGGGAGGGGCAGTTCTATCTCGGCGCGATTGCTGCCGCTGCGGCCAGCGCGCATCTGTTTGCCGGCTTGCCGTCACTGTTGCAGATCCCGCTGCTTTTCATCGTCGGCGCGTTTGCCGGCATGGTTCTGCTGCTTGTGCCGCTTTGGCTGCGCCTGCGCTTTTCCGTCGATGAAGTGGTGACGACGCTGCTTTTGAATTTCGTCGCACTTCTGTTCGTCTCGATGCTGATCGATGGCGTGCTGAAAGACCCGGCGGCTTTCGGCTGGCCGCAGTCGGAAGCAGTGGATGCCGCCGCCCGCCTGCCGAAACTGCTTGCGCGCTCGCGGCTGCATATCGGCCTCGGCATTGCCGTGGTGATCGCCTTTCTTATCTATTTCGTCCAGACGCGCACGGTGTTCGGTGTTCAGTCGCGGGCTGCCGGCCTCAACCCATCCGGTGCCGTTTTCGCCGGTGTGCCGCTGGGGCGGACACTGGTGATCGTCGCGATGATTTCCGGTGGTCTGGCGGGTCTTGCCGGCACGATCGAGGTTCTCGGCGTCAAGGGTTATGTGACGACCGATCTTTCGCCGGGTTACGGCTATTCCGGCATCGTGGTTGCCATGCTTGCCAACCTTAATCCGCTCGGGGTCGTGCTTGCGGCGCTGTTTACCGCCACGATGTTCGTCGGCGCAGACGGGATGAGCCGCAGCATGGGCATTCCGACCTATATTGCCGACGTGACGGTGGCGCTGTCGCTGCTGTCCATGCTGGTCGCGGTGTTCTTCACCCAATACAGGATACGCCGATGAGCGCGCTTTTCGATATCCTCGCCTCTGCCGGTCTCTGGGCCGCTGTACTGCGCATCGCCACGCCGTTGATCCTTGCCACACTCGGCGCGCTGATTTCCGAACGCGCGGGCGTGCTGAACCTCGGCATCGAGGGGATCATGACGTTTGGCGCGATGTCCGGCTGGCTGGCAGTTTATAATGGCGCTGATCTCTGGGTTGGGCTGCTCGTAGCGGCACTCGGCGGGGCGATGTTCGGGCTGTTGCATTCGGTGCTGACGGTGACGCTCGGCCTGTCGCAGCATGTCTCGGGTCTCGGCGTGACGCTGTTTGCCTCGAGCTTTGCCTATTACGTCTTCCGGCTAATGGTGCCGGTGGCGGGCACGCCGCCGACGATTACCCCGTTCCAGCCGCTCGACATTCCGGGTCTTTCCGATCTGCCCTTCTTCGGTCCGGCATTCTTCACCCAGACTGCGCCGACCTATCTGGCGATCGGGCTGGCGATAGCACTTGCCTATCTGATTGCCCGCACGCCCATAGGGCTGGCGATCCGCATGACGGGCGAAAACCCGCATGCAGCGGAGGCGCAGGGGCTGAACCCGATGGCGATCCGTTATGGCGCGGTGATTTTCGGCAGCGCACTGATGGGCGTCGGCGGTGCCTTCCTGACGCTTTCCGCGTTCAACAGCTTCTTCCCGACTATGGTGCAGGGTCGCGGCTGGATCTGCATCGCGCTTGTCGTCTTCGCCTCGTGGAAGCCGGAGCGGGCTCTGCTTGGTGCGATCCTGTTTGCGCTGTTCGATGCCTTCCAGCTTCGGCTGCAGACGGTGCTGAGCGGCGTCGTGCCCTACCAGATTTTCCTGATGATCCCCTATCTGCTGTCGATTGCAGCGCTGGCTGTCATGGCGCGGCGTGCCCGTGTGCCGCAGGCGCTGATGCAGCCCTACCGGCGCGGCGAGCGCTGACCATCCAATTCCGAGGAGTTTTAAAATGTTCGATCTCATCATCAAGAGCGCCAATCTGCCGGATGGCCGCAAGGGCGTCGATATCGCAGTCTCTGGCGGCAAGATCGCTGCGATCGAGGCCAATATCGCAGGCGAAGCGCGGGAAACGATCGATGCGACGAACCGGCTGGTCAGCACCTCCTTCGTCGACCCGCATTTCCACATGGATGCCACACTGTCGCTCGGCCTGCCGCGGATGAACACGTCGGGCACGCTGCTGGAAGGCATCGCGCTCTGGGGTGAGCTTCGGCCGCTCTTGACGAAGGAAGCGCTGGTCGAGCGGGCGCTTGCCTATTGCGATCTCGCCGTCTCCCAAGGGCTCCTGCATATCCGGACCCATGTCGACACGTCCGATCCGCGGCTGGTGACGGCGGAAGCCATGCTGGAAGTGAAGGAGCGCGTTGCGCCCTATATCGACCTGCAGCTCGTCGCCTTCCCGCAGGACGGTTATTATCGCGCTGCCGATGGCGTGAAGTCGCTGGAGCGCGCGCTCGACATGGGCGTCGATATCGTCGGCGGCATTCCGCATTTTGAGCGCACCATGCAGGATGGCGCGGCTTCCGTCGAAGCGCTTTGCCGCATTGCCGCCGATCGCGGCCTGCCGGTCGATATGCATTGCGACGAGACGGATGATCCGATGTCTCGCCATATCGAGACGCTCTCGGCCCAGACCGTGCGGTTCGGCCTGCAGGGCCGGGTTGCCGGTTCGCACCTGACCTCGATGCATTCGATGGACAATTATTACGTCTCCAAGCTGATCCCGCTGATGGCGGAAGCCGAGATCAACGTCATTCCCAATCCGCTGATCAACATCATGCTGCAGGGTCGCCACGACACCTATCCGAAGCGTCGCGGCATGACGCGGGTGCGCGAGCTGATGGCGGCGGGCCTCAACGTTTCCTTCGGCCATGACTGCGTGATGGACCCCTGGTACTCGATGGGTTCCGGCGACATGCTGGAAGTGGGCCATATGGCGATCCATGTGGCGCAGATGTCGGGTGTCGAGGACAAGAAGAAGATCTTTGATGCGCTGACGGTCAATTCGGCGAAGACGATGGGGCTGGAAAACTACGGCCTGTCGGTCGGCTGCAACGCCGATCTCGTCATGCTGCAGGCAGAAGACGTGCTCGAAGCGCTGAGGCTGAAGCCGACACGGCTTGCCGTGATCCGTCGCGGCAAGGTGATCGCCCGCACCGAGCCGAAGATTTCGCATCTTCAGCTCGATGGCCGGCCGGAAACGATCGATATGGGCCGCAACCCGACCAATCGGGGTTAAGCGGTAATCATTTCCGGCGAATTCTGCGCTGCCGCCTGGCGGCGCAGGAGCATGCCGAACAGGTCGCGCGGCTCGTCGGGGTCGGCCAGAAGGTCGAGCTTTTCGAAACGGGTGCTGCCATTCAGCTTGTCGTAGACATAACGCAGAGCGGAAAAATCTTCCGTTGCGAAGCCGACGCTGTCGAACAGGGTGATCTGTGTATCGCTTTCGCGGCCGGTCGTCTGGCCGGTGATGACCTTCCAGAGTTCGGTGACCGGATGATCGGGGGCAAGCTGCTGGATCTCGCCTTCGACACGGGTCTGCGGCGGGTATTCGACGAAGATCGACGAGCGCAACAGGATATCCCGGTGCAGTTCAGTCTTGCCCGGGCAATCGCCGCCGACGGCGTTGATATGAACGCCGGGGCCGATCATGTTGTCGGAAAGGATCGTTGCGTTCTGCTTGTCGGCGGTGGCTGTGGTGATGATCTGCGCGCCCTCGACGGCTTCTTCCGCCGAGCGGCAGGCGGTGATGTTGAGGCCGAGATGCGAGAGGTTGCGGCGGCAGCGTTCGGTCGCGGCCGGGTCGATGTCGTAGAGGCGCAGGTTCTCGATGCCGAGAAGCGAGCGGAAGGCGAGCGCCTGGAACTCGCTCTGGGCGCCGTTGCCGATCAGTGCCATGGTTTTTGCGCCCTTGGGCGCGAGATGTTTTGCAGCGACCGCCGAGGTGGCGGCGGTACGCAATGCTGTCAGGATGGTCATCTCGGACAGGAGCAGTGGATAACCGCTATCGACATCCGACAATACGCCAAAAGCGGTCACCGTCTGGCGGCCGCTTTTCGTGTTCTTCGGATGGCCATTGACGTATTTGAACGCATAGAGCGCGCCGTCGCTGGCCGGCATCAGCTCGATCACGCCGTCCCGTGAATGCGAGGCGATGCGGGCGACCTTGTCGAACAGATCCCAACGTCGAAAATCCTCCTCCACATAGGCGGCGAGCTCCTTGAGGAATGTCTCCGTGCCTGTGGAGAGCACGAGATCCATCATGTTCTCGACGCTGATGAAGGGGACGATGTTGAGGTTCTGTTCGGCCGGCATCAGTAGCTCCTTGTCGGTCGGTCGAGGACGGTGCGTCCCATCAGGCTGGCTGTGAGATCGACGAGAAGCGTGGCGGTGCGGCCGCGCTCGTCGAGGAAGGGGTTGAGCTCGACCAGATCGAGGCTGGTGACGAGGCCGCTGTCATGCAGCATTTCCATGACCAGATGCGCCTCGCGGAAAGTAGCGCCGCCCGGAACGGTGGTGCCGACGGCCGGCGCAATCGACGGGTCAAGGAAATCGACGTCGAGGCTGACATGCAGCATGCCGTTTGCCGCCTCCACCTCATCGATGAAACGGCGCAAGAGAACCGCAACGCCGTGTTCGTCGATACTGCGCATATCATGAACGGTGACGGAATTGCGTTTGATAGTTTCACGTTCGGCGGGATCGACGCTGCGAATGCCGATCATGCAGAGATTGGCGGGATCGACGGCATGGGAAAGCGGCGGCAGGTAACCTTCGAAGCCGGGCTGGCCGGTGTAATAGGCGGCAGGAAGGCCATGCAGGTTGCCGCTTGCTGTCGAATCGAGCGTGTGGAAATCCGTGTGTGCGTCCAGCCAGAGGACGAAGAGAGGCCGGCCCTGTTCTGCGGCATGGCGGGCGACACCCGCGACGGTCCCGGCGGAGAGCGCATGGTCGCCGCCCATGAAGATCGGCATGCCCTTGCCGGCTTCACGATAGGCGACTTCGGTGAGGAGCTTTGTCCAGGCGGCGATCTGCGGCAGGTTGCGGACGGCCGGGTTGGGGTGGCGGACGTCGGGAAGCTCGCCGATAGTGACATTGCCGATATCGGTGACCTCGTGGCCAAGACCTTCAAGCGCGCCTGCGAGATCCGCGACGCGCAGCGCGCTCGGGCCCATTTCGCAGCCAAGCCGGGAAGCGCCGTCCTGAAGAGGAATACCGATCAGTCTGCAATGCATGTGTATACTCCGTTTATCTGAAAATGATCATGAGTTCGTGGCGGATTGAATGGATCGATTTGCCAAAATCGATAAAATGGCTTTCCATTTCGGCAGCATGATCTATCAATTTGTCCATGGATGAATTCGACCACAAGCTGGTGACGCTTTTGCGTCACGATGCCCGCCGCAGCATTTCGGATCTAGCGGCCGATCTCGGTACGTCGAGAGCGACGGTGCGGGCGCGCATGGAAAAGCTGGAGCGCAACCGCGACATTCTCGGTTACACGGTGATCCTCAGGGCCGATGCGGTGGAACTGCCGGTGCGTGGCATCATGATGGTGGAGATCGAAGGCCGCGTTGCCGACCGGGTGATCCAGACGCTTGGCGGATTTCCCGAGGTGTCCGAGATCCACACGACCAACGGTAGGTGGGACCTGATCGTCGAACTGGGGACGGCAACGCTTGCGGACTTCGACAATGTGCTGCGCCGCATAAGGCTGGTTCAGGGCATCACCGCCAGCGAGACGAACCTGCTTCTGGCGACGCCGCGCAGCACGCGGGCGCGGCTCTGAATATTTCGTGGCCGGCTTAAGATTCTGCCCGTTGACGGCCACAATCGACGCGCTTAGTCCTTTCGCCCTGCAATTTGATTTTCTTCAAGTCGAGACACCCTTCCATGAATTTCATCAGACCGGATATCAGCGCCCGCGCCGCGGCAGCACCACGCAGCGGCATCGGCGAAATCGTCACCTATGCAAGAGGTCGCGAGAACCTGATGCCGCTCTGGATCGGCGAGGGTGATCTGCCGACGCCGGATTTCATCACGAAGACGGCGGCGGATGCGCTCATTGCCGGTGAGACCTTTTATACCTGGACGCAAGGCATACCCGAGCTTCGCCAGGCGATCGTGAGGTATTACCAGCGCCATTACGCGACCGATCTTTCGGTCGAGAATATCTATGTGACCGGATCGGGCATGCAGTCGATCGTGCTGGCGATCCAGGCGACTGTCTCGGCCGGTGACGAGATCATCTATTTCTCGCCGTCATGGCCGAATGCCATGCATGCCGCTTTGGTGGCTGAGGTGAAGCCGAAAGCCGTTGGGCTGGATTTCGTCGACGGGCAATGGAAGATCGATATCGATCGTCTCGCCTCTGCGATCACGCCGAAGACCAAGGCACTGTTCATCAACTCGCCTTCCAACCCGACCGGCTGGACCGCGACGAAGGACGATCTGGCCGCCGTGCTCGATCTGGCTCGTAAACATGGTTTGTGGATCATCGCTGACGAGATCTATGGTCTTTATTATTTCGATGGCGCCCGCGCGCCATCCTTCATGGATGTGATGGACAAGGATGATCGGATCATCTTTGCCCAGTCGTTTTCGAAAAACTGGTGCATGACCGGCTGGCGTGTCGGCTGGATGGTGGCGCCGGCGGAAATCGGCCAGACGCTGACCAACCTCATCCAGTATTCCACGTCCGGCGTGGCGCAGTTCATGCAGAAGGGGGCGATTGCGGCACTCGATCAGGGTGACGATTTCGTTCGCACCAATATCGAGCGGGCGCGGACCTCGCGCGATATTCTCTGTGACGCGCTGGTGGCGACGAACCGGGTCGAGACCCGCCGCCCGCCGGGCGCGCTCTACGCCTTCCTGAAGATCGACGGCGTGACGGATGCGCGTGCGGAAGCCTTCAAGATCGTTGATGCGACGGGTGTCGGTCTGGCACCGGGAACCGCGTTCGGCACGGGTGGCGAGACGTTCCTGCGTGCCTGTTATCTGCGTGACCCGAAGCAGATCGAGGACGCGGCCGAGCGATTGAGCGGCTATATCCGCGCTCTTTAAAGCAAGACTTGCGCAATTCCGGACGCAAAACCGGTTCCCACTTTTGCCGGAATTGCTTCAATTCTCCAGCCAGCGGCGGCCCGAGGCGGTGAGATGTGAATGCATCGCCGCCTGTGCCGCCAGCGGGTCGCGGGCTTCCAGTGCGGCCAATATGGCGTGATGTTCTGTAAGCGCTGCCGTCCAGCTTTCTGCCGTCTCGAAATGGCCGCGGATGCCGGCAGATAGCGGGCTGTGGCGTTCGTCGAACAGGTTTTCGACGATCTCCGCAAACAGCGTGTTGCCGGTGCTTTCCGCGATGAGAAGGTGGAAGGCCCGGTCCTGTTCGATAGGTTTTCGTGTGTTGGCGATATCGTCCGCCATCGCATTGAGCGTTGCGCGCAGCATGACCAGCGTTTTTTCCGACATCGTTGCTGCCGCCTGGACAATGATGGCGCTTTCGATGACGGCGCGCGCCTGCATCAGCTCCGACGGGCTTTCCCCCAGGGATCGGCCGTTGCCGGCCGGTTTTGAAGTATTGAGCACATAGATGCCCGACCCCATGCGGATCTCGATCGTACCGTCGATTTCGAGCGCGATCAGCGCTTCGCGAAGCGAAGGGCGCGAGACGCCGAGCTGCTGGGCGAGTTCGCGCTCTGCGGGAAGGCGGGCCCCGGCCTGATAGTCGCCCTTGGCGATAAGCTGCCGGACGCGGTCCGCAGTCTGCTGGTAGAGGCGTCGTGTATCCGTCATTGAGGTCTGGCCAATTGCGTATTTATCAGGCAGTTCGCACTCACTTGGCGCTAAAAATTGGCAGGGCGCAAGAAAAAACTGCAAATTGGCTTGACCAAATGACGCAGCCGCGATTTGATAATCCGCAAGAGCCCTGGGAAGCTCTTGCGCGAAGAGGAGATCGCGATGGGAGGAGTGCCGCAACCTGCAGGCATGGCTGGTCATGCCCTAGGGCATGCCGTGCTGTTGAAGCTTGAGGGTGTGTCCAAGGAGTTTCCGGGCGTAAAAGCGCTGTCTGGCGTCAGTTTCGATCTGCGCGCCGGCGAGGTGCATGCCGTCTGTGGAGAGAACGGGGCGGGGAAATCGACGCTGATGAAGATCATCAGCGGCGTCTACCAGCCGAATTCCGGTTCGATCACCTTCAAGGGCGAGCCGGTGCAGTTTGCCTCGACGCTTCAATCGGAAGCCGCCGGCATCGCCATCATCCATCAGGAACTCAATCTCGTTCCGCATCTGACGGTGGCGGAAAACATCTATCTCGCCCGCGAACCGCGGCGCGGTTTTCTCGTCGACCGGAAGAAGCTGGTGGCGGACGCGAAGCGCTGTCTCGACAGGCTCGGCGTTGATATCGACCCGAACGTGCAGGTGCGCACGCTGTCGGTGGCCCAATGCCAGATGGTGGAGATTGCCAAGGCGCTGTCGCTCGATGCGACCGTGCTGATCATGGATGAGCCGACGTCTTCGCTGACCGAGCAGGAGGCGCAGCTTCTGTTCAAGGTGATCCGCGACCTGAAAGCCCAGGGCACCGGCATCATCTATATCTCGCACCGGCTGGACGAGATGGCGGAGATCGTCGATCGCGTCACCGTGCTGCGCGATGGGCGCTATATCTCGACCGATGATTTTGCCGCGCTGACAGTCGATGACATCGTCGCACGGATGGTGGGGCGGTCGCTGGAGGACAAGTTTCCCGAGCCGACGCGTGTGCCGGGCGAAGCGGTCATTTTTTCCGCAACCGGCCTGACCAGTCGCGGCGTGTTTTCCGACATCAATTTCGAGATCCGCCGTGGCGAGATCCTCGGCTTTGCCGGGCTGATGGGGGCGGGGCGCACGGAGGTGGCGCGTGCCATATTCGGCGCCGATCCGCTCGATGCCGGGACGATCACACTCGACGGCAGCGAATTGAAGATTTCCGATCCGCGCAGCGCCATCGAGGCAGGGATTGCCTATCTTTCCGAAGACCGCAAGGCGCAGGGGCTGGCGGTGAAAATGCCGGTCGATGCCAATCTGGTCATGGCGCGGATGGGCGCGGTCGCGAGCCGTTTCGGCGTGATCGACCGCAAGCGGCATCGCGAGGCGGGGCAGCGCTATGTCGATCTCCTGAACATCCGAACGCCGAGCCTCAGCCAGCCGGTTCGCCTGCTCTCGGGCGGCAACCAGCAGAAGATCATCATCGGCAAATGGCTGTTTCGCGAGCCGCGCATCATGTTCTTCGACGAGCCGACGCGCGGCATCGATGTCGGGGCGAAATTCGCCATCTACCAGATCATGGACGAGCTTGCGGCACGTGGCATCGGCGTCGTGCTGATCAGTTCGGAACTGCCGGAAGTGCTTGGCATGTCCGACCGCATCGCCGTCTTCCATGGCGGACGGATAACCGCGACGCTTTCGACGCGGACGACCTCCCAGGAAGAAATCATGCATTACGCGTCCGGCAGCGGCCGGCGCGGCGAACAGGGATTGTGAAAGCATGGCCGATATGACCAGCGAAAAACCGGCGCAGCAGCCGGCCCCGAAGGCCGCCGGTCAAGGGCGTCGCCTGAGCGAGCGGCAGAAGGATATCATCCAGAAATTTGCGGCCCTCGGCAGCCTGCTCGTGCTGGCCGCAGTGTTTTCCGCCACCAGCAGCGCCTTCTTCACTGTCGGCAACGGCATGACGATTGCGCTGCAGGTGACGTCGATTGCGCTGCTCGGCATCGGCGCGACCTATGTCATCATCACCGGTGGCATCGATCTGTCTGTGGGTTCGGTTCTGGCGCTGGCCGGCGTGGTTGCCGCACTTGCGGTGAAGGAACTGCAGCTGCCGATCTGGATCGGCATGCTGCTCGGTATCCTGACCGGCTCGCTCTGTGGGCTGATCAATGGTTTCGTCATCACCCAATTGAAGCTGCCGCCCTTCATTGCGACGCTCGGCATGATGCTGATTGCGCGTGGCGTGGCGCTACAGATCACCGGCGCTCGTGCTGTGTCCGGCCTTGGTGAGGCTTTTGGCGAGCTGGGTAACGGTTCTCTGTTCCGGATCGAATCCATCGACGACCAGGGATTTCCGGTCGTGACCTTTCCCGGCATTCCCTATCCGGTGGTGCTGATGATCGTCATCGCTTTCATCGCCGCCTTCGTGCTGAACCGCACGGTGCTTGGTCGCTATATCTACGCGATAGGCTCCAATGCCGATGCGGCGCGGCTCTCGGGTGTCAACGTTTCGCGCGTGACTGCCTTTACCTATGTCGTGTCGGGAACGCTTGCAGGGCTGACTGGCTGCGTGCTGATGTCCCGCCTCGTCACCGCGCAGCCCAATGAGGGCGTGGCTTATGAGCTTGACGCGATTGCCAGCGCCGTGATCGGCGGCACGTCGCTGATCGGCGGTGTCGGGACGATTTCCGGCACGATGATCGGTGCCTTCGTCATCGGCATATTGCGCAACGGATTGAACATGAACGGCGTCTCCGCCTTCACCCAGCAGATCATCATCGGCCTCGTCATTCTGGTCACCGTCTGGATCGATCAGCTGCGCAATCGCCGCTGAAGATAAGGGAACGGCCGGGGGCCGGGCCTGACTAAGGAAGCCACGGGGAGGGGAGGAGCCTTCCCTTTAAACGGACCTTTGAGGGATATCCCGGGGTCATTCGAGGAGGAAAGACATGCGTAGACTTGCAACGGTCCTGATGGCGTCGGCTCTTGCCTTTGCCGGGACGACAGCCGCGTCGGCCGGCGAAATCGCCGTCATCGTCAAGACGGTCAACTCGACCTTCTGGCAGAACGTGCAGAAGGGTGCGGAAGCCGCGATCGGCGGTGCCAAGGGCGAACACACGATGACCTTCCAGGGCCCGGCGGCGGAATCCGCAATTGCCGACGAGGTCAACATGGTGGAGAATGCCGTCAACCGTAAGGTGGCGGCGATCCTGCTTGCGCCGTCGGATCCGGATGCGCTTGTGCCGGCGGTGAAGAAGGCTTGGGAAGCGCGTATCCCGGTCGTCATTATCGACAGCCAGCTTTCCGCGGGGTCAGACAAATATTACCAGTCCTTCCTCGCCACCGATAACAGTAAGGCCGGCGAACTGGCGGCCAAGGCGCTGATCGAGAAGGTCGGCACGACCGGCAAGATCGCCGTCATGTCCTATGTCGCCGGTGCCGGCTCCGAAATCGGCCGCGTCGGTGGTTTCACCGACTATATCAAGGCCAATTCCAAGCTGGAAATCGTCGGGCCTTATTATTCGCAGTCGCAGATGGCGACCGCGCTCAACCAGACCACCGACGTTCTGGCCGCCAACAGTGACCTCAAGGGTATCTTCGGCGCCAACGAGCCGACGGCGATCGGCATGAGCCGGGCGATCAAGCAGGCCGGCAAGGCTGGCAAGGTCGTGGCGATCGGCTTTGACGGCAACCAGGATCTGCAGGAATTCGTGAAAGACGGCACGCTGACCGCAACCGTCGTTCAGGGCTCCTACCAGATGGGCGAAAAGGGCATCCAGACGCTTCTCTCGATCCTCGGCAAGCAGAAGGTCGAGAAGACCGTCGATACCGGTGTTGTCGTGGTGACGAAGGACAATATCGACAAGCCGGAAGCCAAGAACGTTCTCTACTAACCAAGCTGGCGCGCGGGTGGAGATCTCCCCGCGCGCTCCTTTTCGATCACGATCGGGATTTCAGAACATCATGAAGGTTTCGGACAGGCGCAAGCTGCGCAATCGCGACGTCTCGTTCACGCTCATGGGACTGGGCTGCGCCCAGATGGGCAATCTCTACCGGCTGACCCCCTATCAAGAATCGCTCGGCGCCTTCGAGGCTGCCTGGGATGCCGGCATCCGCTATTTCGATACGGCACCCTTTTATGGCTATACCCGCTCGGAACGTCGGCTTGGGACGATGGTGACGGATCGTGCGCGAGACGATTATGTGCTGAGCACCAAGGTCGGGCGGCTGATGCTGCCGGATAATACTGTCGGGCCGGAAGAGGATGCCTTCGTCGCGCCGCTGCCGTTCCGGCCGACCTATGATTACGGCTATGACGCGATCCTGCGCTCGTTCGAGGACAGCCGCCAGCGGCTCGGCATGTTTGCCCCCGACGTGCTTTTTGTTCACGATGTCGGCCGCGCCACCCATGGCGATCGTCACCAGCATTACTGGGACCAACTGACCAAAGGAGGCGGGTTCCGGGCGCTTGGCGAATTGCGTGAGGCAGGCCTGATCAAGGCGATCGGGCTTGGCGTCAACGAATGGCAGGCGATCGCCGATGCGATGGACGAGTGCGATATCGACGTGTCGATGCTGGCCGGGCGCTATACGCTCCTGGAACAGGAGAGCTTGGCCCTGCTCGACCGCTGTCACCGCGAAGGCGTCGGGATCGTTGTTGCGGGCGCTTTCAATTCCGGGCTTCTCGCAGGAAACCGCAAGTTCAACTATGCCGAAGCGCCGGCCGACATTCTCGCCCGCGTCGGCGAGATCGAGGCGGCCTGCGAGGCTGAAGGCGTTGCCATGCAGGCCGCGGCCCTCGCCTTTCCGGCACTGCATCCGGCCGTCGTCAGTGTCGTTTCGGGCGCACGCAATGCCGAGCAGATGAAGGCCAATGTCGGCTGGTTCGAGCAGGAGATCCCGGCCTCGTTCTGGAGCCGGCTGCAGGACAAGGGTGTGATCGTTGCCGATGCATCGGTTTCGGGTGGCTGAGACGATGATCATCGATGCCCACCAGCATTTCTGGCTGATGAAGGACCGCAAGGGCGGCTGGCCGCCGCCGGAGCTTGCCGCCATTCACCGCGATTTCTTGCCAGCCGATTTGGCACCAGAAATCCAGGCCACCGGCGTCGGTGGCACGATCCTTGTGCAATCGATGCCGAGCGTCGAGGACACGCGTTTCATGCTGGGCCTTGCCGAGAAGAGCGAGCCCATTCTCGGCGTTGTCGGCTGGGTCGATATGAAGGCGGCGGATGCGCCAGTCGTGATTGCCGATCTTGCCAAGGCACCGAAGTTGAAGGGGCTGAGGCCGATGCTGCAGGATATCGCCGATCCCGACTGGATCGACGATCCGGCGCTGGAGCCGGCTGTCGAGGTGATGATGGCGCATCATCTGGTGTTCGATGCGCTGGTGCTGGAGCCGCATCTTTCGGCCCTGCATGCCTTCGCCCGCCGTCATCCCGGCCTGCCTGTTGTCATCGATCATGGTGCCAAGCCGCGGATCGCTGCGGGGCATTATCGCGACTGGCGGCATGCGATGCTGCGGCTCTGCGAACTCGACAATGTTTGCTGCAAGCTTTCCGGCCTGCTGACCGAAGCGGCCGGGCAAAAGCCGGAGGCGCTGCGGCCTTATATCGAGACCATTCTTGAATTGTTCGGAGCCGACCGGGTGATCTGGGGCAGCGACTGGCCGGTCGTCAATCTGGCTGGAAACTATGCCGGATGGATCGCTCAATGCCGCGCGATCGTTCCCCAAGCCGATCACGATGCGGTGTTCGGCGGTAATGCCCAGCGCTTCTATCGATTGTGAGGAAATGAGATGCAGAGAATGGGGATGGTGATCGGTCTCGCGCCGGAAAAGGTCGAGGAATACAAGGCGCTGCATGCTGCCGTGTGGCCCGAGATCCTTGATCTCATATCGCGCTGCAATATCTCCAACTACTCGATATTCCTGCGCGAACCGGAGAACCTGCTGTTCGGTTACTGGGAATATCATGGTGCTGATTTCGCTGTAGATATGGCGAAAATGGCGGCAGCTGAGAAGAACCAGGAATGGTGGTCGTACTGTATTCCCTGCCTAAGGCCTTTCGCAACGCGAAAGGATGGGGAATGGTGGGCATCGATGGATGAGGTGTTCCATCTGGACTGAAAGGGAGAAGACATGACAGGTAAGCTAGGAGGCAAGGTGGTCGTGGTGACTGCCGCCGGTCAGGGGATAGGACGGGCCAGCGCATTGGCCTATGCCGAAGCGGGCGCACAAGTCTGGGCAACCGACATCAATGAGGAAGCATTGGCGACGCTCACCGGCAGCGCCAATATTGAAACGGCAAAGCTCGATGTGCTCGACAGCACTTCGGTAACGGCCTTCTTCGAGCGTATCGGCGCGGTCAATGTGCTGTTCAACTGCGCCGGTGTCGTGCATGGCGGCTCGGTGCTGGAGATGTCCGACAAGGATCTCGATTTCGCCTTCGATCTCAATGTCCGGGCCATGGTGCGCACGATCAAGGCCGTTTTGCCGGGCATGCTGGAGCGTGGCGACGGCACGATCATCAACATGGCCTCGATCGCATCGAGCTCCAAGGGCGTGCCGAACCGCTGCGCCTATGGCACAACCAAGGCTGCCGTGATCGGGCTGACCAAGGCGATTGCAGCCGACTACGTGACACGCGGCATTCGCTGCAACGCTATCTGCCCCGGTACGGTGGAAAGCCCGTCCTTGGAACAGCGCATGCGTGCCCAGGGCAATTATGAGGAGGCGCGTGCGGCCTTTATCGCCCGCCAGCCGATGGGGCGCCTCGGCAGCCCTGAAGAAATTGCGGAACTGGCGGTCTATCTCGCCGGCGCTACCTACACGACCGGTCAGGCCGTCGGCATCGACGGTGGCTGGTCGATCTGAGCCATTTTTGAAAAGCGAAGTTTGAATTGAAAGGACTATTCCGATGAAATTCCTGCGTTATGGCGCGCCCGGCGCTGAAAAGCCTGCGATCGTCGATGCCGACGGCAAGATCCGTGATCTTTCCGCACATGTCTCCGATCTTTCTGGTGCAGCGCTCTCCCCGGATGCGCTGGCGAAACTCGGCGCCCTCGATGCGAAAAGCCTGCCGCTGGTCGAAGGTTCGCCGCGTCTTGGCCCCTGCGTTGCCGGTACCGGCAAGTTCATCTGCATCGGCCTCAACTATTCCGACCACGCCGCCGAGACAGGTGCGACCGTGCCGCCGGAGCCGATCATCTTCATGAAGGCGTCTTCGGCCATCGTCGGCCCGAACGATGACGTCGTCATTCCGCGCGGTTCCGAAAAGACCGACTGGGAAGTCGAGCTCGGCGTCGTCATCGGCAAGACGGCGAAATATGTTTCGGAGGACGATGCGCTGGATTACGTCGCCGGCTATTGCCTGACCAATGACGTTTCCGAACGTGCCTTCCAGGCCGAGCGTTCCGGCCAGTGGACCAAGGGCAAATCCTGCGACACGTTCGGACCGCTCGGCCCCTGGCTGGTGACCAAGGACGAGATTCCTGATCCGCAGAACCTCGGCATGTGGCTGACGGTGAACGGCGAGAAGATGCAGGATGGCTCGTCGAAGACCATGGTCTACGGCGTCAAGTTCCTTGTCTCGTATCTCAGCCAGTTCATGTCGCTGCATCCGGGCGATGTCATCTCCACCGGCACGCCTCCGGGCGTCGGCCTTGGCATGAAGCCGCCGCGCTTCCTCAAGGCCGGTGATGTCGTCGAACTCGGCATCGAAGGCCTCGGCAGCCAGAAGCAGACCTTCGTCGCCGATATCTAAGACGATCGATCGGCGCGCCGGTTTGGAGGCTGGCGCGCCGATTTTTAGACCGAATAAGCCGGCAGAGGAGGCCGCAATGACCCGCATCACCAATCTTCGTGTTTTCGATCTGCGCTTCCCGACTTCGGCAAGCCTTGACGGGTCGGATGCGATGAACCCCGATCCGGATTATTCGGCGGCCTATGTCATCCTCGAAACCGATCGCGACGGGATCGAGGGCCACGGCCTGACCTTTACCATTGGCCGCGGCAACGACATCGTCTGCATGGCGATCGAGGCTATGCGCCATCTGGTGATCGGCAAGGACTTAGCCGAAATGCGCGCTAGCCCCGGCAAATTCTGGCGGCACCTGACGGGCGACAGCCAGTTGCGCTGGATCGGACCGGACAAGGGCGCGATGCATCTGGCGACCGGTGCCGTGGTCAACGCGCTCTGGGATGCGCTCGCCAAGGAGGCGGGCATGCCGGTGTGGAAATTCGTTGCCACCATGTCGCCGGAAGAGATCGCCGATATCGTCGATTACCGGTATCTGACCGACGCGCTGACCCGCGACGAGGCGATCGACATCCTGCGCAAGGCCGAAGCCGGCAAGGCGGAGCGGATCGCCATCCTCGAGCGTGAAGGTTATGCCTGCTACACGACCTCGGCCGGATGGCTGGGCTATCCGGACGACAAGCTGCGCCGGCTGGCGCAAGAAGCCGTCGATGCCGGGTTCAGTCACGTGAAGATGAAGGTCGGGCGTGATCTCGAAGACGATATCCGCCGGCTCACCATTTGCCGCGAAGTGATCGGGCCGGATCGTTACATGATGATCGATGCCAACCAGGTCTGGGATGTCGACCAGGCGATCGACTGGGTGAAGGCGCTGGCCTTCGCGAAGCCTTTCTTCATTGAGGAGCCGACCAGCCCGGACGATGTCGCGGGGCACAAAAAGATCCGCGAGGCGATTGCGCCGGTGAAGGTAGCGACCGGCGAAATGTGCCAGAACCGCATCATGTTCAAGCAGTTCATCGCCGAGGGCGCGATCGACATCGTGCAGATCGATGCCTGCCGAATGGGCGGGTTGAACGAGGTGCTGGCGGTGCTCTTGATCGCCGCGAAATTCGGCAAGGCTGTCTGGCCGCATGCCGGTGGTGTCGGCTTGTGCGAATATGTGCAGCATCTCTCGATGATCGACTACATCGCCGTCTCCGGTACGAAGGAAGGCAGGGTGATCGAATATGTCGACCATCTGCACGAACATTTCGTCGACCCTTGCGTGATCAAGGACGCCGCCTATATGCCGCCATCGCGGCCGGGCTTTTCGATCGAGATGAAGCCGCAGTCGATCGAAGCTTATCAGTTCGGACGGCCCAAGGCGGCGTGAGATTGGCGGGCGCGGAGTTTGCCGCTGCCCCTCACCCTAACCCTCTCCCCGCCTGCGGGGAGAGGGTTAGGGTGAGGGGCAGACCGCGGCGGCGGGACGATAACCTTCGAAGAAGGCGGGTAACTCGCCCTGGCACAAAGCATCCGGCGGGCCTGCCTCCACAGACATATCAAACCTCCAGAATGGCCTTGATCACGCCGGCCTTCGGTTTCGACCATTCGGAAAACAGCGCGACTGCATCGGAAAGCGGTGCACGATGGGTGTTAAGCGCGCGGGTCGGAACCTTGCCGGCCTCGATCTGGCGCACGACTTCGGCAAAATCATCCGGCTGGGCGTTGCGGCTGGCGATCAGCGTTGCCTCGCGCTTGTGGAATTCCGGGTCGGAGAAGGTGATGTCCTGGCGGACGACGGAGAGCAGCACGTACCGTGCGCCATGGGCGAGGAAATGAAAACCGCGCTGCATGGGAATGGCATTGCCAGTGGCGTCGATGACGACATCGTACCATTCGCCGCCGGTCTGCCGCTCGGCGACCTGTTCCGCGTCTGCATCGGCAAAGATCGTCGCGTCTGCGCCGAGTTTTTCGACGGCAAAAGTGAGCCGGTCCTCGCGCGTATCCATGACGGTGACATGGGCGCCGCGGGCTTTGGCAAAAATGATCGCCGACATGCCGATCGGGCCGGAGCCGGTGACGAGCACGCGGTCCTGCGCCGAGATCGCGCCACGCTTGACTCCATGGGCGCCGATGGCGAGAAACTCGATCATCGCGGCATCTTCGAGCGGAATATTGCCTGTCGGGATTACGTTCTCCTCGGGAACGCAGAGATATTCGGCCATGCCGCCATCACTATGGACGCCTAGGACGGAAATGTTGCGGCAGGCATTGCTGATGCCGCGGCGGCAGGCTTGGCAGGTGCCGCAGGAGAGATAGGGGACGATGTAGACGGGTTCGCCTTTTTTCAGGCTGCTGCTCGCCGGGGCTTCCTCCACCGTTCCGGAAAGCTCGTGGCCCATGACGCGCGGATATTCGAGAAACGGATGTTTTCCCGCAAAGATGTGAAAATCGGTGCCGCATATGCCGATATGGCGGATGCGGACTTTGACCTCGCCTTCGCCGCGTGCCGGTTCGGGACGGTCCTCCAGCGCAAGTCGGCCAGGCTCGATACAGACGAGCGCCTTCATGATGAACTCCTGGGGTGGTTTTTGGGTGTCTTGAAATTCTTGGTCAGCGCCATTTCGCGACCTCTGCGTTGACGAGATCGCGCCAGGCGCGCGACTGTGCGAGCGAAGGCGGAATGAGGCCGTCGATGGCGACGAAGCTTGCGGTGTAATCCTGCGGATTAGCCGTTTGCGCCGCCGCTAGAAGCTCGTCGCGGCGGGGATCGTTGCAGTCTTTGAAGCGGATGAGGGCGGCGATCCAGAGGCCGACGACGCGGGCGAAGCTTTTGCCATCCGACCCAGCGGCCAGTGCGTCCTTGGCCGGCGAAAAGATGCGCTGCGGCAGTTTCTGGCTGGAATCCATGGCGATCTGGATGTTTCGATGGGCGATCGCGCGATTGCTGAACCGGTCGAGCAGCTGGTCCATGTAATGGTCGAGATCAATGCCGGGGACCGGGTCGAGCGTGGCCGCTGCGGCGCGCATATGGTCTCGCGTCATCGCCACGAATTCCGGCACGGCCATGACGTCGCGCACGCATTCCAGCCCTTTCAAAAGGCCGAGATGGGCGATCATCGTGTGGGAACCGTTGAGCAGTCGGAGCTTCATCTTCTCGTATGGCTCGACATTTTCGACGAACAATGCGCCGCCGGCTTCCCAGGCGGGGCGGCCCGAGACGAATTCGTCCTCGATCACCCATTGCATGAAGGGCTCGGTATCGAGGGCAAGCGCATCGTGGACACCGAGCAGGCTTTTGGCACGGTTGCGGGTGTCGTCGGTCGCGGCGGGCACGATGCGGTCGACCATGGAGGAAGGGAACGTGACCTCCTGCTCGATCCATTTTGCCAGTTCCGGGTCGCGGCGTGTGGCCATGTCCAGAACCAGACGACGGACAACCTTGCCGTTGGAGGGCAAGTTGTCGCAGCAGAGAATGGTGAAGGGGCGCATGGCCTTTTCGCGGCGGGAAGCGAGACCGGCGACGAGATAGCCGATTGCGCCGACCGGGGCTTCGGGATTGGCGAGATCGTTGGCGACCGCGGGATGAGCCTCGTCGAGGCCGCCGGTCGTGGGATGCAGGCCATAGGCTTTTTCCGAGACGGTCAGCGTGACGACATGGATGAAGGGGCTGGCCAGATAGGTGAGCACACGCTCCCGGTCGGTTGCAGCGCAGAGCCAGTCGACGGTTGCGCCGACGACTTCGCTCGTGTCACCTTCGCTATCGCGCACGGTGATCGAATAGAGGCCGTCCTGCGCAGCCAATGCTTCGACCGGCTCGGGCGAGCGCAGGTTGACCGCGACGATGCCCCACGGGCCGAACTCGCTCTGCAATGCGCGCTGTGTATAGACGCCCTGATGGGCGCGGTGGAAAGCGCCGAGGCCGAAATGCAGGATGCCGGGGCGCAGCTCGGAACGGTCGTATCCGGGCTGGGCGACGTTTGAGGGGAGCTGCGTTTCCGCGGAAAGTGTTCTTGTCATCGGCCAAGTCCGAACTGGCTGTGGCTCAAGGCGCGCTCGATGCCGCGCAGTTCCGCCAGCCCTTTCAGGCGGCCGATGGCCGGATAACCGGGTTGAGCGCCGCGGGACAGATCGTCGAGAATTTCCTGGCCGTGGTCGGGACGCATCGGGATCTGATGGTCTTCACGGCCCTCCGCCTTGCGGCGTTTCTCTTCGGTCAGAAGTGCGGCGATGACGGCAACCATGTCGGTGCCACCTTCCAGATGCTCGTCTTCGAAGAAGGAGCAGGGCAGGGTGTCCTCGTCGCGGGTGACGTTGCGCAGGTGGACGAAGTGGATGCGGTCGGCAAAGCGGGTGGCAATTTGTGCCAGATCGTTATCCGCCCGTGCGCCGAGCGAACCGGAGCAGAGCGTTACGCCATTGGCGCGGCTGTCCACCTGACGGAGCATGTGAGCGTAGTCGTCGCCGGTTGAAAGAATACGCGGCAGGCCGAGCAGCGGCCATGGCGGATCATCCGGATGGGCGCAGATGTTGATGCCTACCCGTTCGGCCACCGGGGTGACTTCCGAGAGGAAGTCGATGAGATTCAACTGCAGTTTTTTCGCGTCGATGCCTTGATAGGTACGCAGTTTTTCGAGCAGCTGGTCGAGCGTGTAGCCATCGGCCGAACCGGGCAGGCCGGCGCCGATATTCTTGCCGAGCGCGGTGATGCGTGCGTCATCGAGTGAGGCGAAGCGTCTGGCCGCTTCTTCCTGCAGCCGTTCAGGATAGTCCTGTGCTGCACCGGGGCGTTTCAGGATGTGGATGTCGAAGGCGATAAAATCGGTGAGATCGAAGCGCATCGCCTTTGCGCCATGTCTGGTTTCCCAGCGCAGGTCGGTGCGGGTCCAGTCGAGCACCGGCATGAAATTATAGCAGACGGTTTTTATGCCGGAGGCGGAGAGGCGGTGGAGCGTTTCCTGCCAGTTCTTCACATGCTCGCGCCAGTCGCCGGTCTGGGTCTTGATCTCTTCGGAGACGGGAACGCTTTCAACCACATCCCAGAAAAGGCCACCATCGCGGATTGCCTGATGGCGTTTCTCGATTTCATCGACGGGCCACACAGCACCGGTCGGGATGTGATGAAGAGCGCTGACAATGCCCTCGGCGCCTGCCTGGGCCGCATCCCTGACCGTGACCTTGTCGACCAGTCCGAACCATCGCCATGTGTGTCGCATCTGTTTTTCCTTTCAGCTGAGGGCGATCTGGACCTTGCAGGCGGCGGTGCGGTCACCGGCCTGCAGGAAGGCGTCGAGCGCCTCGTCGATCGGGAATGTGTGGGAGAGGATCGGGCGGACATCGATGTCTCTCGCGCCGATCAGTTTGACGGCGCGGGCGAATTCCTCGTGGAAACGCTGCGAGCCGCGCCAGGTGATTTCCTTGCCGACCAGCATGTTGACCGGAACCGACAATTCGCCGGTGACGCCGACCTGCACGATCGTGCCGCGCGGCTTGACGCTCTGGAAAGCCGAGACGAGGGCAGGGCCGGCGGCCGAGCATTCGAAGACCACATCGAACGTGCCCTTGTCCTTTTGGTGAGGCGCAAGCGCATCGGGTCCGGAGACATTGATCGTTTCGTCAGCGCCCATCGCGGGGCCGCGGGAGAGTGCTGCATCGGCGAGATCGGTGACGGTGATCCTGCCTGCACCGGCGTGGCGGGCGGCCGCGACGACCAGCAGGCCGATCGGCCCTGCACCGGTGACGAGCACGTTTTTGCCGGTAAGATCGCCGGCCTGAGCAATCGCATGGAGGCAGACGGCAAGTGGCTCGGCGCAGGCGGCCTCGGCGGCTGACGCTTCGCCTTCTACCGGAAAACACTGGATCGCCGGGACGATCAGCTGTTCGCGAAACATCCCCTGCTCATGGGGAAGACGCATGGCCGAGCCCATGAATTTCATCTCGAGGCAATGGATCGGCTGGCCGATGTCGCAATAGTGGCAATGGCCGCAGGGCTGGGACGGGTTGACGGCGACGAGCATGCCGGACGTAAGTCCCGTGACGCCGGGGCCAACCGCCTCGATATGACCCGAGGCTTCATGTCCGGAAATGATCGGTTCGCGCACTCTGACCGGGCCGAAACCGCCATCCTGGAAATAGTGGAGATCGGAGCCGCAAATGCCGCCCCGGGCCATTTTTAGGCGGACTTCGCCGGGGCCGGGTTCGGGGCATTCCTGGGTTTCGACGTGCAAGTCCTGCTTGCCGTAAAGACGAACGATCTTCGTCAACATGTCTCATGCCTTCGATTGGAAAGGGGGCCCGCGCCGTCTGGCGGCGCAGGCGGATTATCGTCAGCGGATCAGGCCCATCTCGGTCGGCAGCCAGAGCGTGACGGCCGGGACGAAGGTGATGATGATCAGCGCGATGAAAAGCGGCACCAGCCAGGGCAGGATCGCGATCGTCGTGCGTTCGACCGAAAGTTTGGCGACGCGAGAGAGAACGAAGAGCACCATCCCGAGCGGTGGATGAAGCAGCCCGATCATCAGGTTCAGCGTCATGATCAGGCCGAAATGCACCGGGTCGATGTCGAACTGCAGAACCAGCGGCAGCAGGATCGGCACGAGGATCGTGATGGCCGCGATCGTATCAAGGAAGCATCCGACGAACAGCATCAGGAGGTTGACCAGGATGAGGAACACCCACTTGCTGTCGGTAAGGCCGGTGATGGCCGTCGAGAGCAGCTGGGCGGTCTGGCTGACGGTGAGCAACCAAGCAAAGACCGAGGCTGCAGCAACGATGAACAGAACCGAGGCCGTGGTTTCGACCGTGTCCATGGTTGCCTTGGCGAGGCTCTTGAAGGTCATCGTGCGATAGCGCACGAGGCCGAGGAACAACGACCAGAGGACGGCCGCAACCGCCGCTTCCGTTGGCGTGAACCAGCCCATCGTCATGCCGCCGATCAGGATAACCGGGGTCATCAGTGCCATCACGGCCGAGAAGTCGAAATACCAGTCGGCGGCGATGAGGACGATGAGGGCGATGCCGACCGCAAAGTTCAGCGAGAGGCCCATCAGGGTCAGGAGATAGATGCCGAGCGGCACCATCATGACGACAACGACTTCCAGCGAGGCGCCGAACAGGTTGCGGATGTTAAACGGCGTATCCGAACCCCAGCGTTTGATGAAGGCGAAGACGGCGACCGTGACCATCATCAGCACCGTCATGACGACGCCGGGCACGATGCCGGCCATGAACAGCGCGCCGATCGAAACGTTTGCCATCATGCCGTAAATGACGAAGGGGAGCGACGGCGGGAAGATGGGCCCAAGCGTTGCCGACGCGGCGGTGACACCGACCGCGGCTTCGACCGGATAACCGTGGTCCTTCATCGCCTTGATTTCGATTGTGCCGATACCGGCAGCATCGGCAAGCGCCGTGCCGGACATGCCGGAAAACACCACCGAGCCGATGATGTTGACCTGCGCCAGACCGCCCTTCATCCAGCCGACGAGCGCGACGGCAAAGGAATAGATGCGGCCGGTGACTCCGGCGACATTCATCAGGTTACCGGCAAGGATGAAGAAGGGAACGGCGAGAAGCGGAAAACTCTCGACGCCGGCGATAAGGCGCTGGGCGGCGATGATATCCGGCGCGACGTCGTAGAAGATGATGTAGGACACCGACGACACGGCCATCGAGATGGCAACCGGCACGCCGAGAAGCATCAGCGCCAGAAAAGAACCGATGAGAAGCAGCATATCTCAGCCCTCGCTCTGGAAGGCTTCGGGTCGCTCGAGCACCGAATAACCACGGCGCATATTGGCGATGAAGACCTGAATGGAACGGAACAGCATCAGAACGAATGCCGCGAGCACGGAATAGAAGATGATGTCGCGCGGAAGGTCGACGGTGACCATTTCCTCGCCGGCAACGACTTCCATGTAACGCCACATCAGCCAGGAGCCGTAGGCGAAGAAGCCGATGCGGATGATGTCGACAATCGTCGCCATGACGCGTGTCACACGGGCGGGCAGATAGTGGTAGAGCACGTCCACCTGGATGTGGCGCGCCATCCGCACACACATGACGGAGCCCAGAAACACCACGCCGATCAGGCAGTTGACGGCGATTTCCTCGGTCCAGGCATAGCTGTCGTTCAGGACGTAGCGAGTAAAGAATTGCAGGAAGACGCAGCCCGTCATCAGCCAAAACAGGCCGAGCGTGATCCAGTCTTCGAAGGCGTAGACCTTGAGATCGACTTCGGCGGGGGCCTCGTCAAAGGTATGCGCTATCTCCTCAGGAGTGACCTGAGTGTGAATTTCCTGTGCTGTCGACATGAGTTTGTCCCATTCAAGAGAAGCCGGCGCGGTCGTCTTTCGACCGCGCCGAACGGGATCATTTAATGGCGCGGATCGCTTCCCAATCGGACTTCTCGTAGCCGAAGTCCTCGAACTTGACCTTTTCGAGCACGTTCTTCTCGAAGTCGGCCTTGTCGACCTCGACGACGTTCAGGCCGCGTTTCTTGAAGTCGTCGACCAGAGCCTTTTCACGCTCCTCGATAATCTTCGTGGTCTTGGCGGCAGCTTCCTGCATGACGTCGCGGAAAATCTGCTTGTCTTCGTCAGAGAGGCTCGCCCAGCGGCTTTTGGAGATGACTGTGTTGAGGTGGTCGACGATATGGCCGGAGAGAACGATGTTCTTCTGAACTTCGAAGAATTTTTTCGCTTCGATCGTCGTCAGCGGGTTTTCCTGTGCGTCCACCGTGCCGTTCTGCAGCGCGAGATAGACTTCGGCGAATGCGATCGGCGTGGTGTTGGCACCGCAGGCGCGCGGCATTGCGAGATAGGCCGGCACGTCCGGAACGCGCATCTTCACGCCCTTCAGGTCGGAGCATTTGGTGATTGCTGTGTTCGAGGTCGTGTGGCGAGTGCCGTAATAGCTGACGGCGGTGATGACGTTGCCGGTCTTGTCCTCATACCCCTTGGCAAGGCGCTTGAAGACGTCGCTCTTCGTATAGGTGATCAGATGGCTAGGATCGCGGAAGATATAAGGGAAATAGGTGACGCCGATCGGCTTGAAATCGCGGGCGGCGAAGCTCGAACCCGAGATGATCATGTCGACCGTGCCGAGCTTGAGGCCCTGGTTGATGTCGGCTTCCTTGCCGAGCTGTGAAGCCGGATAGACGTCGATCTTGTAACGTCCGTTTGTGCGCTTGGCGATTTCTCCGGCGGCCCATACCGATTCCGTGTGGAAGGGTTCGGATGTCTCGTAGACATGCGCCCATTTCAGCGTTTCCACCGCGTGTGCCGACATTGCCGACGCCACGATGACTGCCGCTGCACCGAGCAGCATCTTCAATCTTGAACTCATTCTGTCCTCCCGAATTGTGTTCAGATTACTCCCCAACCGGCCGCCTCCTCGCGGTCTCGGTCACTCCTCTCTCATTGGCTCCTCTCCGAAGCTTTCCGAGAATCTCTTTTGCGACAGCGTCAAATGCATGCGCATCGCTTCGCGTGCCGCTGCCGGGTCTCCTGCCGCCAGCGCGTCGCGTATGATCCTGTGTTCATCCAGTGCTGCCCGCCATGTGTGGGGGCCTTCGAAATAGCTTGCCAGCTTTTCGAAGAAAGGCGAGGCGCGCTTGTCGTAGATCAGGCCGATAAAGACATTGAGCGACGAATTGCCGATGATGTCGGCGATTGCCGTATGAAAGGCGCGGTCCAGCGCCAACGCCCGCTCGGAATTTTCCAGTACGCCTTCCATCTCTTCCAGAATGACGTCGAGGCTTCGAATGCCTGCCTCGTCGACGCAACGTGCGGCCTCTTCCGCAATAGCGCTTTCGATGATGCAACGGGCCTGCAAGATTTCGAACGGGGCTTCGCTGTCGTCCGCGGCGAGAACCTTCGGCGCTCCTGCAGCCTTGGGGCTGACATATACGCCTGACCCCATGCGGATCTGCACCAGACCCTCGACTTCGAGAACGATCAGGGCTTCTCGCACGGTCGGACGGGATACGCCGAGCCGCTCGGCCAGCTCGCGTTCGGCAGGCAGCCGCTCCCCGACGGCGATCTCTCCCGACTGGATGAGTATACGAAGCTGTTCCGCGGCCTGGCGATAAAGCCGGCGTGGTTCAAGTGCGACAAACATGAAAACCTCCTGACGCGTCTCTCCTCCCGCGTCATGTGGTCAGATTGTCTTACCAATTATCATTCGTCAAGTAGCCTCCTTACAGAAACTTGTTCACGCCGGCATCGGCACGCTGTAGGTGCGCGACAGTTCGAGAAATGCCTCGTGCGTCACGGGATCCAGTTCGACACCCTGTGCGTCGCGGTGGCGCGCGACTTTCCATTCGCGATCACCCGGCGCCATGACCGATGCGTCTGCGCGGGCAGGCGATGTCCGCAATGTCTCGACATAGCGTTTCATGCCGGCTTCAAACGTTGCCCTGTCGACGAAGGCTTCGGGCTGAATTGCCATGACGAAAGCGCCAAGCAGGCGCGGGGTCTTGATATCTTCGCCCATCATCGAGGGGATGTCGAAGCTGAGCCGCATGCCGGTGAGCACGGCACTGAAGATTTCCGCGATACCGGCAAGGCCGGCACCCTTGAAGCCGAAGGCGCCACCCAGTGGGGCGAGCATTTCGGTCAGATGCGGGTCCGTCGTGTTGATGCCGGCTTCGTCAGACGCGACGCCCTCGGGCAGCCTTGTCTCGGTGCTGCGGTAGAGCAGGACACGATTGAAGGGGACGGCGCTGGTCGCCATGTCGAGGAACCAGGGATCTTCGCCGGCAATCGGGACGGCCATCGAAATCGGGTTGGTGCCGTGGAAGCGCGAAGCACCATCGTGCAGGCGAACGAAACTGTCGGAATTGCAGAAGGACAGGCCGATCATCCCATGTCTGGCGGCCTCGACCGAATAGGCGCCGGCCGCGCCGAAATGCGAGTTGTTGCGGACGCCTACGGCGCCGATGCCGAATTTGCCGGCGAGATCGATCGCCCGCGCCATCGCGGCATAGGCCGGGACCGCGCCTTGGGCGTGGTCGCCGTCCAGCGTTTCCACCGCACCGAAACCGGCGACTTTGCGGATGTCAGGGTTCTTGTTCAGGCGACCGCCTTCGAGAGCCTTGATGTAATGGGCAAGGAGGCGGACGCCGTGGCTGTCCACGCCGCAGCGCGTGGCGTGCATGAGGGCCCGCGTCGTCGCGTCAGCCGTCGCATCGTTGGCACCGCAAGCGGTCAGGACCTGACGGCAAAAGCGGTCGAGATCCGAAAGCGAGACTGTCTGATGAACAGCATCCATGGCATTTCCTCGAAATTATTGTCTTTTGTGTACACTAGACATTCTTGCTTGCGAATGTAAATGAATGAAAGACGATCGGTTGCGATTTTCGCCAGGGCGGCATCAGGGGACGGTGAAATGACGGAGGGGCCGGATGATGCCGTATCGGGGCGTTCGCCCAAACTTTACCAGCGAGCGCTTGCGGTGGTCGCGTCGGAAATCCGCTCCGGCGGGTGGCATGACGCCGCAAGGCTGAACGAGACCGCGATTGCAAAACGCTTCGGCATCAGCCGAGCACCGGCACGACAGGCTCTGGCGGAGCTGGAGGCGCTCGGGCTTGTGCGCAAATCCGAGGGACGGGGTTATCAGGTCGTTGCGGGGGCCGAATCTGCCGGCGGGGATCCCATCGAGCTAGCCAGTTCTGCCGGCCCTGACGACATGCAGCTTCATTTTCTGGCGAGCTGGGAGCTGATCTACCGGCAGGTGGAGCTGGAGATCGTTTCACGCACGTCGATCGCCAACTGGCGCATCAACGAGGTCGCACTGGCGAAATCCTTCGGCGTGAGCCGCACGGTTGCCCGCGAAGTGGTGGCGAGATTGCAGCAGCGCGGCATCGTCAGCAAGGATGATGCCGGCCGCTGGCATGCGCCGGCATTGACCGCAAGGCATGTGAACCAGCTCTACGAATTGCGATGGACGCTCGAACCGCTGGCTCTGGAGCAGGCCTTTGCGAATTTGCCGGATGATTTGCTGCCGGCCTTGTTCACCGATCTGCGGCAAGCGATCGACGCGGGAGATGCGGTGGATGGGGCAATACTGGACGCGGTCGAGCTGCAGCTTCACGGCCAGTTGCTCGGTTATTGCGACAATGCCCCGCTGATGCAGGCAATCAGCCTGCCGCAAGCCATTCTGGTCGCGCATCACCGGCTTTATCAGCCGAAGACGCCGCCGATCACCGACGAGCCGTTCCTGCTGGAACATGTCGAGGTTTTCGAGCGGCTGATGGCGGGGCGGGTTGCGGATGCCGGTGCGGCGCTTGCCAATCATCTGAAAATCTCGCGGGAGCGCGCCATGCTGCGCATCGCCAATGCCGCGCGCGGCCTGTCATTGCCGAATGTGGCCTATCTGGAGCGCCTGCGAGACGTCGAATTCAGTTTGTGATCATGATCATCGGGAGGAGCCGACATTGAAGATCAAGTCCCTGGAACCATTCATCCTTCATCTGCCGCTGACATCGGCGTCGATTTCGGATTCGACCCACAGCATCACCCATTGGGGCGTGGTCGGGGTGGCGATCACCACGACGGATGGGCTGACCGGCTACGGTTTTACCGGCACCCATGCGCATCTGGCATCCGACCGGCTGATCACGGCCTGCATTCGCGACTGCTATGCGCCGCTTCTGATCGGTGAGGATGCCAATGACCATCAGCGGCTCTGGACCAAGCTTGCGCGTTATCCGTCGCTGCAATGGGTCGGCCGGGCGGGGATCACGCATCTGGCGCTTGCTGCCGTCGATGTGGCGATCTGGGACCTGAAGGCGAAGAAGGCTGGCCTGCCGCTCTGGGCTTATCTGGGCGGTGCAAGGACTGACAGGCTGGAGGCCTATAATACCGATATCGGCTGGCTGTCCTTCTCGCTGGACGATCTTCTGTCGGGTTCTGCGCGTGCCGTCGAAGAGGATGGATTTACCCGGATCAAGCTGAAAGTTGGTCACGACGATCCGAATGCCGATGTCCGCAGGCTTGCGGCCGTGCGCAAGCGCCTGGGACCGGATATCCGCATCGCCATCGACGGCAACGGCAAATGGGATCTGCCGACCTGCCTGCGCTTTTGCGAACGGGCGCGCGATCTCGATATCTACTGGTTCGAGGAGCCGATGTGGTATGACGACGTGGAGAGCCATCGTCTGCTGGCGCGGTCCTCGACCATTCCGGTGGCGCTCGGCGAGCAGCTTTATACCGTCGATGCATTTCGCAGCTTCATCAATGCCGGAGCGGTCGCCTATGTGCAGCCCGACGTGACGCGGCTTGGCGGGATTACCGAATATATCCAGGTGGCCGATCTGGCGCTGGCAAACCGGCTGCCTGTCGTGCCGCATGCGGGTGAGATGAGCCAGGTGCATGTGCATCTGAGCTACTGGCATCCGGCATCGACCATTCTCGAATATATCCCCTGGATCAAGGATCACTTCGAAGAACCGGCGGATGTCGTGGATGGGGTCTACAAGCGACCTGAAAAGCCGGGTGCCGGAACGACGGTGCTGGCCGACAGTTTTGCGCGGTTCGGCAAAAGTCTTGGCTGACAGCCGGTGGTAAAAACAGATCTGCCGCCCGGAGGCGGCAGATTGGGGTGGGGGATCTCACCCCATCCAAGCCTTGGGAGGCTTATTCGGCGGGCTGCAGGTTGCCCGGCACGGTGACGTTGGAGCCCTTGGCGAGGGCGGCGTCCAGCATGTCCTTGTCGAGTTCGCCTTCCCAGCGTGCAACGACGATGGTGGCAACCGCATTGCCGACGAGGTTGGTCAGCGCGCGGCATTCCGACATGAAGCGGTCGATGCCGAGGATAAGCGCCATGCCTGCGACCGGAACGGACGGGACGACCGAGAGCGTTGCAGCAAGCGTAATAAAGCCTGCGCCGGTAATGCCTGCAGCACCCTTGGAAGAGAGCATTGCTACGAGCAGAAGCAGGATCTGATCGCCGAGCGAAAGGTCGATGCCGGTAGCCTGGGCAATGAACAGCGCCGCCATCGTCATGTAGATGTTGGTGCCGTCGAGGTTGAAGGAATAACCGGTCGGGATGACCAGTCCCACAACCGAGCGCTTGCAGCCGGCACGTTCCATCTTCTGCATCAGGTTCGGCAGGGCAGCTTCCGAGGAGGAGGTGCCGAGCACGAGAAGCAGTTCTTCCTTGATGTAACGCAGCAGGGCGAAGATCGAGAAGCCGTTGTATTTCGCCACCGCGCCGAGGATCATGACAACGAACAGGATCGCGGTGATGTAGAACGACAGGATGAGGAAGGCGAGGTTGGCAACCGAACCGATGCCGTATTTGCCGATGGTGAAGGCCATGGCGCCGAAAGCACCGATCGGGGCGGCCTTCATCAGGATCGCGACGAGGCGGAACATCGGGGCGGTGAGCGCAGTCAGGAAGTCGTAGACCGGCTTGCCCTTTTCGCCGACCATGCCGAGCGCGATGCCGAACAGGACGGAGAAGAACAGGACCTGCAGGATATCACCCTGCGAGAAGGCGCCGACGATCGTGTCCGGGATGATGTTCATCAGGAAGCCGGTGATCGTCGTCTCATGCGCCTTGGTGGCGTAGGCGGCGACTGCCTTGCCGTCGAGCGTTGCCGGATCGATGTTCATGCCGGCACCCGGCTGCAGCAGGTTGCCGACAATGAGGCCGACGATCAGGGCCAGCGTCGAGAAGGTCAGGAAGTAGAGCATCGCCTTGCCGGCAACGCGTCCAACCTTCTTGAGATCCGACATGCCGGCAATACCGGTGGCGACAGTCAGGAAGATCACCGGTGCGATGATCATCTTGACGAGCTTGATGAACGCGTCGCCGAGCGGCTTCAGGCTGGCGCCGAAATCAGGCCAGAAATGGCCGATCAGCATGCCGATGACGATAGCGGTCAGTACCTGAACATAAAGCTGGCGGTACAGCGGCAGCGGGGCACGCGGCTGCGTGGAATCGGGTATTGCAATCATTTTGTCCTCCATCGCACCACAACCAACCAGCTGGCTCTTCCCGGGCGCATTGATGTCGGAATGAAGGCAGCAAGAGGTGTGCCAGTTTGTCACCTGCGGCATAACGCCCTGATTGCAATCGATTAAATTGTGTTTAGTCATTTGCATGTCGATATTTGAGCGGATTTCCGCACGGGTACCTTTGCGTGATGTGCGGATTTGTGCTCAATTATCTCTATGTCGACACGTAAAACAGCCGAGCGCCTGCCGGCAATGCGCCGCACCTGGATTGTTTTCTGCCTGGTGGCACTCGTCGCCTGTGCCGCAGTTTTTTACGTCGCGGGTGTTTATGGACGTGCGACGGCACTTGCGGGACTGTCTTTGCAGGGCCGGACGGAGGCGAGTCTGAAAGTGGCGCTGTTGCAGGCCGTGCTCGAGCGGCCGCGCGCGCTGCCCCTGCTCTTGGCGCAGGACCGCGATGTGGTCGACACGCTGTCTTCCAACGATCCTGCTGCCAGGATTGCCCTCAGCCGCAAGCTTGAAGAGCTGATCGCGCCCACCAAGGCGGCGGTGATCTATGTCGTCGCAGCGGACGGTATCGCGGTTTCGGCCAGCAACTGGCGCGAGGAAAAGAGTTTTGTCGGCAACGACTATACATTCCGCAGCTATTTCTCCCGCGGCATGCAGCAGGGGGGAGCGGAACATTTTGCGCTCGGTTCCGTCAGCAACCGGCCGGGTCTCTACATTTCATACAGGGTAGGTTCGCCAGAAAAGCCGTTGGGCGTCGTCGTCGCCAAGATGGAATTCGATCAGCTGGAGGCCGATTGGGGCGATACGCAGCGACCGTCTTTCGTCACCGATAACAATCATGTCGTGCTGATTACGACCATACCCTCCTGGCGTTTCATGACGACGGAGCCACTTCCGCAATCGAGCCTCTCGTCCATTCGCGAAAGCCTGCAGTTCGGGGATGCACCGCTTCTCCCCCTACCGATGACGCGGCTGGAAACCCTGGCGCCGGATGCGGACATCATACGGGTTCTTCTGCCGGGAGGCGGGCAGATCCGCTATTTGCAGATCTCTGTCCCCGTTGCCTCGACCGGCTGGCATTTCCAATATCTCCTGCCGATCGACGGCGCCGTTGCTGCGGATATGCGTGAATTCCGGCTGATTGCTGCGCTGGGGCTCCTGGTCTTACTTGCCGTGACGGCGGTCTGGATCCGTCGCCGGCAGACGGCGCAGACACAGATCATCGGTGCATTGGCTGCGCGCGAAGAGCTTGAACGGCGTGTCGATGAGCGGACGCGCGACCTCAGCCTGACGCGTGACAATCTGCAGGCGGAAATTTCCAACCGAAAATCGACAGAGGTAAAGCTACAGGCGGTGCAACAGGATCTGGTGCAGGCTAACCGTCTTGCAATCCTCGGGCAGGTTGCCGCCGGTGTCGCGCATGAAATCAACCAGCCGGTGGCCACCATTCGGGCTTATGCCGATAATTCCAAGATTTTTCTCGAGCGGCAGCAGATACAGCCGGTGAAGGAAAATCTGGATCTTATCGCCTCTCTCACGGAGCGGATCGGCGCGATTACTGACGATTTGAAGGCTCTTTCGCGGCGCGGTCGCACCGCAGCCGAGCCGGTTTTGCTGGCAGAGGTGCTTGACGGTGCGGTGCTGCTGCTGCAGAGCCGGTTCACGGGGTCGCTTGACATGCTGACTATCGAACCGATTGCGGCCGATCTGGAAGTGATGGGAAGCCGGTTGAGGCTGGAGCAGATCTTCATCAATCTTCTGCAGAACGCGCTTGAAGCGGTGGAGGGACGCGAGACGGGGCGGGTTACCGTTTCGACGGTGGCGACGGATGAGAAGGTATCCGTCGGCGTGGCGGATAATGGTCCGGGAATCGCTTTCGGCATTCTCGCCGAACTGTTCCAGCCGTTCAATTCTTCCAAGGAAAAGGGGCTGGGACTTGGGCTGGTCATCTGCAAGGACATCGTGGCGGACTACGGCGGTCAGCTTGATGTAGAGACGGGTGATACCGGGACCCGATTTACCGTTCATCTGAAAAGAGCCTGAACATGACCGAAGCCGTTCCCGTTTTTCTTATCGATGACGACAAGGATCTGTTGAAGGCGACCGCCCAGACTTTGAGCCTTGCCGGTTTCGATGTCCGCTCGTTTTCGACGGGCATCGAGGCTCTGTCGCAACTCGGCGACGGCTTTCCCGGCGTGGTCGTCTCGGATATCCGCATGCCGGGGCTGGACGGATTGCAGCTTTTCGACCGGATCGCGGGCTTCGATCGTGAATTGCCGGTCATTCTGATGACCGGCCACGGCGACATACCAATGGCGGTGAAGGCTATCCAAAATGGCGTCTATGACTTCATCGCCAAGCCGTTTGCGACCGAGCGGCTGATCCAATGTGTCCGGCATGCCGCGGAAAAGCGGAGCCTCGTGATGGAAAATCGGCGGCTGCGGGCTGCTGGTGCCGAAGCTGACGACGGTTTGCCGCTGATCGGCCAGACGTCTGTCATGGAGCGGTTGCGTCATATGCTTCGCCAGATCGCCGATACCGATGTCGATGTGCTGGTAACGGGAGAAACGGGCAGCGGCAAGGAAGTGGTCGCGAGCATGCTCCATTCATGGAGCCGGCGATCGACCGGCAATTTCGTCGCGCTGAATTGTGGTGCTCTTCCCGAACAGGTGATCGAGAGTGAGCTTTTCGGCCATGAAGCAGGGGCATTTACCGGGGCACAGAAGAAACGGGTCGGCCGGATCGAGCATTCGAGCGGCGGTACGCTGTTTCTCGACGAGATCGAGAGCATGCCGCTTTCCGCCCAGGTGCAGATGTTGCGGGTCCTTGAAATGCGCGAGGTCACACCGCTTGGCACGAACGAGGTGCGCCCGGTGGATTTGCGCGTCGTGGCAGCCTCGAAGGTCGATCTCGGTCACCCTGACCAAAGGGCGGTCTTTCGCGAGGATCTTTATTACCGGCTGAATGTGGTGACGTTGACGATCCCACCACTCAGGGAACGGCGCGAAGACATTCCGCTCCTGTTCAACTACTTCACCAGAAAGGCCGGGCAGCGTTTCGGTCGCGAGGTTTCGGACCTGCCGCGCCAGGTGGTCGAGCATCTGCGGGATCATCCGTGGCCCGGTAATGTCCGCGAGCTTTCTCATTACGCTGAGCGATTCGTGCTCGGTCTTGAACCGTCTGTACCGCTGTCGGCGCCACTGGCCAAGGCCGAAGATGGTGCGGGCCTGCCAGAGCGGGTGGAGCGTTTCGAGGCTGATCTCATTCGCGAAACGCTGACCGAGTTCGGCGGTGACGTTCAACAGACGATCACAGCGCTCGGCATCCCGCGCAAGACATTTTATGACAAGCTTCAACGTCATGGAATCGTTCGAAGCGACTACGCGGAACGCCGCTGAAAGCCCTGTATTTGCGAGGTTTCTACCGCTCCGCCTCGCGGGTTTACGGTGTGGTCCAATCTTCGTTCGCTCTAAAATGATGCGGAAAAGACCGGTCTCGGAAACACCTGGTTAAGGTTTTCTTTTTATTAACAGGGACCGGTGTGATCACGTTGTTTGATGGTTTCGCGTACATGCATTTTCCGCCTTCCCGCAAAGACATTTCCCCAGTCGAAGACGCAAATTGGAGTGACGAACAGGAGTTCGTGGCCGCCAATGACGCGGAGCAGCCTCTGCCGTTGCCGGAGCCGATACCGGCGGTCGAGCTGGATCCGGAAAAGCTTCCGACCTGGCAGCGCGCTTTCATACTGGCGCCCAATGTGCGCTTTACCCGCACGCCCGGCCGCGGCCCTGCCAAGCAGGACGTCGTTACCGTCGAGGAGACCGGTCATGCTGAGAGCGCGGCTCCAGCACAGGCGCGGCAACCAATCGCCATCTCCATGCCCGCGGGCCAGTCGGCTCCACATCATGCAAATACAGGTTCCCAAGTGACTAATCTTCAGCGCCGCATCGGCCAGGCATTCGCACCATCCGCGCCTGCTGTTCCCGTTTCGCAGCCGATCGAGGCAGCCATGCAACGGGTCGTCGAGCAGCCGATCTATCGTCAGCCTGTCGCGGCCGCTCCTATGCCAGCCCCCATGCAGCCGGAGAGCACGCCTGCGCAAAATGCACCCACCCGCCGAGTGACGTCGATCCCGGATCATCTGATCTGGGAAATGATGAGCCTTGGTGCTTCGGAAAATATCGAGCAGAAAGCTCCGTCACGAGCATTGGCTGCCCCTCAGGTTGCTTCCAAACCGGTTCCTGCGGCGCTTAAGCCGACCGTCACCCGTTTCGTGCCGCCGGCCCCCGTGCATGCGCCTGCTCCGGCCGTTGTTGTGGCCGCGCCGGTTACTGTTCCCGCCGTTCAGGAAGCGCCGTCTGCGATCGATCTTTATCGCCAGATCGCGATCAGACAGGTTGCGCCTTCTCCGTTCGCCGCAGAGCCGCAGTCTGTGCCGTTTATAGAGCCCGCCGCTTATGCCACGCCGATCGAAGTGGTCTCTGAACAGCCAGTACTGGTGGCGGAACCGGTCGAAATTCAGCCCGCCGCGCCGGTTGCCGTTCGCAAGCCGCGTGTGCTGCAATTTGCCGAGGATTACACCTTCCCGGATATCGATCTCCTGCAGGTCGCCGAACCGCGTGAAGAGCAGACGATGAGCCAGGAGGCGCTGGAACAGAGCGCCGGGCTGCTGGAAAGCATTCTCGAAGACTTCGGCGTCAAGGGCGAGATCATCGACGTTCGTCCCGGTCCGGTCGTTACGCTTTACGAATTTGCCCCGGCTCCGGGTGTAAAATCCTCGCGCGTCATGAACCTGTCGGACGATATCGCCCGTTCGATGTCGGCTCTTTCCGCTCGTGTCGCCGTCATCCCCGGCCGCAACGTCATCGGCATCGAATTGCCGAATGTCGAGCGCGAGACCGTTTATCTGCGCGAACTGGTCGAGAGCAATTCCTATATCGGCACCGACTACCGCTTGCCGCTCTGCCTCGGCAAGACGATCGGCGGTGAGCCGGTGATCGCCGAACTCGCCAAGATGCCCCATCTTCTCGTTGCCGGCACGACCGGTTCGGGCAAGTCGGTCGCCATCAACACGATGATCCTGTCGTTGCTTTACCATCTTCGTCCGGAAGAATGCCGGTTGATCATGGTCGACCCGAAGATGCTGGAACTCTCCGTTTACGACGGTATCCCGCATCTGCTGACGCCGGTCGTTACTGACCCGAAGAAGGCGGTTCTGGCGCTGAAATGGGCCGTGCGCGAGATGGAAGAGCGCTATCGCAAGATGTCGCGCCTCAACGTCCGCAATATCGATGGCTTCAATGCCCGTGTTGCCGAAGCGCGCAACAAGGGCGAGACGATCATGATCAGCGTACCGGTCGGCTTCGACCGCTCGACCGGCGAGCAGGTGTTCGAGGAACAGGCTCTCGACCTGACGGCGCTGCCCTATATCGTCGTTATTGTCGACGAAATGGCCGACCTGATGATGGTCGCCGGCAAGGAAATCGAAGGCGCGATCCAGCGTCTGGCGCAGATGGCGCGTGCCGCGGGTATCCACCTGATCATGGCGACCCAGCGTCCCTCCGTCGACGTCATCACCGGCACGATCAAGGCCAACTTCCCGACCCGTATCTCCTTCCAGGTCACCTCGAAGATCGATAGCCGCACGATTCTGGGTGAACAGGGTGCGGAACATCTTCTCGGCCAAGGCGACATGCTGCACATGAAGGGCGGCGGGCGGATTGCCCGTGTCCACGGCCCGTTCGTCTCCGATTACGAAGTCGAGAAGGTCGTCGCGCATCTGAAGACGCAGGGTCAGCCCTCTTATCTCGGCAGCGTGACCGAGGACGAGGAAGAAGACGACATCGAACAGGACGAGGACGCAGCCGTCTTCGACCAGACGTCAATGGGTGCGGAAGACAATGGCGACGATCTTTACGAGCGCGCCGTGAAGATCGTTCAGCGCGACAAGAAGTGCTCGACCTCCTACATCCAGCGCCGCCTGTCGATCGGCTATAACCGCGCCGCTTCGCTGGTGGAGCGGATGGAAAAGGAAGGCCTCGTTGGTGCCCCGAACCATGTCGGCAAGCGCGAGATCCTCGGTCCGCAGCAGGTTCAACCGCGCACCACTGAAGAGTGAGATCTGTCGGAAAGCCGCCTAGGCGGCTTTCCATTTCGTCAGTGATCGCTCGACCATCGACAGAAGGTCGAAGACCAGGATCGCAAGGGCGGCGACGAGAAGTGCACCCTGCAGGATGAAGGCGAGGTTGTTCGACTGCAGTCCTGCGATGATGACTTCACCGAGTGTCTTTGCCGCCACCGTCGAGCCGATCGTGGCGGTGCCGAAGCCGATGACGGTCGAAATCTTGATGCCGCCGACGATCATCGGCAGGCTGAGCGGCAGCTCGATCTGCCGGAAAATCTGCAGCGGCGTCATGCCGTTGCCTTTGGCGGCATCGGTTATGTTCTGTGGCACGGTCGTCAGCGCCGTCATAGTGTTCTCGAAAATCGGTAGAAGCGCGTAGAGAAACAGTGCGACCAGCGTCGGCCCGTTGCCGAAACCCATGGCGGGGACGGCCAGTGCCAGCACCGCGACCGGCGGAAATGTCTGGCCGATATTCACCACCGTTCGGGCTAGCGGCAGGAATTCGGCACCGAACGGGCGGGTGACGAGGATTGCCAGTGCCACTGCAATGACGGTTGCGAAAAGGGTGGCGATGAACACCATTCGCACATGCAGCAGCGTCAGGGCGGCAAGATCGCCCTGATTGTAGATTGTCGGGGCATTGGTCTGCACCAATGGCCTGAAGGCGAAGTCGAAACTCTCTGGTGAGGCGAGAAAGCCGACCAGCAGGATCAGAAGAATGATGCGGGGTGCGAAGCGAAGCAGGCTCATTGCGGCCTGACCGCCTGGCGCAGCAATGTTTGCAGCCGCACGCGGCCGAGCGATTTTCCATCCGTCGAGGCGACCGGAAGCGCATCCGCGCCGCTCCACATCAAGGCCGCCAGCGCATCCTGCCGGGTTCTGGTCTCCTCGATCGGCTCTCCCTCTGCCTCTCCCGGTTCGATGACCCCAGCGAGAGTGTCGAGCGACAGAAGCCGGAACGGGCGGTCGAACGTGCCGACCAGACCTTCGACAAAGGATGTTGCCGGTGCCTTCAGGAGATCGATGGGGTGGCCGTATTGGAGGAGCCTGCCCTTGTCCATCACCGCTATCGTGTCGCCGAGATGAAAAGCCTCGTTGATATCGTGGGTGACGATGACGATCGTCGTGCCGAACCGTTTCTGGATCGCCAAAAGCTCGTCCTGCGCCTTGCCGCGCAAAACCGGGTCCAGCGCACCGAAAGGCTCGTCCATCAGCAGGATTTTCGGCTCGGCGGCAAGCGCGCGGGCAACACCGACACGTTGCTGCTGGCCGCCGGAAAGCTGATGCGGATAACGGGCGGCGAAAGCGGCCGGATCGAGCTGGAAGAGGTCGAGAAGCTCGGCAACCCTAGCGTCGATCCGCGATTTATCCCATTTGAGCAGGCGCGGCACGGTTGCGATGTTTTCGGCGACAGTACGGTGGGGAAACAGGCCATGGCCCTGGATCGCATAACCGATCCGCCGCCGCAGTTCGTGGCCGGGAATGTTGCGCGTGTCTTCCCCGCCGATCAGGATCGTGCCCTCGTCCTGCGAAACGAGCTGGTTGATCATCCGCAGAAGTGTCGTCTTGCCGGAACCGGATGTGCCAACCAGTACGGCAATCGTGCCCTCGGGGACGGCGAACGAGACGCTGTCGACCACGGCCTTGCCGCCATAACGCTTGGTGACGGACTGGATATCGATCATGTGGCGCGGACCTCGCTGCCGGGTGCTCTGCTGAAATCCACCAGCGCATCGAGGACGATGGCGGCGACGAATGACATAGCGACGGTCGGCAATGCGCCGAGCAGAACGAGGTCCATCGCGGACTGACCTAGCCCCTGGAAGACGAAGACGCCCATGCCGCCGCCGCCGATCAGCGCCGCAATCGTCGCCATGCCGATATTCTGGATCAGCACGATGCGGATTGCTGCAAGCAGGCTCGGGAAGGTCAAGGGGAACTCGATCGAGACGAGCCGCTGAAGGTCGGTCATGCCGGCGCCGCGTGCGGCATCATTGGCCTCGCGCGGCACGTTTTCGAGACCGGCAACCGTGTTGGCAACGACCGGCAGGAGCGAATAAAGCACGAGTGCGACGAATGCGGGTGCTGTCCCTATGCCGGAAATGCCGATTGCGGCGGCTCCGGGAATGTGCGCTGCCACCCAGCCAAGCGGCAGTATCAGCAGGCCGAACAGGGCAATCGATGGGATGGTCTGCAGGATATTGAGCGTATTGAGCGCCGCCGCACGCAGCCATGATATACGATGGGAGATGACGCCGAGCGGCAGACCGATCAGGAAGGCGACCAGCATGGAGCCGAGCGCCAGCATCGCATGACGCGACATCTCGGCCCAGAATGCATCCGAGCGGTTGGCATATTCCTTTATCACCGAGATATCGGCGAGGATGCCGGATCCGAATATGCCGCCGATCACAGCCGCCGCGATGACCAGCAGCACCAGTCGCGCAGCCGGCGAGAGCCTGAGCCTGGCGATGACATCCACCAGGGTGAGCGAGAGGCTGAACAGAAGAAGCCAGAAGCCGGAGCCGGGCGATACCCGGGCATAGGTATTGCTTGGTGGAAGTCCGGCATGCGCCGCTCCTCCGAGAGCCAGAATGGCGGCAAGCAGTCCGGCCGTCGCGATTGCCAGCCGCGCGAGAGGCGGCAGGCGAATGAGAAGGCAGACGGCCACGATTACCATGGCTGCGGCCAGCGCGATGCCGGAGACGGACGGGAGCGCTTCGATCAGCGAGCGTCCCTGTCCCTGCAGGATGCGGTTCGGTTTGACCACGATGAAGGGGAGCGCAAAGGTCGCAACCAAGATGAGGGCGCCCATCAGCACGCCTGTCTTTTCCAGCCCTTTGAGCAAGCAGCTGCCCTTTCTCTCGGTGTTAAAGCTATGCGGACTTACTTGAGGAAGCCGTTTTTCTTCAAAAAGTCCTCGGCGACGGTCTTGGCCGGCTCGCCGCCGACCTGAACGCGGCCGTTCAAATCCTGAAGGGTCACGAGATCCAGTTTCTCGAAGACGGGCTTCAGCAACTCGGCGATCTTCGGGTTCTTTTCGAGCGTTGCCTGACGGATGATCGGGGCCGGTTGATAGACCGGCTGAACCTTCTTGTCGTCATCGAGCACGACGAGGCCGGAAGGCGCGATGCCGCCATCGGTGCCATAGACCATTGCCGCATTGGCGCCGTTCGTCTGGTTGGCGGCTGCCGCGATCGTTGCTGCCGTGTCGCCACCCGAAAGCGTGATCAGCTGCTCCGGCTTGAGCTTGAAGCCATAGGTCGTCTGGAAAGCGGGAAGGGCTGCCGCCGAATTGACGAATTCGGCTGATGCTGCGAGTACGATCTTGCCGCCGCCGGCGATGGACTTGCCGAAATCCGAGAGCGTTTTGAGCTTGTTTTCATCCGCAGCATCCTGACGCACGGCGATGCCCCAGGTATTGTTGGCGGGTGAGGGTGTCAGCCAGACAATCTTGTTTGCGTCGAGATCGAGCTTCTTCACCGTGTCATAGGCTTGTACCGGATCTTTCCATGCCGCATCATCGGCTTTTTCGAAGAAGAAGGCGCCGTTGCCGGTATATTCCGGATAGATGTCGATCTCGCCGGCCGTAATCGCCTTGCGCAGAACCGGCGTCGCACCGAGCTGGATGCGGTCGGTCGCCTCGATATTGTTGGCCTTCAGCACCGACAGGATGATGTTGCCGAGCACGCCGCCCTCGGTGTCGATCTTCGACGAGACGACGACCTGTGCCGATGCCGCCGTGGCGGAGAGGGACAAGGCGAGTATAAAGCCCGCAAACTTAGTGGTGAGCGACATCGGAGCTTCCCTGGTTTCCTGGAACCGGCCGCAATGCCGGCACGTTTGATGAAGTGGTTCGCAGGAAAGCTAGAGCGCCGGTCAAAAGTGTCGAGGACGATTCAACTAACGAATGCCCGGAAGTAGAAAAACCTTCGTTTTTTTATCGAGTTAAGGCGAAAGGAGGTGCGCTGGAAAGTTGTTTGTCGAAATCCGTCACAATGTCGGCACTCAGGTCGCCGTTAACTTGACATGAGGTGGCTCCGGCATAATGTCGCACCTGGTTCGTTCTATTAGAATGGAGAAAAGTTCACAATGAATATGGACCTCTCGAGGCGCAGCTTTTTGAAGCTCACCGGGGCAGGGGTTGCGGCGACTTCCATGGGCGCGTTGGGTTTTAGCGAAGCTGAAGCTGCCGAAATCGCTCATGTGCGGCCATTCAAACTGGCCACAACCACGGAAACCCGCCAGACCTGTCCTTACTGTTCCGTCGCTTGCGGCATCATCATCTATTCCAAGGGTGATGTGCGCAAGGGTGACAATGCGGAAGTTATGCACATCGAAGGCGATGTCGACCACCCCACCAATCGCGGGACCCTCTGTCCCAAGGGGGCGGCGCTAAAGGACTTTGTGAAGTCCCCGACTCGCCTCCTCTACCCGATGCATCGCAAGCCCGGTTCGGACAAGTTCGAACGCATGTCCTGGGACGAGGCTCTCGACCGCATCGCGCGGCTGATGAAGGACGACCGCGACGCCAACTTTCTCGCCAAGAACGAGAAGGGACTGGATGTCAATCGCTGGACGACGACGGGCATGCTCGCGGCGTCGGCCACCTCCAACGAAACGGCTTGGGCAACTTTCAAGTTCGCCAAGTCCATAGGTATAGTCGGTTTCGATAATCAGGCACGCGTCTGACACGGCCCCACGGTGTCCAGTTTGGGCCCAACTTTTGGCCGTGGTTCAATGACGAATGCTTGGACCGACATCAAGAATACCGACCTCGTCGTCGTCATGGGCGGCAACGCGGCGGAAGCACATCCCTGTGGATTCAAATGGGTGACGGAAGCAAAGGCCCATCGCGGCGCCAAGCTGATCGTCGTTGACCCGCGCTATACCCGTACGGCCTCCGTATCGGATTATTATGCGCCGATCCGCCAGGGTTCCGACATCGCCTTCCTCAATGGTGTGATGAAATATTGCATCGATAACGGCAAGGTGCAGTGGGAATACATGAAGGCGTTCACCAACGCCTCGTTCATCGTGAAAGACGGTTTCGGCTACAAGGATGGCCTGTTTACCGGCTATGACGAAGAAAAGCGCGACTACGACAAATCCACCTGGGATTATGTCATGGGCGATGACGGCTTTGCCGTGACCGACCCGACGCTTGAGCATCCCCGTTGCGTCTGGAACCTCTTGAAGGAGCATCTCGCCCCTTACACGCCAGAACTGGTCGAACAGGTCTGTGGCACGCCGAAGGAGAAATTCCTGAAGGTTGCCGAGATGATCTCGGAATGCTCTACACCGACCAAGACAATGACGTCGATGTATGCGCTAGGCTGGACCCAGCATTCCAAGGGTTCGCAGAACATCCGCGCCATGGCGATGCTGCAGCTGATCCTTGGCAATATCGGTGTACGCGGTGGCGGCATGAACGCGCTTCGTGGCCACTCGAATATCCAGGGTCTGACGGACCTCGGCCTGATGTCCCATCTCCTCACCGGTTATCTGACGATGCCGACTGAGAAGGACACCGACTTCGAGACCTACATGTCGACGCGACAGTTCAAGCCGCTTCGTCCGGGTCAGACCAGCTACTGGCAGAACTACAAGAAGTTCATGGTCTCGTTCCAGAAAGCCATGTGGGGCGACGCTGCGACGGCCGAAAATGGCTGGGCGTTCAACTACATACCGAAACTCGACGTTCCGGCATACGATGTCCTTCGCATGTTCGAACTGATGAACAGCGGCAAGGTCAACGGCTATATCTGCCAGGGTTTCAACCCGATCCTCGCCTTTCCCAACCGGGCCAAGATCACGTCTTCTCTGTCGAAGCTGAAGTTCATGGTCACCATGGACCCGCTGGAAACCGAGACCTCGCGGTTCTGGGAAAACCACGGCGACTTCAACGACGTGGACACCGCATCCATCAACACCGAAGTGTTCCAGCTGCCGTCGACCTGTTTTGCCGAGGAAGACGGATCGCTCACCAATTCGGGCCGTTGGCTGCAGTGGCACTGGCAGGCAAGCTCGCCTCCGGGTGAAGCCAAGCATGACAGCTGGATCATCGCCCAGCTGTTCCTGCGCATGCGGGAATTGTATCGCAAGGAAGGCGGCGCGTTCCCCGATCCGATCCTCAACCTGTCGTGGGCTTACGAGGACGAGAACGAACCGACGGCGGAAGAGCTGGCGAAGGAGATCAACGGCCGCGCGCTGAGCGATCTCATGGACCCGACCGATCCGAACAAGGTTCTGGTTGCGAGCGGCAAGCAGGTGGTCAACTTCTCGCAGCTTCGCGACGACGGCTCGACCATGGCCGGCTGCTGGATCTATTCCGGCTGCTGGAACGAGCAGGGCAATAATATGGGTCGTCGTGACAACCACGATCCGGACGATACCGGCGCCTATCTGGGCTGGACCTTCGCCTGGCCTTTGAACCGCCGCACGCTCTATAACAGGGCGTCTGCGGACATCAATGGCAAGCCTTGGGATCCGACCCGCAAGCTGCTCGAATGGGATGGTTCCAAGTGGACTGGTTATGACGTTCCCGACATTTCGCCGACGGCGAAACCGCAGGATGTCGGCCCCTTCATCATGAACCAGGAAGGTGTTTCGCGTCTGTTCGCTCGCGGCATGATGCGTGACGGTCCGTTCCCTGCTCACATGGAGCCGTTCGAAAGCCCGGTCGAAAACGTCTTCAATCGCAAGATGCGCGGCAACCCGGTTGCCCGCGTGTTCAAGTCGGACGCCGAACAGCTCGGTACGTCGGCGGAGTTCCCCTATGCGGCGACCTCCTACCGTCTGACCGAACATTTCCACTACTGGACGAAGCACAACCGGGTGAACTCGGCGCTTCAGCCGGAATTCTTCGTGGAAATCTCGGAAGAGCTGGCTGCGGAAAAGAAAATCGAGCATGGCGGCTGGGTCCGGGTATGGTCCAAACGTGGTTCGATCAAGGCCAAGGCCGTGGTGACGAAGCGCATCCGGCCGCTCATCTGCGACGGAAAGCCGGTGCATATCGTCGGTATTCCGCTGCACTGGGGCTTTACCGGTTCGGCGAAGAAAGGTTTTGGCCCGAATTCGCTCGCCGCCTTTGTCGGTGACGCCAATATCGAAACTCCGGAATCGAAGGCGTTCCTCGTGAATATCGAACCTTCGACCGCACCCAAGGACAAGGAGGCAAGCGTCTGATGGCCAATACCATGGACAGCCCACGCACCGCCGTCAGCAATCCGCCGGTGCAACCGATGGAAACTAACCTCACGCAGCGCGACCTCATCCGTCGCTCTGCCACATCCGAGCTGCCGCAACCTGAGCGGCAGCTCACTCCCGTCGCAAAGCTCATTGACGTTTCAAAATGCATCGGCTGCAAGGCCTGCCAATCGGCATGCGTGGAGTGGAACGACACCAATCCGGCTATCGGCGAAAACGTCGGGGTCTACACGAACCCGCACGATCTTTCCGCCGACATGTTCACGCTCATGCGGTTTACCGAATGGGTGAACCCGGAGACCGACAATCTGGAATGGCTGATCCGCAAGGACGGCTGCATGCACTGTGCCGATCCGGGCTGTCTGAAGGCCTGCCCGTCGCCGGGCGCGATCGTGCAGTATTCGAACGGCATCGTCGACTTCGTGCATGAGAACTGCATCGGCTGCGGTTATTGTGTGAAGGGTTGTCCCTTCAACATTCCCCGCATCTCGAAGACGGATCACCGGGCTTACAAATGCACGCTCTGTTCCGACCGCGTTGCCGTGGGCCAGGGCCCGGCCTGCGCCAAGGCCTGTCCCACACAGGCGATCGTCTTTGGCACCAAGGAAGACATGAAGAAACATGCGGAAGGCCGCATCGCAGATCTGAAGTCGCGCGGTTATGCCAATGCCGGTCTATACGACCCACCGGGCGTCGGCGGCACGCACGTCATGTATGTGCTGCACCATAACGACAAGCCACATATCTATGCGGACCTGCCGGACAACCCTGCCATTTCCGCCGTCGTGCAGACGTGGAAGGGTGCGACCAAATATGCCGGTCTCGCAGTGATGGGGCTTGCTGCGGCAGGCACGATCCTGCATGGCCTGTTCGCCAAGACCAACCGCGTGTCGAAACACGAGGAACAGGAAGCGCAGGAAGCTGTTGATCACGCCGACAAGCGTGAGGAGGACGCCTGATGAGCAGTCTAGCGGATAACACCTCTGCCAACGTCGCAGCTGCCAAGGCGGGTGCCGAAGACACGATCCGACGTGGCCCGCCGGTCGAAGTCGTTCGCTACGGCGTCGGCAAACGCATCAATCACTGGGTCACTGCGATCAGCCTGATCCTGCTGCTGTTGTCCGGCCTTGCCATGTTCCACCCGTCGCTATTTTTCCTGACCGAACTCTTCGGCGGTGGGCAGATGACGCGCTGGATCCACCCGTGGATCGGCATCGTGCTGTTCTTCTCCTTCTTCATCCTGTTCGCGCAGTTGTGGAAGCTGAACCTGCCCAACCGGGATGACGTGAAATGGGCCTCGCAGATCGGCGACGTGATCGGCGGACATGAAGAGCGCTTGCCGGAACTCGGCAAATACAATGCCGGCCAGAAGTTCATTTTCTGGGGCATGGCGGCGCTCATTATCGTGCTGATTGCCACCGGCATCATGGCTTGGGAACAGTATTTTGGTTTGCTGACCAGCATACCGACCCAGCGTGTGGCACTCCTGGTCCACTCACTTGCCGCCGTTGCCATTATCCTGGTCTTCATCCTGCATGTCTATGCGGCGATCTGGACACGCGGCACGATCAGCGCCATGACGCGCGGAACTGTGACCGGCGGCTGGGCCTGGCGCCACCATCGCAAGTGGTTCAAGGACATGGCTGGACGCGGCAGGATCGATCCGGCAGAATAACAAGGAAGGGCGTTGCGCGCCCATGCGTGCGACGCCCCTTTAGGTTTCAACGACGCATCTGTTCTTCCGAGGCTGTCTGCCTTCGAAACAATGCGCGACAGGAAGCTGTGGCCGGTCGGCCCCGCGAGGTAGAATGTCCGTATCATCCCTACATCCCGATCCATCTATGATCGGGGGCATTTCCAAGGCGCCTTTTGCCCTGATGCCGCACCCGGCCCGCTTGTTCAAGGAACGGGCTACACGCTTCGAGGTGTTGGCCGAAACCAGCAATCTCGCTCCTTATCTCAAATTTCTTGCCGGTATCGCGCGCATTCAGGCCGATCTCGTTTCCGAGCTGGCGCCTTTAGAGCCGATCGAAACCGGGCAAGTTGCGCGTGCTCGCGAAGGTGCCATGCCGCCGATCGATCGTTCAGCGATGATCCTGTCGGACGATTATCGCAAGACCGTGAGGCTTTTCCTCGATCGTGCGCAGGCTCTGGAAATGCCGGCAGCTGCGGCGGAAGCGCTGAAAGCGGTTCGTTCCGCCGATGACGATACGCTTGCCTGGATGGCAGAGAACGTGATCACTGACAGCCTGCCGGTGGAAAGCCTTGCGCATCACCTCTATGTCGCCGCCGCGACGCAGGTTCATGCGGCACGCCTTGCCGCCACGCTTGATGGCAAGGCGCTGGTGCCGGTATCCGTCGGTGTCTGCCCATCCTGTGGCGGAAAACCGGCCGGATCCATGGTGATCGGAGTGCAGGGGGCGGAAGGAGCGCGTTACGCCTGCTGCTCCTGCTGCGCGACGATGTGGAACGAAGTTCGGGTGAAATGCCTCGCCTGCGGCTCGACCAAGGGTGTTGGCTATCGCGCGGTTGAAATCGATGGTGGCGAGGACGCCGTGATCAAGGCCGAAACCTGCGATAGCTGTAACAGCTGGAGCAAGATCCTCTATCAGAACAAGAACCCGACGCTGGAAGTGATTGCCGACGATGTTTCAAGCCTCGGCCTCGACCTTTTGATGAAGGAAACCGATTATCGCCGTGCGGGCTTCAATCCCTTCCTGATCGGATACTGAGCCGATGCCGGGATTAGCCGATCTTCGCCATCTGCCATCCGTCGACCGGATGATGAACCTGCCTTCAATTGCGCCTCTGATCGAGCGCCATGGCCGCGTCGTGGTGACCGACGAGTTGAGGGGCGTGCTTGTCGATATCCGGGAAGCGGTGAAGGCCGGCGCCGAGGTTCCCGATGAGGCGGGTGTGCTCGCCTCGCTCATCAGCCGCCTCGGGTATCTGGAAAAGTCCAATCTGCGGCCGCTGTTCAACCTCACAGGGACGGTACTGCATACCAATCTCGGACGAGCGCTGCTTGCAGAAGAGGCGATTGCGGCGGCCATCGATGCAATGCGCGATGCCGCGGCGCTCGAATTCGATCTTGATACCGGCAGGCGTGGCGAACGTGACAGCCATCTGCGCGAACTGCTCTGTGAACTGACCGGCGCCGAGGATGCGACGATCGTCAACAACAACGCGGCGGCCGTGCTGATTTCGCTCAATGCGATCGGTGCCGGGCGTCAGGCGATCGTTTCACGCGGTGAGCTGATCGAGATCGGCGGCGCATTCCGAATGCCCGACATCATGGAGCGCGCTGGCGTTGAGCTAGTAGAAGTCGGCACGACCAACCGCACGCATGCGCGCGACTATATCAAGGCGGTCGGGCCTGAGACTGCGCTGATCCTCAAGGTTCACACTTCCAACTACCGGATCGAAGGGTTTACGGCGGAGGTCGAGGGTGCCGAGCTTGCGAGGATTGCCAGGGATCTGGGGCTCGCGCTGCTGAACGATCTTGGATCCGGCACGCTGGTCGATCTTTCTCGCTACGGGCTCGCCAAGGAGCCGACCGTGCGCGAGGCTATAGTGGAAGGCGCCGATCTCGTGACGTTTTCCGGCGACAAGCTGCTTGGCGGGCCGCAGGCGGGTTTCATCGTCGGCCGCAAACATCTGATCGCCGAAATCAACCGCAACCCGCTGAAGCGGGCACTGCGGGTCGACAAGATCCGCATCGCAGCGCTTGCCGCAACGCTGAAACTCTATCGTGATCCGGACCGACTGGGCGAACGCCTGCCGACGCTGCGCATGCTGTCACGCAAGCAGCCGGAAATCCGGGCGCAGGCGGAGCGTCTGTTGCCACAAGTCACATCGCTGCTGCAGCGACAAGGTTACGGTGTCGAGATCTGTCCGTGCTCGAGCCAGATCGGCTCCGGGGCGCTGCCGGTCGATACTGTCCCGAGTGCCGGGTTGCGGATCACTGCCGCATCAGGCAGTGCGCTGGAAGCACTGGCATCACTGTTCCGCTCGTTGCCGCGGCCGATCCTTGGACGGTTGCAGGATGGCGCCATGGTGCTGGATCTGCGTTGCCTTACCGATGAAAATTCCTTCATCGCGAGCCTTTCCGAGGGGACCGGTCATGCGCTGGCTTGACCGGCTGCGCGGCAAGGAGGCGGAAACTGCGGCTGATACGGTTTCTGTCGAGATGGAGCGTGCTCTGGCTGCGGCCAATGCCGGCGATTACGAAACGGCGTTGGCGCTTTGGGAGCCGCTCGCTCGTGCGGGCAATGCCCGTGCCCAGAACAATATCGGGGCCTGTTTTGCCGAAGGTCTCGGTGTGGCATCCGACCGGCCGCTGGCGCTGAAATGGCTGACATTGTCAGCTGAAGCCGGCGATCCTGTTGGCCAGCGTAACTGCGCGGCCTTTTACATGCAGGGTTCCGACGCAATCGGGTCTGATGCGGATCCGGCAAGGGCAGCAAAGCTTTATCGCCTTGCCGCGGAACAGGGAGATGCCCCGGCTCAGGATATGCTGAGCTGGCTTCTGCTCGAAGGTGAGATCATCCCGTCCGATCCTGCAGAGGCAAAGTCATGGGCCGAACAGGCAGCCGAAGCCGGCATCGCGGCCTCTATGACCCGCCTCGGCATGCTCTACCACAATGCGCTCGGTGTCGACCGTGATCCGGCACAGGCCGTCTACTGGTGGCGCAAGGGAGCCGCGGGTGATGATGCGGATGCGCAGGCCATGCTGGGAGCTGCCTACCATATGGGTGCAGGAATGCCGGCCGACCGCGTTGCGGCACTTGCATGGCTGCTTCGTGCTATGGATGGCGGCAGCGCTCTGGCCCAGCCGTTTCTGAACGCGGCTCGCGAAAACCTCACGTTGGCGGAGACGACGGAAGCCGGACGCTGCGCGAAACTGCCGCTCTCGGAGATGATCGCTGCGCGAGGCAAGTCATGATCATCGGAACCGCAGGCCATATCGATCACGGCAAGACGGCGCTTGTTAAGGCGCTGACCGGTACCGACGCCGACCGGCTGAAGGAAGAAAAGGCGCGCGGCATCACCATTGATCTTGGTTTTGCCTATGCCAAGTTTTCAGGCGATGTCGTCACCGGTTTTATCGACGTGCCCGGCCATGAGCGTTTCATCCACACCATGCTGGCGGGTGCAGGTGGAATTGACTACGCGCTGTTGGTGGTGGCGGCCGATGACGGGATCATGCCGCAGACCCGAGAACATCTCGCCATTCTGGACCTGCTCGGTATCGACCGTGGTATCGTTGCGCTGACCAAGGCTGATCTGGCGGATGAAGAGCGGACCGCCACGGTTTCCAATGAGATCCAGGCCCTGCTTGCCCCCACGCGCCTGAGCGGTATCGATATCCTGCCGGTCTCTGCGCTGACGGGCCAAGGTATCGAGGAGCTTAAGTCGATCCTTGCCGAGGCCGAGCGGGCAACTGTCGAGACTGCGATTGACGGCCGCTTCCGTCTTGCCATCGATCGTTCTTTCACGCTTTCGGGTGCCGGCACCGTCGTCACTGGCACGGTTCTTTCCGGTTCGGTTGCGATCGGCGATGCGGTTACCGTCTCGCCTTCGGGCCTGTCGGCCCGTATCCGCTCCATCCACGCGCAAAACCAGAAGGTCGAGCGCGGGTTTGCCGGACAACGCTGCGCGCTCAATCTCGCCGGTGAGGCGATCGCCAAGGATGCAATCCATCGCGGCGACATGGTGGTCGACCCTCTCCTGCACGCTCCGACTGACCGGATCGATGCCGAGCTCTCGGTGCTGGCGAACGAGCCCAAGGCGATCGGCCAGTGGTTTTCGGCGCGTTTTCATCATGAAAGCGTCGAGACCGGAGTGCGCATAGTGCCGCTCGAAGGGCCGGTGGCGCCGGGCACGACCGCTCGCGTGCAGCTTGTGCTCGATCGTGCGATTGCAGCAGCGGTTGGAGATCGTTTCATCCTGCGCGATGTCTCGGCTCAACGCACCATAGGTGGTGGATCTCTCATCGACCTGAGGCCGCCCGCCAGAAAACGGCGCACGCCTGAGCGGCTAGAACAGTTGGCGGCCGCGAGCAGGCCCACTGCAGCCGAACAGCTTGCCGCATTGCTGGATACCGCGCCCTATCTGGTCGATCTCGACGCATTTGCCCGCGACCGTGCGATGGCACCACCGCAATTGACGACCGTGACGGACGCAGCCGGTATCGTGTTGGTCGAAGCTGGAGGTGTCGGTTACGCCATGTCGGCCGCCCATCGCGGGGCCTTTTCCACGCAACTGATCGAACTGTTGACGACCTTCCACGCAGAAAACCCGGAGTTGCAGGGCCAAGGCCGCGAGCGGCTGCGCATGGCTATGACGCCGCGCCTTCCAGCACCTGCTTTTCTCGCCGTCATGCGTGCCGAAGCCGCGATCGGCAATATCGTGCTTGAGGGCGCGTTTCTACGCTTGCCCACCCATGTGGCGCAGTTGGGGGAGGAGGAAGAAGCACTCTATTCCGAAATTCTGCCGTATCTAACCGGTGAAAACCGTTTCCGCCCGCCGCGCGTGCGCGATCTTGTCGAACTGATCGGCGTCGAAGAGCGCGAGATACGGCGTGTGCTGAAACTTTGTGCTCGGCTTGGTCGTGTAGACCAGATCCGCCACGACCACTTCTTCACCCGCGAAACTACGGCGGAGATGGTGCGGATCGTGCGCGAGCTGGCGGCCGTGGCGGAACATGGGGAATTCGTTGCCGGATCCTTCCGGGACCGGGTCAACAACGGTAGAAAGGTCGCGATCGAAATCCTCGAGTTTTTCGATCGCCATGGTGTAACCTTGCGGCGAGGTGATCTTCGCCGTATCAACCCGCATCGGCTCGACCTGTTCGGCCTGTCCGGTCCTGATGCCGAAAATGGAAGAGAATCGTCCCCGGTGGGGCGTCCGGACTTCAAATCCGGGTGGGGCAGCGAGGCTGTCTTGGGTGGGTTCGACTCCCATTCTCTTCCGCCATCAGGAGAAAGTCATGAGTAGTCCTCCCGTCGATAGCGATTTCGACGACTGGGTGATCGACACCTATGCCGAGACCGGCTCTTTCACCATGCTCTTCATTCTGGTCTCGATCACGGAAACCAAGGTGGAACTGCTGCGCTCCGCTTATCTGCATGTGGTGGGCGACGAGTTGCGCTGGCCCGATATGACGAATCTTTTTAAGGGCGCCGGTGTCAACTGGTCGGGCGCCGTGTTCTACCGTGCCGGCCGTGAGGGGCTTGTCGAAGATCGGGAGGCCAAGGCGCGTCTGGCTTCACTGGTGCGTAAGCTGGAAGAGGACCGTTCGTTGATCCGCGATGGCGAGTTTTTCAATGAAGATGGGCTTCGGCTGATGATTGAGGAAATCAAACCGCACTGATCGCAGCATACCCCTCCCATAAAAAGCCACCCGCAAAGGCGGCTTTTTATGGGATCAAACGACCAGTATCAGCCCGTGATTTCCTTGGAGGAAATCGAATAGGCGAATGTCTTCGGGCTCAGGCAATCCACTTCGCCACGCGATGTGAAGGCTGCGGGATACATGAAGAAATTCTGGCGGATTTCGTTGCCAGGCAGGGTGATGTCACGGGCTGTGTTGTAACCAATCCAGTTCATTTCCCAGTTCCCGAAAGCCTTCTGGCGGAAAGCCTGGACGGCATCGTTGTCGAGTGGCAATTTCTCCTCCAGCACAACCTTTCGGACATCTGCCGGGTCGACCGGAACCCAGCCCTGGCCTTCAAGATAGACTTCGGCGCGACAGTGCTGTGCACCGGTAATGTCGCCGGCGCGGCCGAGTGCCTTGAATTGTTCCGATGTCGCCACGCGAACACCAAAGACGTCACGGGCAGGAAGGCCAGCGGCACGGGCAAGCGCCGTGTACAGGCTGTTGATGTCGGCGCACTTACCGCCGAAATAACCGCTTTCCAGCATGTCTTTCACATTACCGACGCCGCAGCCGGCGACATTGGCGTCGCGGAAGGTGTTCTCGACAACCCAGTCATAGATGGCGCGGGCCTTGTCCTCGTCTTTCTCACGGGCGCCGACGATCTTCATCGCCGTATCCTTGACGATGCCGTCGATCGGCGCGCTCGGCGTGGCGACGAGAGCGGCATCAAGTTCTGCCTGTGATACCGCAACACCGTCGGCGATGCGATTGCGTGTCTGGACCGTCTGGGTGAATTCGATGCTTCGTTTTCCGTCAGCCTGCCACTCGACAGAAAGAATATCAGCGCCTGATATGGGATCCTTCTTGATTGCGATCTGCTTCGAATCGGACGTCCAGTGCGGCGCAGATGCCTTCTGGTATTCGCCAGCCGACTGGGCAACAGGCAGCCACAGCTTTGCCGGGCCTGTCGTGTCCGTGAGGTCTACCTTGGTTGTTACCTCGAATGTGCGCCATGCGGCGGTATCAGCCGCTTTGTCGGCAGCGAAAACCGGGCTGACGCCGCGGGAAACGAAAGCGGCGGCAAGAGAGGCTGTTGCGGCCTGGCTGAGAAAACGGCGACGGTTCAACATACTGGGTCTAACTCCTGTCGACTGCGCATCACGCTGACCCATAACGGTTTCAGTACGTACAATGCGCGGCGCAAATTGCGATATAATGTCGCTTGGACTTACGCCTTTGCAGCAGTCGGCGAAACAGGAATTGTAGTTTTCAAGCTTTTTTGAGCGGTTCCCTCAGAAATCAGCAACCCTGTCTGACCTCTGCAGCACCAACCGCGGGCTGCTCGCTGGGTACTGCCATGGCGAGATCAAGACCGCGCGCAGTTGGTGGCTGCCATGTTCTGGATTCGGGCAGCGCGCCTTGGGGATTGGTTCCCATGTGGGCGCCGCCTGTACCGCCGGTCCAGCCGGTCGAACCTATATTTCCGGGCGCGGTCCCATCAGCACTCCGGCGATCCGGCGCAGTTGCCGCTTCTGCCTTATTGGCTGAATTGCAGTTGCCCTTGCCTTCAAGGCTTTGGGCGGAAGGCGGAGAGCCGCTATTTGGTGTTTGGGCTGTCGCCGGAACAGTTGCCATCCCCAAGGCGGAGGCGGCGAGTGAAGCGAGAAATCTGGCGCGAAAAACGGGCATCATGGGAACTCCTTCCTTTGCCCACAACGCATGTGCACAAAGGCGAGTTCCCCTGGATAATCCGGTTGGATGACCGGATCAGACGAAGTCGATCAGCGGTTGACGACGATGCCGGCTGCACCGTCTTCTACCGTGCCGACAATGGTTGCGAGGGGATAACCCGCATCCCGCGCCTGATTTGCCAGCGCATCCGCCTTGTCGGCCGCGACGGCGACCAGCAGGCCGCCAGACGTCTGCGGATCGGCTAGCAACATCCTCTGCCATTCCGGCATATTTTCCGGCAGCGTAATCGCATCGCCATAGCTCGCCCAGTTGCGGACGGACGCCCCGGTAATGAAGCCCTGTTGCGCAAGTTCCTCGGCCTTCGTCAGAAACGGGATGTCGGCAAGGTTGAGCCTCAGGGTCAAGCCGGAGGCGCGGGCCATTTCCAGGCCGTGGCCGAGAATGCCAAAGCCGGTAACGTCGGTGATGGCGTGAACGTCAATATCGGCGGCAAGCGTTGTGCCGACCTTGTTGAGCAGTGTCGTCGAGGCGATCATCTCGTCATAAGCTTTTTTCGGCAAAGCATTCTTCTTGATAGCAGAGGAATAGATACCAATGCCGATGCCCTTGGTGAGGATGAGCTTGTCTCCGGCCTTTGCTCCGCCATTGCGCCGCACCTGGCTGGGGTGACAGATGCCGATCACGGCGAGACCGTAGATCGGCTCCACGCTGTCGATGGAATGACCACCGGCAACCGGGATGCCCGCTTCCGCGCAGATCGAGGCACCGCCTTCGAGGATTTTCGAGATCTTCTCCGGCTCCAGCTTGTTGATCGGCATACCTAGGATCGCAAGCGCTATGATCGGCTTTCCGCCCATGGCATAGACATCGGAAATGGCGTTGGTGGCGGCGATGCGGCCGAAATCGTAGGGGTCGTCCACCATCGGCATGAAGAAGTCTGTGGTGGCGATCACGCATGTATTGTCGTCGATCTGCCAGACGGCGGCGTCGTCGGACATCTCGTTTCCGACCAGAAGCTGTGCAAACGGCTGCGCGGCCGGCTGGCCTGCCAGCAATTTCTGCAGGACGGCGGGCGCAAGCTTGCAGCCGCAACCGCCGCCATGGGCAAGCTCGGTCAGACGGGGAGACGACATATCCATGGTATTCCTCCTTCGGAGCGTTCCGCAATTGCGGTTCGTGTGACATGGGTTATGGAGGTGATAACGCCTTGATAACCGCACGTCTATCACGTTAGGCCGATGTTACAATTCAATCACTGAGTGGTGAAAGAGCCGGGTGTGGGCCGGGCGAGACAGCCGGCATCCGGTTTGCCGACAGGATTGTTCTTACAGCACGCTTCATTCGCTATGATGATCGTAACGATTCTGGGATCGGTAAATAGCATGCGCTACAATTTCGCAGATCTGCCGTTGCATCGGCTGATGGAGCCGGTCTGCCGGGCGACTGCCGCGATCACGCGTCTTGATGAACGTGTCTTTCGATCGACGGTAGGGCAAGGTTGGATCGAACGTTCGCATTTCGTCGATTCGGTCGCGTCGCTCTGGATCGATGGCGAACTTGTACATCTGGAAGATCTGGTGTTGCACGATGCGGCGATGGGCATTCGCGCACCGACGCATGAGCTGACGATAGCCTACGATATCCTGCGCACCAGGCGGCGCATTATCGAAAACGAGCCCGGTTGGGCTCTGAGCCGGGAAGGGCTCAGCCAATTGCGGGGAAAGGCGGCAGAGCTTCAGCCTGCCATTCCGACCGAGAGCCCGCTCGAAACCAAATCCGCCGAGCTGCGGGATGAAGAGGATCCGCTGGCGCACTATCTGGCGGAGATCGACGCAGTCGTCGCTCGAAGCGAGGCCGCACTTTTGCAGGTCATGAGGCCATCCGAGCCGACTTACCCGAAGGAACGGGCCGCATTTCTTTATGAGCCGGATTGGGACGAGGATGAGCGGCTTGCCGAATGGCAGGATGTGGTTGATGCGAGCGTGAACCTGCCGCCGGTCCTCAGGGCTGTGCTTTTGCTGGATGCGTGGAACCGACTGCAAGTGCTTCAACACGCTCCATGGCTGGGTCGGTTGCTGGCCGCATCGCTTCTACGAAAGGAGGGTGTCACAACGGCGCATCTGGCGGCTTTCAATCTGGGACTGAAACAGGTCGGGCGAGAACTGAGGACAAGTCCCAGGCAGGAGGTTCGTATTCTGGCCTTTCTCGAGGCGATCACCGAAGCCAGCCTGACAGGCTTGAAGGAACATGACCGCCTTGTGCTGGCGCAGCAGCAGATGCAACACCGGATCGCCGGACGACGTCAGTCATCGAAACTGCCGCAACTTGTCGACCTCGTTTTATCCCGGCCGATGGTGTCTTCGGGCATGATTGCCAAGTCGCTTTCGGTGACGCCGCAGGGCGCGCTGAAGATCGCTTCGGAATTGCATCTGAGAGAGTTGACGGGACGAGGACGGTTTCGTGCCTGGGGCATCATCTGATGCCATATCCGGCCTGCCGGAAGGCTGGCGGCCAATGGCGTGGATCAAGGGCGCCGGTCAGCCGGCACCCTCGACACTTCGGTGTCATTTCAGAAAGTCGTTGGCGTAATAGCCCTTAAAATCCGGTTTCGCTTCGAGAGGCTTGCCGCCGGCGGCCTTAAGGATGCCGGCCTGATAGGCGTAAGCGCCGATCGCTTCGAATTTCGAAGGATCGATCGTGCCGATCACGCCCTCGGCGCTTTCCAGATATTTGCCGTCGATCAGCGCCTTGAGCGACGCGCGGATCAGGGCGCGATCGGTCAATGCATCCTTGTTGGCTGAAATCAGCAGGTCCGTTGCCTCATCCGGGTTTTCGATGGCGAACTGATAGCCCTTGCGGGTCGCCTGAAGGAAGGCTGCAGCCTGCTTGGGATTGCCATCCAGAAATTTGCGGCTGGAGCCGATCAGGGTCGTGTGCTCATCCGGCACGCCGAAATCGGCATAGCGGAACGCCCCTTGCTTCAGTCCCTCCAGCTCGGCCTTCACGCCTTCCCAGGTAGAGACTTCCAGGGTGAAATCGACGGCGCCGTTTTCCAGGGCTTGATAGGCGGAGGTGCCGAGCGTGATCGTCTCGAATTCCCCTTTGCCACCGTCATGGCGGATGATCGAGGATATCAGCGCATTTTCCCAGGCGGAGCCGAAACCGCCATAGGTCTTGCCATCGAGATCCTTCGGGCGGGTGATGTCGGAACGGCCTCCCTTGAACACCAGGCGGCCCGTTTCGGTCTGCACGATGGCATAGGCGCCGACGAGATCGGCACCCGCCGTGCGTTGGGTAAGAAGGGCGATCGAGCCGAGAATGCCGAAGTCGGCCACGTGATTTGCAACCAGCGTTCCGGCCGAGGTGTCCGTGTAGGGAAGGATTTCGACGTTGATACCCTCGTCCTTGTAGAAGCCTTTATCGCGGGCGATGAAAAGGCCGATGTGATTGGTGTTCGGGGTCCAGTCGAGGGCGACCGTAACCTTTGACGCGGCCTGGGACCGGGCGGGCAACGCCGGCACCGCGAGGGCGGCGAGTGTCGCGAGCGTGGCGCGTCGGCTCAGCAATAATTGGCTCATGGCAACAATCCTTCCGGTTCCCGGATCTGAGGAGAGAGGAGAAAATCGAGTATCGAGGTTTCTATGGCTGCAGCCTCGGCACGGGCCGTGGGGTGGCTGAAGCGTGCACGCGGCAGGGGAACCGCGATCGTCTGCTCAACGCGTGCGGGGCGCGGCGACAGCAGGTGGATCCTGTCGGAAAGCATCACGGCCTCCCGTACATCATGGGTAATCAGGATGATCGTCCAGCGATGTCTGAGCCACATGGCTTCGAGCCAGATCTGCATCTGATTGCGGGTGAGCGCATCCAGCGCCCCGAACGGCTCATCGAGCAGCAGGACCGGCCTTTCCTGAACGACGGTGCGTAGCAGTGCCGCGCGCTGGCGCATGCCGCCGGAGAGCGCTTGCGGGTAATGCTGCTCGAAGCCGCCGAGGCCGAATTCCTCAAACAGCGGCGCGACACGCTTTCGGGCTTCTTTCCTCGGCATTCCCTGCACTTCCAGGCCAAGCGTCGTGTTGTCGATGATCCGCCGCCAGGGCATCAGTGCATCGCGTTGCGGCATGAAGGCGAATGGTCGATCGGTCGGCAGAAGCTGTTTGCCGGCAAGGCGAATCTCGCCGCTATCGGCATTTGCCGCGCCGGTGAGAAGCTTGAAGGTGGTCGATTTTCCCGCCCCCGAAGGTCCGAGGATCGAGACGAATTCGCCGGGCATGACATCCAGCGAGATATCCCGCAGCACATCGATATCACCGTAGCCCAGCGAAACCTTGTCGAGGCGGAGCAGCGGTTCGGTCATGGGCGTCGCCCCGCTCCACTGTCGATCCACGGTGCGGCCAGCCGCTGCACGGCCCAGGTGGCGCTGAACAGAAGCAGTGTCAGAAGCGAACTGACCAGCACGGCGGCGAGCACGAGGTCCGGCCGGAAATTGTTCTTCGCATTGAGCATGTAGATGCCGAGCCCTCTGGCCGCTCCGGCATATTCCGCAAAGATGGCCGCGACGACGGCATAGGTGATCGAGATGCGCAATCCGGCGAAAAAGTAAGGGAGCGCCGAGGGCAGGCGGGCAAGCAGGAAGCGCTTCCAGCGGGATGCACCCATCGAGGCAAGTAGGTCTTCGACTTCTTTTTCGGTGGCGGCATACCCTTCGGCCAAGGCGACCAGCATCGGAAAGAAGGTGACGAGCGCCACGAGCAGGATTTTCGGCAAAAGGCCGAAACCGAACCACAGCACGACCAGCGGTGCGATCGCCACCAGCGGCAAAGTCTGGCTGGCGATGAAGATCGGAAAAAGCGCCCGCCGCATTAGGGTGGAGAAATCGATCGCCATTGATAGCAGGAACGCGAGAACCAGCGATAGCGAGAAGCCCAGCAGGGTGGCACGCAGCGTTGGCACGGTATTGGCCCAGAGGGCGTCGCGGTTGAGCCATGCCTGAAGAAGCACCTGGGATGGTGCGGGCAGGGTCGTCTCAGAAATGCCGGAAGAGCGGCAATAGATTTCCCATGCGAACAGCAGGCAGCTTACGGCAACGAGAGCCGGCAATGCCCGGAAGGCATGGGTGCGGAGCATACGTCCGCGCATGGGCGAAGTGCTCGACGACATCGGCTTGTCCGTAAGGGCGTTAGATGGCGCTCGGGCTGTTGGCTGAAACAGTCAGATCAATCGTCACATGGCCCTGCGGTGGCCCGAAACGAACGAAGGCCTCTCCCACGGTTGCAAAAACCGGAGCGGCATCGCCCCGCAGTTTCGTGCAGAAGTTTTTCGACTTTTCGAACACGCCGGACGACTTGATGAAATCGATGCAGCCGTAGATCTCGTCCATGTGCTGGCCGATTCCGAGCGTGTAGAGAGAGAACTGCGCGGCTGTCGACTGTCCTGCAAGCGGAATGGAGGAGACGGCAGTCAATGCCTGCGCCTTGCGCTCATCCAGCGGGGCGAGCGGCCCGGTCATCTCGGGAACATGGCAGATCGGATCGTCCGGCTCGCCGGGGCAGCCGCGCGACAGCGTCGCGTGCATGACGCAATGCTTGCCGGATTTTGCGGCGGCAACGAAGAGATCGCGCATCGCGGCCATGACGATATCGGGCGTGCCGACAAGAAGCGTCGAAATATCGTCGGTTTCGATCCTCAACTGATCCCGATAGGGATCAAGCGCCGACAAAGCGCCGAGAATGACGTCGACGAAATCGTCGGACATCGGGTAAAGGGAAATCTGCGCGCCGGAAAACATCTTGCACCTCGCTCCGCTGGCATTATCCAGATCAGCTTAAGGGTCCACGGTCATGACGACCGAATCTCAACCCCGGCAATACGGAGCACCCCTGTTCTGCCCCTGATAGATCAGATGATGCAGGACTTGCAAGAGGGCAGTGTTGAATGACCGTTTCAAGCGGAGTACGAGACGGGTATGAATTCGCTCCGGCCGGTGGAGCTCCGGAGTTTCGTTTCCATGTCTGCCAGACCGCAACAGCGCCGAAAAAACGATCCCGAACGAACGAAAGCGGACATTCTCGATGCTGCGACCGAGGAGTTCGCGACACATGGTTTGGCCGGTGGCCGCATCGATGCGATCGCCGAGAAGACGCGCACGTCCAAGCGGATGATCTATTATTACTTCGGCGGCAAGGAAGATCTCTACCTCGCTGTGTTGGAACGTTCCTACAGACAGATCAGAACGCTGGAGGCGGATCTTCGGCTTGATGATCTTTCAGCCGAAGATGCATTGCGCGTGCTCATTTCCGAAACGTTTGACTATGACGAAGCGCATCCCGATTTCATCCGCCTCGTCAGCAGCGAGAACATCAATTGCGCCGCTCATATGCGCAGGTCGGAAACGCTTCTCGATCTGAACATATCAATCATCGAGATGTTGGAAAAAATCATCGACAGGGGCGGGCGAGATGGTGTTTTCCTGCGCCGCACGGATGCAATCGATGTTCACATGCTGATCAGCGCCTTCTGTTTCTTCCGTGTCTCCAATCGCTACACGTTCGGCGCGATTTTCAGGCGCGATCTTTCCGAGGAGGGGTTGATGGCGCGCCACAAGCAGATGATTTCGGATGCGGTCGTCAGCTATCTGAAAACGCCGGACGTGTCTTCCGGCGAAGGCTGATCGATCAGCCTGTGGCATATCGGCCGCAGATATTGTTGATACGCTGCCGGTGTAAGTCTTCGCGCATTGACTCACTTTCTGGTGACCGATAATTCCTGATTTTATCATTCATATTTTTTTGGCTTTGCGTTTGATGCCGCGAAGCCTCTGATTTTGCTCGCATACGCTGAAGGAGCACTTTTATGTCTGGCTCTACCGTTTTCAATACTTTCGCAAAAAAGACCCGCAATCGCGGTCGTTTTCTCGTGCTTTTGTCCAGCTGCGCCATTGTTCTGCCGCTGCAAGCTTTTGCTCAGAATGCCGAAGAGACCGATGCCGGCACGATGTTGAAGCCGATTATCCTGCAGGGCGATGGTTCGCCGGTCGGGCCTGATTCGACGATCGTTGCAAAAAGCTCGCGCACCAGTTCGAAGACCGACACGCCGATCCTCGATTCGGCGGCAGCTGTTTCCGTGGTGACACAGAAGGAGATGGATGAGCGCGGCGTGAAGACGTTTGATGAAGCGCTGTCTTATACGCCGGGTGTTTCCACCGATATCTACGGTTCGGACAATCGTTATGACCACTATCTGATCCGTGGTTTCTACTCCACCGGGCAGAGCACGTTCAAGGACGGTCTACAGGTGCGTAGCGACAACTTCACCGGCAGCCGGATGGAACCCTATGGCTTGCAACGCCTTGAGGTTCTCAAGGGCGCGAATTCCACGCTGTTCGGCATGTCGCAGCCGGGTGGTGTCGTCAACGCGATTTCCAAGCGGCCGCAGGACTACAAGTTCGGCGAGGTCTATACGACATTCGGTGAAGACCATATCGAAACAGGAACCGATTTCGGTGGTCCAATCGATCCGGATGGGGTCTGGTCTTATCGTCTGACGGCCAAATGGCAGGATGCCAAGCAGGGTATCGAATACAGTGACGATGACCGCGTCTATATTGCGCCGGCGCTCACCTTCAGCCCATCTGCCGATACCGACTTCACTCTGCTGATGAGTTATAACAAGCGCAATGGCAGCACGTCGCATGGTACTCCCTACAGCCTGCGCGGCCAGATCGATTCGGAAACCTATCTGGGCGAACCCGATTTCGACAACATGGATACGATCGAGCGGAACATCGGCTACGAGTTCCGTCATGACTTTGGCAACGGTCTCGAGTTCAGGCAGAACGCTCGCTACACTGACCTCGACCTGACTTATGAAGGTGTCTTTGCGCCTTATGCGACGGGTATCGATGATTGGACAAGCATCGTCGGAAACAGAAATTCCCTTGCTATCTATGGGCATTCTCAACGTTTCGACGTGGACAATCAGTTGCAGTACGATGCGAGCTTTGGCCAGTTCGACAGCAAGACGCTGCTTGGCGTGAGCTATCAGAAAACCAAACTTGCAGAACGTCGTTATGACGGAAGTGATCCTACTAAGCCTCCAATAGGTATCGATCCTTTTGATCCGGCTTATAGTGGTCGTGACCCGGTTATCGACGCCTTCTATCGTGATTTCGATGATCATGGCTCGCAGGCAGCCAAAAGCGTCTATCTCCAAGAGGAATTAACGCTGGATGATCGCTGGATTGCAACGCTCGGCGCTCGATATGATCATGTGAAGACCAATTCACGAAGCCTTTTTACCCAGTATAGTCCGTCCTACATTTCTCTTTCAGACGACACATCGGTCGATGAGCAGTTCACCAAGCGCGCCGGTTTGACTTACAAGGCGACGAACGAATTGTCTCTTTATGCCAGCTACCAGGAATCCTTCCTTCCTGTAGGGGCAAGTCGCTCGTCTTATGTCAGTGAACCCAAGGCGCAGGAAGGCACCCAGTACGAGATCGGAGCAAAGTATCAGCCGGAAGGCATGGATGCGATGTTCACTGTGGCACTCTTCGACCTCACACAGACGAATGTTCCGCAGTATGATGCATCTTATGCGCAGTACCAAGTGGGCAAGATAAACGTTCGCGGCATCGAGCTAGAAGGCAAGATGGCGCTGACTGATCGTCTCAACCTTACGGCAGGATATTCGTACTGGGATGCGGAGATCGAGGACGACATTCTTTCAGAAAACATCGGAACACGTCCTGCGCTCGTTCCAAAGCACATGGCGTCGCTTTGGGCCGACTATACGATCCCCGGAAACGGTATTTTGGGTGACCTGACCTTTGGTCTTGGTGCACGATTTATCGGGCAGACATATGCCGATAACGCGACCCTGAGTCGCCCCGGAAAGTCGAACCAGATCTCGCTGCCGTCGCGCACCGTATTCGACGCTGCCGTCAAATATAACGTGACGGAAAGCACGACGCTGGCGGTGAACGCCACAAACCTGTTCGACAGGGAATATATCAGCCAAGTCGATAACTACAGCTACAGCGCCTATTACGGCGATCGCCGCAAGGTTTTGGCGACGTTGAAATATACCTGGTAAATTGGCTCAAGTTCAGGCATTCCTCGGCGCGGTCGAGGGATGCCTTTATTTTTGCGATGTGATTTTGGCGTTTACGCCATGGGGAACGATAACGTCGCGGCAGATGATGATAGGAAGAGCGATGCGAAAGGTCGGTTCTGGCGAAGGCGAGCTGTATGCCGGCAACGACATGAAACGCCGTCAATTCTTGACGCGCATGGCCGCAGGCGTATCTGGAGCGGTTGCTGTGAGCGCCGGTGTGACGCCGTTCGTCCTTTCTGCCCGTACGGCCTATGCCGCCGGCGAGGAATTGCATTTCGAACATGTTTTTGGCGAGACGGTTCTTTCGAAACCGGCTGAGCGTGTCGTATCCTTGGGATACAACGTCCACGACGCGCTTCTGGCGCTTGATGTCGTGCCTGTCGGCATCCGGCAGTGGTTCGGCAATCAGCCTTACGGTGTATGGCCATGGGCACAATCCCGTCTCGGGGATGCAAAGCCCCAGCTGATTTCCGGCGAAGTTTCGATGGAAATGGTGGCTAGCCTGCAGCCCGATCTGATCGTTGCTGTCGGGGCCGGCATATCTAAGGACGAATATGATGTCCTGTCGCAGATTGCACCCGTTCTGATGCAGCCAAAGGACAGGCCAGCTTATGGTACGACCTGGGATGAACTGACCCGGATGGTTGGCAAGGCCGTAGGTAAAACGGACCTTGCCGAACAACGCATTGCGGAGGTTGAAGCGAAATTTCAGACGGTGCGTGCCGCGCATCCTGGATGGAGTGGAATGACCGCGGTATGCGCCTATAATTTCGGTGGAGAGACCGGAGCCTTCATCGGTTCCGATACCCGCGCGACATTCCTGGCCGAGCTCGGTTTCAAGCCGACGCAGAAGATCCAGTCGCTTTCCGAAACGCAGGGTTTCTATGCACGCCTGTCGCCTGAGGATTTGTCGCCGCTTGATGCGGACCTGCTGATCTGGGTGTCTACCACGGACAAGGTGCCTGATATTCAAGCACTGCCGCTGCGCAAGAGCCTTCGTGCTCATATTGAGGGGCGCGAGGTCTTTGCCGGTGAAGTGATGGCCGCGGCGTTGAGCTTCGGCAGCATCCTCTCTTTGCCCTATGCTCTCGATGGCTTGAAGGATGATATAGTTCTGGCGCTCGATGGCGACGCGAAAACGCCGGTTGCCTCAAGTACTGCGGCGGGGCTGGCGCCTTGAAGGCTGTTGTCGGGCTTGCGCTCCTGTTGTTCATTGCGATGGCATTGACGCTGGTCGTGGGAGTTCGTGATGCCGGGATTTCCGATCTCTGGAATGCGTTTTTTGCTTTCGACGCCAACGATCCCACGCATGCCGTGATCCGCTCCGTTCGTGTGCCTCGCCTTGTTGCCGGTCTTATCGCCGGTGCAGGTCTCGGAATGGCGGGCACGGTGATGCAGGCCGTAACACGCAATCCGCTGGCTGATCCCGGCCTGCTCGGTGTCAATGCCGGTGCCGCATTCGCGGTCGTTGTCGGGGCGCTGCTGACCGGTTATGCCGACAGCGGCATGATGGCAGCCCTCGCCTTTCCGGGAGCCGCGATTGCCTCTGTCGCCGTATTCCTTGTCGGTGGCGCTCGAAGCGGCGCAGGCAGTCCCGTGCGCTTGACGCTGGCGGGCGTCGCGATCAACGCGCTGCTGCTTTCTCTCGTGTCGGCGATCATTCTTTCCCGCAACGAGACTCTCGAGATTTTTCGCTTCTGGGTTACCGGTTCGCTCGCGCAGGCGAATACCCGTCCGCTCGAAGCGATGTTCGTCGCGCTTGTTCTGGGCGCTGCCATAGCCGTGATCATCGCACCACGCATCGAAGCGCTTGCCCTCGGTTCCTCCCTGGCGCGCGGTCTTGGAACCAAGCCGGGCGCCGTGCAGCTTTGCGCGCTTTTGGCAATCATGCTGATGACTGGAGCTGCGGTGGCCGTAGCCGGGCCAATTGCCTTTGTCGGCCTTGTCGTGCCTCCATTGGCCAGGCGTATCGGGCGACACGTGCTGCGTCATGAGCTTGCCGTGTCTGCGGTTCTTGGAGGATCGATGATGCTGCTCGCGGATACAGCCGGTCGGCTCGTGGTTGCGCCTGCAGAAATTCGCGTGGGGATTATGACCGCACTCGTCGGGGCACCTGTTTTCATCTTTGTCGTACGCCGCCTTAGACCCGGAGCACTGACATGAGTGGCGAAGGTTCCGCGAGAAAGGTCGTGGGAGGATGGTTGCTGCTCGGCGGCCTTCTGGCTGTTGCCATTCTTCTGTCGCTGATGGTCGGACAGATCATGATAACACCGGCCGAGCTTCTGCGCGGGTTGATGACCGGAACCGGACCGGGTTCGCTGACGCTGAGAGTATTGCGCGGTCCCTCCACCTTGACAGCCGTTGGAGCCGGGGCGGTGCTGGGCGCGTCGGGAGCGATTTTCCAGATCCTGCTGCGCAATCCACTGGCAGCCCCGGATGTGATGGGCTTCATGTCCGGGGCAGGCTGTGCCGTGGTTGCGGGTGTTGCCTTCGGACTGCTCATTCCCTTGCCAATCCTTGCTGCAATCGGAGGGCTTGTCGCGGCTCTGCTGGTGGCTGGACTGGCGTTTCATCGAAGTGGCAGGCAGTCGCCGCTGACATTGATCCTGGTCGGTATCGGCATCGGTTTCTTTGCGTCGGCGGTGAGCAGTTTCTTGGTGCTTCGGATGCCGCCTCAGGAGGCCGCTGATGCGCAGCGTTGGCTCGCCGGTTCTCTGACGGCACGCAATTGGGGTCATGTCCTGCAGGTATTCGGGCTGGGGGCGCTGCTCTTTGTGGTGCTCGCATTGCAGGTTCGGGCCATGGCGCTTCTTGAGCTTGGCGATGAACTCGCCGCAGGTCTTGGTGCGCATGTCGAGCGAGCCCGATACGGGCTCATCTGCACTGGCGTTCTGCTTGCTGCTGTCGGCGTCGCAGTTGCGGGACCTGTGCCATTCGTCGCGATGATGGCCGGACCGCTCGGCATGCGGATTGCCGGTGTCAGACATCCGGCTTCGCGCCTAACGGCTGCAGCCATCGCGGGGGCCACGATCACGGTTCTTGCGGAGGTCATCTCACGTTCGGCAATTCCCGGACTGCAATTGCCCGTCGGCGTCATGACCGGAATAATGGGGGCGCCATATCTGCTGTGGCTCCTCTGGAAAGAAGTGGAGGCAGGAGAACTATGACCGGAAACGGGCTGACCACCACATCCCTCACCCTTGGTTATCGCGAGCGTGTGGTGATCCGTGAGCTTTCGATTGCGGTGCCCGATCAGCGGGTGACGTCCATCCTCGGACCCAACGGTTGCGGCAAGTCGACCTTTCTCAAGGCCCTCGCGCGGCTTATTGCTCCGGCTTCCGGTCATGTGCGTCTTTCAGGAGATGATATCGGCAAGATCGATACACGTACACTGGCGCGCCGTCTGTCCATCCTGCCACAATCGCCCAAGGCGCCGGAAGGTATTACCGTCTCGGATCTTGTCAGACGCGGCCGCACACCCTGGCGCGGGCTGCTTGCGCCATGGAGCGAGGAGGACGCCGCGATCTGCGCGCAGGCACTGGAACAGGTCGGGCTGAGCGATCTGGCCGAGCGGCCTATCGACGAATTGTCCGGCGGTCAGCGCCAACGGGCATGGATCGCGCTCGTGCTGGCACAGAACACGCCTTATCTCCTGCTCGACGAGCCAACGACCTGGCTTGATCTTACGCATCAGCTGGAAGTCCTTTCCCTGTTGCAAAAACGTAATCGCGATCATGGAACGACCGTTGTCACCGTGCTCCATGATCTTAATCTGGCCGTGCGGTTTTCAGACCATCTTGTTCTTTTCGGTGGGAATGGATTGGTGGCGGAAGGCACTCCGGAAGAGGTCATCACGCCGGACAATCTGCAAGCTGCTTTCGGGCTGAAAGCTTTGGTCATGCCGGATCCGTTAACCGGGCGGCCGATGATCGTGCCCTACTGATCCACGTCCCGGCTCACTGCTCAGGGGCAACGTCATTCCCGCGATAGTCGCGGTCGCGAAGTTTAGGAACCAAAGATGGTTTCGGGAATTCTGATACCTGAACGTGAGGGCTAGGCGGAATGTTACCTGCATTTTTTTCCGGGTCAGTGGGGGCGGTGAAAGATGTTACACGCGTTCTCATTGCCGAAGATGAATTTCTCCTTCGCCTTGATGCCGCCGATAGCATGCGGCGGCTGGGCTGGGAAGTCGTGGAAGTATCTTCCGCTGACGAGGCCATGGAACTGCTGCGCTACAGAGTGACCTTTGATCTCCTTGTGACCGACATTGATATGCCGGGACAGGCAGACGGGCTGGATTTGGCGCGTTATGTGCGGTCAGCACACTCTGAAATGAAAATAGTGATCATGTCGGAAGATCGTGGCGATCGGCCGACAGACCCGCATTTGTTTGAACTCATGGTGGTAAAGCCACTTTGGAATGTGGGTGAAACTCTGATTAAGCTGATGGAGGCAGACCGAAATGCAGGCTGACGAAGTCGAGACGATCCTGGTTGCGAGCAGCGATGCCCTGCAGCGCTCGATTATCGCGAAATATCTGCGTGAATGCGGCTATAGCGTCATCGAGGCGACCGGTTTTGACGATGCGAAAATCGCGATCGGACATTACGAGGTCGATGTCGTTGTTTCCGATACCCAGATGCAGGATGGGACCGGCTTCGATCTTTCTACCTATATCCGTTCAAGACACCTAAATATCGAGATCATTCTGACGCAATCTCTGATTAAAACTGCGCAGGTCGCCGGCGATCTCTGCGAACAGGGACCGCTGGATCAACCTTATCATCCGCAGCGTCTGGTCGATGAGATCAAGCGGCTGCGTGCGTTTCGCTGAGCGGCTCAGCAGACCGTCTGCCAAAATGACTGCTGAATATCGCTGGCTTACACAGCATCAAGACCTGCAATCGCTCTGACCACGTCTGCGCGGCTTACAATGCCGACGAGGCGTTGGTCACGAAGGACCGGTAGGCGTTTGATATCATGCTGCGACATTATTTCGGCGAGCTCGCTGAGTTCGGTCTCTTCTTCGGTCGTCCTCACCGGGTGTGTCATCAAAAGGGCTGCACGATGCTGGTCGACACCGATCAGCGTTTCGAACTGGGGCTCAAGATCATTGCCTTGGGCAAGGGCCGAAATCCACCAGTCCCGGCGCTGGGCGATAGTCTTGCCAAAGGGGCGCAGAAGATCACGTTCGCTGATGATGCCGACAACCCGTCCGGCTTCGTCGCAGACGGGGACAGAGCTGACGGTGTGCTTCACGAGAAGCCCCGCGATCTCTTTCAACGTAGCATCCGGCGAGACCGTGACCACGTTCCGCGTCATGATATCCTTGACCCGAACACCCATTTTTTCCTCCTGTAGCGTGCCTCTTCAACAGCAACTTTGTAGCATGCACCTGAGATGGCTACGATGCGCACTTCGTCGCTACGGCTCCCCGAGCGACATGTCGAAGCCGCCTGCCGATTGCACTGCAAGGCTCCCCGATTGGATGCCGGCTGTCAGGCAGGCGAGATGAGGTTTGCCGTCCAGCCATGCATGGATAAACCCGGCGTTGAATGCATCGCCGGCGCCGGTTGTGTCCACCACAGGTACCGCTTCGGCCTCCGCATGAAGTACCACGCCGTCCGACATGCTCCATGCCCCTTGCGCGCCAGCCTTCAGGGCGACGTGTGGAAAAATGGCGGAGAGCATGAGCATCGCTTTTTCCGGAGAGGCCGAGCCCGTGATGGCTTCCGCCTCTTCGAGGTTGGGCAGAAAAAGATCGACACCGGTGCAGGCCTGAAGCAGGCCCTTGTCATAGATCAGTGCAGCGTCCCAGCTCGGATCGAGCGAGACGCTGAGGCCCCTGTCTTTTGCCAAACGGACAAGTGCAGGGATTTCATGCAGCGTTGCATATTCGGCGATGTGCAGGTGCTTCGCTTCAGGCCAGTTCAGGGCTTCACCCAGTGTTGAAGGCATGGCCGCGCCCGCCCGACGGGTTAGAAACGCCCGTTCCTCGTCTATGACAGCTGCCACCGTCACCTGTGGACCCGCGTCAGCGGAATGTTCGACAAAACGCAAATCCACACCACTTGCCTGGATTTGTCTGCCTGCATCGGAAGAAAGCGCGTCGGTTCCAAGCCTCGCCACGAGCGCGGCCTTACGTCCGGCATTAGCGAGATGGGCGGCCGAAATGAAGGCGCCACCACCGGCTGCTATCCTCATGTCGTCGGCAAAGAGCTCGCGCCCGAGCACAGGAAGCTCCTCGAGACCGGTGAAGATGAGGTCGCAATAGATCCGCCCGATGCTCAACACCGCGGACCGCTTGTCTGTATCGGTCATCATGAGCGGCTCAGGAGTTTCTCTGTCTTGGCGTCGAAGAGGTAAAGGCTACCGCGTGCGGCCGTGCAGGTGAGGGTGCTGCCCACCGCCGGCATGAACTTGTCCTTTGCCGTGGCGATGACTGTCGTACCATCGATGTCCAGATGAACCAGCGTCTCGGGACCGAGCGGCTCGACTGCGGTAACCGTTCCCGTCAAACTAAGGTCCATCTTCTCGTCCGATGCCGTCGCGCGGGCGATGAGGTCATGCGGGCGAACGCCGATAAGGATGTCGCGTTCCGTTGCGGCTGAGGCCATTGCGGAACCCTTGCTGATCGGTAGCAGGTTCATCGACGGACTGCCGATGAAGCGGGCGGTAAACACGTCGACCGGGCTCTCGTAAAGCTCTGTGGGCGTGCCGACCTGCAGGATATGTCCGTCTCTCATCACCACGATCCGGTCGGCCATGGTCATTGCCTCGACCTGGTCGTGGGTCACGTAGACAGTGGTTGTTTTCAGCCGCTGGTGCAGGCGCTTGATCTCGATGCGCATCTGCGAGCGGAGCTGTGCATCGAGGTTGGAAAGCGGCTCATCGAAGAGAAAGGCAGATGGATTACGTACCATGGCGCGGCCGATAGCGACGCGCTGGCGCTGGCCGCCTGAGAGTGCCGCAGGGCGGCGATCGAGCAGGGCTTCCAGCCCCAGAATACGCCCAGCCTCTTCGATCCGCCGGTTCTTTTCGGCCTTGTCGAGTTTGGAGGTGTAAAGGCCGAAGCCGATATTCTGGCGCACCGTCATATGCGGATAGATCGCGTAATTCTGGAAGACCATGGCGATGTTGCGCTGCTTCGGCTCGCGCTCGTTGACCACTTCGTCGCCGATCTTCAGCGTGCCGTCGGAGATTTCCTCAAGCCCGGCAATCATTCTGAGCGTCGTCGACTTGCCGCAGCCGGACGGTCCGACGAAGACGACAAATTCGCCATCGGCGATGACAAGGTCTATGCCCTTGACTGCTTCGACCTTGCCGTAGCGCTTGATCAGTTTTGTCAGTTCAATCGTCGACATCAGCGGTCTCCCATCAGAGCGGCGAATTTCTCTTCAAGTTCGGCGGCGGCGGCGGCCTCGTCACGCTCGATCTGTTTCGCTTCCGTCTCGAAGGACGAGAGGCGCTCGCGATAGGCGGCAAGCGCTGCCTGCATCGGCTCGGGCGCCGGGCCGCCGAAGCGGCTGCGCACGGCAACGAAATGTTCCGGCGAGACGATCTCTTCGAATTTATCGAGGGAAATGGATGGCTTGCGACCAGTGGAATGTTCGAAAGCCGCAGTGAACGGAGCGTAGCCATCATCCGCCAGGCTGCCCTTCGCCGCGACGACGCTTTTGGCCGTGGCTGCGGCGATTTCGTGTGCCTCACGGAAGGACAGGCCTTCTATGCGAACCAGGGAATCGGCAAGCTCGGTGATAGTGATGCAGGAGCGGCGGATGTTCTGGTCCACCCGCTCCGGGTCGATGCTGATCTGGGCGATCAATGCGGCCAGAAGATCGAGCACGCGGGCGGCCGAGGCGAAGGCCTCGTAGCCCATGCCCTGGGTTTCACCTTCGCTGTCGTTCATGTCGGTGAACGGCGTGTTGTGCATCACGTCGAGCACGGTTCGGGCACGACCGAAGGTCTGGCTCGCAAGATGCCGCAGATGCTCGATCGGGACCGGATTGCGCTTCTGCGGCATGATTGAGGAGATCTGCACCAGCGAATTCGGCACGTAGATCTGGCCGACCTCGAAGCTCGTCCAGAACTGGAAATCCTGGATGACACGTCCCAGATGCAGGAACATCAGCTCGATCGCCGAATAGGTCGATGTCGTGTAGTCCACCGCCGCGATGCAGGAATAGGAGTTGCGCAAGGGTGCGGAAAAGCCGAGCAGTTGCGCTACCCGCGCCCGGTCGATCGGAAAGCCCGAGGTGGTGATTGCGGCAGCACCCATGGGCGACAGATCGACAATGCGCCGTGCGTCTGAGAATCGCTCGATATCGCGGATCAGCACCTCGATTGTGGCGGAAAGATAGTGTCCGAACGTCGTCGGCTGCGCCGGCTGGCCGTGGGTATAGGCAACGATAAGTGTCGATTTCTGCCGGTCCGCCGCATCGATCATCGCGGCAAGAAGTGTCCGTGCCTTCGACATCAGCACGTCGATCTTCTCTTTCAGGCCGATTTTGAAGAGCGTGTGGTCGATATCGTTGCGCGAGCGGGCAGTATGCAGGCGACCGGCGATATCGACGCCGATGCGCGCTTTAAGCTCCTTCTCGATCAGGAAGAAGAAGTCTTCGACTTCGCCGGTATAGACCAGCTCCGCCGGGTCGACCTCTTTGTCTATTGCAACAAGGGCTTCAGCGATCTTCGCTGTGATTGCTCGATCAAGGATGCCGGTTTCGGCAAGCATCACCAGATGGGCGCGATCGATGCGACGAAAGCCGTCGACATGATGGTTCCGGGCGCCATCGAAGAGCGGACGCAGTACCGTTTCCTTGTAGACCGGATCGGGAAACTTGCTGGTGTCGGAAAGGCGCGGGTCTTTGTCCGCCATGGCTTTATCCTTTCAGGCCGGCGAGCATCACACCGCGGACGATGTAGCGCTGCAGGACGAGGAAGACGATGAGGGTGGGAAGGGTGGCGATCGCAGCACCCGTCATGATCATTTCCCACTGGATGGACTGTTCGACGGCGAAGCTCGAGAGGCCGACCGGCAGAGTATAGAGTTCCTTGCTGGTGGTGACGATCAACGGCCAGAAGAAGGCGGTCCAGTTGCCGAGGAAGGTGAAGATGGCAAGTGCGGAGAGTGCCGGCGTCACCAGAGGCATCGCCACTTTCCACCAGATCTGGAATTCATTGAGGCCGTCGACGCGCGCAGCCTCGATGAAATCATTGGGAACGGTCTCGAAGAACTGCTTCATCAGGAAGGTGCCGAAGGCGGTCATCATGCCGGGAAACATGATGCCCCAGTAGCTGTCCAGCCAGCCGAGCTGGCTGGACATCAGGTACCACGGGATCACCAGCATCTCGGTTGGGATCATCAACGTCGAAAGAATAGCGATGAAGACGAAATAACGGCCACGAAACTCGAATTTTGCAAGCGTGTAGCCGACAAGACTGTCGAAGAAGCAGTTGGAAATGGTGACGGTGACAGCCACAAACATGGAATTGAGGAACCACCGCATGAACCGGCCATCGGCCAGAACCGAGATGTAGTTGGCCAGTGTCGGTGCTGCCGGGATCAGACGAAGATCATAGACCTGATCGGCGGTTTTGAGCGAGGTCGAAAACATGAACAGGAGCGGCGAGATCATGATCAGCCCGCCAATGAAGAGCAGCGTCCAGATGATGATCCGTCCTGGGCGGATATTGGCGTGGGAAAGTGCTGGCGTGTCGGTCATTTCTTTTCCCTCAGAATCCAGAGCTGCAGAAGCGACACGATCAGCAGAATGGTGAAAAGTACGACCGTTTGTGCAGCCGCATAACCCATGGCGTAGGAGCCGAAGGCAGTCTGATAGATCATCAGTACCAGCGGCTTGGTCGAGCCGAGCGGACCGCCGGGATCGTTCGTGGTCATGTTGTAGACCTGATCGAAAATCCGCAGGAATGCGATCGAGGAAAAGACCACGAGGAAAACGGTGGTGGGTTTCAGAAGCGGCAGGGTGATCTTACGCAGGATCGCCCATTCACCGAGGCCATCGATCCGGGCTGCTTCGTAGAAGGTTGTCGGAATGGCGCGCAGTCCGGCCATGAAGATGATGACCTGGAAACCGAGACCGGCCCAGATCGCCGTGACCATGATGGAGAACAGCGCCTGGTCGGTCGATCGGATGAAGGGCTGTTGCGGAATTCCGATCAGCGCTAGCACGTCGTTGATCACGCCGATCGGTGGAGGCTGGTAAAACCAGCGCCATACCCAGGCCATGGCCGCGGCGGTGGTCAGGTAAGGCAGGAAATACAGAGCCCGGATGAAATTGTGCATGAACCGCACCCGGTCGAGGAAGAACGCGACCGTGAACGCAATCAGCAGGCTGAGTGGCGTGCCGATGATGAGATAGGTGAAGGTGTTGCGAAACACCTTCCAGAATTGCGGATCCTTGAACAGCTTGACGTAGTTGGCAAAGCCGACAAATTTTGCCGGCCGCACGAGATCCCAATTGGTCATCGACAGGTAGAAGGCCTGAAATGTCGGATAAAAGCGGATGACGGCGTAAAACAGGACAGGGATTGCCAGAAATCCCCATACCCAGAGCAGCCTTTTGGTGCGCATCGAGAGGCGGTCTGCCGGCATGGCCGCCGCAGTCCCGCCGGGGCGGCCGCTCGCCGCCCCCTGCAGATTGTCCGTATCCATCATCAACTCCGCTTTCTCTGATCGGCGCTTATGGCATTGCCGCGTCGATCATTTCCTGCTCGGCTTCTGCCGCCTGCTTGAGAGAATCCTCGGGCGATTGCCCTTCGAGGAGAACGCGGTTGACCATGTCGATGGCGTTCTGGCGTTGGCCTAGCTCATCTTTGAACATCGTCGTATGAGCGTAATCCAGCCCCTTCAGGAACGGTCCGTAGATCGGGTCCTTGAGGTTGGCGTCCGTCAAGGCCGCCGAGCGCAGGGCCGGCAGTTCGCCGACAACCTTTAGCCAGATGGCCATCGCTTCCGGCGAGGTGAGATAGGTGAGGAATTTTTTCGAGGCTTCCAGCTCTTCCCCGCTCGTCTTGGCGCCGATGCCATTGGCGAAATAGCTGGCATAGTTGGAACGCAAACCGTCCTTGTTGGCCGGCAGTTCGGTCACGCCCCACTCGAAATCCTTGATCGTCGAGAAGGCGCCAAGACGGAAGGTTCCGTCGATCGTCATACCGGCCTTGCCGGCTCGGAACGCGGCCTGCCCCTCGTCCATAAAGCCAGCCGCGCCGATCTTCTTTTCCGTTTGCAAGCTGGTGTAGAATTTCAGCGCCTGAACACCTGCATCGCTGTTGTAGGCGACCTTTGTGTCGTTGTCGGTATAAGGTTCTCCACCGAACTGACGGACCAGCACTTCGCGCCACCACTGGTGATCCTGGCCGGCCATGTCCAGTGTCGAGCCTGCTGTGGTGACGTTGCCGGCTGCATCGTGCTTGGCGATCTTTTCGGCCGCGGCAACAAATTCATCTGCCGTTTGCGGCGGCTTGTTTGGATCAAGGCCTGCTTCGGTAAAGAGCTTCTTGTTGTAGAATAGGGCAAGCGAACGGACCGCTGTCGGCAGGCCGTAATAGTTGTCGTCGCGCTTCATCGCGCTGACGATCGGGAAGAAATCCTTCTCGATCTTGTCATGCGGGAACGTATCTGTCGGCAGCGGCTGAAGAATGCCGCCGACCACGAACTTGTCGAGCCAGCCATAGAAAAGCTGCATCACATCCGGGCCATTGCCGGCCATGTTGGCGGCAATAACGCGCGTCTGGTAGTCGGCATAGGGAAAGGTGACTTGCTTGACGGTGATATCCGGATTTTTCGTCTGGAAGTCGGCGATCAGCTGATCCATCGCCTTTACGCGTGTCTCGAAAACATACTGCCAGTATTCGATTTCCACTGCCTGTGCCGCGTTGAACGCGAAAGTGCTGAATCCGGCAACGAGCCCGGCCAGCAGAACTGACTTGCGCATGTGAGCCTCCATTTACCCCACCGGTTCTTCCGGTTTTCGGGGTTTGATTGTTCCCTGCATTCGGCCGCGTTACGGCCGATGCGTTGTCATCTGTGCGGACGGATCCAACAGGTCATCCTGTATCGCGGGGGACTGCCCCGGCTGCCGTAAAGCTTCCCTGAGCGGCTGGGTTTGTCAATAAGATAATTTACTTGAGTTATTGTATTTGCGGTGGCGTCGGCGGGGATCCTGTGGTTTGAAAGCGGAAGAGGTTGCAGAAATGACGATTCACACGATCGGCGCTCATCCAGTGGCCATCGGGAAAAATCCCGAGCGAAGCCGCGATCACAATCGCCGGGTGGTGCTCGATATTGTGCGTCGTCACGGCTCGCTTGGTCGTGCTCACATCGCCAAACTTACGCAACTGACGCCGCAGGCTGTCGCTAACATAGTCGATGAGCTGATGGGCGAGGGCCTTCTGATGGAGACCGGCCGGCTGCGTTCTGGTCGAGGTCAGCCGCCAATCCAGTTCGCGGTCAATCCGGAGGGTGGTGTTACGATTGGTGTGGAGATCGCGGCAGACCATATGGTAACGGTCGCGCTCGATTTTGCCGGCCGGCTCCGCGGACAGCGAATTGCGCCACTCAAGGATACGACGCCCGGCTCCATCACATCTGCCTTCTCGCGAGAGTTCTCTGGGTTGGCAGGATCGCTTGGCAGCAAATTACTTGGTGTCGGTGCGGTCATGCCTGGTCCCTTCGAGATCGACGGCATGACTTCCGTCGGGCCGACCACGCTTTCAGGTTGGGCAGGTGTCGATGCCGCTGAGGCGCTTAGCCAAGCTTGCGGCCATGCCGTTGTGGTGGAGAATGATGCGACGGCTGCAGCAGTCGGCGAACGGCTGTTCGGATCCGGTCTCTCGATTTCCAATTTCTGCATGATCTATTTCGGTGTTGGCCTCGGTCTTGGCATCATCCAGGACGGTGCGCCTTATCGTGGCGCCTTTGGCAATGCCGGAGAAATCGGTCACGTGACCGTTGTGCCGAAAGGGCGGCTGTGCCCGTCCTGCGGCCAGTATGGTTGTCTTGAAGCCTATGCCTCGGTCTATGTGCTCAAGCAGCAGCTGGCTGCGGTCGGGATCGCTGATAGCGAATTCTCCGACCTTGAACGACTGCACGCGGAAGGCCATCCGACCCTCATGGCATGGATAGAGGACGCAGCCACCTATTTCGGTCCGATGGTTGCCATGCTGGAAAACATTCTCGATCCGCAGACCGTCATTCTGGGGGGGGCTTTGCCGGATGCGATCATCGACGAGATCGTGGTTCGCATGGGGTCGCTTCCGACATCCGTCGCCAGCCGCAGGCAGCGCGAACTGCCGCGCGTTATCCGCGGAAAGACCGGGCAATTGACCGCGGCTCTCGGCGCCGCAGCCATTCCCCTGTTCGACATCGTCACACCGAAACTCGAGATTTCGCCCGGAAACACGATTTCAGCCTGAACATATAATGAGGTGATAGCCCAATGCTGAGCGCGCGCGAACGTATCGAAAAACAGATGGGCGCTCCCGCTCTGGTCCGGCTCCACCGCAAGCTTTCCCGGTTGAAATCGACTGTCACGGTGATGAATACCGGCGCCCATCCTGACGATGAGCAGAACGGCCTGCTCGCCTTTTTGCGGCTCGAACATGGCACGCGGGTGATCGTTGCCTGCTCGACGCGTGGCGAGGGAGGGCAGAATGCACTCGGCCCTGAGCGACATGGTGCTCTCGGTGTCCTGCGCTCGCGCGAGATGGAGGAGGCGGCCCGGATCATTGATGCGGATGTCGCTTGGCTTGGGCATGGTCCGGACGATGCAATCCACGATTTTGGATTTTCCAAGGACGGGGATGCGACCTTTGCCCGTTGGGGTGAGGCGCGTATCGTCGAGCGCCTGGTGCGAGCTTATCGCAAAGAGAGGCCGGATATCGTCATCCCGACTTTTCTCGACGTACCGGGACAGCACGGCCACCACAGGGCAATGACCCGCGCAGCCGAGGCCGCCATTGTGCTTGCTGCACATGCGACTGCGTTTCCCGAACATATCGCTGAAGGCCTAAAACCCTGGAGGGTTGCCAAATACTATCTGCCAGCCTGGTCCGGCGGGGGCGGGACATATGACGATGCGCTGCCGCCACCTGATGCGACCATTACTGTGGAGGCTTGCAGTCGCGATAAGGCTACCGGTGCGGAATATGGCCGGATCGGCGAGTGGTCACGTTATTTTCACGCGTCGCAGGGCATGGGCGACTGGCCGATGCAGGCAAAATCAGTCTGGCCACTACACCTCAAGCTGACTTCGATTGCCGCTAGCGAAGAGCGATTCATTTCCGATGGATTGCCAAATTCCCTTGAGCAGCTTGCGGCGTTTCCTGACCTGCCGGACGAGGTCGCGGCGGCGCTCATTTCCGCGGACACTGCAATAGCCGCAGCCATCGAGGCTTTCCCACATCGTGAAACCATCGTTTCCATGTTGACACATGCGGCCGGGCACCTCGAGAACGTCGTCGCGAATGCTTCCGAAGAGTTTCTGGCATTGCACAGCCATCGCATCGAACGCAAACGCATCGAGATAGACGCCGCGATCCTGGAGGCGGCCTCCATATTCGAATTTGTGTCTGTCGGTCACCCTTCCATTGCTCCGGGTGGAAGCACGGTGCTGACCGCGGAACTGGGGGAAGGGGCTCGCAGACACAATGTCGATATCTCGCTTGTCCTGCCATCCGGCGTGAGCGCGGAACACACATCATATGGCTCATCGCGAACTTTTCTGCTGACCGCATCCGCCAATGTCAGGCTTTCCGATCAATTTCTGCCTGATTGGTCATGCCTTGGAGGCAACGGTCATGCTTCTGTTCGGGCTTCTGCAGAGATAGAGGGGCGTAGCGTTACCGGGGTGTTTGATCTGGAGGAGCCGTTTACCGTTTCTGCTGCGCAGGCGATAAAGCTTCGCCCGGATGCCCTGCTTGTACCACTCGACACGCGATGCCGGGGATGGCAGGTCAAGGCTGATTTGACAGGGGAAGCGGCAACGCTTTCGTTCGATTCACCTGCCGGCTGGGCTATGGTGGCTTCTGGCGAAGATTGGACCCTGACGGCCCCGGAGAGAATTGCACCTGGCTTTACCAGTGTCGGGGTTAGCGTTGGCGGTCATTCGGCATTCGAGGTCGAGTCCATGTCCTATCCGCATATCGGCCGGGCGGAATTCCGCCGACCTGCGGCGCTCAATATACTGGCGTTGGACTTGCGACTTCCCGAAGGTGCCCGCATTGCCTATGTCGGTGGTGGCGCTGACAAGGTTGGTCTCTGGCTAGCCCGCATGGGACTTGATGTAGTCGACCTCGATGCCGTCGGTCTTGCGGGAGATCTTTCGCAATTCACCACAATCGTCGTCGGCATATTTGCCTTCGGCCTTCGCAAGGATCTGGCAGCGATAACGCAGCGGCTGCATCAGTTCGTGGAAAACGGTGGGCACCTGGTTACGCTGTACCATCGTCCATCTGACGGCTGGCATCCTGATGAGACACCGGTTCGTCGTCTGCAGATCGGATCTCCTTCCGTCCGTTGGCGGGTTACCGACCCCTGCGCCGAAGTTACGGTGCTTTCGCCTGACCATTTGCTGCTCTCCGGCCCGAACCTCATCCACCCTGAAGATTGGGAGGGATGGAACAAGGAGCGCGGTCTCTATTTTGCGTCGAGCTGGGACGAGTGTTACGAGCCGCTTCTCTCCATGCATGATGTCAATGAACAACCACTGAAAGGCGCGCTGCTTTCCGCCGAGATTGGCAAGGGCAGGCACACGCATGTCAGTCTGACCTTGCATCACCAGATGGATCGCCTTGTTCCGGGCGCCTTCCGGCTCATGGCCAATCTTGTTCAGCCCGCCTGAGATGCTGTTTCGGACCTGGCAACCTCTTAGCAAGCGCGAAGGGGCGGTGGTTTGCCGATTGATGAATCGGGGAGGTGCGCTTAAACCGTAGTCAGCATAATCAGGGAACAGACATGACTGACAGCAAGTATTTCAGTGCGGTGGGCGGACTGCCGCCTCAGACGCAACTTCTCTCCAGCAAGGCCGTTTTCACCACTGCCTACGCGGTCATTCCGAAGACGGTGATGAGCGACATCGTCACCAGCGTTCTGCCGCATTGGGAAAAGACGCGGGCGTGGATCATCAGTCGTCCGCTGTCCGGTTTTGCCGAGACATTCTCGCAATATATCATCGAGGTTTTGCCGGGTGGCGGCAGTAACAAGCCGGAGCCGGATATCCGGGCCTCGGCAGCCATATTCGTGGTGACCGGCGATCTGACTATAGAGCTTGAGGGCGCCTCGCATCGTCTGCGCGAGGGATCGTTCGCCTATCTTCCTGCCGGTTCGAAATGGACCCTGCGTGGCGAAGGCGACAAGCCCTGCCGTTTTCATTGGGTGCGCAAGGCATTCAAGGTCGTGGAAGGTCTGGAGGCGCCCCCGGCGATATTCACGCATGAGGGCGAATGCGTCATGGATCCCATGCCGGATACCGACGGCCGCTGGGCGACGACGCGTTTCATCGATCCTTCGGATGTTCGATACGACATGCACCTGAACATCGTCACATTCGAGCCCGGTGCAGTCATCCCGTTCATGGAGACCCATATCATGGAACACGGTCTCTATGTTCTGGAAGGCAAGGCGGTCTATCGCCTCAATCAGGATTGGGTGGAGGTCGAGGCCGGAGACTACATGTGGCTCAGGTCATTCTGCCCGCAGGCATGTTACGCAGGTGGTCCCGGCCGCTTCCGTTATCTCCTCTACAAGGACGTCAACCGCCATGCCGATCTCTGGTAGGGCGGCAAGCTTGGTCTCCGCATGAATTTAAGGCGTCAATGATAAACTTGTTGACGCCATACCTCCCACTTGTAGTATCTATTTGGCTGTCATGTATGACAACGCCGATAAAGTGTCGGTGATGCCTGTCCTGGGGAGGATATATGCTGAAGAAATTGTTGCTGACGGGCGCCGCGGGCGGTGTCGGTCAGAACATCCGCCCGCTGCTGTCGCAGTTGGCGGAAAAGGTCGTATTGTCAGACCTTGGTGACGTCTTTGACCTCGGACCAAAGGAAACATTCGTCAGATGCAATCTAGCTGATGCCCAAGGGGTTTTGCGACTCCTTGAAGGCGTGGACGGCGTCATTCATCTTGGCGGAGTATCCGTCGAGCGGTCCTTCGATATTGTTCTTCAGGGCAATATTATCGGTCTCTACAACCTATATGAGGCCGCCCGGCATCAGGGCAAACCGCGCATCGTGTTTGCCAGTTCCAACCACGTCGTCGGCTACTACCGCCAGGATGAAAAGATCGACAACACGGTCTACCCGCGTCCCGATTCACTCTATGGCGTTTCCAAGGTTTTCGGCGAGGCTGTCGCCAGCATGTATTACGACAAGTTCGGGCAGGAGACGCTGTCATTGCGCATCGGCTCCTGCTTCGACAGGCCGCTCAATCCGCGCATGATGGCAAGCTGGCTGAGTTATCGCGATTTCGTTTCCTTGTGCGAGAGAGCGTTCCTCACCCCGAAACTGGCGCACACGATCGTCTATGGCGCATCCGCGAACCAGCAGACGTGGTGGGACAATAGCAACGTCGATTTTCTCGGCTGGGAGCCGCAGGACAGTTCGGAAAAGTGGCGCGCCGAAGTCGAGGCTGCGACCGGCGAGCAAGATCCGAACGACCCTATGGTGATCTACCAGGGCGGGGCATTCGCCGGCGCTGGTCATCCCGACGACAATTGATAACATCGCCTCAAGAATGCCCTCCATTCATATGTTGCGGCCATATCCGCTGGATTGAAAAGCCGCTTGGGAAGGAAAAAGCATGACCATCCATCAAAATCTTATTGCCGGCGAGTGGGTCGGCAGCACCGGCTCGGAAAACGTCAATCCGTCCGATACCAATGACATTGTCGGGCTTTACGCGCAGGCAACGGCCGATGACGTCAGCCAGGCGATTGCTGCAGCAAAGGCTGCCTTTCCCGCATGGTCCCGGTCCGGAATTCTGGAGCGTCATGCGATCCTGAAAAAGACCGCCGACGAAATCCTGGCGCGCAAGCAGGAACTCGGCACGCTTCTCTCCCGCGAGGAAGGCAAGACGCTGGCTGAGGGGATCGGCGAAGTCACGCGTGCCGCTCAGATCTTCGACTTCTTTGCCGGTGAGACGCTGAGGCTGGCTGGCGAAGTCCTGCCATCGGCACGGCCCGGCATCGGGGTCGAGATCACGCGCGAACCGCTCGGCGTCATCGGCATCATCACCCCGTGGAATTTTCCGATTGCCATTCCCGCCTGGAAGATCGCGCCGGCGCTCTGCTACGGCAACACGGTGGTCTTCAAGCCGGCAGAACTCGTGCCCGGCTGCTCCTGGGCGATCGTCGACATCCTGCATCGCGCCGGCCTTCCCAAGGGCGTGCTCAATCTGGTGATGGGACCGGGTTCGGTTGTCGGCCAGACGATGCTCGACAGCCCGGATATTGCCGGCATCACTTTCACCGGCTCTACAGGGACGGGCAAGCGTGTGGCGGCGGCCTCGATCGAGCATAACCGTAAGTTCCAGCTGGAAATGGGCGGCAAGAACCCGATGATCGTTCTCGATGATGCCGATCTTGGAGTCGCCGTGGAAGCTGCGGCAAATTCCGGCTTCTTCTCGACCGGCCAGCGCTGCACGGCGTCTTCCCGCCTGATCGTCACCGAAGGCATCCACGACAAGTTCGTCGAGGCTCTGACCGAACGGATGAAGAGCATTCAGGTAGGGCATGCGCTGAGGCCCGAAACCCATATCGGCCCGGTTGTCGACGTGCGTCAGCTGAAGCAGGACACCGACTATATCGAGATCGGCGTCAAGGAAGGTGCCAAGCTAGCTTTCGGCGGCGAGCGTCTGGAGCGTGACACGCCCGGTTTCTTCCTGCAGCCGACGCTGTTTACCGAAGCGACCAACCATATGCGCATCAGCCGCGAGGAAATTTTCGGACCGGTCGTCAGCCTCATTCGCGTCAAGGGTTATGACGAGGCGCTGGCCATGGCCAATGACACGCCTTTCGGTCTCTCGGCCGGTATTGCGACGACGAGCCTGAAATATGCGACGCATTTCAAGCGCAACTCGGAAGCCGGTATGGTGATGGTCAACCTGCCGACGGCGGGTGTCGATTTCCACGTGCCCTTCGGCGGACGCAAGGCTTCGTCGTTTGGTTCGCGCGAGCAGGGCAAATATGCCGCCGAATTCTTTACCGTGGTGAAGACTGCCTACACTCAGGCCTGATGATGGCCGCAAATGTTGCGGCTGTAGAAATGTAAAAGACCTGTGAGCGGTCCGTCTGCAGAGTAAGATCTGTAGACGGATCGGTTTTACGCATTATCTCTGTCTGCGGAAAAACGTTCAGATGCAGGATGGGATATTCGTGGTTCAGCGTGTCAGCTTTTATATTCTGCTTGTCCTTGTGACGCTGGCATTCATCGCAATCCTCATCCCGTTCTATTCGGCGGTTTTCTGGGCGGTGGTCTTCGCCATCATCTTCTTCCCGCTCTATGCCAAGCTGGAAGAAGCACTTGGCGGGCGGCGTAATAGTGCCGCCGTTCTCTCCGTGCTGATCTGCCTCTGCCTCGTGATCCTGCCGGGTCTGGCCATCCTGGCTTCGCTCATTCAGGAGGGAACCGGTCTCTATCAGAGGGTCTCGAGCGGACAGATCGATCTCAACCGGATGCTCAACGAGGTCGTGACGGCTCTTCCCGCCTTCATGCAGGACTGGCTGCAGACCATCGAGACCGGCGGCTTCGCCGCCCTGCGCGATCGCTTTTCGTCATCGCTCATGCAAGGCGGAAGCTTCTTTGCTGGGCGGGCATTGAATTTTGGCCAGAGCACCGCAGAGTTTTTCATTGCCTTTGGTCTGATGCTCTATCTGCTTTTCTTCCTGTTTCGTGATGGACGCTCGCTTGCGGCTGCAGTCCGAAGCGCGGCACCTCTGAGCGATGAGCACACGACGCAGTTCATGGCAAAATTTGCCTCGGTCGTGCGGGCGACGGTTCGGGGCAATATCATCATCGCCATCATTCAAGGCGTCATTGGAGGCGTTACCTTTTGGTTGCTGGGCGTGCAGCCGGCACTTCTCTGGGGCGTCCTGATGGTCATCTTGTCGCTGGTGCCTGCCGTTGGCGCTGCGCTCGTCTGGGTGCCGACGGCGATCTATCTTGCCGTCACGGGCGAGGTTTTGAAGGCTGCTGTCATCGTTGCAGTCGGTGTGTTCGTGATCGGTCTCATCGACAATATCCTTCGGCCGCCGCTTGTCGGCAAGGAAACGAAGCTTCCGGACTATGTCGTGCTGATCTCGACTGTTGGCGGGATTTCTCTTTTCGGCGTCAACGGTTTTGTCATCGGCCCGCTGATTGCAGCGCTCTTCATTGCGGCATGGTCGCTTTTTGAAAAGGAGCGGGGCGGGGGCGGGAATGCAGTTGATTGAAACGCGATATCTGTAAACATTGTTGGACCATGGTCCAATTCGGGCATTCGCAAAGGTCTCATGGCGGAACTATGGCTGGGCTCAAATGTTGAATGCTAGTAGGGTGCAGTTACTGACGCTTGTCCGATGGAGGTTGCCATTCGCTCCCGCCGACAGATCATTTCAGGCCTGATGCTTGCCTTTCTCCCGGATGTTGTGTCGTTTGGCGCGAAGTCCGCGATGGCACGTAATGGCGGACAGGGTGGTGGAAACGGAGGAGGCGGAGGCGGCCGTGAAGGCGGCGGCAATTCCGGCAGGAGCGGTGGGGCTGAGAGCCGAGAGGGTAATGGTGGCCGGGGCAATCGCGATCGCAGCACCGATACCGCGGCCGAGACGAGAACAACGGATAGCCGCTCTCAAAAAGACGCCGTCAATGTCGACAATCGTGGCATCAGGGTGAGGCACGGCAGCGGTATTGCCGAAGAGGTGAATGATCGAGGCCGTTATGTCATGCGCGATCGAAGTGGCAGGACGATCGTCAATCGCGCCGCCACGAAATCCGATCTCGACAGATTGCGCTCATTGATAAAGTGAGTGAGCTGCGAGCCATCATTTCCAGACGGCCAGCCGGATTGCTGGTTTCGCCTACGAGGAGAGCGTACGCCCGGAGATTTCCCGTGCCGCCTCATTCCAGGCGATTGCCGCGGCGGTTCTGTTGGTCACGTTCAGCTTGGCGAAGATGCGCGTCATGTGATGCTTGACCGTCTTCTCGTGCAGGTCGAGTTCGATGGCGATTGCCTTATTGCTTAGGCCTTCGGCCGCGAGACCCAAGACCTCGCGTTCGCGTATCGTCAGATCGCGCATGGCGACGGAGAGGCTGTCCTCGTTGGCTGATGCCGGCGGCTCTGCAAGGAGCTTGGCGGAAAGCGCCGGCGCCACATATCCTTCACCGGCGGCAACCGAGCGGAGGATTTCCGCAAGCGAGCCTGATCCGATCCCTTTGAGCACATAACCCTTTGCGCCGTCCTGTAGCGCCTGGCGGATATCATCGCTGGTTTCCGATACCGTCAGCATCACGATGTTCTGGTCGGGCCGCTCGGCAAGGATGGGGCCGATTGCACCAAGGCCGCCACCCGGCATCGAGATATCCATCAGCAGAATGTCGGGCTGATGCCGCTGGGCGATTTCGATTGCATCGTCGCGGCTTCCCCCCTCAGCCACGATGTCGAAGCCGAGTTCGGTCAATGTGCGCGCAACGCCTTCCCTGAAAAGAGGGTGATCGTCGCATACGGCAACCCGCAGATCCGTCATCAAGTTTTCTCCGTTTCGCAAATCTTCAAAGTCATCGTCACTGTCGTACCACTGCTATTCGAAACGATGTTGAACCGTCCTCCGAGGCTCTCGATCCGCTCCCTCAGACCGGCGATGCCAAGGCTCGTCGGCTTGATCTGTGTCGGATCGAAACCGGGGCCGGTGTCGATGACATCCACCACAACGCAATCCTCTTCTAAACGTTGCAGCACTTTCTGGCCCGATCCTCCCGCATGCCGCCAGCCATTATTAAGCGTCTCCTGAACAAAGCGGTAGACGCAGATTTTTTCCGCAGGGCTTGGCTGCCACTCGACTGCGGCCATTGTAAGGGCAATCGGAACGCCGGTCCGTTCCCGGTGGCGCTGAACGGCCTGCAGGATCACATTCTGGAAGTTCGCGGTCTCGATCTCCGGAAGGATGAGATCGTGACAAATGCTGCGGATTTCCCGCATCGCTTCCTGAAGGCTCTTCTTGATCGAGGTGACCTCTGCCTTGCGCGTTTCGCGAAGTGCCTGGGCGCCGAGAATGGCGGGGCTATCGATCCGCAGGGATGCATAGGCAATAAGCTGCGCCGGCCCGTCGTGGAGATCGGCTCCAAGCCGCCTGAGAAAACGTTCGTTAATGGCGGTCGTTTGCTGGCTTGCCTTTTGAACGCGCGAGTGCAGTTCCCGGTTCTGCTTGAGAAGATGCGAAAGCTCACCGACCCGGGCATTGAGAAGGCCGCGCTGCAGCTCGATGAGCCGGCTGCCGCGAAAGACGATCAGCGACAGCAGCGAGAAGATTGCCGCGATCACCGCAATGACCGCCAGCCAGGCACGTAGTCTTGCGCTCTGGAGGCTGCGCTCGAAATCGGTTGCCACTTCATAGAATTCCGATACCGCCACGACTTCGCCTGACCATGGCTGCAGCACGGGATTATAGATTTCGAGGAGTGGTCGCGTCTGATTACCCAGCGCTTCCGCTTCCTCCGGATCGATCTGGTTGAATTCTGACACCATCTTACCGGAAAACGCCGCCTTCAGGTCTTCGCTTGGAGCAAGTTTTTTCCCCATCAGCGTCTTGTCATTGGCGTACAGGATCGTGCCGTCCTTGCGCCATAGGCGGAAGGAAATGAGGCGTTGACCGAGCGCTCCCTGTGACAGTGTCTCGTCGAGCACGCGTTCTATCGACTCATCGAGCTTTTCCGTGGTCGTCATGTCCGGCAAAATCGGAGCGATGATGCTGTCGACGTAAAGAGCAGTCGATGCGGCGGAGTTCCGCGTTACGGCCTCTTCGATGAGGCTGGCAACGAAAGTACCCACGATCAATGTCGCGATGATCGAGATTAACCCGCCGGCAAGCAGAAACTGGCGGGCGAGCGACTGTCCGGTCCAAAAAGCAATAACGTTGGGTAGGCGCACGAAAGCCTCGGTGGCTGCATCAGAAGAAGATAATTAAGGCTCGGCTTCACGGCGTCAATGGGGTCGCATCACCACTAATTTGTCCGTCGGGACCAAAGTCGCATCCTCAAACGCAAAGGTCCCGTATGGGAACGGCTCCGCATGCTTCACGTTTTCCTGCCATCGCAAGCAAGGAGTTCTGTGATGAAAAAGATGATCCTGGTATCCGCTGCCATTGCAGCCTTCGCCACCGGTGCCCTGGCCCAGCAGAGCACTGTAAACGGTGCCGTCGGTGGTGCCGTCACCGGCGCAATCGTCGGCGGCCCGGTCGGCGCTGCGGTTGGCGGCATCGTTGGCGCTGCAGCCGGCACGGCAATCGACCCGCCGCCGGAACGCGTGGTGCGTTACGTAGAGACCCAGCCGATGCCGGCACAGTCGGTCGTCGTCCAGGAACAGGTGGTGGTCGGTCGCCCCATTCCGCAGCAGGTGGTGTTGACGCCTGTGCCGGAAGATCCGACCTATGCCTATGCGGTGGTCAACCAGCAACGCGTTATCGTAGATCCGCAGACACACACGGTCGTTCGCATTCTTAACTGATATTAGGTCGAAGATCGAAAAGGCGCCCGTGACATCGCGGGCGCCTTTTCTCACGTCTTTCCTCAGCCCTTCTTGCGGGCAGCAGCGTAGCGATTGGCGGACATTGAAAGGCCGAGATTTTCGCGAAGTGTTGAGCCCTCGTACTCTTCACGGAAAAGCCCGCGGCGGCGAAGTTCCGGCAAGACGAGTTTGGTAAAGTCGGTCAGGCTTGCCGGCAATGTCGGGAACATCAGAATGAAGCCGTCGGCGGCGCGCGCCTCGAACCACTCTTCCATGAAATCGGCGATTTCCTTTGGCGTGCCGGTAATACCGTTGCCGGTGCTCTTCTCCGCATAGTGGTGGATCAGATGGCGCAGCGTGTGGCCCTGTTTGATGAAGTCGGTCAGTTCTTCGAACAATGCCTTCGAGCCCTTCGGCTGCTGCGGCAGGCGTTCCATGGGGAAGGGCTTGTCGAGTTCGGCTCCGGAAAGATCCGTTTCCAGAAATTCGCCCAGCATCCAGCGGCCGACATCGGGGTGAAGGTTGTCGATCAGGAAATCGACCTTGGCCTGGGCTTCCGCTTTCGTTTCTCCGACATTGACGACAATGCCCGGCATCATCTTCAGGTCGTCCTCGATGCGGCCATACTTCGCCATACGGCTTTTGACATTGCGATAGAATGAACCGTTGCGCTCGATGCTGGAAGCTAGGCTGAAGACGATTTCCGAGGTTCGGGCAGCAAGCTCCATCCCCGCTTCCGAGCCGCCGGCTTGGGCGATGACAGGTCGCCCTTGTGGGGTCGAGGCGATATTCAACGGTCCGCGAACCTGGAAATGCTTGCCCTTGTGGTTCAGCGTGTGCAGCTTGTCCTTGTCGTAATAGACACCGCTCTGACGATCGAGCAGCAGGGCGTCCGGCTCGAAACTGTCCCAGAGGCCGAAAACGACATCGACGAATTCCTCGCCGCGCTCATAGCGGATCGCATGCGGATCGAGCCCTTCGCGATTGAAGTTATAGCCGGTTTCGTCGTGGTCGGAGGTGACAACGTTCCAGCAGGCCCGGCCGCCGCTGAGATGATCAATGGAGGAGAATATGCGGGCGATGTTGTAAGGCTCATAGTAGCTGGTCGAGGCTGTCGCCACGAATCCGAGCTTCTCCGTCATGGCCGCAAGGGCAGTGATCAGCGTCAGGGGTTCGAACCGGTTCATCTTTGTCGGCGAGCGGGATAGAGCTTCCGGATCGCCGATGGCGGCGGCCGGTGAGTCCGCCACGAACATGAAGTCCAGCTTGGCCTCTTCCGAAATGCGGGCGACATTAAGCAGGTGGTCGATTTTGTTCGCACCATTGACATCGGCTGCAGGATGCAGCCAGCTCGCCGGGTTGAAGCCAAACGTATAGACGAAGGTTCCAAGTTTCAGCTTGTCTTCGCGGGCCATGGTTCCTCGACTCCTCTTGATAGTCTTCGTGTTTCAGCCCGCCTGAGATGGGGTGAAGCGGGCGGTGAGCGTGTGGCTTTTGCCGGGATAGGTCAGCCGAACCGAAGTCACCGACTGATCGAGCCGCCATGTCTGACGCTCGACAACCATGACAGGGCTGCCGATAGGGATGGTGAGATAGTCAGCTTCCGCGGAGCCGGCGCCGCGGGCCGCAATCCGGTGCTCGGCGGCGCTCCATGGCACATGATCGAGAAGCCAGGGACCGGGAGACAGGGTTTCGAATGTTTCTCCTCTGGCATCCGGCACGACTTCCAGATTTATCAGACGCTGCTCAAGGCAGAAGGGATGTGTGCCCGCATAGTGGAGGCAGGTAATATCGGCGATCGCTCTCTTATGCGGAATGTCGAGGCGTTCGGCCTCTTCACTGTTCGCCGGCCTTACCGTGCGGCTCAGAATCCGGTGGCTATAGATTTCACCTGTCGCCTTCACCTCTTCGCGAATGTCGTAGATTTCGAGAATTGCGCTTTGTGCCTTCTGAGGGAGAACGACACTGCCGACCTTGCGCTTCCGCTGTATCAGCCCGGCGCGTGCCAGCTGTGTCACGACCTTGTTCACGGTCATGCGCGAACAGCCGTATTGCAAGGCCAGTTGCTGTTCCGATGCGATCTTGAAGCCGGGTTGCCAGCGGCCAGTCAGGATATTCTGCTCGATATCGAGAAGTATTCGCTGATGAAGCGAAAGCGGCGTCTCGGAAATAGTGTCGGCAGTAATATCCGCGTCAATCATGCGAGCATGCTGGCGCCGCGATCGAGATAGGTGTCGAGAAATTGCTCCAGTCGTGGGTGGCGCGGCTTGGCAAAGATTTCCGCTGGCGGTCCTGAGAACAACAGCCTTCCGTGATCGAGAAAGCTGATCTGCTGGCCGACGCTGGCGGCAAAGCCGATCTCGTGGGTGACGACAACCATCGTCATGCCCTCGCTCGCCAAGTCTCGCATGACGTTGAGCACTTCACCGGTCAATTCCGGGTCGAGCGCGGAGGTCGGCTCGTCGAACAGCATGATTTTCGGTTCCAGCGCGAGCGCCCGGGCAATCGCCACGCGTTGCTGCTGGCCGCCAGAAAGCTGCGACGGGTAATGTCCGGCGCGGTTTTCCAGCCCGACCTTGCGCAACTGCACCATGGCGCGTTCTTCCGCCTCGGCTTTCGGCACCTTGCGGACGAGCTTCAGGGCTTCGCTGACATTGCCGAGCGCGGTCATATGCGGCCAGAGATTGAATTGCTGGAAGACCATGCCTGTCTTCGTGCGAACCGCACGGATCTGGTTCGCGGGCAGGCGCTCGCGGCGGCCATTGGCGTCCTCGAAAAAGCCCAGGGCCTCTCCGTTGATGGTGATCATGCCGCTGGTTGCTTCTTCCAGAAAAGCGAGGCAGCGCAGCAATGTGCTCTTGCCTGAACCAGACGGACCGATGAGGCAGGAAACCTTGCCTTCCGGGATTTCCAGATCGATGTCCTGCAGCACGGTGGTTTCTCCGAACCGCTTGACAAGTTTGCGGATGGCGATGGCTGGTACACTCATGCTTTCGAAAACCTCAGTCGGGAGAGACGATTTTCGGCCATGCGGCCGAGCCGGTCTGTGAGTTCAACGATGATCCAGTAGACGATCGCCAGGATGAAGATCGCTTCGAGGAAGGCGTATTGCTGCGAGCCGATGGCGCTGACAGTAGCGGTCAGTTCCGGCACCGTGATGATCGACAAGACGGCGGACTCCTTGAGCAGGATGATCGCGAGGTTGATGGCGGGCGGCAAGACGATCAGCCCCATTTCCGGCACCTGGATGCGGCTGATCGTCTGGAACCGCGTCATGCCCAGGCAGGCTGCGGCCTCGACATGGCCGACCGGAACTGAAGCATAACCGGCGCGGAACACTTCGCTGTAATAGGCCGCGCTATAGACGGTTAGCCCGATCAACCCGCAGGGGATGGGATCGAGCATCAGGCCGACGAACGGACCGCCGTAATAGAGAAGGAAGATCTGGATCAGGAACGGGGTGCCGCGCAGCACTTCCACGATCGTGCCGAGCACGGCATTGACGATCTTGCCGCCGAAGCGTCGCGCAGTGGCGACGATGAAGCCTGCCACGACCCCGCCGAGCACGCCGGCGATCCAGAGCCAAAGGGTGACGAACAGCCCGCTGCCGATTTCCGGCAGTTTTTCGATAATGACTTGCGGATCGAACATCATGCCGAGGCTCCCTTCAGAGAGCGTTCGGCATAGCGGCCAAGAAGCGCGAGTGCGGAGTTGATGACGAAATAGATGAGCGCCGCGGAAGCAAAGATCGGGATCGGCTGATAGGTGCTGGAGGCAAGATCCTGAGCCATCTTGGTGATCTCGATAATCCCCACCACCGACACGAGCGAGGAGGATTTGAGGATCATGATCGCCTCATTCACCAGTGCTGGAAATGTTAGCCTAAGAGCGATGGGCGCGCGGATGCGGATGAATGTCTGGGCACCAGTAAAGCCTGCGACATCGGCGGCTTCAATCAGCCCAGGCGGAACGCTTGCGAAACCGCCACGCAGATTTTCGGCCTGATAGGCAGCCGTGCAGAGCGACAGGCCGACGATCGCGGCGACGATGCCGGGAACATTGATGCCGATCACTGGCAACAGCGTGTAGATAAGCAGCAGCTGGACCAGCAGCGGCACGCCGCGGAAAAAGCTGATGAACAGCCTTGCCGGCAGGATATAGATCGACTTGCCCGACAGGAGCGCGGCAGAGAGCAGCATGGCGATCACGAACCCGATCGCGATCGACACCAGGCTGATGCCAAGGGTCGAGAGAGCCGCCTCCAGAAGCAGCGTAAAAAGTTTTGGCGTCATCGGCTACGCTTCGTTGGTCGCCGGCGCGGTGCGCAGGGCGAAACGGAAGGAACGAGGGATCAGGGGACGCGCTAAGCACATCCCCCTAATCGACTGAGGATCAGAATGCCGGCTCAGGCACCGAGTCCGGCGTATCGAACGTCGTGCCGAACCACTTTTCCTGCAGCTTGCCCAGGCGGCCGTCCTTCTTCATCGCAAGAATTTCGGTGTCGATGTAATCGAGCAGCGACTTGTGGTCGTCATCCTTGGTACCGATGAAGCCGAAATAGGTCTTCTTACCGAAAGCCGGGGTCACGACTTCGAAGGCGCCGTTGCGCTGCTTGGCAACGAAGGCGATGTTCGGAAGGGAGTTCGCGACAGCAACGACGCGGCCGGTGGCGAGGTCGGCATAAGCGTCGTTGAACGAGACATATTCGCGAACGTTGACCTTTTCCGGAAGCGTCGCGGAATATTCCTGCAACTGCGCGAGCTGTGCGGTCGCCTTGCCGACGCCGACGGCCTTGCCGGCAATATCGGCCGGCTTCGTGATCGAAGTGTCGCCGGCCTTCTTCAGGATGGCGACGGAGGCTTCGGCAACCGGGGCACTCATGCGGTAACGCGCAATGCGGGCCTTGGTGATGGTCGCCGGACCGGCAACGACATCGAACTTACCGGCTTCAAGGCTTGGCAGAACGCTATCCCACGGCAGTTCGACCCATTCGATCTTGACGCCAAGGTCCTTTCCGAGCGCCTCGAAGAAATCGACGTTCAGGCCCTTGTGTTCGCCGGCGTCGATGAAGTCGAAGGGAGCGAATGCTGTTTCCGTGCCGACTTTCAACACGCCTGCGGCCTTGGCCTTGGCCAGCACGTCTTCAGCATGGGCCGAAAACGACGTGGCAAGCAGAAGGGCGCCAGCGGCGACAGCCTTCATCATTTGTCTTTTGAGCATTGGTGATTTCTCCGCGTTGTTCTACCTTAAGGACCGCAGTTCGGCTGTTCCCACCGTGTGACAGCGAATTTTATCGCTGTTCTTTTTATTGCCTATACAAATGACCGATGTTTTCGGAGCCGTCAACGGCTTCAATCGGGCTTTCCCACGTGTCGCGTCGGGGCTGATGATCGCCGCAATCGGTAGGCCGATTTCCGATCAAATCAGCTTGCCTTGCCTGGTTTCGTAAACCTATCTTCTCTGGATACTCATCGAGGAGAGAGCGAAGCCAGGTGCCGCGCCGGCGCGAATGCTTCGCTCGATCTGCTGCCAGCATTTCATTTCAGGATCATGCCATATGACTTCCAATCTCGTCGTCAATGCCGGCCGTATCGCGGCGGATATCGACGCTCTGGCCAATATCACCGAACCCGACAGGCCGTGGACGCGCCGCGCATTCACGCCGATGTTCCTCAAGGGACGCGCCTATGTGGAAAAGGCATTTCGTGATGCGGGTCTTGAGACGCATATCGATGCTGCCGGTAACCTGATCGGCCGTCGTCGCGGAAAGACGGGTGGGGGCACGCTGATGCTTGGATCACATACGGACACGGTGCCAAATGGCGGTCGTTTCGACGGGATCGCTGGCGTGATCGCCGCGCTCGAAGTGGCGCGCGCGCTCAGCGATGCAGGGATCGAACTGGAGCACGACCTGGAAATCGTCGATTTTCTGGCGGAAGAAGTCTCGATTTTCGGCGTGTCCTGCATCGGTAGCCGGGGCATGACCGGGGTTCGCCCAAGCGAGTGGCTGGAACGTACCGCCGAGGTCGAAGGGAGACGTATCGATCTTGCCGAAGGAATTCGCGAGGTCGGTGGCGATCCTTCGCAAATCGGTGGCCGTGACGACATCAAGGCCTTTCTGGAATTGCATATCGAGCAGGGGACCGTGCTTGAGCGGGAGGGGATCGATATCGGTATCGTCGGGGCGATCACCGGGATTTCCCGGTTCGAGATCTTGGTCGAAGGCCGCGCGGACCATGCCGGCACGACGCCGATGAACGCGCGCTACGACGCTCTGGGCGCCGCATCCTGCCTAGTGCTCGGGATTGAACGCATCGCCAAGGAGTTGGCTCTCGGATCGAGCTATTTCGCAGGCACCGTAGGTGAGTTTTCGATGGAGCCGAATGCCGCGAATGTCATTCCATCCCATGTTCGGATGCTAATCGATGCCCGGGCCGTCGATCCTGCTCTCATGGATGAATTCGTAGCGGCCTTGTCTGCGCTTTGTGCGCAGACGGCTGCGAAGCGGAATGTGAAGATTGCGGAACCGCGCAGGGTTTCCAATGCGGCCCCGACGCCTATGTCCGGGATGGTGACGGATGTTTTGGCATCGAGCGCTGCGCGGAGCGGTGCCACCAGCAGGCCGATGGTGTCAGGCGCCGGCCACGACGCCGCCTTCATTTCAAAGGTGGCGCCGGCTGCGATGATCTTCATCGCCAGCAAGGACGGGCGCAGCCATGCTGCGGAAGAATGGTCGGAAAATGATGCGATCACTCTGGGTGCGGCCGTTCTTTTCGAGGCAATTCTGGATCTGGATAAAAGATAGGGAGACGGCATGGGGCGCATACTGACGGAGAAGGATGTCGAGGCGGCCGTTCGCGGAGGTTCCGTTTATGCGGCCGGCGGCGGCGGCTGGTCCGATCATGGCCGCATGCTGGGTTATGCCGCGGTCAGCATCGGCAAGCCAGAACTGATTACGATCGATGAACTGGATGATGAAGACTGGGTTGCAACGGCAGCGGCCATTGGCGCGCCGGCGTCGACAACCGCATGGGAAATGCAGGGCGTCGATTACGTCAAGGCCGTTCAGCTTCTGCAGGATGCGTTGGGAGAAAAGGTTTCGGCCCTGATGATCGGCCAGAACGGCAAGTCATCGACGCTGAACGGTTGGCTTCCGTCCGCAATTCTTGGCACCAAGGTGCTCGATGCTGTCGGTGACGTGCGTGCCCATCCGACCGGCGACATGGGTTCGATCGGCATGGCCAATTCGCCGGAACAAATGATCCAGACCGCAGTCGGCGGTAATCGTGCCGAGAACCGATACATCGAACTGGTTATTCGCGGTGCGACCGCCAAGGTCTCGCCGGTCCTGCGTACGGCTTCCGATATGTCGGGCGGATTTATCGCCTCCTGCCGCAATCCGCTGCGGGCCTCTTATGTTCGCCGCAATGCGGCGCTTGGCGGTATCAGTCTCGCGTTGAAGCTCGGCGAAGCGATCATCAAGACGGATGTCAGGGGAGGGCATGCGATCATTGACGCGATCGTCAAGACGACAGGCGGGTCGATCATCGCCGAGGGCGAGGTCAGCTCAAAATCGGTTGTCTATACGAACGAGGCTTTCGATGTCGGCACGATCACGGTCGGTCGCGGCGACAAGGCCGTGACGCTGCATGTGATGAACGAATACATGGCGGTGGATGATGCCGGCGGCAACCGGCTCGCAACTTTTCCGGACATCATCTCGACCTTGTCGCCACAAGGCGAGCCAATGAGCGTTGGACAGTTGCAGGTCGGAATGCCGGTGTTTCTGCTGCATGTGCCGAAGACGATCATTCCGCTTTCGTCGAGCGTCAAGGATCCGTCAGTCTACCCGATCGTCGAGAAGGCGCTCGGGATCAGCATCGCCGATTACGCATTGGGGTGAGGAGAATACCGTGTCTAAGCCCAACCCGCGCCATCCGAAATTTCCGATCCCCGGCGGACTGAAGCTGCGCGCCAAAGGCTGGCGGCAGGAGGCGTTGCTGAGGCTTCTTGAAAACGTTCTCTCCGTTGGCGAGGATCCCGACAATCTCATCGTCTATGCGGCGCTAGGGAAAGCCGCGCGCAACTGGGCGGCGCATGATGCGATCGTCAGGACCTTGAAGGAGATGGACGAGGATCAGACGCTGATCATCCAGTCCGGCAAGCCGGTCGGGTTGCTGAAGACCCATGCCAGGGCGCCGCTGGTGATCATGGCGAACTGCAATATTGTCGGCCAATGGGCGAAGGCGGAATATTTCTACCAGCTGCAGGAAAAGGGGCTGATCTGCTGGGGCGGGCTGACGGCCGGCGCCTGGCAGTATATCGGTAGCCAGGGCGTGATCCAGGGGACCTATGAGATCTTCATGCGTATCGCCGAAAAGCGCTTCGGCGGTACGCTTGCAGGGCGGTTCGTGCTGACTGCCGGGCTGGGCGGCATGGGCGGTGCGCAGCCGCTTGCCGGTCGCATGGCGGGAGCGGCGATCCTTGTCGTCGACATCGATCCCGAACGTGTCGCCAAGCGCAAGGCAATCGGTTTTCTCGATGAGGTCGCGCCCGATCTCGATACGGCGCTCTCGATGATCGACGCGGCGGTGAAGGAAAAGCGAGCGGTCTCGATCGGCCTCGTCGGTAATGCGGCGGATATCTATCCGCAGATCGTCAAGCGCGGGATCGTGCCGGATGTCGTTTCCGACCAGACCTCGGCTCATGATCTGGTCTATGGCTATGTCCCGAAAGGCATGAGCCTCGAGGAAGTACGACGGCTTCGAAAGGAAGGGCAGGGGCAGCTGATGGCGGCGAGCCGCGCCTCGATCGCCGATCATGTCCGCGCCATGCTGACCCTGCAGGAAAGAGGAGCGGAGGTTTTCGATAATGGTAACCTCATTCGCACCCAAGCCAGAGAGTGCGGCGTCGAAAACGCCTTCGATATCCCGATTTTTACCGAGGCCTATCTGAGGCCGCTTTTCTGCCGCGCAATCGGTCCCTTCCGTTGGATGGCGCTATCTGGTGAAGAGAGCGATATCGCGCGTATCGACGATCTCGTTCTGGAGCTATTCCCGGACAATCATATCGTCACCAACTGGATCAGGCTTGCGCGCGAAAACGTGCCCTTCGAAGGGCTACCTGCACGGATTGCCTGGCTTGGCCACGGCGAACGCACGAAGCTGGCGCTGGCGGTCAACGAACTGGTCGGGAAAGGCGAACTGAAAGGGCCGATTGCTTTCTCGCGTGACCATCTCGATGCCGGGGCGATGGCGCATCCCAACATCATGACCGAGAATATGAAGGATGGGTCGGATGCGATAGCCGACTGGCCGCTGATGAACGCCATGGCGCTTTGCTCGTCCATGGCCGATCTCGTCGTCATCCATTCGGGCGGTGGCGGCTATGCCGGCTACATGACCAGCGCCGGGGTGACAATTGTGGCCGATGGAACGGAAGCTGCGGCGGAACGGCTCGATATGGCGATTACCAACGACACGTCGCTCGGCATTATCCGGTATGCCGATGCAGGTTATGAAGATGCGGTCGAAGCGGCCGAGCGGGGCGAGGTTCCACATATACGGCTGGGTTGAGACCCAGCCGTATGGATTGCTCGGTCAGCCCTTCTTGAAGGCCGAATAGGCGACGGCCATCTTGGCGGCGAGCGTCGCGTTATTCTTCACCAGCTCGATATTGGCCTTCAGGCTTTCGCCTTTGGAGAGTTCGTTAATGCGGGCAAGCAGGAAGGGCGTCAGTTCCTTGCGGCCGATGCCGCGTTCATCGGCTTCGCGAACCGCATCCGCAATCGTGCCGTCGATGAATTTTGGCGTCAGGGCCGCCGCTTCCGGGATCGGGTTGGCGATCAAAAGGCCTGTGCCGGTGCCGAGCTGGTGATGCAGCCACATCGCCTTGGCGATCTCGGCGGCGCTGTCCAGCTTGTGATCTGCCTTGTAGCCGCTCTTGCGCGTGAAGAAGGCCGGGAATTCGTCGGTTCCATAGGCAATAACCGGGACGCGCTGGGTTTCCAGATATTCAAGGGTCTTGGCGATATCGAGGATCGACTTGACGCCGGCGCAGACGACGGCGGTTTTCGTGCGGCCAAGCTCGGTCAGGTCGGCGGAAATATCAAAGGTCTGCTCGGCACCGCGGTGAACGCCGCCGACGCCGCCTGTGGCAAAAATCTCGATGCCGGCGAGTTCAGCCAGCAGCATTGTTGCCGAAACGGTCGTACCGGCCGTCTGCTTGCGTACCATGGCGACGGCAAGGTCGCGGCCGGAGGCCTTTACGACATCCTTGGCCTGGGCGAGTTTTTCGAGTTCGTCGGCGTCGATACCGGCGCGCAGCTCGCCATCGATGACGGCGATCGTTGCCGGGACGGCGCCGTTGGCACGGACGACATCCTCGACCGCCTTGGCTGTTTCGAGATTGGCGGGGTAGGGCATGCCATGTGTGATGATGGTGGATTCGAGCGCCACGACCGGTCCGCCCTTCGCAATCGCGTCGGCGACTTCCTTGTTGAGCTTAGGCTTCAGCAGTTGCATGTCGTCTTGTCCTTTCAGTTCGTCAGCCTGTGCCGATTGGCTTCGATAAGCTCGGCAGACAGGTCGGGGTGCACGCTGGCATTACATTCGGTGGTGAGTGTGGCGGCAAGCGCGCCGGTACGGGCCGCATCGAAAATCTCGTCGCCTTCGAGCAGTCGATGAAGCGTCGCGGCGATCATCGCGTCGCCTGCGCCGGTCATGTCGACGGGGACAGCCCTGACGGCACTGACAAATTCCACGGTTTTCCGTCCAGCAACCGCCATGCCCTGAGCACCGGCGCTGACCACAGCCATGCCGGCGCCTGCCTTCTGCAGCGCCAACGCGGCCTGTTTCGCGCCTTCGGACGTGTGCGGGTGCGTCTGGCCGAGGATGGCGTTCGCTTCGTCGATATTCATGAACAGGAGGTCTATCCCGTTCAGGTCTTTCGGCAGGCGCATGACCTTGTGGGTCGACACCGCATCGATCGCCAGATGAGAGGACGCATTTTTGCAACGGTCTATCAGCGCCAAAAGCGCTTCGGCGGGAAGATTGCAGTCTGCAAACACCCAGTTCGAGGCTGCGAGATGAGGCCAGGCACGCTCGATATGATCGGGCTGGAACAGGTCGAATATGTTCATGTCGGCAATGCCGAGAACGAGATCGCCTTCTGCATCGAGAATCGCCGCATATTCGGCCGTCGGGCGTTCGTTGGTCGTCACGACCTGACTGACGTCGATCCCGATTTCGCGCATATATTTGAGCAGGGCCTGTCCGCCGTCATCGTCGCCGACGATCGATAGAAAGCCGGTGGCCGAGCCGAGCCGAGCAAGATTTTCCGCAACATTGCGCGCGACGCCGCCGAGGCTACGGGTACTTTCGACGGGATTGGACGTTTCCAGCACGATCTTGGTGCGGGCGTGATATTTGCGGTCCAGCACGGCGCCGCCGATGCAGAAAGCGCGGACTTCGGACGAGAGAACATAACCCCGCCCGAGGATATATCCCTTGTTCATCAATTGAACGATATGAGCAGCAACCGTCGAGCGGGCCAACCCCAGAGCGGTGGCAATTTCCTGCTGTCCGACGAAAGGGTTTTCGCGGATCAAGGCCAGAACGGCGCTTTCCTGTGGTGCAAGCGGCTGGGTCATTGCATGGGCTCCTTAAAAAACCCATGCAGACAATTGTTTATTTTGTCAACAATTGTTTTGGAGTGCTACTTGCCATGCGGCTTTTCGACGTGGCCGCCGAAGGACTTGCGCATCAGCGACAGCATCTTGTTGGCGTATTCGGCATTGCCCTGGCTGTCGAAACGGCTGAACACGGCGGCAGACAAAACCGGCACGGGAACGCCCATGTCGATCGCGGCCTTCATGGTCCAGCGGCCTTCGCCTGAATCCGAAACGCGCCCGCCGAAGCTGCTGAGCGACGGATCGACCTTCAGAGCGTCCGCCGTCAGATCAAGCAGCCACGAGCCGATCACGCTGCCGTGGCGCCAGACTTCGCTGATCGCCTCGATATCCATGTCGAACTGGTAATACTGCTTGTCCGGCAGCGGCGTCGTTTCCGCATCCGCCTCGCGATGGGCGTTGCCGACATTTGCCTGTTTCAGCACGTTGAAGCCTTCGGCATAGGCCTGCATCATTCCGTATTCGATGCCGTTATGAACCATCTTTACGAAATGGCCGGCGCCGCTTGGGCCGCAATGCAGATAACCGCGTTCGGCGGGGCGAATGGAGGGATCGAGATCCGCTCCCGGCGCCAGTGTCGCGAAGATCGGATCGAGATGTTTGACCGCCTCGTCCGGGCCGCCGATCATCAGGCAAAAACCGCGCTCAAGGCCCCAGACGCCGCCGCTGGTGCCGACATCGATGTAGGAAATGCCCTTCTCGGCAAGCTTGGCGCTCTGGTCGACGGCGTCACGGTAGTTGGAATTGCCGCCGTCGATGATCATGTCGCCGGGCTGCATGAAGGCTGCCAGCTTGTCGACGATGCCGGGCGTGATCGCTGCCGGAAGCATGATCCATACGGCACGCGGGGGCGTCAATTTTTCAAGGAACTGTTCGATGGACGAAATGCCGATGGCGCCCTCGCCGACCAGTGCCTCGACGGCCGCCGCGTTGACGTCGTAGGCGACGCATTCATGGCCAGCACGCATCAGACGCCGCGCCATGTTGCCGCCCATGCGGCCCAGTCCCATCATTCCGATCTGCATGTGTAAGCCTCTCGATGCAGGTTTAGAATCGAGAGGATAACTAGGACGATGTGTCGCAGGCCTCAAGCTATTTAAATCGATTTACTCTTGGCGACGGTCACGTTTCCGGCAGGATCGGAAAAACTGGTGTAGAATATTCAGGGATTGGCGAGCTTACCGCCCGTCTGAGCCATCGGAACGCCGGTCGTTGTCGGGAAGCTGATCGGCAGACCACGCAAAGTGCGCACGGCGAGGAATGCAAAACATTCGGCTTCGACAGCATCACCGCGCCAACCGAAACCATCGGCTGAAACTGCCTGAACCTTTGCCCTCTCTTCGATCATCGCCATGATCGTGGGGTTGCGCCGCCCGCCGCCGCTGACGATCAGGCGCCTGGGTCTGTGTGGCAGAAGGTCGAGCGCCTTGCCGACGGCGGACGCGGTGAAGGCGGAGAGAGTGGCTGCGCCATCTGCGGCGCTCAAACCATCCGCCATGGCTGCGGTGAAATCGAACCGGTCGAGTGATTTGGGATAGGCTGCGGTCAGATATGGATGCTGCAGAAGGCGTTCGAGCCGCGCTTCGTCCACCGTGCCTGATGCACCAAGCGCGCCGTCCCGATCCATCTCTCCAAGACCAAGCGCCTTGATGAAATCGTTGAGCGGCGCATTGGCCGGCCCGGTGTCGAAAGCGACCACCAGATCCTCACCATCCCACCACGTAATATTGCCGACGCCGCCGAGATTGAGGATGGCGGTGTCGCCGCTGCGATCGACTTCACGTAGGAGAGCAGTGTGATAGATGGCTGCCAGAGGAGCGCCCTGACCGCCGGCTCGGACATCTGCCGTCCGGAAATCGTAGACGACCTTGGTTCCGAGAACATCGGCCATCATCTGGCCGTCGCCGAGCTGTCGGGTATCGCCCAGGCGCGCCTTGGTCGGAGCGCGATGCAGCACGGTCTGTCCATGGAAACCGACGGCACCGATCTCCTCCATGGTCAGTCCGGCGCCTTTGACAAGCTCCTGAACGGCGGTGGACTGGGCGCGCGTCAGCGCTTCTTCCGCATCTTTGAAAATCAGAGGGTCCGGACCTTCAAAATTCCAGCCTCGCGCCTGACGCAATGTTTCTTCGAGCAAAAGGCGAGTATCTTCCGCATAGGGCGCAAGCGTGTAGGCGCCGAAGGTTTCGACGCTTTCGCCGTCCGTCTTGATGAGCGCGACATCGATATTGCCGTCGAGTACCGTTCCGGTCATCAGTCCGACCGCCCAGATAGGCTTCATTGCTTGTCTCCAATCGCGATTGACCGAATCAGATCATTTTATACGTACTCTTCCGGCAAACGACGCCGGTTGTTCCTTTAGTAGAAATTCCTTGACGCGAATCACTCATGCAAGCACCCTGTAACGGCACTTTCGGAATTTTCTTATATTCGGCGTAACTATCTATGTTTGGTGTAGATTTGACGAAAAGGCGTATTGAACTGCCGGGACGAGTTTTATTCGCGGTTGATCGTAACCGTGAATGTCGCTCCCGTAGGTGGGCATCAGGGAGAGTTTGAGGATGGCCGGATCGGCTGAAAAAATTCGGAACTCGAAAGGCGATGTCGCGCGGGAAACGCGAGAGCTTGCCGACGAGGCCATCGCAAACGATGCGCGCGCGCTTTCCGAGCAGCTCAAGGCGATGCGTGAGCGGCTTTTTCCGCCGCTCGCAAGCAAGACGCTGCGTAGCTTCTCTTCCGGCGAGGCCGCCAAGCTCATTGGTGTGTCCGATGGTTATCTGCGCCAGCTGTCCCTGGCAGGCGAAGGGCCGCAGCCCGACACGGGTGCGGGCGGACGCCGATTCTACTCGCTCTCGGACATCAATGCCTTGCGCAGTCATCTTGCAGAACAGGCGGTGGCCAAGGGCAATGTCGCCAAGGCGAAGTCCTACCTGCCGCGCCGGGATGCGGCGCAGAACGAGCATCTGCAGGTCATCTCTGTCACGAATTTCAAGGGTGGTTCAGGCAAAACCACCTCTGCGGCGCATCTCGCCCAGTATCTGGCCCTGACGGGGCATCGGGTGCTTGCGATCGATCTCGACCCGCAGGCTTCGCTTTCGGCGCTTTTCGGTTACCAGCCGGAATTGGACCTTACCGGGAATGACACGCTCTATGGCGCCATCCGGTACGACGACGAACAGCGCCCGCTTTCGGAGGTCATTCGCGGAACATATTTTCCGGGTCTGGATCTCGTTCCCGGGAATATAGAGTTGCAGGAATTCGAGCACGTTACCCCGCAGGCGCTGGCGAACCGCCAAAGCGGCAAGGATAGCGGTCCGCTGTTTTTCGCGCGGATTCAGGCCGTACTGACGACCGTGGAGCAGGATTACGATGTCGTTGTCATCGATTGCCCGCCGCAACTCGGTTACCTGACCTTGTCGGCTCTTTGTGCATCAACGTCGGTTGTCGTGACAGTGCATCCGCAGATGCTGGACGTCGCGTCCATGAATCAATTCCTTTTCATGACGTCTGATCTTCTGTCGGTTGTCCGCGAGGCAGGCGGCACGCTCAATTTCGATTTCCTGCGGTATCTCGTGACCCGTTATGAGCCGAATGACGGGCCTCAGGCGCAGATCGTCGGTTTCATGCGCTCGCTCTTCGGGGATCGAGTTCTGACCGCGCCGATGTTGAAATCCACCGCGGTTTCCGATGCCGGTCTGACCAAGCAGACCCTTTATGAGGTCGGACGCGAGAACTTTACACGTTCAACCTATGACCGCGCAGTAGAGGCTATGAACGCCGTCAACAGCGAGGTGGAGGCTCTGATCCACGCGGCCTGGGGCCGCTAGGACAGAAGGAAAGGTTTCAGATCATGGCAGGAAGCCGGAAAAACGAATTGAAGGCGCTGTTTGGAGGCGGACTTGCGCCCGGCACTGCACCTGCGCCCGAGGCGCAATCGGCACCGAAGCCGGCGATTGAAGTGCCTGCTCCCGCGGCCAATCCGACAGGACGTAGCGCCGCCGGCGCGGTAAAGGCCATGGGCCTTTCGCTCAATGCCATGACCCGTGAAGCCGAAGAAGCTCGCCTGCTGCGCCAGGCGCTCAGCGAAGGCGAGCGGGTCGTCTCGATCCATCCTGAGAAGATCGATTCTTCCTTCGTCGAAGACCGGTTGCGGCTGGACGATCAGGACGACGAGGACCTCGCGACCCTTATCGAAAGCATGCGAGAGAGCGGACAGCAGGTGCCTGTGCTGTTGCGCAATCATCCGGAAAAGCCAGGCCGATACCAGACAGCCTATGGCCATCGCCGCATTCGCGCTGCTTCGCGCCTCGGGATCGAGGTCAAGGCAATCGTTCGGTCGTTGTCCGATGACGAACTGGTTTTGGCTCAGGGCAAGGAAAATGCCGAGCGCCGCAACCTCTCCTTCATCGAGCGCGCTGTGTTTGCCAAAAACCTTCTCGCCGGCGGTTTTGACCGGAAGGTGATCGGTGAAGCACTGTCGGTTCAGAAAAGCGAGTTGTCGCGGCTGCTGCAGGTGGTCGAGGCCGTGCCGGATACGCTCATTCGGGCGATTGGCGCAGCTCCGAAGGCTGGCCGTGATCGCTGGATGAAACTTGGTGAACTTCTCTCCTCGAAGGCAGCTCAGGCTTCGGCTATGGCCGAGATATCCGGTGCCGATTTCCAGTCATCCGTAAGCGATGACCGATTCCAGCTCCTCTTCAATCATCTCTCCCAGCCGGAAAAACGCCAGCCTGCAGAGCCTGTGCTGTTGAAGGACAACAAGGGAAAGATTTTCGCGCAGCTACATACCGATGGCAAGAAAAGCCGGATCGAGTTTGCAGCGGGGATCGATCGTGGGTTCGTCGATGCTGCCATGAAGACCCTCATTCAGCAGTATGACGCGTTTATCTCCGCTCAGTCATCGAAGGTATAAAGGCGCTGACAGCTCTTCCAGACGACAGTGAAAACGAGAAGCAGAGTAGATAAGCCGGCCTTGTTCCGGATGGAAAAGTCGTCGAAAGAATAGGCATATCGAAACTGATTTTTTCAACCGTCCGGAACTCATGTCATGAACGCCAATCCTCTGGTCAAAGGTTTCTACGATGAGCGCACCGGCAGCATTCAGTATGTGGTGAGCGATCCGGAAACGAGAGATTGCGCGATCATCGACCCGGTGCTCGATTACGATGAGAAATCGGGGAGCACGAAGACATCGAGCGCAGATGCAATCCTCGCCTATGTCGAAGGTAAGCAGCTTACGGTGCAATGGATACTGGATACGCATCCTCATGCGGATCATTTTTCTGCGGCAACCTATTTGAAGACAAAGACGGGCGCCCCGACCGCGATCGGCGCCAAAGTGGTCGATATTCAAAAACTCTGGCAAAAAATCTACAACATGCCGGAAATGAAGACGGATGGATCGCAGTGGGATCGTCTTTTCGCTGATGGCGAGAGCTTCCGGATCGGTAACATGGTCTGTAGGGTCATTCATTCGCCGGGCCACACGCTGGCATCGGTGACCTACGTTGTTGGCGACGCTGCCTTTATTCACGATACTTTGTTCATGCCGGATAGCGGCAGTGCCCGTGCAGATTTTCCCGGCGGCAGCGCTGCAAGCCTGTGGTCTTCGGTCGAAACGATTCTTGCTCTTCCCGACGATACGCGGCTGTTCACCGGGCATGACTACCGTCCGGGCGGACGCGAGGCCCTGTGGGAAAGTACGGTTGGCCTGCAGAAGGCGGAAAACCCGCATGTTGGCGAAGGGCGGGATGCCTTTATCCGACTGCGCGAGGAACGGGATGCGACCTTGCCGTTTCCGCGCCTGATGCTGCATGCTCTGCAGATCAATCTGAATGCAGGGCGGATGCCGGTTCCCGAAGCCAATGGCACGAGCTACCTGAAAATCCCGCTTGACGCATTCGCCATCAACGCCTGGTAGGCGGCCGCTGCCGAACTGCCGAGTTTTACCGGTTGCTTAAAATCTATTCGGCCGAAGTTGGAAGGTCGCGATCCCAGCGGGGTGCAGGTGCGAATTTGCCGGCCAGGAAATCGATGAAGGCGCGCACCTTTGCCGGCGGTCGCCGGTTGCTTGCATAGATGGCGAAGACGCCGGGCAATTCCATGAGAGGCTCGTCGAGCGTGACAGATACCAGCCGGCCGGCGCGGATTTCATCGCCAACCAGAAAGGTCGGCTGATAGATCATGCCCTGACCTGCAAGGGCGGCGGCGACAAGCGCGTCGCCATTATTGGCATGCAGATTTCCTGTAACCGGAACGATGATCGAACCATCGAGACCAAATCGCCAGCGATCGGGACCAACCGAACTCGAAAGGGTGTAGCCGAGGCAGTTATGCGATCCCAGTTCCGATACCGATCTAGGGATTGGTCGCCTCGCAAGATAGGCGGGAGATGCGGCGACGAGCATGCGACAGCGTGCGATCTTGCGAGCTATCAGGCTCTGGTCTTCGATCCTGCCGATACGGATGGCGATGTCCCAACCTTCTTCGACGAGATCGACGGTACGATCGCTCAGACCCAGATCGACACTCAATGCCGGATGCAGTTCGGCGAACTCTGCCAATAACGGTACGATTTCCCGAACGCCGAATGAAACCGGCACGTTGACGCGAAGCGTTCCGCTGACTTCCATACGCTCTGCCGCTGCCGTTGCATCGGCTTCCGAAAGTTCGGAGAGAATACGCTCGACACTTTCCAGATAGCGCCGCCCGGCTTCGTTCAGGGTTATCTTGCGGGTGGTGCGATGCAGAAGTTTTACGCCGAGCCGATCTTCGAGCGCTGCCATGTGCTTGGTGGCCATGGTTGGCGACATGCCGAGCGCTCTTGCGGCTCCGGACAGGCTGCCGATTGCGGCGATCCTGGCGAAAACCTCCATTCCGGCGATGCGATCCAGCATGATTGTCTCACTCCATGGGTGTGAGCTGTAATGCTCAGATAGTTGATTATCATGTTACTGGAGCGAATGCATAGTGTGGCCGGTGATGGCTTCGCGCCGTCGGTATAACTATGTTGGGAAAAGACCGTGCTCGTAGATGGCAAATGGACTGCTGACTGGCAACCGGTACAGGCCAAGGATGCGAAAGGCGGCTTTGTACGCCAGACATCCAGCTTTCGGAACTGGATCACGCCGGATGGATCGGCCGGGTCAACCGGAACGGGCGGATTCGCAGCCGAAGCCGGCCGCTATCATCTCTATGTCGCACTGATCTGCCCCTGGGCATCGCGAACACTGATCGCCCGCAAGCTCAAGAAGCTCGATGACCTCATCTCTGTCTCGGTAGTGGAGCCGGCGCTGACAAAGGAAGGCTGGCAGTTCGGCACCTATCCCGGCTCTACCGAGGATACGGTGAACGGCGCCCGTTACATGCACGAACTCTACACACGGGTGGATCCGCATATTACCGGCCGCGCGACGGTTCCTGTTCTATGGGACAAGAAGACAGGCACGATCGTCAACAATGAATCGGCCGACATCGTGCGGATGTTCAACAGCGGTTTCGCATCTCTGGCCGACGAGAGTGTCGATCTCTATCCGGAAGCTCTTCGCCATGAGATAGATGCCCTGAACGAGCGCATCTATCCGCGCCTCAACAATGGCGTTTATCGCGCGGGCTTCGCCACCACGCAGGATGCCTATGAAGAGGCTTTTCATGACGTATTCGGCATGCTTGACGAATTGGAGAGCCTGCTGTCGGCGAAGACCTTCCTGGTCGGCGAGCGCCTGACCGAGTCCGATATTCGCCTCTTTGTTACGCTCGTGCGCTTTGACGCCGCCTATCACGGGCAGTTCAAATGCAATCTGCGGCGTATCTCGGATTATTCTAACGTCAGCCACTATCTGCGCCGCATCCTATCCGTTCCGGGCATCGCGGAGACGGTCAGCATCGATCACATCAAACGTGGCTATTACTCGATCGAAAGCCTTAATCCGAACGGGATCATACCCGTTGGCCCGGCTCTGGAGTTCGCGGATCTGCTGCCTTCGCTACCAGCTGCGATCTAGGCAAACCGCTCAAGACATTCTCTGAAATCGGCAAATATTCGGGATCGATACGCATGCTGACCCAAATTCTTCTGACTTCCGTCCTGTTGCCGCTTGTTCTCGGTGCGGTGATTGCACTGGCCGGCAAGGGTGCAACTTCTCGAGCCGTTCTGCTGACGGCACTGCTGATACCAGTTGCCGCTGCCATCGCGAGCGTTTCGATCGAAGGCCTTCCGCCATTCCCGCCGATTGCGGCGAAACAGAAGCTGCCCTTGTTGCTGGTTATCGGTGGCGTTGTCTTTGCAGTGCTTGGCGTTCTGTTGCGACAATTCGTGAACCGATGGATCGTGGCGCTGGTCGGCGTCGTCTCGCTTGCAGCTCCAGCATGGTGGCTCGGCAAGAACGTTCTCGCGGCCAATGCGACGAAAGCGACGACGCTCGCCATCGTGCTCGTCATCGTCGCGATCGAGATTGCAGCCGTGTCGGGGCGGCAGGCCAAGCGGTCTTCTCCAGCCGCCTTGCCGGCTGCGCTGCTCGCAACCGCGATCGGAACGGCGCTCACCGCGATCATGGGCGGCTATATCGGCATGGCGCAGATGAACGGCGCGCTGGCCGCCCTGTTCGGTGGCTGGCTGCTGGTTCGCTACATTTCCTATATCCGAGGCGATGATGCAGCCTTCGTTCTTGGGAACTTTGCAGCAATTTCCTTCATCTGGACCGCTGCTATGGGCGCTACGATGACTGTGCTGCTGTCGCCGAGCGCTGCGCCGGCTGCGCTTGTTCTTTCGGTTCTGCCTGTCGCCATCTTCGCGGTTCTCAACTGGCGAGAATTCGGTTTTGCGAACCGCGCGCGGTTCCTACAGCCGCTGATCATCGGCGCTCTAACCGCAATTCCTGCAATCGCTGCCATCCTTGTCGCCATGCTTGCCGGCGGTTGAGCTCAAAGTTTCACCAATCCGGCTTGCCGGACACCATCCCATCACGAACACCATCAACATATGTAAGGAAAAACCATGAAACGCCTGATTCTCGCCACTGCCCTTGCCGGCATGTTCATGACCGGTGCGGTATTCGCAGCTGACAGCTATGAAATCGATCCGACGCATGCGTGGGTCGGCTTCAAGACGAGCCATGCCGGCTGGGCAAAGGCCCACGGCGCTTTCAAGGCTGTTTCCGGCACCATCTCCTTCGACAAGGATGATGTCACCAAGAGCACGGTTGAAATCGCTCTCGGAGCTGCAAGCATCGACACAAATGACGAGAAGCGTAACACGCACCTGAAGAGCCCGGACTTCCTCAACGCCGAAGAATTCCCACAGATCACCTTCAAGAGCACCTCGATTGAAAAGACCGGCGACAAGACCGCAAAGGTAACCGGTGACCTGACCCTGCTCGGCACGTCCAAGCCGGTAGTTCTCGACGTTACCTGGAATGCGGAATCCCCGCTGCCTTGGGATGCAAACACGATCAAGACCGGCTTTTCCGCGACCGGTTCGTTTAACGGCGTCGACTTCGGTATCACCAAGATGACCGATTTCGGTATCGGTCCGGAAATCGCGCTCGATATCGACGTCGAAGCCATCAAGAAGTAATCACAGCCTCACATGTTGAGCTGAAAATGGCGCGACCGGCCGAATATCCGGTCGCGCTTGTCGTTTTACGACAGAACGATCCTTGCCTCGAATCCGTCATCCCTGCCACTCGCGGGTGATAGCAGCACGAGATGGCCGTTCATCTGCCCGAGCAATCTTTCGACAATCGAGAGACCAAGCCCTGACCCTGCGGCTTCCGTCTTGCCGCGGCTGAAGCGCCTGCGGATCGAGGCAATTTCTGCTTCCGTCATTGCAGGTGCAGCATTGACGATGCGCACAGGCCCGCCGTCTTCGAGAAACACTTCGACCGGTTCTTCCTGTCTGCCATGTACCAGCGCATTTTCGATCAGGTTTCGCAGGACAATCGCAAAGGCGTCTTCGCTGAACGGACCTGTCAGCTTCGCACCGGGTGCGCGATGGAATATCAGGCGCGAAGGCTTGGCCATGCCGCGCCAGAAATCGGTCAGAACCATTTCCAATATGCGACCGAGATCAGCCGGTTTGTCGGCAATGCCTATACCCGCCTCGGCACGCGATAGCTGAAGCAGCTTTTCGGCAAGGTGGCTGAGACGTGTCAGCGATGCCTCGATCTGGCTTGCACGATGACGGCTGGAACTGTCGGTCAATTCGGCGATCAGCATCTGCGTTTGCGCCAGAGCGCCGGCGATCGGCGTGCGCAACTCGTGCGCGCTGTTGGAGGTGAACTCCCGCTCGGCATCGAGTGCTGTTCTGAGCCGCATCATCAGCAGGTTGACGGAAACTGCGATCGGCTGCAGTTCGCGCGGCAGGATGGACGCATCGATCGGCTCCATATTGCCGCCATCCTTTGTCTCGATTTCGCGGCGCAGTTCGCTGACCGGTTTCACAGCCCGGCGAACCACCAGCCAGATCATCATCCCACTGACCGGAATCAGCAGTATCAGAGGAAGAAACAGAGCGATTGCGCCTTCTCTAACGGCCTCTTCGCGGTTCTCGAAGGCATCTGCAACCTGAACGAAGATTTTACGATCCTCGCTTGTCGCGGTGTAGAACTGATAGGTTGGGTCTTTCCAGAAACCCGCTTTTAACGGTGTTTCGAATGCCTGTTCGGGCGCGTCATGAGATCGGATCAACACACGGCCGGAAGGATCGCGTACCTGGTAGATCAGATATTCATGATCTCCGCTCGAGCTGGCTGTCTGCAGTTGTTGTGGTGCTGCACTTTGGGCGCTGTCGGAAGGGCCGCCCGCCATACCGCGATGTTCGAGATCGTCGACGACCAGCGGCACGAGCCGTTCTGCGGTATCCTGAAGCGTGCCGTCAAAAATTTCGGCAAGCTCTTCTTCCATCACCACCAGGCCTAGTCCGACCGCCAGCAGCCAGAGGAAGGTCATGGCAAATGTCAGCGACAGGATCAGCCGCCGGGTCATGGACGGGCCGGTCGCCCGGCTGAAGAGGCTCATTGTTCGCGTCCCAGCCGGTAGCCGATACCGCGCAGCGTGGCGATGTGATCCCGACCGAGCTTTTTGCGCAGCCGGCTGACATAGACCTCGACGGTGTTGCTTTCGATTTCGGAACCGAAGGCGTAAAGGGCTTCCTCGATCTGAGGCTTGGACACCACGGCCCCCGGGCGCGCCGAAAGGCTGTCCAGCACCGCCCATTCGCGGCTGGACAGATCGATGACCTCGCCTCCAACTGTCACTCGGCGGGTTGCGGCGTCTATTTCTATGTCTCCGATGCGCACCAGAGACACCGGCCGGCCGCTGTAACGGCGGCTCACCGCCAGCATCCGCGCCGTCAGTTCACCGAGATTGAACGGCTTCACCAGATAGTCGTCTGCGCCGCTATTCAAGCCTTCGATACGGTCAGATATCTGGTCATGCGCCGTCAGAATGATCACCGGCGTGGTAACGCCTCGGGCGCGGAATTCCTTCAGAAGAGCAATCCCGCTGCCGTCGGGCAGGCGAAGGTCAAGCAGGATCAAGCCATAGCTGGTCGTTGCAAGCGCGCTTGTCGCCGTGTCGATCGTCTTCATCCAATCGACGGCATGATCGCCACTTGCAACATGATCGCGCACCGCTTCTCCAAGCGTTGCATCATCTTCAACCAGAAGAACCCTCAAGCTGCCTGCTCCGTCCCATCGCGATATTATCTTATACCCACCGTTTAGCAGAGGAGGGGGATAAAATTCGAGAGGGGAAGGGGCTGCCTCCGGCATCATAGCAATATGAGTTTCGGGATTATGACGAAAGCAGCGGTCAGACCGTTCACGACAAGCAGGCAGAATACGGCAAAAGAGCCGAGATCCTTGGCATGCCGGCCGGTTTCGGACCATTCGGGCGAGATGCGGTCGATGATCTCTTCAATGGCCGTGTTGAGGGCTTCCGCCGCAAAGAGGCCCAGCATGACGATTGCCATCATCACGTAATCGGAGAAGCGCGCACCGACCGCGGCAAAAGCCGCGAATATTGCCACGCCGGCAATGATTTCGTGGCGGAATGCGGTTTCGCGCAGCAACCTCAAGGCACCATTCAGCGAATAGCCGAACGCTGCCTTGAGGTGCCGGCTGCCGGTCACTTTCTCGATGGGGGACGAGGGGCTGATGGAGACAGGCGGCAGTTCATCAGCTTTTTTTGTGACCGGCCTTCCGACCGTTCCGATGGGGGCATAATCGGGAACGGTCATGAGTTTGGTTTTCCTTCCGCCTTGCGGCACGTGCCGAGCACATCGAGATCGGGATTGTAGACGGAGGTCTTGACCGCCATGATGCCGAGCGCAGTGTGGAAGAGATTGTCGTGCGAGGCTTCGTTACCTGCTCGTTTCGAGACACAGGAAGCGTCGACCGAAGCTTTCATTTCGGTTCCCTGCCACAGAACGAAGGGGACATGGGTCTGCTGCGACGGGGCTATGATATAGGGCGCGCCGTGCAGGTACAGCCCGTTTTCGCCGAGCGACTCGCCGTGGTCGGACATGTAGATCATCGTGGGAGCGATCTTGTCTTCACGCGCTTTCAGGATGTCGATGACCGAGGCCAGGATATGGTCGGTGTAAAGAATGCTGTTATCGTAGGCATTGACGACCGCCTGGCGATCACAGGTGCCGAGCTCGGCTGTGAGGCATTCCGGCGTGAAACGAGCAAATTCCTGCGTGTATCTCTGGTAATAGGCCGGGCCGTGACTGCCAAGCTGATGCAGAACCAGGACGCTGTCGCCCTTGAGATTTGCAAGCCAGCCGTCGAGTTCGGCAACCATGCCGTCATCGAGGCATTCGTGTTCCTTGCAGTAACGCGGGTCGTTTGCATCCGAGAAGGACCGGTAAGCGGTACGGTCGGCGACACCTTTGCTGCCCGTATTGTCGTCCCACCATTCCGTCTTGATGCCGGCATGGCCAAGCACGTCGAGCAGGTTTTCGTTCGCAAGTCCGGCGCGATGGGAATAGCCGTGCCGTGTCAGGTTGGAGAACATGCAGGGCACCGAGACCGCAGTCGCCGTGCCGCAGCTTGAGGTTTGCGAGAAGTAGGTGATGTCGCGCTTCTTGAGTTCGGGATTGGTCTCGCGGTTATAACCACTAAGTGAAAAGTTTTCGGCGCGGGCGGTTTCTCCGGTCACGATGACCAGCACGCGTGGCTTGCCTGATGTCGGGGAGGAGGCAACTTTTGCATCGGTACCGAGTGGCTTTGCCACGATGTTCTTGTCCGCTTCACTGGCCAGTGTGAAGGCGACCGCACTGCCGATTGGCAGGAACGGGTTGAGTGTCATGATCATGTCTTTGTGCAGACGCGCGACAGAGGCGATGCTGCGCGCGCTGCTGACGCCACAGGCTAGCGCGACGAGGAGAAGCGGCACAATCGCGGCGAGATTCCAGCCAACCTTGGAAAAGAATCTGCGGTGCTCGACTCTAACCCAGCAGACCAAAAGCGCTGGAAACAGACCGAAAATCGACATGTGCAGCAGATAGGCCGCGGTAATCAGGTGGCCGGCTTCAGACGGGGTCGTCTGCGCCGCGTTGCGGATCATGTCGACATCGATGATGGTGCCGAACCGATCCATGAACCATGAGGCCGAGGCGGCACTGACGATCATCAGGATCAGGACGGGTTTCAGAAGATATTTGACCGAGACTGCGATCATGAAGGCGGCAAACAGGCAGGTTAAACCCAGAGCAAATGCTCCAAATGCCAAGTGGCTGTCGAAATAGCTATAGGCCCGCGTGAAGAACGTGCGATTGGTAAAGGCAATCAGGTAGAGAGCCCCGAAGACGGCGAGAGTGACGCTGCCGATCTGCGGCCGGACGAAGCGGCGGGCAGGGCGGGACATGCTTAAAATGGACAAGGAGGAGGCTCCCGGCAGTTTCTGTTGCCGGCGAAATTGCATCCGATCCTGACTGTCACCTGAATGTTAAAAATCTTCTCCTGCGCGCGTCGCGTTCAGCCAGATGTCAGCTTCGCGTCGCATCTTGCGGCAATCGGAGTAGGAGTCGGCGTCTCGTGAATGCGTTTAAAACCCGTCCCGGCATGATCTATGTTGCTGTGCTCGTTCTAGTGGTTTGCTCAATTCCCCTGATGCATGAGGCGAAGCGTATTCACACACTTCAGAACTGGCCGACAGATGCCCAGTCGCATCGCGGTTTCCTGGGATAATGAATTAACAGGAGCCGATGAGGCGATGTCGATTTCGCCTCATCGTGATTGTGGTGGTCTTCACTCTACCGGATCGCTATGGCAGTTTCCCGCGCCACAGGGGGCAGGAACGCCATGAAAAAAGATATCGCCGTAAAACTCGACAATGTCAGTCGCTCGTTCGGAACGACAGCAGCCGTCCGCGACATATCGATCGATATTCGAAAAGGAGAGGTTGTTTCGCTCGTCGGTCACTCGGGCTGTGGAAAGTCCACCCTGCTGCGCATCATTTCAGGCGTTGAAACCATCGATTCCGGCCAGGTCTTTCTCGATGGTCGCGAGGTTGACGGCCGGCATTTCGTCGAGCCGGAAACGCGCGGTGTTGGTTTCGTCTTCCAGGACTACGCACTTTTCCCGCATCTCAGCGTCCGCGATAACATTTTTTTCGGCCTGAAACGGCACTCACAGGCTCAGGCTAACGCCAATGCCGAGGATGTCATTCGGCGCATCGGGATCGAGCACCTGATGGAGCGCTTTCCGCACACGCTTTCAGGTGGCGAGCAGCAGCGTGTGGCACTTGCAAGGGCGCTGGCGCCGAGGCCCGGTATTGTTCTCATGGATGAACCCTTCTCCAACCTCGATCAGGGCTTGCGTGGACAGGTGCGGGCCGAAACGTTGTCGCTTTTGAAATCGCTCGACACGACCGTCATCATGGTCACCCATGATCCGCAGGAAGCCCTTTCCACCGGTGACCGCGTGGTGTTGATGCGATCGGGCGAAATCGTGCAGGCAGGATCCGGCTATGATCTTTATGACCGGCCGACAAGCGCCTATGCGGCCGACTTTTTCTGCCTTTCGAACAAGGTTCCGGGGATCTGCAAAGGCGGCAGGATCGAGACTGCGATTGGCAGTTTCCAACTGAACCACAGGACAGCTGACGACGGAAAGGCAATCGTCCACATCCGGCCACAGGCAATTTCCATTTCGCTTGACCGGGGCGATATTCCCGCACGCGTCAAGCAACGGGTCTTTCATGGAGAAACCGAACATATTCTGCTCGCGGTCGAGGGACTGGAGACACCGTTAAGAGCCATTGCTCTCGATCGCCTTCCGGAAGGCTCGGATGCGGTCACGATTTCCATTGCTGCTGAGCGCGTGCTGGCATTTTGATGCTCTTACTGGTTGTTTTGGTGCCTTTCGACCCGATAAAGTTTGCGTGATGGGTATCTTCGGTTGAATTTTAAACTTGACCAATCAGGTCAAGAACTGCTGCAAGCGTTGCGTGTTCATTCCAAAGGGGGAGTATCATGAACCCGCACGCTTTCTTCACCTCCACGCTTTTGGCCACTTCGATGTTCGTGGCTCCGTCGCTGGCATCTGCCGCCGAGATCAACGTCTACACGACGCGTGAACCAGCCCTGATCGCCCCGCTTCTGGAAGCCTATACCAAGTCGACCGGCACGAAGGTCAATACGGTATTCCTGAAGGATGGATTGGCTGAACGCGTCGCATCGGAAGGCGCAAGCTCGCCGGCCGATATCCTGATGGCGGTCGATGCCGGTAATCTCGTCGATCTCGCCGAAAAGGGCGTGACGCAGCCGATCGAATCCTCCGTTCTCAGCGGCGCCGTTCCGGCAGAACTGCGTGACGGCAAGGGCCATTGGTTCGGCCTTTCCTACCGCGCTCGCGTGCTCTACGCCGCCAAGGATCTCGACCTCGCCTCCTTCAACTACGAGGATCTGGCTGATCCGAAGTGGAAGGGCAAGGTCTGCATCCGCTCTGGCCAGCATCCCTACAATACCGCGCTGTTTGCCGATTACATCGCCCATTACGGCGCGGAAGAAACCGAAAAGTGGCTGACCGGCGTGAAGGCCAACCTGGCGCGCAAGGCTGCAGGTGGTGACCGCGACGCGGCCAAGGACATTCTCGGTGGCATTTGCGATATCGGCATCGCCAATTCCTACTATGTCGGCCTGATGAAATCCGGCAAGGGCGGCGAGGAACAGGTCAAGTGGGCCGAGGCGATCAAGGTCGTGCTGCCGACCTTCAAGAATGGTGGCACCCAGGTGAACATCAGCGGTGCGGCCGTTGCCAAGAATTCGCCGAACAAGGCAGAGGCCGTGAAGTTCCTCGAATATCTCGTCTCCGACGAAGCCCAGAAGATCTATGCCGAGGCCAACTACGAATATCCGGTCAAGGCCGGCGTTGCTGCCGATCCGATCATCGCCGCATTCGGCGAGTTGAAGATCGACAACAAGCCGCTTTCCGAAATCGTCAGCCATCGCAAGCAGGCAAGCGAACTGGTCGACAAGGTCAGCTTCGACAATTAAGGAATGCGCGAGGCGCTTCGGTACTGGAGCGCCTCGCGTCTTTTATATCATGGATATGTCTATGCCTGCCAGCAACCCGGTCGCCGAACCATCGGTCGTCAGCCATGCTGGCCGTTCGGGCAGAAACTGGCTTGCTGTTTCCGCCATCGCCGCGCTGATCGTCATCCTGCCGATCGCCGGTTTGGCCCTCGAAGCGCTGAAGGGATCGGCGGGTCTCTGGGCGCATCTTTTTTCCAGCATTCTGCCGGTGGCATTGGTCGACACGATTATCCTGCTTCTTGGAGTGGGGGTAGTTACCGCAGTGCTCGGGACCACGACCGCCTGGCTGGTAACCGCCTATGATTTTCCGGGACGGCGTGTTCTGGAATGGGCGCTCTTGCTGCCGCTTGCGGTGCCGACCTACATCATCGCCTATGCCTATCTCGATATCCTGCACCCGATCGGCTCGGTGCAGGGGGCTATCCGTTGGTTCCTGGGGTATGAGACGCCACGGCAATTCCGCTTGCCCGACATCCGCTCTATGACGGGCTGTATCCTGCTGCTCGGCTTCGTACTCTACCCTTACGTCTACATTCCCACACGGGCGATGTTTCTCACGCAATCGGGCAATCTCGTCGATGCGGCCCGCACGCTGGGTGTGTCCCGCCGGGCGATCTTCTGGCGCGTTGCGCTGCCGCTGGCGCGGCCTGCCGTGGCGATCGGGGTCGCGCTTGCGCTGATGGAAACGCTCAACGATGTCGGGGCGGCCGAATTTCTCGGTGTGCGGACCATGACGGTGTCGATCTATACGACCTGGATCACCCGCACCGATTTGCCCGGTGCCTCGCAGATTGCGCTCGCGTTTCTGCTGATCGTGGTTGCGCTGGTGGCGATCGAGCGGTGGGCGCGGCGCAAACAGCGTTACGCGACGGATGCCCGCCGCAGCCGCGGTCTGACACCTCAGAAAGTGCCTGCCGTGAAGGGCATATTGCTTTTTCTCGCGGGGGCTATGCCGGTCTTGCTCGGTTTCGCCGCTCCGGCGCTCTACCTCACCACCGAGGCCTGGAAACGTTATCAGTTTGCCGGCCTTTCCTCACGCCTTGTCGGCGAGGCGATCAGCACGCTCACCATCGCAATATTGGCAACGGTCGCAACCATTTCTCTCGGGCTTGTTGTCGCCTATGCGACCCGTCTGCGCCCGGGCAAGACTTCCGCCACGTTGCTTCGCATGTCGACTGTCGGTTATGCCGCACCGGGTACCGTTGTTGCGATCGGCGTGCTGATCGTGCTGGCCTGCCTCGACCGGTTCATCGATAGCACCGCGTTTGACTGGTTCGGTGTCTCGACCGGGCTTTTGTTCATGGGATCGGGCGCGGCCGTGGTCTATGCGCTCACCGTACGCTTCCTGGCGATCTCTGCCGGCGGCATCGAGGCTGGCCTGTCGCGCATTCCGATGTCCTTCGATCACGCATCGCGCACGCTTGGGCAATCGACGGCCGGCACGTTCCGGCATGTGCATTTGCCGCTATCGAAGGCTGCGATCTCGGCGGCTGCCCTGCTTGTGTTCGTCGACTGCATCAAGGAACTGCCGGCGACGCTTCTTCTGCGGCCGCTCAATGTCGAAACCTTTGCCACCCATCTTTATGGCGAAGCGGCGCGCGGTACCTATGAAGAGGCATCGATCGCGGCGCTTGCCATCGTTGTGATCAGTGTTCTGCCGGTCATTCTACTTTCGAAAGTCGGCGCATCTGGGCGTGGCGCGTAGCGTTTACTAACCGAGGGACGTACCAATCGTTGCCGTATAGACGGCATAAAGCGATCTTGTCGCGGTGATGAAAAGGCGATTGCGCCGCGGGCCGCCGAAGGTGACATTCGCCACCGTCTGCGGAATCAGGATCTTGCCGAGCAGCTTTCCATCCGGTCCGAAGCAATGCACGCCATCTCCGGCACTGGTCCAGACATTGCCGTAGACATCGACGCGAAAACCATCCGGCAGGCCGGTGTCGATCGTGCAATATTCTCGGTTGTTCGTCAGCGTGCGGCCGTCCACCACGTCGAAGGCGCGGATATGGCGTGGCCGGCCGAGATCATGGCTGGATGAGGAATCCGCCACATAAAGGATGGTTTCATCCGGCGAGAAGGCGAGGCCATTCGGTTGGCCGAAATCGGTGACGACGGCATCAATCTCGCCGGTTTGCGGATCGAGCCGATAGACGTTGCGGGTCTGCTGTTCCGGATCGGCGCGATAACCCTCGTAATTCGACATGATCCCGTAGGTGGGGTCGGTGAACCAGACGCTACCATCGGACCGCACCACCACATCGTTGGGCGAATTAAGCCGCTTCCCCTGATAGCTGTCGGCAAGCACGGTGATCGAGCCGTCGATTTCGGTGCGGGTTACACTGCGTGTACCGTGTTCGCAGGTCACCAGACGACCTTGGTGGTCTCTCGTATTGCCGTTGGAAAAATTCGATGCGCTGCGGAAGACAGAAACACCGCCGCCTTCGACCCATCGCAACATTCGCTCATTCGGATTGTCGCTCCAGATCAGGCAACCCTGATCGGCAAACCAGACCGGGCCTTCCGCCCAGCGGCATTCGGAATAAAGTTCGTCCAATGGCGAGGTCGGAACGATCAGGAACCGGAAGCGATCATCGTGGATTTCGTAGATGGATGAGGTCTGTGACATGGCATTGTGTCCGGTTTGATTGATCGGCTAGCGAAGCGATTGCCGGCCGCCGGCAAGCAGTATGACGGCTATGATGATGAGGCCGGTGAGGATGAGGCGGAAACCAGCGCCGAAGCCGTAGGTGTTCAGCATCGATACGACGAGGAACATAAACAGCGATGCGCCCCAGATGCCCGGGATGTTGGAATTCCCGCCCGCCACCGCCGTGCCGCCGATTACAACGACGGCGATCGACATCAGCAGATATTCCGAGCCCATGTTGAGGGCCGCTCCGCCGGAAAAGCTCGCCAGCAGATAACCGCAGACGGAGGCGAGCACGGCGCAGAGCATGTAGGTGACAAGCCGCGTGCCATCGACCGGGATACCGGCCATGCGGGCCGCGAACGTGCTTTGCCCGATCGCCGAAATCCAGCGGCCGTATATGGACTTTTCCAGAAGCACCCAGGCGACGATCGAAAGGATCAGTGCCACGAGCGCGACATTCGGGATGCCGAACAGGCTGGATGTGGCGAAGTCGGCAAGCGTTTCAGGTGGTTTGATGCGCAGGCCGCGATTGCTCCAGATCGCCACCGACTGGACGATGAAGCTCATCGACAGCGTTGCGATGATCGGCGGAATGCGCAGCGCCTTGATCAGCACATAGTTGCCGATCCCGATGATGAGACCGATGCCGATCGAGGCGAGCAATCCGACGACGATCATGCCGTCCTGCACGTCCATCAACTTGAGCGCAAGCGTGCCGGAGAGCGTCATGGTAGCTGGTACCGAAAGATCGATATTGCCCGGCCCGAGCGTGATGACAAACATCTGGCCGATACCGACGACGACCGAAAAGGCTGCGAAGGTAAGAGCTGCCTGAGACAGGCCAAAAGAACTGGCGCCGCCGGTGAAAAGCACGGTGACGATCCAAACCGTGATCGTCGCAGCAAACGACCAGATCCACGGTTTTGCCATGAGAATATGATGCAGGTTCATTGGCTCTTCTCCCGCTTTTCCAGACGGTTGAGGGCAAGGCGAAGGGCGAGAACGACGATCAGGATCGCGCCCTGCGCGCCGATCTGCCAGTCAGGCGAGATGCGCATGAAGGACAGGAACGAACCGGCGAGCGTCAGTGTCAGCGCTCCGATGACGGCGCCGATCGGCGAAACCTTGCCGCCTACGAACTGGCCCCCACCCAAAATGACACCGGCGATCGACAGCAGCGTATAGCGAAGCGCGATATTGGCATCGGCAGAGGTGGTGAGGCCGACCAGTGCGATGCCGGCAAGCACGGCGAAGAAGCCTGCCAGCGCATAGGTTGCGGCGCGAAGGCCGAGCACGGACCAGCCGGCGCGTTCCACCGAGCGATCATTGCCGCCGACGCCGCGCATCAGCACGCCGAAGGACGAGCGCATGACGATATAGTGCGTGACTACGGCAATCAGGATGCTGGCGACGATCGCCATCGGCACAAGCGGCGGCTTGGCCGTCATCAGCCAACGCGCCCAGGTGGGGGCGGTGCCGCCGGGTGAGGGGAGAATGAGGACGGCAAGTCCGCCCCAGACGAAACTCATCCCCAATGTCACGACGATGGACGGCAGGTCGCGCACATAGATGACCATGCCGATCAGCGCATAGGCCGCAATCGCGCCGAGAAAGATCAGGATACCGAGCGCCGGCGATGACTGCAGGAAGGTGGCGGCAACGCAGGCGCAGAAGCTGACGAATGTGCCCATCGACAGATCGAGATCGTTGACCGACATGATCAGCATCTGGGCGATGGTGGCGAGCGCGATCGGAACCGCGAGATTGAACAGAAGATTGAGCCCCGTATAGCTCATCGCGCGCGGCTGCATGTAGAAGACCGCTGCGAGCAGCAGCACCAGAGAGGCTGCGGGGATGATCAGGCGGATCGTGCCGGAAGACAGTTTCATGCCGCATCTCCCTCGTGGAAGGAGGCTGCCAACACGTTTTTCTCGGTGATCTCCTCGCCGACAAGCTCTGCCGCAATCGCGCCGTCACGGAAGACATAAACCCGGTCGCAGAGGCGGATTTCGTCCATTTCCGTCGAATACCAGATGAAGGTGCGTCCGTTGGCAGCTTCCGAGCGGAGGATTTCATAGACCTCCTGCTTGGTGCCGATATCGACGCCGCGCATCGGATCATCCATCAGCACCGTGCTGGCCGTGGTCGCCAGAGCCCTGGCGAAAAGTACCTTCTGCTGGTTGCCGCCCGAGAGCGACAGGATGCGGTTTTCCATATCCGGGGTGCGAATTTCTATCCGCTGTTTCCATCCGGCCCCCAGTGTTTCTTCCCGCGCCCGGTCAACCATGCGGTTGGTCGAAAGCTGGCCAAGCGAAGCGATCGACAAGTTCTTGAGGATGCTCCACAGCGGGAATGTGCCGTTCAGGCTGCGGTCTCCGGCGACAAAGGCGATTTCGCGCTGCCTCTTCGGCCACCAGTTGCTGTTGCGATCGAGATAGAGGTCGAGCAACGCTTCTGTCTGGCCATGGCCACCGAGGCCGGCAAGGCCGATCATCTCGCCACGCCATGCCTGGAACGCAAGTCCATGCCCGCGGCGCGGCGGCATGGAAAGAACCGGCTCCCCGGTCCTGCTCGTGGCCGAACGCGAGAATTCCTGTTCGCGAACGACATTGCCCATCGCCTCGACAAGGCTGCGGGTCGAAAACTCGGAGGCTGCCCGGTCGGCCACCACGCGGCCATCCTTCATCACCACGATACGGTCGGAGGTGGAGAGAATTTCGCCGAGAATGTGCGAAATCAGCAGAACCGAACCGCCTTCGCCGACGAATTTGCGGATATAGGCCATCAACTGTGCAGCAAGCCCGGCGTCCAGTGAGGATGTTGGTTCGTCGAGAATGACGAGTTTGGGGCGCTGATCGATGCCGGCGAAGCTGATGGCGATCTCCACCATCTGCCGTTCGGCAATCGACAGATCATCGACCGTCGAGTCGCAATCGATCGAATGACCGGGGAATATGTCTTGCAACTGGCTCTCGACCAAGGCCAGCGCCCGCTTTCGCCAGGCCCATCCCTTGAGTTCCGCATGCATGATGCGGGCATTTTCACCGACAGTCAGATTCGGGCACAGTGACAATTCCTGGAAGACGCAACGCACGCCATTGGCACGGGCCGCCGATATGCCGTGAAATTCGCGGCCACTATAGGTGAGCGAACCGTCATGCGGTGTCAGCCCTCCATTTATGACATTGACGATGGTGGACTTACCGGCGCCGTTATGGCCGACCAGCCCGATACATTCTCCGGCATGGATCACGAGGTCTGCGCCATCGAGCGCCTTGACGGCGCCGAACGTCACACGGACGCCACGCGCTGCCACAACCTCTTCTCGCTTCAAGGTCTTGGTCATGCAATCGCTGTCGATTTTGGTGTGTCGGACAATACCGGGGCGCGTAGGGGTTGGGCGCCTTCGCGCCCCGGCACGCGGGAGGCGACGCTACTTGGCGTCGATCACCTTCTGGGCGTCTTCCAGCGAATATTCGACATTCGCCACGCCGCCCTTCTGGGTCGTCTTCAGATTTTCTTCCAGATTGGCCTGATCGATCCGAAGGAAGGGCACGACAAGGTCCTTCTTGACCTCCTTGCCGTCGAGGATCTGCTGCGCCACCCAGAATGCCAGCGTCGAGACGCCCGGAGCGATCGAGACCGACATGGTCTCGTAGCCGTCCTTGTCCTTCTGCTGCTTCCACCAGACGAGCTCGTCCTCACGGTTGCCCATGACTATGGTCGGCGTCGGGCGCTTGGCGGCGGCAAAGGCCTGGGCAGCACCATATCCGTCACCGCCCTGGGTGACGACGGCTGCCACTTCCGGCAGGCTCGGCAGGATGCCGGCGACAGCGCGCTGGGCAACGTCCTGTGCCCAGTCACCATTCACCGAACCGACGATCTTGAATTGCGAGTTCTTGGAGACGCCGGCTGCGATACCTGCATGGATCTCGTCATCGACCGAAACACCGGCGAGGCCGCGGATTTCGAGAAGATTGCCGCCCTTTGGCAGTTTCTTGGCGAGATAGTCGATCTGGCTTTCGCCCATCTTCTTGAAATCGACGGCGATGCGCCAGGCGCAGGGTTCCGTCACGATGCCATCGAAGGAAACGACGGTGATGCCGGCATCGCAGGCTTCCTTGATCGCACCGTTAAGCGCAGTCGGCGAGGCGGCGTTGACGACGATCGCGTCATAACCCTGCAATATCATGTTTTGGATTTGTGCCGCCTGCTCGGTCGCCTGATTCTCAGCGGTGGTGAACGGGTCGGCTGCCGCGACCACACCCTTGGAGACTGCCTCCTTGGTGATCTTGTCCCAGCTTGTCAGCATCGCCTGACGCCAGGAATTGCCGGCATAATTGTTCGACAGCGCGATCTTTTTGGATGACGTATCGGCGAGTGCGGGTGCGCACAGGCATGCAAAGGCGACGGATGCCGCCAGCATCGTTCTGATGGTCATGATTTCCTCCCAAATAGCTCCCTGCATATCGTCCGGGCCGCTCCTCAACGGTGATCCGGAGATAATGATTGCCCTGAGCCCCTTTTGCTCAGTAAATCGAGGATGGAGGAGTTTCTTGACAAAGTACAGGCGCATCCAAGCAGGCTTTCTGCGGGTTTGCGCGCAAAATCTGCGGGTCCCCGCAGGACAAGCTTAAAAAGCTCACGCTTAATTGACGGCTGAAGGACTGGAGGAGGTCCGCCCATGCTCAATCCGGCGCGTAACTCGCTGTTCGACCGCTATCTGGGGATTTCCCGGCTTCTGGCGGGCCAGCTCGATTTCGATGCGATCATCAAGGCCGTGGCCGACGAGATCAGCCATATCATTCCGCATGACCATCTCGACGTCTGCATCAAGATGCTGGATGGAAAATACCATATTGCCTATGAGAGCGGACTGGATACTGCCTGGAGCCAGCACCCGCCGGCGCTTCTGACTGGAAGCCCTATTCGCACACTGCTGTCCGGCGAGGTGGATTTCCTGCTTTCAGGCGATGCGTGTACTGATCCGCGTTTTCATTTCAAAGGCGCGTTTTCAAGCCCGATCATCGAGCTTTCGCTGCATAGCCGGTTGCATGTGCCGCTGAAGGTGCAGGGCGATGTGATCGGTGCGCTGAGCTGCTCCAGCCGGCAGAGCGATTGTTATACCCAGGAAGATGTCGAAAATGCCCGTGCTGTGGCCGATCTTCTGGCACCCTATTTCTTTGCTTTGCGTGCGGCCGAGCAGGCGAAACGCTCCGCCGTCATCGAAACGGAAGCGCGCGCACGGGAAGAGGGCCTGCGTTTCGGCGCGCTGAAGTTGACGGAGGCACTGGAGGCAGAACGCCAGCGCATCGGCATGGATCTGCATGACCAAACACTTGCCGACCTGACAAGGCTGACGCGCCGCATGGAGCGGCTGACCCATCTGCCTGCAGTCTCGGGCGACGCGTTGGAACCGCTATGTCGGGCGATGCAGCAATGCATGCATGACCTTCGCCAGATCATCGAGGAAGCCAAGCCCACTGTACTGCAGCTTTTCGGTGTTGCGGAAGCAATCGAGAACCATCTGGAACGGTCGGTTCGGGAAAGCGGCCAGCCGATCGGATGGAAGATGATCGACGAGAGCGGTGGCAGCCTTCGGGATCTCAATCCGACAGTTTCTGTGGCGCTGTTCCGTATCGTCCAGGAGGCAGTCAATAACGCCATTCGCCATGGGCAATCTGACAATATCACGGTGCGGATCGCCCGGAGCGGTCAATCGCTTTGCATAGAGGTTGAAGATGATGGTCGGGGCCTCGCCTATATAAAGGAAACGGCTGGACACGGTATCGACAACATGAAGACCCGTGCCCGGCTGATTGCGGCGCGGTTCGAGATCGGCCGCAATCCGGCGTGCCGAGGCGAGGGGAGCGGAACGTGCATGCGGCTGACCCTATCGCCGGATTTCCCCGTTTTGGGCGAGGTGTGACGATGAATGTGCTGATTGTTGAGGACGATGCTCTTCACCGCACGTTTCTCGGTGAGGCAGTCCGTGCTGCCTTGCCGGAATGCGGGCAGGTGATCGAGGCGGAAAACGGCCTGAAAGGCGAAGTGCAGGCCCGAACTGCACGTGTCGAGCATGTCGTCATGGATTTGCAGATGAGCGAGCGCAACGGGATCGAGGCGGCACGCACGATCTGGCGCGAGCGTCCGGATACCAAAATCCTCTTCTGGTCGAACTATTCTGACGAAGCCTATGTGCGTGGCGTGGCGCGGATCGTGCCGGAGGGCGCGACTTATGGCTATGTGCTGAAGTCTGCTTCGGAAGAACGGCTGAAACTTGCACTGCGCAGCGTTTTCGTTGAATCCCAGTGCGTGATCGACCGGGAAGTGCGTGGTATCCAGCAGAAGAGTTTTGGCAATTCCCCCGGCCTTACCGACGCCGAATACGAAATCCTCGTCGATGTGGCGCTGGGATTGACCGACAAGGCGATCGCCAAGCGAAAACATCTGTCACTGCGCAGCGTACAGAACCGCCTGCAGCAGCTTTACGAAAAGCTCGATGTTTATGAGACGCCGGGGCAGGGAAATGAGGGCTTGTTCAATCTGCGTACGAGAGCGGTCGCGGTCGCTCTTTCACGCAAGGTTTTGAACGCCAGCGCCATCGAGAGGGCCGAACGGGACCTCAGGCAGTCCGCAGGGATCTAGGCCATGGGGGACAGATAAGCCGAATGACGGTTCTCGCCGCGATCTGTTGTCAGACGAGCTGAGGTTCTGGAGGCAAAATTGCCCCTGGTAGGCGTTGAAATCGAATAAATCTTTTAAAATCAATGTCATGCACGATTTTTGCAGATTTATGAAAATAGCCTGTTGACGTTTTCCTGGGTGTGGGACTATAACCCGCTCACTGACGAGGGCGGCGGCGCTGCTAGCGACGAAGCTTCTCGTTCTAAAGAAAACCACTAAAGATTGGCATTTGCTGATTGGG